>JADBYK010000061.1 GCA_020403045.1 Cytophagales bacterium
GGATGGAAAAGACGCGAATACTTTTGCACAGAGCATGTCTGGTGATTACGCCAATAGATGACAATTGCTACGAAAAAAAGAAATCTTGCTTGCGTCTGCGCATCGTCTTTCGGTAAATATAGACGCTAATGAATGGTGCTATTAGTAGAAACAGGCACCAAAGCAACTTGTCAGCTCGCTTGCTTTTTGTAAACAAGTCATGCAGATGGAAAGCACTTATGGCAATATGTAAAATAGCTGCGAAAAAGTAGATGATAGAGTTCATTTTAAAAATAGGGGTTACGACAGTTTTGCATTTCTCCGTGACCCTTGTGGCTTCTTTGTGTTCCCTGTGGTAAAAATGCAAACCACTAAGTGCTCAAAGATTGCGCAAAGTACACCATTGAGCTATCCACCTTAAGTAAAACTGTCGTACACCCTTAACAATATCACAAACTAACGATTACACTATAAATAATTAGTTTTGTAAACGTTAAGTTTAGGTTATTTGTAAATCCTCAAAGCAAAAAAGATTTGGCCTAACTTGTCGACTTCCAAAATGAACGAAATCAAACTGACTCAATTTTCACATGGCGCTGGCTGTGGATGCAAAATCTCACCAGCGATCCTGGATGCCATGCTTCACTCCGATTTACCAAAAGCACAATTTCCATCATTACTTGTGGGCAACGAATCGAAAGACGATGCTGCTGTATTTGATATAGGCGATGGAACATGCATCGTGAGCACGACTGATTTTTTTATGCCAATTGTGGATGATCCTTTTACGTTTGGGTCCATCGCATCGGTAAACGCCATAAGCGACATCTATGCAATGGGTGGCGAACCCTTTATGGCCATTGCCATCCTCGGCTGGCCAATCAACAAAATTCCAGCTTCCGTTGCCAAAGACGTTTTAGAAGGAAGTAGAAAGATTTGTGCTCAGGCTGGAATTCCGTTGGCTGGTGGGCATAGTATTGATTGCCCTGAACCGGTCTTTGGTTTGGCCGTTACCGGGAAATTGAAAAAAGAACACTTGAAAAGAAACGATACAGCAAAATTGGGGTCGCTGCTCTACCTAACAAAGCCTCTTGGTGTCGGAATAGTTACAACGGCACAAAAAAAAGGAATTGTAAAAGACGAGCATTTGAAAGTAGCCATCGATTCGATGTTAACACTAAATAAAATTGGCACAGATTTCGGTAAGCTGCCTTATATCAATGCGATGACCGATGTCACTGGTTTTGGGTTGTTGGGTCACTTGGCAGAGGTTTGTGAAGGAAGCAATCTTTCTGCTGAAATTGAATTTGATAAAGTACCGAAGTTCGATTTTCTGGCTGAATACCTCTCGCAAAAGTCAACACCGGGTGGAACGCAACGTAACTGGGATAGTTATGGAAGCAAGATAGGAATGCTCGATGATGCCATGCGTTCTATTTTAGCAGACCCACAAACAAGTGGAGGCTTATTGGTTTCGGTAGATGAGAATCATGCTGGAGAATTTGAACGTTTTGCCAAGGAAAAAGGCAGTCGACTGAAACCTTTTGGCCGATTGGTTAGTAAGGGTGAAAAAGTGGTAAATTGTAAATAGAAAATAATGAAGTTAACATCTGTTTTTCTAGTGAGTTTAGTTCTTCTTATTGGATGCAAAGCCAAAGAGAACAAAGAAGCAGCCTCACAAGATCTAATTCCGTATTCGATTGTTAAAGTTTTCCCTCACGACAAAACAGCTTTCACGCAGGGACTTGTTGTTGAGCAGGGAAGGCTTTTTGAAAGCACCGGACAGTATGGAACTTCTTGGGTTGCTGAAGTTGACATCGCCACCGGTAAACAAGACAAAAAAGTGGTTCTTGATAAAAAGTATTTTGGAGAAGGTATCACTGTTTTAAATAACAAGATTTATCAATTGACGTGGCAGACAAAAATTGGTTTTGTGTATGACCTACGGACGTTTGAAAAAATCCGAGAGTTTGAATACGATCGCGAGGGATGGGGCATCACTCACAATGGAAGTAATCTAATTGTCAGCGATGGCACCAACCATCTTTATTTTCTAGATACGCTAACACTAAAGCCCGTTACCATTTTGAAAGTAACGGATGGAGACACGCCTTCTGAAAAATTGAATGAGTTGGAGTTTATCGATGGATTCATTTACGCCAATCAGTGGCAAACTAATTTTATTTTAAAAATTGATCCGAACAATGGTAAGGTGGTGGGGCGTATGGATTTAACAGAGCTAGCTGAAAAAGTGTTTCCACTCAATCCAAACGCAGATGTGCTCAATGGCATCGCTTATGAAAAGAAAAGCAAGTTGCTGCTAATCACAGGCAAGCTGTGGCCCGCTATGGTAGCCGTTAGATTCAACTAAAGTAAGTAGGTTGTCGCTCGAAGAACTGACACATCAACTCTGGGGGGCTTCTAAACACAAACAGGGGTCTCGTACCCAAATTAGTCGTGAGCCACTACCAAATACAGTGTGCATTTATGAGGTTTGCACGACTTCCAAAAATCAAATTGTATTGGTCTGTTGGCAAACCGGTAGTTTTACCAAAGCCAGAGGCAACGAAGGTCATCGCAATCTTCAACTCGATCGAATTATATCGATCGAAACTTTGGATTGGAATTTTCAAAAGCGAGCGGATTTCAATTCTACCGATGGACAGTACAAAGACTGGGTATATCACATTTAAATGCAACTGAAGAATTTCTTAGATAGTCTCATTTTGCTTGGAGCCATTCAGGGCTTCATTATTAGCTTATTGCTTTATCTCAAAAAAGAAAAACTGTATGCAAATAAGATGTTGGCTGCAATCCTTTTTCTAATCTCGCTTGCTTGTTTGAATCTTTACTTACTTAACCAAAACATATCAAATGGATCTACCATCTGGACCATCATCTCACTGATTATCCCGCTTGTTATCATCATGCCCATCGGACCGCTGGTTTATTTTTATACTGAGTCACTTTACGTGCCCGGATTCAAACTCAATCGCTCACATCGGGTACATTTTTATGGATCTATTATTGACATCTTTCCCAGTTTGGTTGGTTTGATTTTTGTGTTGGGTGCTATTCTACAAATCATTGCTAATAATGAATTTAAAGTTTGGGGAAATTTCATTTATCAATACAATGTCTATGCCGATTTCCCCCGATGGTTGTCTGTTACTGTTTACACCGCTTTAGCCTTGAGAAAATGGATTGCCAACCACAAATCTGACGCGCAGACATGGCCCAAACAATTTTTAATCAGCTTTGCTATTTTTCAAAGCATTTGGTTGCTCCACTTAATCCCTTACCTCATCCCAGCATTGTCGGATGCTTTGCTTGATTGGGTAGGATGGTATCCGGTTTACATTCCATTGACAGTGATGGTGTACTGGCTAGGGTTTAATGGTTATTTGAAAGCGAGGCCATCTGTTACTGGAAAAAATTTAGATGCAGAAACTATCCAAAAAACGCTGGCAGCATTAGAAAAAGTAGTGCATCGGGATCGAATGTTCCTAAACCCGGAATTAACACTGAACGATATGGTGAAAGCCACGAACATTCCACAGAAAACAATTTCAGCTGTGTTAAATCAGCATGCGGGAAAAAGCTTCAATGAATTCATCAACCAATACAGGATCGAAGAAGTAAAGAAGCGATTACTGGAATCGCAACCGCATCTCACCATCACCGGCATTGCCTTTGAGTGTGGCTTTAATTCACAGGCTACCTTTCAGCGTACTTTCAAACAATTTACGGGCTTATCGCCTACCGAATTCATAAACCAGCAACAAAAAAAGAGCTAAATCAACGCTCAAATCTAGATTTGAGAAGAAAAGGAGGCCTCAGTAGCGTTTCTTTACTACAAAAAAACAAATGAAGCAGCTTCGTCATCTTTTTCTGATTCTCCTCTATTTTCCTTTAATAGGCCTCGCACAACCGGATACACTCGCTACGAAAATGCTTTCGCCCGAGCAGATGCAGAAAGATTTTAATTATCTACGAAGAATTCTCACAGAAACTCATCCGGGGCTCTATCGCTATTTGCCGAAGGAAAAAATGCAGGTAAAACTGGATAGCGTATATCAATTGCTCAACAAGCCATTGCCATTTTATTCGTTTTATAAAAATGTTTTATCTGTCATTTCTGATGTTCGTTGTGCGCACACCAACGCACTACCCACTGCCGATTTCAATCGCTACATCGGAAGCATTCGCACATTTCCCTTCTTCCTATTTCCGATTGACAACAAGCTGTATGTCATATTTAATGGCAGCACCGATTCACAGATTACATTGGGGTATCAGTTAGTGCAAATCAATGGCCGCTCTTCTGACAACATCATGCAGACAATCAAAAAACACTATTGGTCAGACGGATACATTGAGGTATCGAAGAATACTGCTTTGCAAGGCGGATCATTTTGTTTGTTCTACTACACATTGATCGAACGCCCTGATCAGTTTGATGTTGAGTTTAAAGACTTGAATGGAAATCTCTATCGCTCAACTGTGCCGGCTCAGAAATACGGGGTTACCGAAAGGGCTTACACTAAAAATAAAATCAATCAGAAAGCGAATCAATTGTACAACCAACGACACAAACAGCCTTGGCGATTGTCCTTTCCTGCTGATGTTCCGGCAACCGCTCTTCTCCGATTCGATGGGTTTGGCGGAAAGGGAATGACAACCAGTGAATCAGCGAGATTAGGAATGAAAAATTTCATGAACGATGCCATGAAAAAAACAGAATCTAAAAAGTGTACGAATCTGATTATTGACGTTCGGAGTAACTCAGGGGGCTGGGATATTCAAGGTGTTGAATTGTTTACATTTTTAATGAAGCAGGATACAGCTGTGCGCTATTATCAGAAGATGCACGCTATTACGGATAGCTCTGAGTTTCTAAACTACTCCGATCTTTCGGTAAACGATCGGAAAAATCTAAAACAAGGATTGAAGAAAGAAGCCAATGGTTCTTTTTCATTGCGTCAGGAGGTGACGGCAGAATTGCAACCTCAACTTCCCAAAGCCAATCGGTTTAAAGGCAATATTTACATCTTGCAAAATGAGCGCTCGTTTTCTACGACATCTGAGTTCCTCGCGGCCTGCAAAACGTATCAGGTAGGGACATTGGTAGGTATGGAGTGTGGCGGTGCCTATGAAGGTGGCAATGGAGCCAGCTTTATTCATTTAGAGCTTCCCCACTCAAAAATTCAAATTGGCAGTCCACTGGTATACTATTCAAATGCCACGCGGGGCCAATTCAAAATAGGACGCGGAACAATACCCGATCACATCGTAGCGGTGGAACCATTGGATTTAGTTAATAACTACGACCGGCAGTTGGAGTTTGTAAAAAAACTTATCGGTAAGAAATAGGATAATCACTCTCCGCTTAACTATTTTCCTTAATAATTGAACGTTTTTCCGGTTCGGGTGTACTGCGTTACAAATTGCCTTATTTCAGCTTGGCTCGCGAGCAAGCAGGTAAAGGGCAACCCAGTTTGAATGTTACACCGGACATAATCCTATAAAAAATTATTATGAAAACACTACTTCTAGCACTACTTGCTCTTCCCCTACTGGGGATGAGCTTACCTGCCGAACGAATCCTTCCAAAAACTTTGGAGATAAAAACAATAGCGTGGTATGCCGATCAGGCAAAAGCCTGGAAAATCGAAACAGCCACATCTGCTACCAATGCCGCTGGATGGCTCAATTATTACACAGCTTCAGTATTTGCCCAAGAGTCTTCTCAAAAGCTCACCGAAATCATTCGTCAAATGGAAATGTCCGTCCCCGATTCATTTGAACTTCTCGTAGTGAAAGGTTGGAACAAAGGGTTGACATTGGAAGCCCAGGCGCTTCTAAAAACGGCTTATGCACGAAATCCGGAAAGGCCGGAAACCTATGCGCTCTTGCAACTGCTTTCGGAATTTGAATTAGATCAATCAGGGCGCTCTCAGTTTAGCGACCGTCTGCTGAAAGGTACTCAGGTGTCTTCTTCGCTTCTCAACTACAGTTACAATGTACTTCAATCGGTGGCACCATCCTCCATTTTAATTACGGAAGGAGAAAACACCACTATTCCTTTGTATTTGTTGCAAGATGCATTCGGAATCCGCAAAGATGTTTGTATTATCAATTTAGAAATGCTGAATGACGCCAACTATCTTCAACGAAAGTTCAAAGCAGCCAATATCACTTACACCAATAGCGGACCGTGGAATGTTTCTGCGCTTTGCGCCATGCTGCCGAAAGAAAACGCTGGTAAAAAATTCTACTATGCATTAACCATCCCAAAAGAAAATGTTCACTCTATCAAAGAATACCTGTACGTAGTGGGGCTGGCATCGCTGCACAGTTTAACCAACGTGGATAACATTTCGCAAATCCGAAAAAATCTTGAAAAAGAGTTTCTGATGGACTATCTGTTGGTCGACTTCAATGGTAAATCAAGCCACGATGCCGGAAAGCAATTCAGTCCCAATTATTTGTTGCCAATGATTCTGTTATATGAATCGTACATCAAAGAGGGATCAATCGAAAAGGCACGCGAACTAAAAAAAGTGATGGAAAAAATCGCGCAGGATACTGGCAACGAAGGTATCATGGCGCGTTTTCTGGATAATGCTCCGGAAGGGATTCCTTACTACCCTTCAAAGCTAAATATCAAATCCGTTGATGATGGCTTTCGGCAGGTCTATCAAACCATCTATGCCTTCGACTCAGAAGTAACGAACGAACAATACAATCTCTTTCTAAATTACCTGAAAGAGCATAACCTGACAGATCTCTACGAAAAATACAAATTTGATTTTTCAGAATATAGTGAGCCGACTCTTTCGCTCATGAAAGGGTACTCTTCGGATCATATTCGAACCAAAAAAGATAAAGGATATTCAACCTATCCGGCTGTCAATCTATCGTATGAGGCAGTCGTTGCGTATTGTGATTGGCTTACCGAACAATACAACCGTTCGAATGAACATAAGTTTAAAAAAGTAAAGTTCCGCTTACCTTCATTAAACGAATGGCAACTGGCTGCGGCTGGAATAAAAAACCCAACCTCCTTGAATCCGAATGAACAAAAAGTGGAAGTACGAATCACTCCTCCCGGAAAAGAATTTGATAAAAACTATAAAAAGAGAATGGTCTCGTTGAGTGATCCTGATATTCTTTACCCTTGGTTCCGCTACTACGGCTTACGCAGTAGTCCGATCAACAGTAGAGGTTGCTACTTGGGAAATTTTAAAGTGTCTGATCAAATTACCTGTCCCGGCATGAAGAAGATCGGATTAGGAGCAGCAGATGGTTTCTTTGCCATGAGCGCCACCAAAGTGTACTTTCCGAATGATATTGGATTATACGATGTAGTGGGCAACGTAGCCGAAATGATACAGGAAAAAGGAAAAGCGTGTGGCGGAAGTTGGAATCACTTTCCGGAAGAATCAACCATCAAAAGCATCAACAGCTATACCAAACCGGATGCGGCTGTGGGATTCAGAATTTTCATGGAAGTAATTGAGAAATAAACTTCGTGCTATTTTTTAATCATGATTTAAAAAAACTGTCAGACGAAGCGCTGATGGAGAAAGCAAGCCAGGGAAGTGAGCGGGCATTGGAGGTGATTTATCATCGCTACAGCCAGCCACTTCTTAGGTACTTCTATCGCATGCTGTGTCAGGACAAACCGAAGGCAGAGGATTTTTTACACGATCTTTTCATTCGTATCTTAGATAACAGGACTGCCTTTGATTCTAGTCGAAAATTCTCCACGTGGTTGTATTCGATAGCGCACAACATGTGCAAGAATGAATACCGCAGGCAAGCATTTCGAAAGCAGGCAAATAGTCTGATAGTCATTTCTGATCACACACATGAGTCTGTCAGCAATCATCTGGATCAGCTCGCCTTCCAACAAAAGTTAGATCAGGTATTATGCGAAGAAGATGAAGACGTGCGCGCCATGTTCTCTTTGCGTTTCGAATTGGAAATGGATGTGAGTGAAATCGCGCGAGTCCTTCAGTGTCCGGAAGGAACAGTCAAATCAAGATTATTCTATTTAAAAAAACGCCTGGCCAGTCGTTTGCAACAGTATAAGTTGGTTTTAGAAAAATAATAAGTATGGAAAACATCGATCAAATCGAAAAACTTCTTCAGTCACACAGCTATCAGGAATTAACTGCGACTGAAAAAGAGTTGGTAAACACTGTCATCGATTCAGAAGAGGAATACGAAGAAATTCGAAAAGTGAATTTTTCGCTGAGCGAATTAAAGCATCAATCACCAGTCATTCAATCTTCCGATGTGTGGCGTAAAATTAAACACGCACGTCAGAAAGATCGTGCTGTTTCGATTTATCCATGGTACGCAAAGCCAATCCCTTCCTATGCGGCAGTGGCTTTAGTAATGGTAGTCGGTGGCATCGCCTGGTTCTCGGGCTCGCTGAATCGTAAGCCTCTGATTGTGGAGAAAATTACACTTCAAACAGACACTGTTTTCCTTGCAGCCAAACCGGATACTATTGTCAAAGAAAAAATTGTTTACCGAACGATTGCAGAACGCGTAAAAGAAAATCAGACCTTAACTGATCAAAGTAACTCCGCTGACAAAATTATGTCTACTCAAAAGGGAGTAACCATGTTGGACAAAGAAGAGCTGGGCAAATTATTAGTTTCCGGTTCGCGCTAGTTATAAATCGGTACGCTTGGTTGTCTTCACTTCCATGATTAAGTCTGCCCCATAAGCCATGGCGGGAGTCTGATAGCCCGGCTTGAAATTTCCGGCTAATATCTTTTGTGCAATATTCACAGCGGTATGTGCGGTGAGCGAATATCCACTCAACGTCTCCAATCGACTCACACATTCTTTGCCGGAAGCATCCCACACTCTTCCCCACAAAAAACTTCTGCCACTCTCCCGTTTTTCATCACTGGGGCCAGCCGGCTTTTTGTCAATTTGCTTCAGCATAAAGTTCTTTACCCACCGCATTCTCAACAGCCAATTGAAGTAGTTGCTTCTTTTCGCGTTGGCAATCATGCTCTCCGTTGCTCCGGTGTATACTTCAATATTGGGTATGCCAGTACTTCTCCATGCTGTTGATATATCTCCCCACGGAATGCACAAAGTCTTTGACTTGAATGATCCAAAATCGATTTCCATCACTTTTGATCCCATCGCGCAATAGGTCAGTTTTCCATCTGTGCGAATCAACCCACCATAACCGAGACCCTCGGTCATGCTTTTTGCAGTGCCCCGCGAAAGCCCACCTTTGCTCATCGTAAATGCGAGTTGTAAATGAGTAGCCGATGGCAGTCTGTTTTTCAAATGTAAGGCTAAACAGTCAGAGGGAACTACATCAAAGCCAGTACCCGGCATGATCGTGATATTTAGCTCTTTTGCCTTTTTATCTAAATCTGGTAACGACTCAAATACCTGATACTCTCCGGTGATATCTGTATAGTGTGTATTCGTAGCGATGCATGCTTCACTCATTGTTTTTGCCGTATAGCGAAACGGACCACCACAGTGAATCACCAACGCTGCTGGCTCGAGCAATTTCTTCAAACCCAACAGATCACTACTCTCAACTACCTGATAAGGATAGCCGGTTTTTTCGCTTTGCTGCTTTAAGGAGTGTTCGTTGCGTCCGGCCAACACGACTTCCATGTTATTGGCTTTACAAAGATCAACAATGAGTTTTCCTGTATAGCCATAAGAGCCATATACAACAATTTGAGATGAATTTTTCACAGTCGTTATTTTTGTCTTTCTACTTCCGTAATAAAATACTTGGTGTCACCCCTCCAAAAAAAAGCCATGTAACGTTTCTCGAACTTCAGATTGACCCGCTCTCCGGTCAACGCCACTTCTTCTAATTGCTTGATCACTTCAACTTCGCTATTCTCTACTGAAAAATCGAACGTTTCCGCAATAGGACTGGCACCCTTTAGTGCCCCAAATGATTCCAAACTGATCTTACCTTCGTGGGTTTTAAAAATAACTCCCTTTTCCGTGATCCTTAAAACTTTGCCGGCCATCACACCGCTTTCATAGGTTCCGAAATAGAAAAAAGAAAGGATGGCTACACCAATTAGCAAGGAAAATATAATTACTCTCTTAATGATCTTATAGGTAGATTTCATCAGTCGTTGAGCAAAACTTTGGCTTTCCATAAACACTATTTTCTTCGATGGATCAAGGTAGCTCTTCTATTCAACTTTACATAGAAATAAACACTCAATCCGATAACCAAAATTGAAATAAATTGCGAATTAGAGAGCCAATCTTGTATTACAAAGCCGCGCTCTAAATCGCCCCGCAGCAGTTCCAGCACACTGCGCCCAGAAGCATAAATGATCAAATAGAGAATAAATAATTGCCCATCAAATTTCTTGTGACTCTTATAGATCAACAAAAAAATAAGAATACCAAAAATGAGTGTTGCTTCGTAAAGTTGAGTCGGATGAAGTGCAACGTTTAACGGGCGTGCTTGACAAACCGGATCAGAAAATACGACTCCAAAAATGCTATCTGTCGGTACGCCATAACAACAACCAGCATTGAAGCAACCCATTCTGCCAAAACCGTGGACAATACAAGTAACAACTGCCATCACGTCCAACATCGCCAGCGTTGGAATTCTATTCTTTTTAAAGTACCAAAGCATAACAGGAATGGCCGTAAGCAGCGAGCCATAAAAAACAAAGCCGCTTCCGGAAAACAGTTTGGTGATATTTTTTAGATAAAAAGATGGCTGTTCAAAAAGAACAAACAATTTTCCACCTACTACTCCGGCAATAATCAACAAGACAAATAGTGTGTTGGCTTGATCAAATGTTAGCCCAAATTCTTTTTCCCCTTGCCTCCACATATAAAGACCTCCAAGTACAGCCCCGAGCGCAATGAAAAATCCGTAGGTGTAAACAGTGACCGATCCGGCTTCAAACAGTATTGGATGCATTCTTTCTAAAATGATTCAGCAAGTACCACGTAATAATTCACCGTTCCGCCTGATCCGGCAGCAATATCAAAACGTAAATTCAGTTTTTCTTTGCGCAGTACTGCCGCGCGTATTCCCGTGCCAATAGAGGGTTTGAGTTTATCAAACCCAAAATCTCCAAAACTATTTGCCACCTGCCCAACCCCTGCAAACGCTACTCCACCAAATCTTCCTTTGATGGGAAAACGGTACTCCGCCTGCATTCCAGCGAATTTCTGATCTCTGTATCGGCCAGCAAAGTAGCCTCTCATCATGCTATTACCGCCAAGGATCGCCAGGTTACGATATGGCGTATCGCCAAAATTGAATGTGTTAAAACTCTGTATTGCAAAAATGCTTTTTTCTGTTACACGAATAAACTTCCGAAAATCGATCTCAACAGTTCGGAAGTTATAATCACTGCCAAGTCGTGTATCAAAATTTGAAAAGCGCACTCTGAACAGGCCTCCACGATCAGGTACATAGGCATGGTTGCGCGAGTCGTAATTAATAAAAAGGCTGAGACCAAAAACTGAATAGGAAGATCTATCATATACTCCCAATACCTTATCCTGAACAAAATATTTATTTGGTTTATATTCGATATCGAATACACGTTGGAAATCAACGCCTCCTCCTAAAAAAAGGCTGCCATACACTTTTCGATACAGTTGTGGATTAATGTAGAACTGAGTAAATGTATAGGGCTCCGGATCCTCTTCTCTACCATCTGTATTGTTTCCTATACCCCAAAACTTATCGGGAAATTTGCTGAACGAGTTTTCAAAACGAATAATGTAGCGCTCTTTGGGCAAAAAGATATTGGCGCCAAGCGCAATAAGAATTTGATTATTTAGTGTGTATAAAATTCCAGAGGGGATAGTTGAAACTCTTAGCACCGAATCACTTTTTGCGGTTTTGAATATAAAGGCATTGGCCACACCAAAAACCCAACTCGTCTCAGGTGAAGAAGCTAACAATGGGAATACTAGTAGCTTATTTTTATAGCTAGCCTTTGCTGAATCCTTTTTAGTAAAAAAGTTAGATCCTTGATTCTGAGCAAACGTGCTATTGAATACCAGCGATGACATTAACACTACCACAAGCCAGACACGGAACAAAAACTGCATTCTGATTAAACTAAATTAAAGCCTGTAAAATTACTTCATTTTAGAGATGAGACCATGTAAATGATCACACAATGGCAAATAAAAAAGGCCTTGTTCAAGGCCTCTTTTTGGGGTTAACACATTGTTTTATGATTTTTCCTTGTACTTTTTTAGCTGATTGCGCAAGGCTTCTGTGGCAAGGTCAGTGGCCGCCTCGAATGATCGGGCTTGTTCTTTCGCAAAAAGTTGGCTTCCGGGTACCTTCACTTTTATTTCTACCGTCTTGTTGTCCACTCCTTCATTATTGATTCTCAAAAACACTTCCCCATCCACCACGCGGTCATAAAACGTTTCCAGTTTATCAACTTTCTTTTGAATGAACTCAACCAATTTGCTGTCCGCATTAAAATGAATGGAATGAACTTGCAGTTTCATAAATTATAAAAATTAAAGTTAAACATATAAACAATCAAAAAAATTACGCTTTCGGGTGAGCTTGTTCAAAAACCTTCTTCAACTTTTCCATCGAATTATGAGTATAAACCTGCGTAGCCGCCAAACTACTATGCCCTAGCAACTCTTTCACCGCGTTAATCTCAGCGCCCTTGTTTAAAAGATGAGTGGCATAAGTATGGCGCAGAACATGTGGGCTCTTTTTCTCCACACTAGTGAATAAGTTCATGTACTTTTTCACAAGCCGGTTCACCAATACCGGATAGAGTTGTTCTCCTGCATCGGTTACAAACAGGTATCCATGAGTTGGGCTTCCGATTTCCTTGTTCCGGATTTTTAAATAAGACTCAATCAACGAAACCAGCTGAGTAGAAAACGGGATGACGCGCTCCTTGTTTCGCTTTCCTATGACCCGCAACGTTCTATCTCTAAGGTTAATTCTGGATTCCTTTAGATTGATCAGTTCAGAAAGCCGCATGCCGGTTCCATAAAAAAGCTCCAGGACAAGCTGATCTCGAAGGCCTTGATGATCTGGTGAAAATTCAACGTTGTCCATCAATTGCACGGCATCTGCCTCGCTCACAAAATGAGGCAACTTTTTTGCCGTCTTCAATATCTTGATCTTCTGCATTGGATCTTGACTAATCACTTCTTGGCGTAGCAAGAACTTGTAGAAGGATCGCAAGGAGGCTATTTTTCGATTGATCGAAGTGGGGTCCAGTTTCATCTCCACCAGTTTTACGATCCACGAACGCACCAGTCCGTAATTGGCATCGGTGATGATTGTGCCTGAAAATTCCTCGGTTAGAAAAGTTTGAAATTGGTGCAAGTCAGTTGCGTAGGAAACAACGGTCTTTGTGCTATACCGTTTTTCAAATTGAATATATTTTATGAAAGAATCAATCATTGAATCCACACATCCCAAACGCGAATCTTAATGTGTCGAATATAAAAAAAAATCCTCCCCTTGCGAAGCAAAGGGAGGAATGTTTATAAAATGTCTACTATTTGTTAGTAATTATCTTTCTCGTATAGCTTTTGTATATAAGAAGCATGGATTATTTCACTTCTTCTTTTCACAGATGGCTTTGTGAAAGCTGTTCTTGCGCGAAGAGACTTCAATACTCCGGTCTTTTCAAACTTCTTTTTAAAGCGCTTTAGGGCTTTATCGATTGATTCGTTCTCTTTAATGTTGATAATTAGCATCTTTCTAATGTTTGGGCTGCAAATATATACGTTTCCGTGAGAAATACACAAGCCCTATTTCAAAATAGACCTTGAAATGACCAGTTTTTGTATTTCGGAGGTGCCTTCACCAATGGTGCAAAGTTTCGCGTCACGGTAGTACTTTTCTGCAGGGAAGTCCTTGGTGTACCCATATCCTCCAAAAATCTGGACTCCATCATTCGCAATCTCCACGGCCACCTCAGAAGCATACAATTTTGCCATTGCAGATTCCCTATTGACACTTAAACCCTTGTTTTTTAGATCGGCCGCTCGAAAAGTCAATAATTTTGCTGCCTCGACTTTCGTGGCCATTTCGGCCAATTTGAACGATATACCCTGAAAACTGGATATAGGTTGGTTAAACTGATGCCGCTCTTTTGAATAGTGAAGGGCTGCTTCAAATGCCCCTTCTGCAATACCTAGGCTCAACGCGGCAATAGATATTCTGCCACCATCCAGCACTTTAAGCGATTGAACGAATCCATCGCCTTCTTTACCGATCAGCTGAGATTCATGGACTTTGCAATCTGAAAAAATCATTTCTGCAGTTTCAGAGGCACGCATGCCTAATTTGTTTTCCTTTCTCCCTGCGCTTAGTCCGGGTGTATTTCTCTCAATGATAAACGCTGACATGCCATGCGAATCTCCGACTTTCCCCGTCCTTGCAATCACCACGGCCACATCTCCTGACTTTCCGTGGGTAATGAAGTTCTTTGCGCCATTCAATATATAGTACTCCCCTTCTTTCACCGCCACCGTCCTCATGTTGCCAGCATCCGAACCCGTATTTGGCTCTGTTAAACCCCAGGCTCCAAGCCATTCACAAGTAGCTAGTTTGGGAAGATACTTACGTTTCTGTGCCTCATTCGCAAACTGAAGAATGTGTCCCGTACATAATGAATTGTGTGCTGCCATTGATAGCCCGATTGAACCGTCAATCTTGGCAAGTTCTAAAATGGCTGTTACATATTCGTGGTAGCCAAACCCGGAGCCACCGTATTCTTCGGGAACCAATACACCCATTAGGCCGAGCCCACCCAATTTTTTGAAAAGTTCAATTGGAAAATGTTGGTTTTCATCCCATTCCATCATTTTTGGCTTAATTTCTTTAGCACCAAAATCGCGGATCATCTGGGCGATCATTTTTTGGTTTTCGGTTTGATCAAAATTGATCCCACTCTCTCGCTCTGTCATCACTTCCATCGTTTCTATTTTAGTTTACAAACGTACGACTTCAAATAAATAAAACAAACAATCGTTAGTTTGCTATTATTAACACACCCGTTACTCTAAAGGCACGAAAAAGGCTTACTTTTGGCCTCAAATTTTTTATAGACCATGAAAATAGCAGTTGTTGGAACAGGTTACGTTGGATTAGTTACAGGAACCTGTTTTGCTGAGACGGGCAACACCGTTATCTGTGTGGATATTGATCGAGCAAAAGTAGAAAAGCTTGCAAGTGGAAAGATCACCATTTATGAACCCGGGCTTGAGTTACTTTTTGAACGCAATCTGAAGCAGGGAAGATTATCATTTACGACCAACTTAGAGGAAGGGATTAAAGACGCCAAAATCATTTTCCTCGCGTTGCCGACCCCGCCCGGTGAAGATGGATCAGCCGACTTAAAGTATATTTTAGGCGTGGCTGAAGATCTCGGCCCGTTGCTAAAGGAGTATACTGTTATTGTAGATAAGAGTACCGTACCGGTTGGCACTGCCGACAAAGTAAGAACAAGAATTGCACTGAAATCCAAGGTGAAGTTTGATGTGGTTTCAAACCCGGAGTTCCTTCGGGAGGGAGTCGCTGTAGAAGATTTTATGAAACCTGAGAGGGTTGTCATTGGAACCAATTCGACAGCAGCCCGCAAAGTAATGGAAACGCTCTACGCTCCTTTTGTTCGTCAGGGAAATCCTTTGGTTTTTATGGATGAAAGATCTGCTGAGCTGACAAAGTATGCAGCTAACTCATTCCTGGCAACCAAGATTTCGTTCATGAATGAGATTGCCAATTTGTGCGAGCTTGTTGGAGCGGACGTTGACTCAGTTAGGAAAGGAATTGGAACGGACAGCCGCATAGGAAAGCGTTTTTTGTTTCCCGGCATCGGATATGGCGGAAGCTGCTTCCCAAAAGATGTGCAGGCATTAGAAAAATCATCTACTGATTTCAATTACGATTTTAAAATCCTGAAAGCAGTGATGGATGTAAATTCAGAGCAAAAAACAAAGTTGATCCCTCGCGTAAAAGACTACTTCAAAGGTGACTTGAAAGGCAAGGTGTTTGCCATGTGGGGACTAGCTTTTAAACCACATACAGATGATATTCGCGAAGCTCCCTCTCTCTATAATATTGAAGAACTCCTGAAGGAAGGAGCCATCATAAAAGCGCATGATCCTGAATCAATGGAGAATGTGAAAAGGCTTCTGGGAGAAAAGATCGTATACTGCGAAACGCCCTACGAGGCTGCTCAAGGTGCAGACGCTGTCTTCATTGCCACAGAATGGCCCGAGTTTAGAACGCCTGATTTTGAAAGGTTATCTTCGATTGTAAAAAATAAAGTAATTTTTGACGGTCGCAATTTGTACGATTTGCCGTTGATGAAAGAGTTGGGCTATACCTATTACAGCATTGGACGAGAAACAATTTATGGGAAATAGAAAAAGAGTTTTGATTACAGGCGGTGCCGGATTCCTGGGCTCGCACCTTTGCGATCGCTTTATTAAGGAAGGCTATTATGTGATCGCGATGGATAATCTGATCACGGGCGACTTACGAAACATCGAGCATCTTTTCAAACTTGAGAATTTTGAGTTCTATCACCATGATGTTTCTAAATTCGTTCATGTCCCCGGAGAGTTGGACTATATCCTCCACTTTGCGTCACCGGCCAGCCCTATCGATTACTTGAAAATACCTATTCAAACGTTAAAGGTTGGGTCGCTGGGAACACACAACTTGCTTGGCTTGGCGCGTGTGAAAAAAGCACGCATCATCATTGCCTCTACTTCAGAGGTGTATGGCGATCCCACCGTTCATCCACAAACAGAAGAGTACTACGGCAACGTAAACACAGTTGGGCCACGAGGTGTGTACGATGAAGCCAAAAGATTTCAGGAAGCTATCACAATGGCTTACCATACATTTCATGGATTAGAAACTCGGATCGTGCGCATTTTTAATACCTACGGGCCGCGCATGAGACTAAACGATGGCCGTGTGCTTCCTGCTTTTATTGGGCAAGCATTGCGTGGAGAAGATCTCACCGTATTTGGTGATGGCTCACAAACACGTTCGTTCTGTTATGTGGATGATTTAGTTGAGGGAATCTATCGACTACTGCTGTCAGACTATGCGCAGCCGGTTAACATTGGAAATCCGAACGAAATAACAATCGGTGATTTTGCAGAAGAGATCATTAAACTTACCGGAACTACCCAAAAAGTTGTTTACAATCCTCTCCCAAAAGATGATCCCAAGCAACGTCAACCTGATATCACTAAAGCCAGAAAATTATTGGGGTGGGAACCAAAGGTATCGCGGGCAGAAGGTTTGAAAATTACTTATGAGTATTTCAAATCGCTGCCGAAAGAGGTGCTCTTTGAAAGGGACCACAAAAATTTTGATGGTTACATCAAATAGATAATTATTCCTCGTAGTAAAGCACATGCAACAACGTGTTGCCGACAGCTGCTAAGGTTTCTTTGCTGATTAAATCCAAGTTGTCCTTGGCGGTGTGGTGATAATCGCCAAAGAATCCAATTCCGGCTTTGTAAGGTACAATATCGATCATTGGAATTTTCGCCAATTGGTTGATAAACACGTGGTCATCTGTTATCGCGCCCACGTTTTGCTTTACGAAGTAATCCGAATACCCAAGTTGTGCTGCTGTGTCCCAAACTTTTTCGACTGTCTTCGCTGCGAATTGCAACGATACTTCTTCGCGATAAAATTGTGACCTTTTTGCACCCACCATATCCAGCAAAATGCCATACTGTGCTGAATAGCCTTTCTTATGCTTGTTATTCGCCCAGTATTGTGAGCCCAAACACCACCACGACTCCTGACCATTGGGTAGTTCTACAGCAGACATCCCCTCCCGCTCGCCCCAATCTTCGCCATCAAACAAAATAATGTCAATACCAACGCGAGGTGCTTCGCTAACACTTAGAACTCGGGCAATCTCAAGTAACACACCCACCCCACTGGCACCATCATTTGCCCCATCAAGAGAGGCATTTTTATTTTTGTCATCCTTGTCAGCAAAGGGGCGCGTGTCCCAATGGGCGGCTAATACTATTCTCTTTGTGGCTTCCGGGAAAAAGCTAGCGATAATATTTTTTAACTTCAATTGTTGATGATCAAAAGTGAACGCCTGGAAGTCTTGTTCCACTACTACTGCGCCATAACTCTTGAGACGATTGATCAAGAAAGCGGCAGCGTCTCGATGAGGCTTCGAATTGGGCACACGTGGCCCAAATTTTACCTGCCGTTCTACAAAAAAATAAGCAGAGTCGGAATTAAACGCTGGAACATTAATTTTTACCGAGGCAATTTCGTCATCCTTTGTCTTTTGAGGGGCGCAAGCCACACCGCCAACCAGCAATAAGAGTATTAAAAATCGAGCGGGAACGTCCATTAATGCAATTTGTTGTATAACCAAAGGACAGAAAAATTTGCGATAAAATAAAAATGCATTAAATTTGCATCACTTTCTTAGAAAATCAACTGGAGGGGACCGCAAGTCCCCTCTTTGTTTATCGAAACTTATGGAATTGGCTTTGAAATTACGAGAATTGGCAGAATCGCACCTGGTGGACCCCTCCCACTTTGTGGTGGACGTGCTCATTTCCAAATACAAGCCGACTAAAATAGTCGTTCAGTTAGATGGTGACAAAGGGATCAGCATTGATAGCTGTGCGGAGGTTAGTCGGAAACTCTCGGAAGATTTGGAAACGCTGAATTTAATTGATGGTGCTTATAATCTGGAGGTGGGAACCCCAGGGTTGGATGTGCCGCTCAAGCTCAAGCGTCAGTATTATGCGAACGTAGGACGCACCATCAAAGTGCAATTGAAAACAAAAAATTACGTGGAGGGGAAACTGCTGGCCGTTACTGAAGAACAAATCACTATCGAAACACCCTCGAAAGAAAGAAAGAAAGAATTGATCAAAATGGAAATACTTTTCACCGATATAGAAAAAACAATTGTAACTGTTTCGTTTAACTAGTAAGCTATATGGATGCATCCACATTAATTGAATCGTTTGCTGATTTCGCCAAGCAAAAAAACATCGACCGCCCGACCATGATCCGCATCTTAGAAGATGTGTTCAGAAACATGATCAAGAAAAAGTATGTGGAGGACGACAATTTTGACATTATCGTCAATGCCGATAAAGGCGATTTGGAAATCTGGCGCTTTCGCGAAATTGTGGAGGATGACTCGGAAGACATTTGGGAACATGATAAAATTTCTCTGAGTGAAGCTCAAAAAATTGAACCCGATTTTGAAGTGGGGGAAGAAGTGGCTGAAGAAATTCACCTTGAGGATTTTGGTCGCAGAGCCGTGACAACCGCACGCCAAACGCTTATGCAAAAAGTGAAGGATCTGGAAAAAGATATCATCTATCAAAAATATAAAGATATTGTTGGTGAAGTGATTACCGGTGAGGTGTATCAAGTGCTTAGCCGCGAAGTGTTATTGATCGATGGTGACGGCAACGAAATTTCTATTCCGCGTAACGAGCAAATACCAAAAGATCGATATCGCAAAGGAGAAAATGTAAAATCCATCGTCCACCGAGTAGACATGGTGAACGGAAGCCCAAAAATTATTCTTTCTCGTACTTCACCGGTTTTCCTCGAAAGACTATTCGAACAAGAAGTGCCGGAGGTTTTCGATGGCTTGATCACCATCAAAAAAGTGGTTCGCGAACCAGGTGAGCGCGCAAAAGTTGCCGTGGAATCGTATGATGATCGTATCGATCCGGTAGGAGCTTGCGTAGGTATGAAAGGTTCACGTATACATGCAGTGGTAAGAGAGTTACAGAATGAGAACATCGATGTGATCAATTACACTGAAAACTTAGAGCTTTATATACAACGTGCGCTAAGCCCAGCAAAAGTGGTCTCCATCAAAATTGACAAAGAGAACAAACGAGTGGCGGTCTACTTAAAGCCTGATCAAGTTTCACTCGCCATTGGTAAGGGAGGCTTGAACATCAAGCTAGCAAGTCGCCTTGTAGAAATGGAGATTGACGTGTTCCGTGAAAACGATACACAGGTAGCTGAAGAGGATGTTGACTTGGATGAATTCAGCGATGAAATTGAAAGCTGGGTGATCGATGAATTGAAACGCATCGGCTTGGATACCGCTAAAAGCGTTTTGAATCTTAACAAAGAAGAAATTGTTCGCAGAACAGATTTGGAGGAAGAGACAGCTGAAGCAGTATTAAATGTATTGAAAAAGGAATTTGAATAGGTAGTTGCTCTTGAAATGGGCATTTACTACTTCGGTAGTTACCTTCGTAGTACGCAGTAATCAGTAAAAAAGCAGATATTTGAGCATGGCAGAAGAAAAATCAGTACGGTTAGGGCAAGCATCACGTAAGCTAAACGTGGGGCACAATACCATTTTGGAATTCCTCTCCAAGAAAGGTATTAGTGTGGAAAACAATCCCAACGCCAAGCTTACGGCTGAGCAGTTTGCCATGCTTGCAAAAGAATATGCGTCTTCTGCGTCCGAAAAGTTAGAGGCTTCAGGTATAACCATCGGCACAAAGCCCGTTGAGAACATCGCCCAAAAATCTGAGCCGGACACACACCGCAAAAAAGCGGATGACGAAGAAAATGTGCTCATTAAAAATCTGGGTTCGAAAGACATAGTTAAGCACAAAGACGAACCTAAGCCTGAAAAAGTGGAGGCGGAAAAGCCAAAACTAGAGGGTATTAAAGTTCTAGGAAAGATCAATCTGGAAAAAGAGCCAAAGAAAAAGCCTCAAGAAAATGCTGTCCCTAAAGTGGAAGCTGAAGAAGAAAAAACGGTGGCCGTCCCTGAAGTAGAAGCAAAAGTTGAGGTAGAAAAACCGGTTGAACAAGAGTTGATCAAAGCGAAGGCTGATAAGCTTCAAGGGTTAAAAGTTCTTTCTAAAATTGAGCTGCCTGCCGAAAAGAAAACACAGCCGGTCGCTTCGTCTGATTTAAACAAGGCCAATCAACAAAAAAGGCCGCGGAAACGATTGCCAACTCCAAATGAGCAACGTGGGCAACAAGGTACTGGTACTGGTCCTCGTCCTAATCAGGGACAGGGTCAAAAACCTTTTGTTAGAACGCCAAAAGCAGAACCCACCGACAAAGAAATACAAGACCAAGTACGTGCCACACTGGCTAAGCTGAGCGGTGGCCAAAAGAAGTTCTCTGGAGCAAAGTATAGAAAAGAAAAACGCCAGACTGTATCTGATGCGGAAGACGAAAGATTACGCCAAGAGCAAGAGTCTTCAAAGACATTAAAAGTTACTGAGTTTATCTCAGCGAACGACTTGGCTTCATTGATGAACGTTTCTGTAAACGATGTAATCTCTACCTGTTTGGGGTTGGGAATGTTTGTTTCCATCAATCAACGGTTGGATGCAGAAGCCATCACAGTGATTGCCGATGAGTTTGGGTTTGAAGTGCAGTTCGCGTCAACAGAAGAAGAGGAAGCGGCCAATGAAGAGCCGGAAGCAGAAGAAGATTTAAAGCCACGCGCTCCGATCGTTACTATTATGGGTCACGTGGATCATGGTAAAACTTCATTGCTGGATTTTATTAGAAATACAAAAGTTACTGCGTCTGAGGCTGGTGGTATTACGCAGCATATTGGCGCGTATGATGTAATGACCAAGAGCGGAAACAAAATTGCTTTCTTGGATACTCCTGGTCACGAAGCGTTTACCGCGATGCGCGCACGTGGCGCGAAGCTGACAGACATTGCTGTAATTGTTGTAGCTGCCGATGATGACGTTATGCCACAGACCAAGGAAGCGATCAATCACGCACAGGTCGCGGGCGTTCCGTTGGTTTTTGCCATCAATAAAATTGATAAACAAACAGCCAACCCCGAGAAAATCAAGGAGTCACTTTCTAAGATAAATATCCTTGTTGAAGACTGGGGCGGAAAATACCAGAGTCAAGGGATTTCAGCAAAAACTGGAATAGGAATTGAAGATTTATTAGAAAAAGTATTGCTGGAGGCAGAGTTGCTTAATCTTAAAGCAAATCCAGATAAGCCAGCGGTGGGCTCGATCATTGAGGCTGAGCTTGACAAAGGGCGCGGATATGTCACTACACTAATGGTACAATCTGGAACATTACGTGTGGGCGATGTAATGGTGGCAGGCTCTAACTATGGCCGCGTTAAAGCCATGTTTGACGACACTGGCAAAAAAGTGCAAGAGGCTGGCCCGTCAACGCCCGTACAAATATTAGGATTAGATGGTGCACCACAAGCGGGAGAAAAGTTTCAAATCATGGAAACCGATCGCGAAGCTCGCGAGGTGGCCAACAAGCGCAGTCAGATTTTGCGTGAGCAGAGCATTCGCACGAAAAAACATATTACGCTGGATGAAATTGGAAGACGACTCGCCATCGGTTCTTTCAAGCAGTTGAATGTGATCATTAAAGGTGACGTGGATGGTTCAATCGAAGCACTATCTGATTCGTTATTGAAATTGTCTACACCAAAAGTAGAAGTAAGCATTATTCACAAGGCAGTTGGCCAGATTTCTGAATCGGATGTATTGCTGGCCTCAGCCTCTGATGCCATTATCCTTGGTTTCCAGGTTCGCCCTTCAGCTTCTGCTAAAAGGCTTGCCGACAATGAAGAGATTGAGATTCGAATGTACTCCATCATTTACGATGCCATCAACGAAATCAAAGCTGCCATGGAAGGTATGCTAGAGAAAGAGTTTGAAGAGGTAATTGTAGGAAATGCAGAAGTGCGCGAAGTGTTCAAGATCACCAAAGTCGGTACAGTGGCTGGCTGTATGGTTACTGATGGATACATCAAGCGCAACAACCCGATTCGTTTGATCAGAGATGGTATTGTGGTTTACTCAGGTGAAATGACGGCCTTGAAACGATTCAAAGACGATGCTTCAGAAGTGAAATCAGGCTTTGATTGTGGTATGAGCATCAAAAACCTGAATGACATCAACATAGGCGATGTGATTGAAAGTTATGAAAAGCGAGAGGTGAAGAAGGCAAAAGCTTAATTTTTAGTTCTATAAAAAAAGCCTGACCGAAATTCGATCAGGCTTTTCTTATGAATTGGGTATTGTATCAATTAGAACTTAACCTCCGGAGCATTTTCAGCGCCTTCGCCATGACCTCCCTGCTTCAACTCCTGCCGCGCTATTATAGCCCTATTTTCGTATCTCCTGACTTTCGCACAGGGACACCCGCAGTTATATAAACATATTAAGTAGAGCTTTTTGCTCCTTCGTTTTATCTAAAAGCATCAGCTTATTTTCTTTTGATTGAGGTAATTGGATGGTAATCCCGTATATGGTCTTTAAA
>JADBYK010000062.1 GCA_020403045.1 Cytophagales bacterium
CATACATCTGATAAAAATAAAAGATGAATCGGGGACACCCAAAACAAACATAAAATCTTTGTTTTTATAGAAATTTAAAGGATTAGATTGCCAACACCTCTTTTTTGCGAAAGTCAGGAATTAGAACTTAACCTCCGGAGCATTTTCAGCGCCTTCGCCATGACCTCCCTGCTTCAACTCCTGCCGCGCTATTATAGCCCTATTTTCGTATCTTTGACTACCTAAAAAAGGCGCGCATGCGTAAAAAACCCAACATTCCTGACTACTTTTTGTGGGAATATGATTTGGATACGTTCAATTATGATACGTCTTATAAGATTGTCATTGAGCGCATTTTGGAGCGTGGTAATTTAGATGAATGGCGAGAAGTACTTTCGTATTACGGTGAACAAAAAATACTTGAAACCATAGGGTGGAGTGCACAGCTTGATAGAAGAGGAAAAGAGTTTTCCCGGTTTTTCCTTAAATCCGATTTTCTGAATGCTGCTTAAAGATCCATTTATTGTTAGGCCTTCCACGTTCAAACTTATTCAGCAGTTACAGGCATTACCAGAACTTGGAGAATTTTATTTGGTGGGTGGCACTGCCTTGGCATTACAATTGGGTCATCGAAATTCGATTGATATTGATTTGCTCACTAAAAATGATTTTACGCCTGAGTCTTTGTTGAAATTCTTAGAGCCTACTTTTTCCATACAACCATCGTTCGCAACAAAAAATACATTGCTTTCCATCATCAATAACATTAAAGTAGATTTCATCTGTCATGCCTACCCATTTGTACTCCCGCCCATCAGGGAAGAGGAAATAATTTTTCTCTCCTTGCAGGATATTGCTGCCATGAAACTAAATGCCATCAGCAATTCGGGCAAACGGTTAAAAGATTTTATTGATGTTTACTTTCTGCTCGAGCATTTTTCGCTCAATGAGATGATCGAATTCTATTCAATTAAATACCCTCGGTTCAACCCACTCATTGCCTTAAAGGCCATTAGCTATTTTGATGATATTGATCCAGCCATTGACCCTCCAAAATTGAGGGTTAACCTTCCTCTTCCCGAAATCAAAAAACGCATACAAGATAGCGTGTTACATTCGCGCAAAAAGTTTGACTGATTCTTTCATTTCGGTCATTAGGTCGGAGGATTAATTATGACACGGGAGATAACTTTTGTTCAGAAAATTCCAATAACAGTTTCAGAACAAAAAAGCCTGACCGAGATTCGATCAGGCTTTTCTTATGAATTGGGTATCGTATCAATTAGAACTTAACCTCCGGAGCCTTTTCAGCGCCTTCGGCTGCTTTGAAGAAACCTTTCTCTACAAAACCTCCCAACTTAGCCACTAAGTTTCCAGGGAACCCTACGATAGCAGTATTGAATCCTTGAACGGCTTCGTTAAACCGCTTACGAGAAACAGAAATTCTGTTTTCTGTTCCCTCCAATTGCGCTTGCAAGTCCAAAAAGTTTTGGTTGGCTTTTAAGTTTGGATAATTCTCAGAAACAACTAATAATCTACCCAACGCAGAACTGATTCCGCTCTGTGCTTGCTGAAACTCCTGCAATTTTTCAGGCGTTAAATTAGTCGGATCAATTTTTACCTGTGTAGCACTGGCTCTTGCCTGAATGACATCCGTTAATGTTTTCTGCTCAAAATCGGCATACCCTTTTACCGTGCTTACTAAATTTGGGATAAGGTCAGATCGTCTTTGATAATCAGATTCCACATCGCCCCATGTTCTTTTCACTTCTTGATCTTTGGCAGCAATACCGTTGTATTTGCCAATCACCCAGAAAATAAGAATTGCCAAAAGACCTACCCACCAAAATTTCTTTAGAATCTCCATAAATGTTTTAGTTAACTTTCTGCAAAGGTAAAGGCTATTTTGCGTTTCAGCAACTAACTTCAAAGAGCATGGTTTTTAGATCAATCTTGCCGTTTTTACTTCCTTTACTGCTCTCTGGCTGCAAAATCGACCGAGACAAAAAGGTGAATCGTGAAAAATTTCAATTTAAAATTGGAGCGGATGCGAATCTCTTTTTCAGAAACGTACGCCAGATTTATTATGACCGCGAAAGCCCCGATGGAAAATGGCAAGCGTATCGTTTTAATGAAAGGGATACAAGCAACAGGCAACCTAGTGTACAGGCCGTTATTGTCATTCATTGGATCAAAGAAGAAGCCTACTTGCTGATTGAGCCTAATCCAATTTTAGCCGAGGAGGAGTCGATTTCTGTAGTCGTAAAAAACCAATCAGATACCCTACTTCTTAGGGAAAGGGGCCGAGAACGAATGCTTGAGTTTGGCAGCAAAATTTATGAAGCGATTCAGGCAAAAAAAGATTTGATCGTTCTTTCTAATGGTAAATACGTGCCTTTACTGAAAGACGAAAAAGAACGGGAAGCCTTTCGAATAACAATGGCTGACTACTATCGCCTGACCGGAATATTTTAAAGTCTTCCTGCGATACTAACCAAACTTTTCTCCTTCAAAAATTCTGCGATCTGTACGGCATTGGTGGCCGCCCCCTTTCGAAGATTATCAGAAACAATCCACATGTTTAGCGTATTGGGTTGAGATTCGTCTCTGCGCAAGCGACCCACAAACACCTCGTCTTTGCCATGTGAGTTAATCGGCATCGGGTACACATTATTTTTCACGTCATCTTGCACGATAACACCCGCACTTTCTTCCAGCAGTTGACGAACCTCGGTCAAATCAAAATCAGAATAGAACTCTACATTTACTGCCTCGGAGTGGCCGCCAATCGTAGGAATGCGTACAGTTGTACTGGTTACTCCAATTGTCTGGTCATTTAATATCTTCCTTGTTTCGTTCACCATCTTCATCTCTTCTTTGGTGTACCCATTTTCCAAAAACGAATCGATGTGTGGCAGCGCATTCATGTCGATCTTGTGCGGATAAACTTTCATTCCACCCACAATTCCCTGACGCTCTTCCATCATCTGCTGCACGGCATCTTTACCTGTGCCGGTGACAGATTGATAGGTAGAGACAACAATTCTTTTGATTTTGTATTTCGCATGGAGCGGAGCCAACGCAACTACCATTTGAATGGTGGAGCAATTAGGGTTGGCGATAATTTTATCTTCTGCCACTAACTCGCTTCCATTTATTTCTGGAACAATCAACTTCTTAGTGGGGTCCATCCGCCAAGCCGAAGAGTTGTCAATCACGATGGTTCCTTTTTCTGCAAATTTGGGCGCCCACTCCAGTGACGTATTTCCTCCGGCCGAAAAAATAGCTATGTCTGCCACCAGGTCAATGGCTTCTTGCATGCCAATGATCGCATACTCTTTCCCCCTGAACTTTATCTTTTGGCCAACCGATTTGGCAGAAGCCACCAGATATAATTGATCAAATTCAACATTGCGTTCCTCCAATACTTTTAAAATCTCTTGCCCTACCAATCCGGTTGCACCTACTACTACAATTTTCATTTCTGTCTGTTATTTAAGGTGACAAAAATACTATTTTTGATAAGAATCATGAGGTTCATCACCACCATAACAACGCTGCTTTTCTCCGCACTCGTTTGTAGTGCTCAATTTGTGGATGATTTTTCGGATGGAGACTACATCAACAACCCCATTTGGACTCCTGACGTTGCAACTAACTGGACGGTTGCCGGCAACCAACTTCGATCTAACTCTGGCACAACCAATTTCACGTTCTCAATAAGTACTCCGTCTACTCAGGCAGCGAATGCACAGTGGGAATTTTATGTAAATCTTCAATTCAATACCTCAAGTGTAAACTTCGTTGATGTCTATCTTACTTCTTCCAATGCTGTGATGACCGCAGCCAATGGATATTTTGTGCGCATTGGGGGAACTCCCGATGAAATTAGCTTGTACAAAAGTACCGCAGGCTCAAGTTCAATTTTAATTAACGGCATAGATGGCATCACCAATACCTCTAACAGCACGCTAAAAATCAAAGTGACTCGTGACGCGTCCAATTTTTGGAAACTGGAACGGGATGTAACAGGAACAGGCAACTCATATATTTCAGAAGGAACAATCGTTGACAATTCATTTACCACCAGTTCCTTCTTTGGCATTCGTATCACGCAATCCACAGCCAGCTTTTTTAACAAGCATTTCTTCGATGATTTTTATGTGGGGCCAATTGTCATTGATAACATTCCTCCTACACTCAATACACTCAGCGTTGTTTCATCAACAGAGGTGAATCTTGTATTCAACGAGAATCTGGATCCGTCTTCGGCACAACGCGCATCCAACTACTCGGTTAATAATGGAATTGGAAACCCGGCCAGTGCCATTCTGCAAGCCGACCAAAAATCGGTAAAACTTTTATTTGGCAAAGCATTCACAAATGGCATTCAAAATCAAATAACCCTTTCAGGAGTTAAGGATTTGACTGGAAATGTGATGACCAACACCACTCGTAATTTTCTGTTTTTTCAAGCCATTCCTACGAAAAATAAAGATTTGATTATCACCGAAATTTTCGCTGATCCCAATCCTCAAATTGGTTTGCCCGATGCAGAGTATCTTGAAATCTATAATCGGAGCAAAAATCCTATTGATCTTTTCGGGTGGAAATTATCTGATGCCAGTTCTACTGCCATTTTCCCCACACAAATCATTTTACCGAACGAGTATTGGATCGTCACTTCTTCTGCTTCTGTTTCGAGGTTTACATCATTCGGGAAAACGATTGGGCTTGCCAATTTCCCAACCTTAAACAATGACACAGATGTCGTTACTTTAAAAACAGCTTCGATCATCGACTCTGTCAATTACAATCTCACTTGGTATAAAGACGAAGACAAACAAAGTGGAGGCTGGTCGCTAGAGTTGATCGACCCCGAAAACACCTGTGGAGAAAGTAATAACTGGGCCGCATCGATAGATTCCAAAGGCGGAACACCCGGAAAACAAAACTCTGTCTTCGCGAACAAACCAGATCTTACTGGGCCGAAATTAATGGCGGTCGTTCCCTCAGAAACCGCGTTTATTCTTTCGCTTGACGAAAAGCTCGAAAAGCCGTTGGGCAGCGTCTCCTTTTTGATCGATCCCGCTATTGGAGTTTCCAAATACTATTTCAATAATTCTGCTTTGACAGAAATCAAGGTGGAGTTAAGTCAGTCTTTGGTGCTGCGACAACTGTACAGCATACAAGTTTCTAATTTGAGAGATTGTGCAGGGAATTCCATTCAAGCTGATTTTAACAAACTCAGTTTTGCGTTGCCGGAAAAAGCCGACAGCCTCGATATGGTGATCAATGAGATTTTGTTCAATCCACGCCCCGGTGGTGTCGATTTTGTAGAGGTGTTCAATCAATCGCCCAAGTTTATTGATCTAAAAGGATTTACGATTGCCAACTTTGAAAATGGGATGATTAAAAATCCAAAAACGATTTCATCCAATTTCATTCTTGCTCCTCATTCATTCATTGCGTTCACAAGTAATCCAACCGATTTAAAAACTCACTATCTGCAAGGCATTGAAAAAAACTTTTTTGAGTTTAACCTCCCGAGTTTTAACGATGACGAAGGCTCTGTCGCATTGGTAACTGAAAAAGGAAAAATAGTAGACTACGTTTTTTATTCGGATCAATATCATTCTCCATTTTTGAAGGACAAAGAAGGCGTTTCGCTCGAGCGCATTTCTATCGCTCAAAATTCTAACGACCCAAGCAATTGGAAATCCGCCAGCTCGACCTCTGGCTTTGCAACTCCCGGCTACGTTAACTCTAATTCACGACCGGAATCGGCAGTCGATGAAAATGCAGTACAAATTGATCCTGTGGTGTTTTCGCCTTCGCAACCAGGTCAAGACTTTTCGAAGATCAACTACCGCTTTAACCAAAGTGGTTTTGTGGCTAACGTGAAGATTTTGGATCAAGCTGGCCGGCTAATCAAAACGATAGCTAATAATGAAACGCTTGGCTTCGAAGGTTTTTATCGATGGGATGGCGACCGAGACGATGGTGGCAAAGCAAGGCTCGGCTATTACGTTATGTGGTTTGAGGTTTTTGATCTAAGTGGAGCGATTCGTAGTTTCCGAAAAAGGGTAGTCATTGCGGGAAGAGATTAATTGAATTGGTACTCGAATTTTATTCGTCTATAAGCGTCCAAAACAACCAAATGGAAGCCCTTTTATGACCTATTGGAATAACCCAACCCCATTCCTTTTTGCCCCGAATAAAACGAAATCACACGAACACTATCTTGAATTTATCAGTGGCTCTTTGTGCAATCCGTGGCTAAACTTTGACGTCTTCGCACCTTCTGCTAATTAATTCAAATACATTTTTTGTTTCAGGCCATACCCTGTATTTTTACACATCTTTTTTAAACCCTTGAATAGAGGACACTTATGGCTAAATCGAGCAAGAAAAAAGTGGCAAAACCTGCCAAAAAAACTATAGCGAAGGCAAAACCAGCTTCCAAAGCTAAAAAAGCACCTGCGGCAAAAGCTAAATCGGTAGCTAAAAAGGCAGCCCCAGCGAAGAAAATAGTCAAGAAAGTAGCTAAGAAAGTAGTTGCCAAAGCAGCTCCCGCAAAAAAAGTAGCTAAAAAGGAGGTCAAAATTGCTCCCAAAAAAGTAGTTGAAAAGAAAATGGAAAAAGCAGTCGTAGAGAAAATAAAGCTTCCGAAAGCACCAAAAGAAAATAAGAAAGCGAATGAAGAGCCTGTGCGGACAGATGGACGGACTCAAGCCCATAAGCCAGCTGCCGGTCCATTGAAGCTTTCTCCATCTCAGTTGAATATCTTTCCGGTCATAAGCCAACGACCCATCGCCCATAAGCCTGCTCATCCTTCGACCATGCCAGAGGATAAAACACGTTATACAGAAGACGAATTGAAGGAGTTTGCAGTATTAATCAATGGCAAGCTGGATAAAGCTCGCGAGGAGTTCAAAATATTAAAAGATACCCTCACACGTACAAATGATGCGGGTACCGACAGTACATCAGGTGGCAACACAAAGGTGCTGGAGGACGGAGCAGAAACTGCCGAGAAAGAGAATTTAAGCCAGCTCGCTGCGCGTCAATTAAAATACATCACAAACCTTGAAAATGCACTCGTGCGCATTAAGAATGGAACGTACGGCATCTGTTCCGTTACCGGGAAATTGATTTCAAAAGAAAGACTGATTGCGGTGCCCCACACTACGCAGTCTATCGAGGCGAAGATGATGAAACAGGACTAACAGAATTTACGATTGAGGATTTTTGATTTACGACTTATCTTTAGATCGTAATTCAAGAATCATCAATCAATAATCAAAAATTGAAAATGGATTTTTTACAAAACCACATTGAAGCATTGATTTTTTGCTCACCGACAGCCACGAAAGTGGTTGATTTAAAGGCGTGCCTTTCGGAAATGTTTAATGCGGATGTTCCTGAGGCAGACATAGAAGGTGCCATTCAACGTATCGAAGAAAAATTTGCGGATGAATCTTTCTCCTTTCAACTCAACAAGGCAGCCGGTGGGTATCAGTTTTTGACGAAACCTGCTTATCAATCCAGCATCGGAATTATGCTAAAGCAGCAGTCGAAAAAAAGATTGTCAACATCTGCGATGGAGACTCTTTCGATCATTGCTTACAAGCAACCTCTTTCAAAAACAGAAGTTGAAAATATTCGTGGTGTGAACTGCGACTACGCGATTCAAAAATTATTAGACAAAGGCTTGATTGAAATTTTGGGGAAAGCCGAAACAATTGGTAGACCCATTTTGTACGGAACAAGTGCAAAATTTATGGAGTATTTTGGCATCAACGACATTGCCGAATTGCCTACGCCTAAAGATTTTACCAATGAAGTAAACACCATTGGAGAAATCCCTGAAAACTAATGAGGCCATCGATCAACTAGTCGATTAGCCAATTTCCTACTACTTCGTTAACTTGTAATTATTATCTTCTCCACTATTGGCTAATTTTCAAATTGGCTCACTGACACATTAAATCTATGGCACGTTCCGAAAGACCTTCAAAAAGACCCAGCTCATTTGGCAAACGCACTGATGCTGAAAAGAATTTTCTCAACAAGAAAAGGACAGAGAAGAAAGGTGACTTCGATCGACCCAAAAGATCTTTCTCGGGCAATCGAGATGACAAACCTAAAAGCTTTGGTTCTGCCAGACCATCTCGCTTTAGCAAACCAACTGGCGATGAAAAGCGATCTTTTGGAAAAAGGGACGGATCTTCCTCTGAGAGACCAAGACGATTTTCAAAACCTTTTGAAAAAGGAGGTGATTCATCTGAGCGCCCGTTCCGTAAGAATAGTTCGAGGCCATTCGGTGAAAGCCGCTCTTTTGACTCAGGAGCTGACAAACCAAATCGGTTTTCAAAAGGCCCTTATGTGAAGAGAGAAGAGGGTGGTAAGCCATTCGCAAAACGAAACGAAGGATTTAACCCCGATCAACCAAAACGTTTCTCGAGAGATGATGACAAGGGACCGTTTAGAAAAGAACCACGGTCATTTAGTTCTAGCGCTGGACCCAAACGTTTTTCAAAGCCATTCGAAAAGTCGGAAGACGAAAAACCATTTCGTAAAGGTGGATTTGATGCCGAAGCAAAACCCACGCGCAGCAGCCGACCCTTTGATGAAAGTGGAGAAAAGCCAAAAAAGTTTTCTCGCGATCAGGTCGTGAAGAAGCCCTCGTTTATCGAGTCGAAAATTGCATCATCACAAGCACCCAAACGACCCAACTATAAAGAAAAACCACAAACCGAAGGCGAGTTGATTCGACTAAACAAGTTTATGGCCAATAGCGGTGTAGGAAGTCGCAGGGAAGCAGATGATTTGATAAAGATGGGATTGGTCACTGTGAATGGCATCACCATTACAGAAATGGGCCACAAGGTAAAAACCACAGACGATGTTCGCTATGAAGGCAAACGACTGAAAGCAGAAAAACCCGTGTATGTGTTGTTAAATAAACCCAAGGGCTTTATCACCACCACAGACGATCCACAAGAGCGCAACACCGTTATGAATTTGGTATCTAATGTGGGCAAGGAACGGATTTATCCCGTGGGGAGACTAGATAGAAACACGACTGGTTTATTGTTACTCACCAATGATGGTGAACTTGCTGATAAATTGACTCATCCGTCTTACAAAGCAAAAAAGATTTACAAAGCAGAATTAGACAAGCCAATTACCAAAGCGGATTTTCAAAAAATACAAGCTGGTGTTCACCTAGAAGAAGGCAAAGCAATGGTGGATGACCTCGCCATTGTTAGTGATGATAAGATGACCGTGGGAATTGAATTGCACATCGGTTGGAACCGAGTAGTCAGAAGAATTTTTGAATCCCTGGGTTATCAGGTAGTAAAACTTGATCGAGTAGTTTATGCGGGCTTAGATAAGAAAGAGTTGTCTCGTGGGCAGTGGCGTTTTTTAAGACCCGAAGAAGTGGTGAAACTAAAACATTTTGGATCATAATAAATAGAGTAGAGTCCAGCTTACGCTTAAGAGTAAAGCCATTCAACTTGCTTTGCTCTTATTTGCTACTCCCCCTTCAAATTATCCACCGGATTAACAAACACTGCTCTCCTGGTTTGCAAGCTGATTGGTAGACCACTGAAGACAATCAAAGCGAGCAATGATTTTCGGATGCATAGTTGGCCGCTGGGTGGATAACAAGCTGGTGCCAACGTCATAGTTGGATGATGCAATATTCGTCTCAAAAAAGGAGTTTTATTTCAAACTTTGATGCCTAACATTGCTTGATCAATCGACAAGCCATGAAACAACTACTGACAATTTTACTACTTACTACTCTTAATCATATTTTTGCGCAGAATACTGGTGGTGATAGCTGGGCAACCACCAAGGCAAACGGCAGCGGAACCCTCGCCATAGTCTACTACGAACAAGCCGGCCTGATTCAAGATGTAAACGGCAACCCAGAGGGTCTTTGTGTAGAAATTTTCAAAGATTTTGTCGACTATGTTCAGGCGAAGCATAACAAAAAAATTACTCTTCAAGACGTTGGTAAAGAACCGGTGTTTACCGATTTTCTGTCCTCGACTCAGAAAAGCGCTAATCTCTTAGGTGTAACGAACGTGACGATCACAGACGAACGAAAAAAAATACTAAAGTTCATGCCACCGTTTATCTCGAACCCAGTTGTTTTATTAACCCATAAAGAAGCACCCGCTGTTGTCAATTTTACCGAGCTATCTAAAAAGTTGAATGGCTACTCAGCTGAAATCATTGGCGGCAGCACTCATATTAAATACATCAATAAGATCAAGAAAGAAAACTGGCCCTCTTTGTCCATCACATACGGGCCTTCTGGTCAGGAGATAATTAAACCCAAACTATGCATTAGGAATGCATAGTTTGCCCAGGGGGTTGACGATCCGCCTGAGGCGGATGTCAAGGTTAAACCTCGTGACGCTTTCCGTCAGAGTCAGACATTTATCGTCTGACCTGACAATGAAAATCACCAACTTGGTTTTCTTACTTGGGGCTAAATCGTTGATTTTCACTCGTCAATTATGCAATGCTGACAGTACCGTCAGCATTGCATAATCTGGGTTAAAAAGATCGGAACAAATCCCAAGACATTTACAATTGTTGATTTTACAGAATTTGCAGATGCGAACCGGAGACCGCCACCTGTAAAAAAGCAAAATTTAGAATCTGGCGATCCAGAGCAACTGGCTTTCATTATGTTGAATTCATTATGTTGAATCAGAGTGACTGAGATGAAATCTGGAAGCTGTTGATAACGGATGAATACCGGAAGAGTCCAAAGTACAGGAAGAATATCTTCGATAACTTAGGGATGGCTTTTTTGAGTATCCTGAAGTAATCCCAAAATACAAAAAGCGTAGAGGTCATCTCAAGAATATTTGTTGTGTTGTCAGCCTGAGCCTTTCTAAGACTATTTATGTTGGAAATCGCGGTTTCGGCAAGCTGCCAATGACTCGGATCGAATTGTTACGAAAATAGGTTAGTACCAAAAGTTTGTGCCTTTCGCCTCCTCGAGACTTTGCGCCCTTTGCGGTTAGATTTTCACCGCAACGATTACAGAGAAATCCACGTAAAGCCGTGCAGAGAATGGATGTCATTTACAACAGATATCGCCAACAGCTATGGTTTACTCCCCCTAACACGAATCATATTTTTCAAAGACCTTCTAGAAAAAGAGTCTGATGTAATTCTACTTGCTCAAGCTATAACTTTCCACTATAATTGATTAACCTTTAAAACTTACAGATGAAAAAAATTACTCTGACTTTACTCGCCATTTTATGTATCACCACAGCCTTCTCCCAAGAAGCGTTTCGCAGATGGCGAAAATCAAATCAGATACGCCTGGATAAATTCGATTTGATTTTACCGGAAGTAATGCGGGAAAACAAAATCGACATGTGGATCATCATGTGCCGTGAAGGAAACTTTGACCCACTCTATCAAGAATTGGGCGAAGGATATGTTTTTCACAATGGCTACTACATTTTTACAGACACAGGTAAGCAGCGCATTGAAAGAGCGGTGTTGGGTATTGACGGATATCTATTAGAAGAGACAAAGGCCTATGATTATTTTGGATCGGAAGCAGAGTTAAAAGATTTTGTTACCAAGCGTGACCCGAAGCGCATTGGTCTTAATATGTCGAAAGACATAGGTAGTGCCGATGGGTTATCGTTTACCGGTAGACAAGAGTTAGCTCAACTTCTCGGAAGCAAATACGAAAGCCGTTTTGTATCTGCCGAAAAACTGTTTTCTGATTTCCGATCGCGCCACGTTGCTTCTGAAATTGCTGCCTTCACCGAGGCGGGAGATTATTCGTATCAGTTTGCAGAAAGAGCTTTATCCAACGAAGTCATTACTCCGGGAGTTACCACCCTCGAAGATGTTGCCTGGTGGATGAAAGAGCAGCTTTTCAAAAATAATCTACAATCTTCCTTTGGCATGCCATCGATTTATGTAACCGGACCCAACGGCATCGAAGCGACTTCCACCGATCGTATTATTCAACGCGGAGATATTTTGATGCTGGATTGGGGTGTTGGCTATTTGAATATGTATACCGACATGAAGCGAATGGCGTATGTGTTGAAGGACGGTGAAAAAGATGTGCCCAAGAGTATTCAGCATGCATTTGATCAAGCGATAAAGGTAAGGCAAGTTGTGATCAGTACTATTAAAGCGGGCATTACAGCTAAACAAAATGAAATAAACATTTACAAAGCCTTAAAGGAAAGTGGCTATTCACAAATCGAATTCAACAAACCAAATGCAGATGAAAAAACAGACGTAGTTATTGGCTGTCATTCTGTTGGCGATTGGGGGCATGGCACAGGACCCTCGATTGCCTTTTTCAATCCAGTACAACTCGATTATGTGGTGAAACCAAGTAATTTATTTTCTATTGAATTCTTTGCCTTTACTCCTATGCCCGAATGGGGTGGCAAGAAGTTGCGCATTCCATTGGAAGATGATGCCATCGTTACTGAACGAGGAGTGGAGTGGTTGTATCCAATCAATAGACGGGTACTATTGATAAAATAATTCTAACCGAGATTGACTCCGGATGGTATCTGTCGTTCACACTCGCAAGTAGTTTATTGTTTTTTACAATGCCAAAAACGCTTTACTCTGATACGCAGGCGTGTAAACATTTTTGTCTTTGTCCAACGTTGCCGTACTTTCTAGCTAGTTATGATAGCATTATTTTGCTGCCTGTTCATTCCGAATCCACACACCTGGCGTGTTGCCTGTAAGCTTTGCATCCTTTAGTACAAACTTCCCATTGATGAGCATCTGTTCGATACCTTCCGAATATTTTTTTGAATCGGTATAAGTGGCTTTATCCTGAATCTTATCCGGGTCAAAAACAATGATGTCGGCATAGGCTCCTTCCCGAATTCGTCCCCGATTGTATTGTTTGATTTGGTTAGCCGGCATGGAAGTCATTTTCTTGATAGCTTCTTCCAGCTTGAGTGCCTTCAGTTCACGAACATAGCGCGCGATCACTCTGGGAAAGGATCCATACGAGCGAGGGTGTGGAAAAATGCTTTTCTGCGGATTCACCAAGTCACCGTCTGTTTCAATCATGGAATATGGATATTTCAATATGTTGATCACATCCTGCTCATCCATCTCATGGTAAATCGCCAGGAAGCCTCCCATCAGTTCCAGATCAATGATCGCTTGTATTCCACCCGCCAGATTATTCTTATATCCTTTGGCCTTTACATAGTCTTGCAATGTTTTGCCGTTAAACGTGGTGTCCGCTGGAATACTATTAAATTGGATGCGAGAGAGATCTTCACCTGTTTCATCTTTCATGATGATCTCTTTCATATCGGCTTCAATTCGTTTGCGGAGTTTCTCATCCTTCAATCGCTTTGCTAATTCGGCTGTTCCGCCATCCAGCGCCCAAGTTGGAAATAAAATGTAAGAATAGGTATTGGCTGCGGTGTAAGGATAGACATCTAGTGAGATATCAATGCCCGCATTTCTGGCGGAGTCAATAATTTCCAATCCCCTACTTGCCAATCCAAACTGCGCCACTCCCGCTGCTTTGAAGTGATTAATTTGCGCGGGCATCTTTGCTTCTTTTGCAATTCGAATGGTTTCTCGAATAGAGGATAATAAACCACTTCCTTCATTGCGCATGTGTGTAACGTAAATGCCCGTGTACTTTGCGGCCACTTTTGCTAACGCGATGATCTCCTCAGTAGAAGAATAGAGACCGGGCACATAAATTTGACCCACCGATAATCCTAAAGCGCCTTGCTTCATCGATTGTTCTATATAATACTTCATGCTATCGAGTTCTTCCAGGGTAGCGGGTCGATTTTCCAGCCCCATCACTTTTTTTCTTGTCCAATTAAGACCGGAAAAGAAAGCAACATTGGGAGCTACTTTTAACGAAACTGCATATTTGTCAATGGGGTAAGGCTGATCGCCACTATGTAAACTGGCACAAATTGTGGTGATGCCCTGCCGGAGAAAATTTTCAGGCTGTGGATATTGATGAATGGTGGTTTGAATGTGGGCGTGACTGTCAATAAACCCCGGAGAAATAATCTTGCCTCGAATGTCAACTACGGTATCAGCCTGATCCGGATTAATTTTTTCTGTTGACACTTTTACAATCTTGTCTCCTTTGATGGCGATGTCTCCAACAAACCCATCGTTTCCTAATCCATCTACGATGGTGCCGTTGGCAAAAATGATGTCATATTGTATTGGTGTAGGTTTACAGGCCGACACAAGTAGCAAAACGATGAGTAGGTTTTTCATTTTATGCTTTCCAGTTGTTTTAGTTTCTCTAAAATAAAGGGCGCATTCGGATAATACTTCAGTCCAATTTTAGCCACTTTCAAGGCCTTTTCTTTGTCGGGATATCGATCGGGTGCGGTAAGGTAGTGAAGTACAATTTCAATAACGTCTTGCGGGGGTGACATTTTTAACCCTATGGTTTTTTCGAGATTGGCGTAATGCGATTCGATCAATTCAGGGTTAGCCGTAAAACTATAGTGACTTACATCGTAGGATTCAAAAATGTATCTCAGGCCGTTATACCAACTCAACAAAGGAATTGAGGAGTGATCGGTATCTTTTATAACATCCAATTTTGCCTGCACATTTGCCGGAGCATCATGTTTGAGGGCTTTCGCCAACTGATGTATACACCGAACATGAAACCTATTGCCTGCTCCTGCTTGGGTTGAGTCGACTACAGAAATATAAAATCGTTGAATCGTTTTTGACTTCTCTTTTTTCAAATCAAAAGTTGCTTCACGCACATATTTTCCATTATCCCACCACAGGCTGCCATCAATTGAAAGATAGCTGTTGAAAATACCGGGGTGTTTGAGCAACGTATACGCAGCGGTGAGGCCGCCCAAAGAATGGCCCACATACAGACGATACGGAATGGTACGGTAATCTCTTTCTATTTTCAGAAACAACTCTTCGGTCATGAACTTGAAAAAAGATTCACCGCCACCTCCGCCTGCCATCATCAACTTTTGAGACTCTGTTTTTGCTTCTTGTCCATCCGGCATTTTAGTGGTGGGATTGGGTGTTAGGTCTTTGATGCGATTTTCAGTATCTACCCCCACCACAATCATTTCAGGTATTTGAAAGTTTACGCTTTCCTTTTCACTCATAAAACTCACTACACCTAGCAACGGAAAAAAAGCTGACTTGCCATCTAACACATACATTACAGGGTACGATTGTTTGTCGTACTTTTTATTGTTATACGAAGCAGGCAACTTTACCCAATAAGTGCGCTTTTCGTTCAAGATTTTAGATTCCAGTATAAACTTCTTTCCACAGTCAATAGCTTCATCAGCATTTTCTTGCGCGATGGCATAGGTGGAAATAATCAACAAACCGATGATTAATTTTTTCATTTATTTATCCTTTATTTAGTGCAATATCAACTACATTTTAGCCCGACCGATGCAGTAGAGCGCTTCCGAAGCCACGTCCTGCCTGCACGTCCGCAGGTGTCGCGGAGTCGAGTCCCCGACACCAAACCTGCCTGCGGCAGGCAAGCGTAGAACGAAGATATCAGTTATAGCTTACACGTCACCGCTCTGTTGCTAAAGCATTTTGCTGTGGGCTGCCGCGACTACTCTTTTTCCTTTTCCAAAGCCGATAAGTATTTAGTCAATAAAGGAAATGCAACGTCATTGGGCAGTGGTGGAATCCACAACTTCACCTTTCCTAGGCTGTCGACTATCATGTGAGTAGTAAAAAATTCAACTGACATGGCCTTAATAAATTCACTTTCAGCGATAAATAAATTATTGGCCTGTTTTAGTGTCCTGCTATTAAAATAGGATGCCAAATTATCGTTATTCGTTAACTTTGGACAAATAACGAAGTTAACCTTTGGGTAATCTATAGAAAGTAACTTGACATAGGGTTGAATATCATCCCTCCAAGTCGCATCGTCTTCATTTATAAATACCAATAAAGTATTTCGAAGTAGAGTTGAATTGTTTGTTAATGTTAACCGTTGACCATGTTTGTCTATAACTTTTGCCGGGGGAATGGTGTCTCCAAGATTAAAACTTGGAGCCTTATTTTGTAATCCGGTAGTCGAGAAAACCATATTACCATCCGTAAAAGACTGATACTTTCCCTTGTCTTCTTTTCTTGGCTTCCTGATCACAGTTTCAACTTCCATACGGTGATTAATAGTTGGAACTGAGACGTACTTACCCGTCCTCAATAAATCAAGGGCCTGCTTGTGTGTTAAAAAATTACCTAATGAATCCTTGCTAATAATACCATCTTGATTTTCTAATGTAAGCTCTTGTGTCTGGCCAAAGCCAAAGATGTTAAAGTTAAAGATGAAAATGAAAACGATGCCGTGTCTCATAGGATAAAGTCACTTGTGAATAAACCCTCCATTTGGATGCCTTAGTAACGCTTACTTGTCTCATGCGGTCGCCCACAACATTTGTGTTTGCGCAGTGGTGGGCTTTCGAAGCCACCACTATCCGCGTGGGCAAACGTTGAACGAAGATATCAACTTTGGGCTACACGTCAACGCACCATTGCGCATTTTGTTAGCAATAGTACTTCTTTTTATTCTTTCTAGACATACCTCATAAGGTAAGTCTTTAGTTGTGTTTTACTGTCTACTATCATACTATGGTATAATTCAAATCGTTTTCTTTGATAATAGTGAAGGTTGGAGTCAGTAGAAGTTTCCAAAAATAAAGGAACTTTGTCCTGTTCAAATTTATTGATAGCTTTTGATAGTATTGCTGTACCATATCCTTTGCCTTGTTCATTTGGATTCGTCCCCAAAATCCACAAATAATTAAAAATTGTTTTGTCAGGGTAAAATGCTGCAATTTTCTTTTCCATAGCCGTTATTCTTTTTATTCCACTCCATCCAAAGGCAAAAAAGAATAACATACCTTCATAGAATAAATTTACTGTCATCTTTTTAGAATTACTTGCCTTCCATATGGCAACTGCGTTTTTATCTTCGCTAATTTCAACTTTACCATTGGCTAAACCAAATTCAAACGAGTAAGCCATTAGTCGCTTCATTTTTTTATCGTGACTTCCGTCACTACCCAAGATATAATTTATCTGTGGGTCATTTTGAAAAGATTCACAAAGTACTTCAATGACTCTTGTCTTATCCTTTCTTTGTGCATTGATGATGTTCATTTTCAAAAGAGTTTAAAAGCTAATGCCAATTTTTAAGTCGCCTAAACCATAAACTGGTGACGCATTACTTTTTACCTCGGGCCATTGGTTAAAATTTTTCGCATATCCAAAACCTCCTTGCCCTATTATAAAAAGATTGAACTTCTCTCTTTTTAATACATTAAACTTATAGCCAATAAATGATTGGGAAAAAATTACAAAGGCACTATAATCTTTTCCATCTACCTTACTTTTTGTAATTTTTGCATTACCCAAATTGGCGACATATTCAAAATGCAAACCTTTCCAAAAATATTGTCGAATCCCAATAGAAAGCATATTTGCTGAATATTGTCCATCAGCATTGAAAGCATCATTTGCCTTTGATGTGGATTCAGGTTGAACCAAAAATCCTAATCCTACTTCAGTTCCGCACATCTTTTTTTCAGGGTTTATGAGGTATGTTACCTTTGCTTGTGCAATACTGAATGCAGCTGCACCTACGAGACTAACTTCTACTCCCCATCTTTTATGTTTAACCGGCTCATTTGTTTGTGCAAAAATGAATGGATTAAACAAAAAGCATAAAGAAGCTAAAAGGAATGTTTTTTTGTTTTTCGTTACAGAGCTCTTAAAATAGTGCCCCTTCCATAACCAGAGCCCAGAAATAATCGTCAGGGGGATAACAATGAATCTAATAACATTTTGGAATAAACCATTTTCCGCCAACGGTGAATAAATGTAAGTGGCAATTGTACTGCCTGTGATGATATGCATTATTCTTGCTGCATTTCTTTTTGATGGTGTTTTCATTTCTGCTGTTTTTTAAATTATTAAATATTAAATGAACAGCACAAAGTTGAAGTATTAAAAAACAGATTACATTCACCTATGTGAATTAATACGTTTTACCGGAAATTTTAGCCCTGATACGGCTAAGACTTTGAGGTTTAACTCCCAAAAATGAAGCGATATAGTATTGTGGTACTCTTTGAAAAACCAGAGGGAAATTTTTTAGCATCCAGTTATATTTCACTTCAAGACTCTCTGAATGCAGCTGTCTCATTCGTTCTTCTACTACTAAAAAACTAAATTCGGCAGTTAATCTTCCAATTTCAGAAAAGGTTATACTTTGCCTGTATAATTTTTCCAGATCATTTTTTTTCATTTCCAATACAACAGTATCCTCAATGCAACTGAGGTTTAATAGTGAAGGTTTACCGGAACAAAAGGAAGCAAAATCAGTGGCAAAATCACCATCAAAAAAGAAGAAATCAGTTATTTCATCGCTATCCTTTATAAAATACGACCTACATGCTCCATGTTCAATGAAGAATATTTTATCGGCAATTGTATTTTCCCTAATTAAAATATCGCCCGTCTTAAATTCTCTTTTGGTAAGAATTGATTCAAAAGCAATTTGCTCTTCATTGTTGAGTTTTGACTTGATATCTTGTATTGTCATGGTATTGTTGCTAGTCGAGTCACCCAAGGGAGTTTCACCCTTAGGTTCTCACGGAACCGTACGTGAAAGTCTCCCTTCATACGGCTCTTCCTGTTTAATCACAAATGTATTTCTACATTATGGATATACCAACTTCCAGTGTGCGAATAAG
>JADBYK010000063.1 GCA_020403045.1 Cytophagales bacterium
AGCAGCAGGCATGAACTTCAAACGGATGATCAACAAGTGGAAAATAAATCCAAGCGTCTTTTTGACCCAACTTTTTGAAACACTTTTCTTAGCCTTCAAAAATCAACCTCTACTCAAAATGAGTTTTTAAGGGACGACTATTTATCATCGGATAGTCCTAGATGACCATCATGACGGCTTCAATACAGATAGGTGTGTGAAAAGGCAAATCGTGACTAGGCTCGGTCAACCTTTCTTTCAATTTTAGACACCGATTGTAAAACTGCATTACAAAAAGACTTTCCTCACGGAGAATAGGTTTTTAACTTGACAAATCGAACCGAAATATCACTTTTTCCGTTCTTGCATTTCTATTGCTATTTTTGTCTTTGCATTCAAGAAATTCGACTATGTTCAAGTTCCTTCTGAGCCTCGGGATCATCGCTTATGTTTTTTATAAAATCGGAGGGTTGTTCTTTCGGGCAGGGGCAGCTTCGCAGCAGTCACGGACACAATACAGAAAACCAGAAAATAATAACCCGGCTGCTGCTGCGAAGAAGGATAAGCGCAATGGCACCATCAAAGGGGGCGACTATATCGACTATGAAGAAGTAAAGTGAATTAGATCCTCGCGGCTTTTCAATAAGATCTGATGTTGAATTGCTATTTTACAACTCCCGTTTCAACTGATGAAAATACCTTTTCAAAAATACGAAGCCACCGGTAACGATTTTGTTATCATTGACAATCTGATGGGCGTGTTTTCGTTCTCGGAAGATCAAGTAAAAAGAATTTGTGACCGAAAGTTTGGGGTTGGGGCAGACGGACTGATGCTGATCGAAAAACACCCCACGTATGATTTCAATTTAATTTATTTCAACAGCGATGGCTCACCCAGCCTGTGTGGTAATGGAAGCAGGGCAGCAGTAACCATGGCGTCAGAGTTGGGAATAGCTAACGGACAAACTACGTTTAATGCCTACGATGGTTTACACGCAGCGAATTTGCTTCCGAATCATATCGTCCGGCTAAAGATGAATGATGTTAAAGAGACTAGAAGTATTGGGGAAAACATTTTTATCAATACGGGATCTCCGCATCTGATACAAATTGTTGACGAAACAAAAAATTTCCCCGTGGTTGAAGAAGGGAGGAAAATCAGATTCAGCGAACAATTTAAACCGGCTGGCACCAATGCAAATTTCGTACAGCTCTTACCAAACAACACTATTTTTGTTCGGACTTATGAACGAGGCGTAGAGGATGAGACTTTATCATGTGGAACAGGGGTAACAGCCGCGGCTTTAGCTTCATCATTTCAGGGGTATACGTCCCCAGTCAGCATCCAGACATTAGGCGGTTTGCTTTCCGTTGAGTTCAAATCAAGTCAGGATGGCTTGTTTACCGATGTTTACCTGATTGGACCTGCCAAAAAGGTGTTTGAGGGGGTATTTGAATTTGCTTGATCAGTCTTTAACTTTAATACTTAATTAACAAGCTATGAGTGCTACTCAAATACGTGAAGAACTCAAAGACTATATCAAGTCTGGGGATGTACGGTTATTAAAGATACTTCATTCGGTGGCCAAGGAATATAACTCAGAGGACTACACGAAGCCAGGCGAGCCAATGAAAGTTAGTACGCTCAAAAGTAGAATACGAGAGGCCAAATCCAGAATCAAAGCAGGTCAGTTTACTTCGCAAGAAGACCTAGAGGTTGAAATGGAAAAGTGGTGAGGAAAAAATTAAATATTGTTTGGGATAATGAAGCAAAAAAATCTTTACGCACGATTTTTCTTTATGTAAAAAACAGAGAATCCCTAGCACAGGCCATCAGGGTAAGAAAGAAAATTACCGAGCAGGCAAGAGCACTAAGCTTGTTTCCAGAGAAATTTGTTGAAGAATTTAATTTAAAATCAGAAAAGGGAAATTACCGTTTCAAAGCTATTTGGAGTTATAAGATCATTTACGAAGTGACTTCAGAAACGATATTTGTTTTGGACATCTTTCATACCAGCAGAGACCCAAATGCGATGGGTAAATTAACTGATGATTTCTAGACATAATCAAGCCAAACAGGCAGATTTTTCTTGTACTATAACTGCCAAAAAGGTGTTTGAGGGCATCTTGGAACTATAATTGCACCCCAAATTCCATTAACTTTGAGGCCTTTTGCGAGGGCGAAAATTGACTATTTACATCGACCATTGACCATTTTATGTTAAAACTTATCGCCAAGCTATTTGGCACCAAGTCAGAGAAGGATATCAAGCGGATGATGCCGCTCGTAGAGGCAACCAAACAGGAAGGCGAAAAGCTGATCTCTATCACGCATGACGAGTTGCGAGCTCGTACACAATCTATACAGGAAGAGATTAACCGAAAACTCAAATCGATCGATGATCAGTTGGCAGCATTGCACAAGCAAATTGCCGATGACCCTGACAAAGATATTAGTGAGAAGGAAGCTATATTCAATCAGATTGATCAGATTGAAAAGGATCGCAACAAAGAATTAGAGAAAGTATTGGTGGAGGTTTTGCCTCGCGCTTTTGCCATTATTCGCGAGACAGCCAGAAGGTTTAAGGATAATGAATACCTGGAAGTCAATGCCACTGAATTTGATCGGCTTATATCAGCAAAGCATGCCAATGTTAAAATAAATGGTGACAAGGCACAATGGAGCCGTCAGTGGATGGCTGCCGGAAACCTCACCACCTGGGATATGGTGCATTATGAAGTGCAGATCATCGGTGGTATTGCATTACATGAAGGTAAGGTGGCCGAGATGGCAACCGGTGAAGGAAAGACGTTAGTAGCAACATTTCCGGCATTCTTGAATGCGCTAGCCAGAAGAGGTGTTCATATCGTTACAGTCAACGATTATCTGGCGAGACGTGATAGTGAATGGATGGGGCCCATTTTTCAGTTTCATGGTTTGTCGGTGGATTGTATCGACAAACATGAACCCAACTCGATAGCCAGACGCGATGCTTACCGAGCTGATATTTGTTACGGAACCAACAACGAATTTGGATTTGATTATCTGCGCGATAATATGTCGCGAGAGACCGAGGAATTGGTACAACGTGGTCATCATTATGCCATGGTCGATGAGGTTGACAGTGTTTTAATTGATGAGGCTCGGACGCCTTTGATCATTTCTGGTCCCGTGCCACGCGGTGATGAACACGAGTTTTATGACCTTAAACCACGGATCAATAAACTGGTAGAAGCTCAGAAAAAGTTAGTCAATCAGTATCTCAACGATGCGAAGAAGCAGATCGCTGATGGCATGGAAAAAGATGGAGGTTTGTCTTTGTTTAGAGCATACAGGGCGATGCCGAAATACAAGCCACTCATCAAGATGTTGAGTGAGATGGGTAACAAATCAATCTTACAGAAAACAGAAAATTTCCATCTCCAGGATAATAAGAAGGAGATGCCGGTGGCAGATGCGCCTTTGTATTTTGTGATCGATGAGAAAGACAATAGTGTAGACCTGACTGAGAAAGGAATCGATTTAATCACGGGCGAGGGCGAAGATCCCAAATTCTTTATCATGCCAGAAATCGGTATTGAGTTGAATAAGCTTGAGAAGGATGCCGCACTTACCGATGAACAGCGATTTCAAAAAAAGGAGGAACTCATCCGTGATTATTCTACGAAATCGCAACGCATCCATAGCGTTAACCAATTATTAAAAGCATATACACTTTTTGAAAAGGATACCGAGTACATCATTGTGGATGGGAAAGTGAAAATTGTAGATGAGCAAACAGGCCGCGTGCTTGACGGCAGAAGATATTCGGATGGATTGCACCAGGCCATTGAAGCAAAGGAAAATGTAAAGGTCGAAGACGCCACTCAAACTTATGCCACTATTACATTGCAAAACTATTTCCGTATGTATCACAAGCTGGCCGGTATGACCGGAACGGCTGAAACAGAGGCGGGTGAGCTTTGGGATATTTATAAGTTGGATGTAGTAGTAATACCAACCAATAAGCCAGCCACCCGCAAGGATCAAGACGATTTGGTTTTTAAAACCATGCGCGAAAAGTTCAATGCTGTTGTCGAAGAGATTGTGAAGCTTACGACAGCTGGGCGGCCGGTGCTCGTGGGAACTACTTCGGTTGAAATTTCAGAATTGGTGAGTCGATTGCTCACCATGAAAAAAATAAAGCACCAAGTACTGAACGCCAAGCAACATCAGCGCGAGGCTGAGATTGTGGCAGAAGCCGGTAAGCCTGGAACAGTGACCATTGCTACCAACATGGCAGGTCGCGGTACGGATATTAAACTCACCCCGGAGTCTCGTGCCGCAGGGGGTCTTGCTATCATTGGTACCGAGCGGCACGAATCACGTAGGGTAGACCGGCAGTTGAGAGGGCGGTCCGGTCGCCAAGGCGATCCTGGTTCGTCACAGTTTTACGTTTCACTGGAAGACAATCTAATGCGTTTGTTCATGCCCGAACGCATTGCGCGTATCATGGATCGGTTGGGCCTGAAAGAAGGGGAAGTGATTTCGCATTCTATGGTCACGAGCTCGATTGAACGGGCCCAGAAGAAAGTAGAAGAAAACAACTTCGGTATTCGCAAGCGTTTGTTGGAATATGACAACGTGATGAACTCTCAACGTGAAGTTATTTATAAGAGAAGACGCAATGCTCTTTTCGGAGAACGTCTGCAACTGGATATTCTCACCATGCTTTTTGATACCTGCGATGATGTGGTAGCCAATGGTAAAGCAGCAGAGAATCTCGAGGATTTCAAAATCAATGCGCTGCGAACATTAGGTGTAGACTTCGCTATAACCGCTGATGAGTTTGCGAAGTTAGACCAAGCGGTTATCAGTGAGCGATTGTATGAAGAGGCCTTAAAGCAATACACTCACAAGAACAAAATGGCTGCTGAAAAGGCATTGCCGTTTATCAATGACATCTACCGAACACGTGGCGCCACTATTCAGGATATTTTGATTCCTTTTACAGATGGCACAAAGCAGATTGGAGTTGCTGCCAACTTGAAAAAGTGCGTGGAGACAAAAAACAGCGAGCTAATAAAGGCCATGGAGAAAATGATCACACTGGCGATTATCGATCAGCAGTGGAAAGAACATTTGCGCGACATGGATGATTTAAAGCAATCCGTTCAGAATGCCGTCTATGAACAGAAAGATCCATTGTTGATCTATAAGTTCGAAGGGTTTGAGGCATTTAAACGATTTATCGCAAAAGTGAATGAAGAGACAGCCTCCTTTTTAATGAAAGGTGACATTCCTGTCCAAGATTCAGACCAGGTGCAGGAAGCCAGGGCGCAAAAGCGCCAGCGGCTAAGCGAACAAAAAGAAGAATCGCGTTCATTACTTCAGGGTGGAGGCGCACAGCCGCAGCAACAAAAGACGGAGGAGAAAGTAATGCCGGTTAAGTCGGAAAAGATAGCTGGGCGAAATGATAAAGTGACCGTACAATATCCTGATGGGCGTGTGCTAAAAGATGTGAAGTACAAAAAGGTCGAAGACGATATTCAAGCGGGCAGATGTATTGTTATTGAGCAATGAAAGTGGAAATAAAAAAGGAAGAAGTCAGAAGTCAGGAGACAGAAGTTGGAATCCCACATTCTGACTTCTACATTCTGACTTCTATCTTCTTTTTTTTATTAACCACCGCTTGCCAGGCGCAGCGACCCACAAAACCCTATTATGAAGATCTCAGCGCCCTCCGGCCGAAAGTGAATTTAGAAACGATTAAACCAAAAGATAGTCTAGGAATTAAGAGTCCGGTTCCTTCAGTGCCGGTTCAATTTGGAGTGAATGAAAAAGTAGATGCGATATTAGATAGCATAGACCGGTTCAACCTCACAAGAAAATTTGTTGATGGCCATACCATTCAAATCTATTCCGGCCAGAAGAAGGAAGAGGCATTAAACACAAAAGCGAAGATGTCGGAGCTTATGCCAGATTTGAAAGCCAATGTGCAATACCAGCAACCCAAATTTAGAGTAACTGTCGGCAAGTATTTTACCCGTTTGGAAGCGCAAAAGGATTTATATCGGCTTAAGCGGGTTTTTACCAATGCGATCTTAGTACCAGAGCGAATTATGATCAAATAGCTTTTCGTTTGTCTACTTTTGTTTTATGTCTCTTCTCAAAGAAATTCGACAGTACTCTTCTGCTTATGCCAACGAGGTAGTTTCTTTCAGAAGGCATTTGCATGCCCATCCCGAGCTTTCCTACCAAGAGTATAACACGGCCAAGTTTATCGCCAACCAGCTTCGTTCGTTTGGTATGCACGTGCAAGAGGGTATAGCGGGAACAGGAGTAGTAGCTATCATTGAAGGCAAAAATCCAACTAAAAGGATCATCGCGTTACGCGCGGATATTGATGCATTACCGATTCAAGAAATTAATTCTAAAGATTACAAGTCAATTAACAAAGGAGTCATGCATGCCTGCGGCCACGATGTGCATACTGCCTCGTTGCTGGGAACAGCCAAAATATTGAATGAACTTAAAGGTCAGTTTGAAGGATCCATCAAACTGATTTTTCAGCCAGGGGAAGAAAAGAATCCAGGTGGCGCTTCTATCATGATTAAGGAGGGTGTACTCGAAAATCCCGCACCATCAGCCATTCTTGGGCAGCATGTATTTCCGCTACTACCGGTTGGCAAAATCGGCTTTCGCGAAGGGAAGTATATGGCCAGCAGCGATGAAATTTATTTGCGCGTGGTGGGCAAAGGAGGACATGGGGCTACACCCGAGTTGACCGTTGATCCGGTGGTTATAGCTTCCCACATTATCATTGCATTGCAGCAAATTATCAGTCGCAATGCAAGCCCCAAACATCCCACCGTATTAACATTTGGCAAGGTCACGGCAGATGGTGCTACTAATATTATTCCTGATGAGGTGAATATTGCCGGAACGTTCAGAGCATTGGATGAGCGTTGGAGGGAAGAAGGTTTGCGAAAGATTAAAAAGATGGCCGAAAACATTGCAGAAGGGATGGGTGGGAAGTGCGAGGTGGATATTCACCATGGCTACCCCTGTCTGGAAAACGACCCGATGCTTACCAGATTTATTAAACAGGCAGCAGAAGAGTATGTAGGGAAGGAAAATGTGGTGGACATTGATCTGACACTTGGCTCAGAAGATTTTGCCTATTATTCGCAGGTTATCCCCGCTTCATTTTATCGCCTGGGCACCCGAAACGAGTCAAAGGGGATCACATCTTACGTTCACACACCTACGTTTGATATAGATGAAGACGCATTGGTGCTCGCGCCTGGACTGATGGCTTGGATGGCGATTGCCCAACTCAGCGCATAATTGTCAAGTTCATTGGCGATTGCAGATTAAATTAAAGTTACCAATCGAAACTATTATTCCACTACTGCTTATATTTACTCGATAAGCATGGAGGAGATCACACCTACGGAAAAACTAGAGCCAAGCGCAACACAACCTTGGAAAATCTACCTCCGAAATGCGGCCTACATTCTTGCCGCTTTGCTCGTTTTCCTGTTCTCCCTTGATCTGATGATTGCATCATTGCAGCAGTTGGGAAAGGTTGCAACAGAGACCATTTTGTTGGCAACCTCAAATCCATTTACTGGTTTGTTTATAGGGCTGCTGGTAACTGCCATTATTCAAAGCAGTTCAGCCACCACCTCAATGGTCGTTGCGTTGGTTGCTTCGGGGTCTATTTCACTACAAGCAGCGATCCCTATTATCATGGGCGCCAACATTGGAACGACAATCACCAGTACTATCGTTTCTTTGGGTTTTATAACCAAGAAAAAGGAATTCAGGCGCGCAGTAGCCGCGGGCACCTACCACGATTTTTTCAACATCCTTACAACGGTTATTCTCTTTCCACTTGAGTATTATTTTGGATTTCTGTCGGGGATGTCGAGGAGTATTGCAACAAATTTTTTCCATGAGCCCTCCGGCACCATCCATGTGAATTTTTCTTTTTTGGGTGGCCGGTTTGAGTGGATTATCTCGTTACTGACAGAAGTCATCGACAACGGTTTTCTACTGGGAATCTTTTCTATTGTCTTGCTATTTGGATCTATTCTATTTTTCAGAAAAGTAATTACTAATATTTTAGGTTTTAGTTCTCCTGAAAAATTTCAACGATTCTTTTTTAAGAATACACTGAAGTCATTTACCTGGGGATTGCTTACTACGGCAGCCATCAGGTCGAGCACTGTAACCACTTCGTTGGTAGTACCTTTAGTTGCGAAGAAAGTGGTCAAGCTAAAATCAGCAGTTCCATTTATTTTAGGCGCAAATATTGGTACTACCATCACAGCATTTATCGCTGCCACCTTCAATTCAAATGCAGCAATCAGCATAGCTATTGCACATTTTCTATTTAACTTTATTGGTGTCTTAATCTTTCTGCCGATTCCTTACTTGAAAGATCTGCCCGTGCGTCTGGCAAATGGACTTGGCCGGTTGACACTTCGATATCGATTGATTGGGTTTTCCTACCTCTTATTTTCTTTTTTCTTTATACCGTTTTTACTCATTTATCTCAGTAAGGGTTTGATAGGCCTTCAAGAGGCAACGTACTCTCGAGAAAGTTCTGGGGCTGCACCAACCGAGTATTCATTGATAGTTAAAAAATTTATGGGTAATCAATTGAAGGGGTGGGCTTCTATCGAAAGCGAAAAAGAGGTAGAAGGCGCCATCAAGGTAATTTCTATTTATCGCAAGAAAAATTTAATCTTTATTAATAGCGATTTGTTTGAATTGAATAAACCTGGATTTTGTCGAGATGGTGAAGATGAAAGAGGGAAATACCAAATGTGCATTCGTGAGATATTGCCTCGTTTGCAATTGACTTCAACCCTTTCGGTTGATTCGGTTTTTGTGTTCGAACGTCAGTTTTATGATGCTGTAAAATTTGATTCCGTGACCACCAGGTTGTTTGTAAGCGCCACAGAAAATATTATGGTTAGAAAGGAATTGGAGGACAAACGGGGTAAGCTTATCTGGAAAGAACAATTGATCCGACTACAAAGAAAATAGTTGATTTACCGACCTCTGGGAAATTCTAAAAATCAATGCATATTTACGAGGTTTTAGCCCCTACAAAACACAAATGAAATACAAACGCATCGTTCTTAAATTGAGTGGAGAGGCCTTAATGGGCTCTAAAAACAGCAATATTGATCCAGCCGTACTCGAGCAGTATTCTGAAGAGATCAAAACACTCAAAGATCAGGGGGTGCAAATAGCGATTGTGATAGGAGGAGGAAATATTTTTAGAGGCGGGCAAGCCGAAGCTCTGGGGATTGATAGGGTGCAAGGCGATTACATGGGAATGTTGGCAACTGTCATCAACGCCATGGCATTACAGAGTGCATTGGAGCGACACGGTTTGTATACAAGGCTCTTAGCGGGGATCAAGATGGAGCAGGTGTGCGAACCTTTTATTAGAAGAAGAGCCATTCGTCATCTTGAGAAAAACAGAATTGTAATTTTTGGAGCCGGCATTGGTAATCCCTACTTCACGACCGATTCGACAGCTAGTTTGCGCGCGATTGAAATTCAGGCAGACGTAGTGTTGAAGGGAACAAGAGTAGATGGCGTTTACACAAAAGATCCCGAAAAATATCCGGATGCCGTTCGCTACAAAACACTGTCATTCCAGGAAGCGTATGAAAAGAACCTGAACATTATGGATATGACAGCCTTTACGCTCTGTCAAGAAAACAAGCTGCCTATCATTGTCTTCGATATGAATAAAAAAGGAAATCTGTTAAAAATTGCCCAAGGCGAAGAAGCGGGCACACTGATTAGTTAATTTGAAAATTCATTGATTTGAAAATGATTTGACGACCCACTAAAATCTAAGATCATAATTCTTAAATCAAAAATGCTGTATGGAAGAAATTGAACTCTATCTAGACGAGGCCAAGGATCAAATGAACAAGGCCCTCAATCACCTCTCGCTCGAATTGAGTAAAATCAGAGCCGGTAAAGCAAATCCGTCAATGCTTGACGGCTTATTGGTATCCTACTACGGTGCGATGAGCCCTCTTAGCCAAGTTTCTTCAATTACTACTCCTGATGCCCGAACGCTATTCATCCGGCCATGGGAAAAGGGATTGATCCAGGAAATTGAGAAGGCTATCATTAATGCAAATCTGGGCCTTACCCCACAAAATGACGGGCAACAAGTTATTATCAACATACCCATGCTTACTGAGGAGAGGCGCAAGCAATTGGTAAAACAGGTTAGCCACGAATGTGAGCAGGGCAAAGTTAGCATTCGAAGCATTCGCAAAGAGACTAACGAAAGTTTAAAAAAGATAAAGGGGGTTTCGGAAGACGATGTAAAGAATGCCGAAGAGACAGTTCAGAAACTCACTGATGAGTTCATGCTTAAGATTGATGCATTCCTGCGGAAAAAGGAGGCGGAAATTATGACGGTATAAAAAAAGGGGACTCAAATTTGAATCCCCTTTTTTTGACAAACTGCCTTTCTATAGTTTGAAGGCTTTTTTCAGTTGTTCTACATAGTCTAATTTTTCCCAAGGAAAAAGCTCAACCTTCACACGTTTCTCAGTCTTCTTTCCTTTGTTGAAAACCTTCTCAACTACTTTCGACTCACGACCCATGTGGCCATAGGCAGCAGTCTCAGAATAGATTGGGGTTCTTAACTTAAAGCGCTCTTCGATAAAGTAAGGGCGCATGTCAAACACCTTTTCAATTTTTTTAGAAATTTCGCCATCAGTCATTTTTACTTTGGCGCTGCCATACGTGTTTACATACAAGCCTACAGGTTTTGCAACACCTATTGCATAGGCTACTTGAACAAGTACCTCATCACACACACCGGAAGCAACCAAATTCTTGGCAATGTGGCGAGTCGCGTAGGCAGCCGAACGATCGACTTTGCTTGGGTCTTTTCCTGAAAAAGCACCACCGCCATGCGCACCTTTACCCCCGTAAGTGTCAACGATTATTTTTCTGCCGGTTAAGCCGGTGTCTCCATGAGGCCCACCAATTACAAATTTTCCGGTAGGGTTAATGAAATATTTGATATCGGTATTGAAGAGCTTTTGTACGCGCTTAGGCAATTTCTTCATGATGCGGGGAACAAGAATGTTGATCATATCATCCTTGATCTTTTTCAGCATAATGGCATCTTTTGCAAAATCATCGTGCTGAGTAGAAATAACGATTGCATCAATCCGTTGAGGCTTATTGTCATCGCTATACTCAATAGTCACTTGCGATTTTGCATCTGGTCGTAAGTAAGTCATCACTTTCCCCTCTCTGCGAATAACAGCAAGCTCGCGCAACAATAGATGCGCCAGTTCAAGGGGAAGCGGCATAAAGTTGTCTGTCTCGTTGGTGGCATAACCGAACATCATACCTTGGTCACCGGCACCTTGATCTTCTTTTTTCTTGCGTTCAACACCTTGGTTGATGTCGGCAGATTGTTCGTGAATGGCTGAAAAAATTCCGCAGCTGTTCGCTTCGAACATGTATTCACTCTTTGTATAACCTATTTTACGAATCACTTCGCGAGCTATGTCTTGTACATCCAGGTAGGCCTCTGACTTTACTTCGCCAGCTAATACAACCTGACCCGTGGTAACCAATGTTTCGCAGGCTACTTTGGAGTTGGCATCATAGGCAAGAAAATAGTCAATCAACGCATCTGAAATTTGATCAGCAACCTTGTCGGGATGCCCTTCGGAAACTGATTCGGAAGTGAATAAATAGGCCATTTTTGTGTTGTTTTTTATGAGCCGCAAAAATAGGAATTAATTTGATTATTGAAGAGGTGACTTCTCTCTCAAATCGTTTGGCCAAACAAGAAAATAGATGGTGTTTTTGGCAGGACAGGCTTAAAGGCCTTCCAGTCCCGAACTGATTTAGTCCGAATATTCTCTTTGTCTCCAGCTATATCGATCGCAATCGTAAGCAAAGTGTCCTGATCCAGCGAATTTAGGAAGTGATCGAGAACTTGATTATTTCTAAAGGGCGTTTCGATGAAAATCTGCGTTTGCTGTTTTTGCTTCGATTCGCGTTCAAGATCTTTTATTGTTTTAATGGCCTCCTTACCATCAATGGGCAAATACCCATGAAAAGCGAATTTTTGGCCGTTAAGGCCAGAAGCCATCAGCCCCAGCAAAATAGAGGATGGACCGACCAACGGTATTACTTGAATGTTTTTTTGGTGGGCAAACGCGACTGCTCTCGCTCCGGGGTCGGCAACTCCGGGGCAGCCAGACTCGGAAATAATGCCCATGTAATTGCCCGACAATAATGGCTTCATCATTTCAGCCAGATCTGTTTCTTTGGTGTCTTTATTTAACACCTCAAAATGGAGCCGGTCAATGGAATCATAAATTTTTAGGCTACTCAAAAATCTCCTGGCTGTGCGCACGTCTTCCACTAAAAAATGGGAGATGGTCTTTAGTGCCTTTATTACGTGAGGAGGAATTACTTCGAATTGAGTTCCCTCCGAGATCACATTGGGGATCAAATACAGTTTGGCAATATGGTAGGGTACAGTGCTAATTTTTTAAAAAGTTTAATACGACTTGAACAAATTCCTCGGGCTTCTCAGCTTGTACCCAATGGCTGGCATCTATGGTAGCAATCTGTGCAGCAGGGAAAAGCGATTTAACCAATACTTCATCTCCAGATTTAAAATAGTTTGATCGGGCTCCATTTATGAATAGGGTAGGTTTTTCAAAAACCCCAATGTATCGCATCCCCATTCCAATCTCTTCGATATGGTTTTGAATGGACGCCAAGTTAATTTTCCATTCAAATTTACCTTCCCCATTACGAGATAAATTCTTGAGTAAAAATTGACGTACGTCAGGCTCTGGTACGTATTCTGAAAGAATCTTGTCTGCTTCTGTCCTGGAGGCAAGTGTTGCTATGGGAATGGAAGTCAATCCTTCTAAAATATGATCATGGTGGACGGGGTAAGACTTTGGTGCTATATCCACCACAATCAACTTGCCAATCGTTGCCGGATTTTTAATGGCCAGGTTCATAGCAGTCTTGCCGCCCATGGAGTGACCAATCACAATAGGATTTTTGAGAGAATGCTTTGCTAAAAATTCTTCTAGATCTTCTGCGAGTAGCTGATAATTGAAGCCCTCACTCTGCGGAGACTGCCCATGATTCCGTTGATCAAGTGTGTATACAGAAAAGGACTCAGAAAAAACCTTCGATAATGAAAACCAATTGTCAGATGACCCAAACAGGCCATGTAAGATAACCATAGGATCACCATGACCAGACTTACGAAAGAATAAATCCATGCTGCAAGATAACGCAAAAGACGCCCGTGCTTATACAATCAAAGCGAGTATATTTGTGACTTTAATTTCGTGCATGGAGTTATCGAATAATCAGTATCAGATTCAGGGTCTGGATGTGTCAGAGATTTGCAAAGAGTTTGGCACTCCTTTGTATGTTTATGATGGAAAGAAGATCATACAGCAACTACAGAGTTTAAAAAATGCTTTTTCCGAGAATCAGGTAAAAGTAAAATATGCGGCAAAGGCGCTCACGAATATTTCCATCTTGAAATTGTTGAAGAAGCACGGTGCGGGAGTGGACGTAGTATCACTTCAAGAGGCACATATTGCGTTGGGCGCTGGATTTAAGCCGGAAGAAATTATGTTCACCCCTAACTGTGTAGATTTCGAAGAGATCGTTGCCGGTGTGGACTTGGGGCTCAATATCAATCTGGACAATCTTTCAGTCCTGGAAAAATTTGGTAAAAAATACGGGAGTACATATCCCTGTTGTATTCGGCTGAATCCCCATATTTTGGCAGGAGGAAACTATAAGATTTCCACCGGACATGGCAATTCAAAATTTGGGATCTCGGTTTACCAATTGCCTCAGATCATGCAGTTGGTTCAACAATATACTATCACGGTTAATGGATTGCACATCCACACAGGATCAGAGATCACAGAAACCGAGGTGTTTTTGAAAATGGCTGAAATTCTTTTTGGTGTTGCCCGCGATTTTTCGGCTTTAAAATTCATCGACTTCGGAAGTGGCTTTAAGGTGGCTTACAAAGAGGGGGACATGGTGACCAACGTATATGATTTGGGTTTAAAGTTGGGTAAAGCCTTTAAAGAATTCTATCATAGCTATGGAAAGCAACTAGAACTTTGGATCGAGCCTGGAAAGTATCTTGTGAGCGAGGCGGGCTATCTGTTTGTGAATACCAATGTGGTAAAATCTACGCCATCGGTAACGTTTGTTGGTGTGAATTCCGGTCTAAACCATTTGATTCGACCTATGATGTATGAGGCCTATCATGACATCGTAAATACCTCTAATCCTAAAGGTCAGCAAAAAGTATATACCGTGGTTGGTAATATTTGTGAAACCGACACCTTTGGTGCCGATCGTAAAATGAATGAAGTGAGAGAAGGTGATTTGCTGGTGCTAAAAAATGCAGGTGCTTACGGATATTCGATGGCGTCTAACTACAATTCGCGTTTTCGGCCGGCCGAGGTACTGGTACTAGATGGCAAAGCACAATTAATTCGGAAGAGAGACACGCTAGACGACATTCTGAGAAATCAAGTGGTGTTAAATTTTTGATAGACGACATTCGTTAATTGCTCAAATTTGTCTGATCACAAAATAATTGATCTTATTGTAGTAGGTGGAGGAGCGGCTGGTTTCTTTGGGGCAATCAATGCAGCCCGGCAAAATCCAAAACTGAAAATCCTGATTCTTGAAAAATCCCCAAAGCTTTTATCAAAAGTAAAAATTTCAGGTGGTGGTCGGTGTAACGTTACCCATCATTGCTTTGAACCCACGCCTCTATCACAGCACTATCCTCGTGGCCAAAAGCAGTTGAAAAAATTGTTCCGAACATTTGACGCAAAAAACACCGTTGATTGGTTTGAGAAGTTAGGTATTCATTTGAAAACGGAAGACGATGGGAGAATGTTTCCCATCACAGATAACTCACAGACTATCATCGACAGCTTTCTTTCAGAAGCCAAGAAATTCAACATACGAATAGAAACGAATTGCGAAGTAGAAAAACTTAGTTGGGAGAATAATCACTTTTTAATTTCTGCCAGTCGTGATCAAATATTCCACACTCGAAAAGTATTGATCGCCATGGGCGGACATCCTCAGAGTTCACATTATAAATGGATTGAAAATCTAGGCCATACCATTAATCCGCTCATTCCATCGCTGTTCACGTTCAACGATGTCGACAAAAAATTCACCGATCTCATGGGTATTGCAGTTGCCGATGCCGAAGTAAAGATTGCCACCACAAAACTAAGTGAGCGAGGCGCTGTATTGATTACTCATTGGGGACTGAGCGGTCCAGCTGTGATAAAACTGTCTGCTTGGGCGGCAGAATTTCTTCATCAGCGCAATTACACATTTACAGCTCTCGTAAATTGGACTGGCAAACTTGGTGAGGATGAAGTGAGAGCTATTTTTCAAACACATAAATCAGAACATGGGAAACAAAAGATTTTTACCAACCCTTTTTTTGGGCTCCCTCAAAGATTGTGGGAACGTCTCGCTGAGTTATCGGAGATTGATAAAATGAAGTTATGGGGCGATGCCTCAAACAAGGATATCTATAAACTGATCGAGTATTTAATTCGCTGCCCCTTTCACATTAAAGGCAAAACTACTTTTAAGGAGGAATTTGTAACATGCGGAGGTGTCAATCTGAACGAAATAGATTTGGAAACGATGCAGAGCAAAAAAATGCCCGGACTCTACTTTGCCGGAGAAGTTTTAAACCTGGATGGCGAAACCGGTGGATTTAATTTTCAGGCCGCCTGGACAACCAGTTATATTGCTGCTTTGTCAATTGCGAAAGATAAAATCGGTTAGGCTTTAGGAAGAGTGACTGTGAATACGCTGCCTTTCCCCACTTCTGAAGTAACCGTTATTCTGCCTCGTAACTTGGCTACAGCTTCCCCAACAATGTACAATCCCAAGCCAGTCCCCTCCGATTTTGTAGAGGCACGAAAAAACATGGTAAATATTTTTTCTTGATACTGTTTGGCGATACCTGTTCCGTTGTCTTCAACTTCAATAATTATTTCTTCCTTTTTGGTAATCAACCGAACGGCAATAAATGGATCAGCTTGTTCAACGTGATGGTATTTCACGGCATTGCCAACCAGGTTTCCTAAGATAATTTTGAGCTGGGTATAATCTGACAAAAGTTGAAAGGAGGGATTGGGTGTGTAGCGCAGGTGAATGGCGGTTGCGCCCTCGTTGAACCTGAGATCGGAAATTACCTCTTGCAGTAACTTATTGAAATCGATTTGTTCCAGTTTCAATTCGGCTTTTGTAGTTCGCGCAAATTGCAATATGTCGGCTATTACCAGATCCATTTTTTTTACACGATTTTCAACCATGTCAAAATACTTCAGAGCCGTTTCCTCTCTCAGTTCTATTTTGGCGAGGTTTGTCAATCCTAAAATGGATGCGATAGGTGCTCTTAAATCGTGGGAAGTGCTGTAGAGGAAACTGTCTAGCTGACTGTTTGCTTTCTTGAGTTTGCCGCGCTCATCTTCTAGCAACCAAGTTACCATGCCAATGGCCATAATAGCATTTAATATCAATTCCAGCAGACCATAAAATATTGGAATACCAAGATCTCCTCCTAGATAGTTAATGGCAACGATGCCTGCATAGTATACGTCTGCAAGTCCAAGACCAATTAGCGAATAAGAAAACATTTTTTGACCCAATCCTCTCGTAAACTGGGGATTGGTAGAGATGACCAGCCCTGCCCAAAGAAAACCCACACCAGCCAATAGATATTTAACTCCAACCCGAACCAAATACCGTTGAGCAGCTGCTTCCTCTACCTCATTTTTGAACAATACCGCCAATAGTGAAAATGCTAATATTCCTGAGAGAAAAAAGATGAAGTGCCTAGTTCGAAAATTTTGCTCTCTTCTGTGGATATAAGTGCCTAATAAGATTAACGCCATTTGAGATAGACAAGCTGCAATTGATACCGAACTCATAATCACTCTTGGCAACCCGTTAGAGAAATAACCACCAGTTGTGATCAAGAGAGTAGAAGACATGAAAATAATTAGAGCCAGCCAACTATACCCCCAAGCGCGTAAGAACTTGCGTTGATAGATTTTTGCAAAATAGAGAAACATGAAGAAAAGTACAGCGCCCACAACTATCTCCAAGTAAATGGCGATAGTTCGATAGTAAATTTCTGGCAATTCGTCCGAAAGTCTCATTGATATGGCATAAATAACAAAGCCAAGCCGAAAGGAAGTGGCAATGTAATAAAGTAAATGAAATAGCTGAATTCTTTTGCGTTACCGAAGCCATTGGGTGGATTGAGGCCAAAAAGGAATCAAACAAAAATCCTGACCAGGCAGAGCCTCGTCAGGTTTGTGGTTAGGGAACGCTGACGCTCCTGTCAGGTGACTTTGATCACCGGTAGATCCTTTGTAAAAGGAGTTATTGACCTGACTTTGTAATATGTAAACGTAAAAAGTCATTAAACAAAAAATCCTGACAGGCGGAGCCTCGTCAGGATTGTGGTGACGGAGGGAAC
>JADBYK010000064.1 GCA_020403045.1 Cytophagales bacterium
GTGATTTTCATTGTCAGGTCAGACGATAAATGTCTGACTCTGACCGCAAGCGTCACGAGGTTTAACCTTGACATCCGCCTCAGGCGGATCGTCAACCCCCTGGGCAAACTATGCATTCCTAATGCATAGTTTGGGTTAAATGTTGGTTCGTGGGGACAAGAACCAAGCCAGAGCGGGTTTTTGGGCTACAAATAGATTAACCGTTTATTAGTAGATCCTGCTATTTAAACTTTTGTACATTACATTTAATTTTGAGGGCTATGTCCAAAGAAATTTGTTGAACGAAATGAAAATCGCCAGCCTATGCCAACCAAAAAACTAAAACTTTACCGCAACGAAAAAGTTTCTATTCTTCCTTTCAAGAAAACTCCAAAAGGCCAACGCTATGCCGTTACCGACCATGGTCGTGTAATTAGTTTTAAGGACTCCCCCTTAGATGGATACTTTCTGCAACATTCTTTATTGGCTCGCTATCCCGGGGTAACCATTCGCAACGGTAGAAAAGAGAGCGGCCATTTAGTGCATCGGTTGGTGGCACAGGCATTTTTAAAAAAGCCAGGTAACCAACATCGTTTCGTTATCCACCTCAACTATAAGAAGAACGATAACCATTTTAAAAATCTGAAATGGGCAACCCGCGAGGAGCTAAGCAAACACCACAGATCAAACCCCAACCGAGAAACAACAATCGGCAACGTCAAGCTTACGCCAGATAAGGTGCGTTTGATCAGACAGCAACTGTCCAGTGGCAAAACCACCTTGAAAGCGTTAGCCAAAAAGTTCCGTGTCAGCGATATGCAAATTCACCGCATTAAAACCGGTGAGAATTGGGCTCACGTGGAGGGATGATGGTCTACCTTGGAGTAAAATGGATTTTTGATCGATTTTGTATTTGGCCTTGCCAATAAAAACTTGGTTTACTGTTTTCTCCGCGAGCTGGTTAGGCAACCCGCAAAACTAATTGTTGAACAACATTAACTTAGGTGAAGCACACTATTTCAAAAACGCAATTCCAGCGAGGGCAAGGTGGCACGTGCTATAAACGCACGCTAACTTAGGAATACGAACGAAGGCAATAGTTCGTTATTTTTTTCCAAAAGGAATTCTTTTCAGTGCTATGTTTCCGTTGCTGATCACCATTAGTGCATCTTGAAGAAAGCGAATTTCTTCCAATGGATTTCCGGGAACCAAAATCATATCTGCCTCAAAGTCTTTTTCAATTTTCCCAGTGTTTTTCTCTACGCCAAGCAGCTCGGCACTCGTCATCGTTGCGGCTTGAATAGCTTCAAAGGGAGACATTCCCATTCGCACAAAATGGGCACACTCTAATGAAATGCGACTGGTAGTATTGGCAGTGTAGCTGTTATCGGCCCCTGTAGCAATTTTGACTCCCAACGAAAAAGCTTTTTTAAAAACTTTTTCTGCTTGAGGCATCATAAATTTCCCTCGCAATTCTAATACCGGGCCTGTATAGTCGCCACCGGGTTGAGTAAGATCTTCCAGCGTGATAAAAGTAGGAACTAAAAAAGTACCACGTTCTTTCATAAGCCGTAAGGTTTCATCAGAAAGGAAAGTGCCATGCTCAATACTTTTAGCTCCTGCCAACACCGCTGCGTGCGCACCCTCATCGCCATGCGCATGAATCATCACGGGCACATTTCGTTTTCTAGCCTCTTGTACAATCACACTAATCTGGTGCTCTGTGTACACTTGCTCGCGTGGATCTGTTTCAGGACGGCCAGCTCGCTCTGTACCTCGTGTTTTTATCACCTTCGCGCCTCTATCAATATTTACATTTACAAGCAACTTCAGCTCGTCATCTGTACGAACACCATTGAGAAGAACGCCAAGCCGTGTATCTGCTAAAATTGTTTCTTCAAGCTGTGGCGAAACATACACCCCCGCGGGCACTACATCGGGGCCCGCAATTTTTCCTGTTCGGCTTAGTTCCATAAGTGCAACATCTTGAAAGGCAGAAACGCCCGCAGTTCGTACGGTGGTTACGCCAGTTTCTAAAGCCCGTTTAGCGGCAGCCAGATTATCTAAGTGAGAGTGGGCATCAATTAAACCGGGCATGAGAAAATAACCTTCGCAATCAATCACTTCATAGCCGCCTGTTGGTTCTCCACTCTTCCCAATCCGTTCAATTTTTCCTCCCTTCGTAAAAATGACTGAACCGCTATAAATCTTATTCTCTTTGCCATTGAAAAGACTAGCATTGATAAAAGCATAGCTCTTTGTCGATTGCGAAAAACCAGCAGAAGAGAAAAAAAGGAACAAAGAAATAGACAGACTAAATACAGTGTGCTTCATAAACTGGCTATTAAATGATTGGAGAAGATTTAGTCTAAGGTAAACACAGTCTCGTATAAAGCAAATAGATCTGTCACAACAAATTGTGGTCGCTCGACCAACTTCGAGCCTTGGTTCGTGTCTTCACCATAGGTGTGGGTTGTGGTCGGCCAGGATGGGGTACCGTATTAGTTTGGTTTAAAATGTTGGTTCGTGGGGACTCGGACCATGGCAGGTTTAAAGTTGCTCGCCCGACACGGCACGAAAAAAATTTGAGTATTTATGATAACTTTACCTGGCAAACAAAATCATACATCGATGAGAAGATACCTTATTATTTACGAGAAAGGGAAAGATGGCTACAGTGCTTATGTACCGGATTTGCCAGGGTGTACTTCTGCGGGCGGCACCAAGAAAGAAGTAGAGGAAAATATTGTGGAGGCGATCCATCTTCATATTGAGGTGATGAAGGAAGCCGGGTATGAAATACCCGAAACAAATTCTGAGTCAGAAATGCTCGTTCTCGCCTGATCTTAAAATGAAGTATTGAGACGTTGTTCAATTAATAGAAGATGATGGCTGGCATCAGGTTCGGCAAAACGGAAGTCATAGAGCATACAAACACAACACAAAATTGGGAATCGTTACGATCGCTTATCATAGGCTGTCCGATGAAGTGCCCAAGGGAACACTCAATAGTATTTTTAAACAAGCTGGTTTAAAGTAAAGTTAGCCTTGTTAAAGTTGGTCGCCTGGCCAACTTTTGTATCACATCATTTTAGTTTAATGTTTTCCTAGGTTGCAGGTCAGGAGGCCCGCAACAACTCATTTTGACCGACATCAACTGGGGAGCCGGCCAGGATGGGGTAGCATATTAGTTTGGTTTAAATTGTTGGTTCGTGCGGACACGAACCAAGGCAGGGAAGAAGATAGCCGAAAATGACGGTTCAGATTATTCCTTTTTCTGAAGCCAAATGTATCAGTTCGCCTGAAGTTTTGGCATGAAGCTTATGCATAATGTTTCGCCTATGCGTTTTTACTGTGAACTCGCTGAGGCAAAGTTGTGTGCTTATTTCTTTGCTGTTTTTCCCTTCGGCAACACAGCGGATGATCTCGATTTCCCGCTCAGATAGTTCGGAAGAATTCATTTTTGAAGTTCTTTTTCCACGCAGGTAATCGAATATCTGCTCGTTTATTTTTGGATGAAAATAGTTTTTCATCTGGCTAACCGTGGTTATCGCCTCGACCAATTCGGGTTTGTTGGCGTCTTTAAGGATATACCCTTGCGCACCTTTCTCCAACGCTTTCTTAATTTGTTTCATGGATTGATGCATGGTGAGCATGAGGATGGGCGTGGTGATACCCTTTGCTCTTATCAGTTCCATGGTGGCTATGCCGTCAATAAGAGGCATGTCAATATCCATTAAGATTACATTCACTGGCAAAGCCTCTAATAGGGAAACCACTTCGTACCCATTTGTGGTGTGACTTATCAATTCAATTCCATCTTCGGGTTTAAACATGGCTTTCATGCCCTCGGCAAACAATGCATGATCATCTACTATTAGCACCTTTATCATAGTAGGGATACACTGTTTGAAATGGGCAGGTCAATATTTACGGTTGTGCCACTGGCAGGGTTGCTATCAAAGTTGATCTCTCCTTGCTGCTGCTTTACCATTTGCCGGATGCTATGAAGGCCCATACCATCGATAGAAGGTTCTCCGTTTTCCGGAAGGTCAAACCCTTTGCCGTTGTCGTGCACCAAAATATTTACGAGGTTGTCTTCCGCAAAGCACGTGAGCAAAATGGATAGCTTGGTAGCGTGTGCATGTTTTAGTACGTTACTTACTAGTTCTTGTACAATTCGGTAAATAGCGATTTCGGAAACGGAATCTAATTGGCATTCCGCCACAGATGCGTTGAACTCCACCTCGAGATCACCCGATTGCCCGAGGTGAGCCACTAAGTCTTTAAGGGCTGGGATCAAACCGAAGTCTTCCGATATTCCCATGTTGAGGGAATGCGACATGCCACGCACATCGGAACATGCCTGATCGACCAGCGAAGCAATGGTTTTAAAGTTGGGCATATTACGTTCAGGGATGCCGTTCAGGTTCACTTTGATGGTGGCCAGTAAACTGCCAAGGTGGTTGTGTAAGTCATGTGCAATGCGCTTGCGCTCTTCTTCCCTGCCTACCACCAGCGATTGCATAGCCCTAACCTCTTGTTCTTTGAGCAGGTTTTCAATTCTTTCATCATTTAGTTTTCGCTGATGGTCGGCCATTAGGCGCGTATGTATAAAACGCTGACGGAAATAGAGCAGCACTACTACCGCCAACAAAAGCAGAATAAACGCAACCAGTATGTAGACCCGGTGGATTATCTTCTCTTGCTGAAGAAGATCAATTTCTTTTTCCTTCAGGCTGACTTCAAACTGGGTGCGCTGATCAGCAATCTTCTGTACCACTTCCAGGTTGTTTACATTATCGCGATAAGCAATGTGGTCTTTGTAATATTTTAACGATTGCTCCGTGTTACCAGCTTGCTCGTGCAACTGCGAAAGCTTGAGGCTGGCTTCGCTGGCTTGTTCTTTCAGGCCGTGTTGCTGAGCCAGCTTTAAGCTGCGGCCTGCGTAATTCAGCGCAATGGTCAAATCACCTTTTTCAAGATAAATGTCGGCCATGGAAATAAAGTAAGAGCAAATGGGGTAGTAATCTTTTAATCCTTCCAACAGTTGGATAGCCTCATTTAGATTTCTTTCTGCCAGCTCATTTTTGCCCAAGCTGGCATACACCATACCTACATTGCCGAGGTTGTATGCTTTGCCAGTTAATGAATTTGCTTTTTCAAATAAGGTGGCTGATTCCTTAAAATAAAGTAGTGCGGAATCATACTCCTTATGTTTGCGCAAGGCTTCACCCGCATTTAACAAAGTAGTTGCTAAGCTAAGCGTGTTATCCCCTTGTTTCAAGACGGCAATTGCCTTATAATAATACAGCATGGTATTGCTATGGTTATTCGTTGCCCTATAAACCGAAGCAATGGCACTGTAGGTAGTCCCCAATCTAGCCGCATAACCACCCTTAGTTGCGACATCTGCAGCGCTATAATAATCATTCAACGCCCCATCTAAATCACCCAACAGTTTTTTATTATTACCTCTTAGCAAATACCCCCTATACAGATATATGTTATCCCCATTTTGTTGAGACAAACGAATCAATTCCTCCGAGTATTTTAAAGACAAGTCAAGGTCGCTTACCTCGTTAAACGATAAATTCCAAAGTAATTCCAGCTTGGTGCTGTCTGTTAACTTTTCTTCCCTATAAACTTTGACTAAACTATCTGCTAATTTCTGGTCTTGACCAAAAACACAGAGGGTGATTAAATTAACAAAAGTTGCTATGTAAACGATTTTCCATTTAAAAACCATAGATATCTTAGGTAGCGAAGATTTGTCAATAGATCGATTTAATTAACAGACAAAATCGCAGCCATCCTACAAGTCTAAAAAAATTATTCACCCTTAAGCCTCATTTCTGGGTCTTCAGAGTATGTATTGTCATTATAGGTTATACTCAAGGTGTATTCCGCTTTATCAGAACTTCCTGGCTTCACCTTTTTTAGTATTCCAATAAGTGTGGGGGTATTAAGTGCAGTGGGTAGAGCGAATGTTTTCGAAAAGGGGTTGATGCTTCCGTTATTCCAAATGATTTTACCTGATATAGAACCCCCACCACTTGCCACAGAAGAATCCAAATTAACAGTTAAAAAGACTTGGTCACCACCATTTGCTATAAAATTTCTTGGGCTAACATTAAGCATGTAAGCGGTTGCTGCTTTGCGGTTGGTCTCTTTGTAAGTACCTTGATAAAGGGTCGCTTCAATAATTCGATTTGCCATTTTTTTAAAGTTTAAGTTAAAAATAAGTTTTTAGATTTTAAGTTCTAAAAGTAGAGCGCTTTTCAAAAAAGAGCAATACCTAAAAAGTAGTATTTGAAACTTTACCTCTTTTGGTTTAAAAGCTACTGAAATACTCCACCTAATCAATTTAGAGAGAGCCACCTTCTACCTAAAAAGTAGTATTTCTCAATATACCGCATTGTGCCGATGTTTCGCTGCTTGGGTTGCCTGACCTTTGACTTGTCTTAAAGATGATGCGCATCGGAGATCATCTCTCCAACTATTTTAAAAGACACGTGGAGCAGAACCCACTAAAATAAACGAGCTGTTCCTGTTCAGTAATCAACAGGAGGCGAAAACCGAAAAGCCTTATGAGTAAGGGAATCTTAAACTTTTAATCATGCCGATTTTAAATGCAGGGGCAACTGCCACACTAGGCCCTTATAACAAAGGAGCCAAATTAACAATCAGTTTACCATTAACTGGAAATATTCATCAATTTCCAACATTGAATACTGTAGTTATCACATTAAATCCCAATGCACCTAAAACTGTAACATTAGCGCAGGGAACGGTCTATAGGCTGACTGCTGGCACTGCCCAGATTACCTATTCCACATCCTAAAGGAGGCTTCTTTAGAATCAGTTATAGCTATGGTGTGATTTTGGTATAGAGCTTTTTAATCTCTCTAGAAAATTCAAAGCCTTAGGTTTTAAACCGAAGTGGAGCAGAACCCACTTTGCCATAATCCGGAATGGCAAAACAAACGGCCTGGTCCTGTTCAGGATGTTTTAGCAGGAGGCGGAAACTGAAAAGCCTCATGAGTAAGACCTAATTATTTTTTAACAGTATGGCAGATTCACCTCAATTACTTTCCATGGCACAGCAATTTTCGGGCTTGCCGTTGGATTCACTCATTGCTGGTCCATTAAATGCGTCAGCGAATGCTAATGCAGCAATGGCACTAACGCAGACAAAGTTCATCTTGGACAATGGTTTTAACAAAACAACTACTGGTACGGGGGCTAGTGCCGTAACCACCTATGATCCCATCATGATCTCTATGACGCTGACGCGTGGGGTTTTAACCCCTGGCGATGCTACCGCAACTCCTCCAGTAGAAACGAGTATCAAACAGTTCACTACCTCTTTTAACCTTCCTGTTTTGACTATCATCCCTATCAACTCCTTAGGGGTAGATAATGTAGATGTGGAATTTGAAATGAATGTGAAATCGTCTTCCTCGGATGACACTTCGCAATCCTCTTCCAATAGCAGTAGCGGAAACGGTGGCTTTGAAGCGAAAATAGGGTGGGGTCCTGTTTCGGTAACGGTTCACGGAAGTGTTAGCTATGATCATAAGGATTCGCAGACGCACAGCACGCATTATCAAGCAAGCAACAGTGCGAAATACACGATCAAAGTTCACGCAGGGCAACTGCCTATTCCGAAAGGTGTGAACACGATTATTGAAGCATTTGCTAATGCTATTCAGCCGATCACCATGCCAGCTCCAGCTCCAGCTGCCCCAGCTTCGGGTGGTAGAGGATAATAGTTAATCAATTTTTCCGGGGGGCAAGTCCTCCCGGAAAATTAAAAAAGGAAATATGGCCAATAACTCTTTCTCAAACGAATTTCAGGGGATCAACATAGATAATATGATTGGTGCCCCGCTTGTGGCGACTGCAAGAGCCAATAGTATGATGGCGCGCGAACAAGCTAATTTTATTCTTACTCATTGTTTCACTAACGATGAAAAAGGTTATCACGCAGTGATGATCAAAATGTCACTTACAAAAAACTATGTAAAGACAAAGAACACGGAAATAGGAAGCGTGACTGGCTATTTCGATTTGCCCATGCTTACGATTATCCCAATTAACTCCCTTGGTGTTGAGAGTTTGGAATTGGATTTTGCACTGGAGATCAAATCGCACTATGCCAGAAAAGAGGAAAATGAACGCAGTGCAGTGCTAACTGGCGTAATAGGTTCTCGGAAAAAAAGTTATCCCAATGCAGGGGCGCAAGATGATCAGTCAGAAGATGCTCACCTACTCGTAAAAATCAAAGCAGGTAGTCTGCCCTTGCCAGTTGGAATAACGCATATCATTGAACTGTATTCCAAATCAATCCACCCAACCGAAATTAATGAACAATAAAAACTCCATAACAATGAGCTACACAACCTCCATAAAGTGTCCCGTTTGTGAATCGGGCAGTAAAATAGAAATAGAAGTAAGCGCCTTGTTGCAAGGGGTGCAGTTTTCATGCCCAACATGTAAAAGTCAAGTTGGCATTCAAGAAGACAGCATCGGAGCCGCGCGCAAAGCAGTAGGTGAATTTGAAAATTTAAAAAACAAATTTACAAATTCTCAAAAACCTTTTAAATCTTAAGATAATGATAGGTTTTGATGATTTTATTAAAGCAATACACGATGCCGTTCTTGCTGCCAATAATTCACTTTCGGAGCGCAATATTGATCTCTTTAGTGAATACTTTGAGGACTCTGGACAAGCTGCTGAGATGCAGGAGTCTGTTGATTCAGCGCTAAAAGCAACTCAAGATATCCTCAATAACCCACGACCCGGGCGCGATTCATTCGCAAATGTCAAGAAATCACTAGAGGAAGCAAGCCGGGCACTGAGTGGCGAATCTGGAGGCGATTCGAAAAATATGAAGGCCTTCAATACACAAACTTTAATGCCTAAAACGGTTAAACTTGAATATGCATCAAATACCGAAGAGGGTGTAAAACCTCATTATGTCAATGTTCCACTTATCACATTGATTCCAATGCCCTCCACACAAATTTCACAAGCGCGATTTAAAACGATGCTTGAAGTACAAGAAGAAAATGGCAGACTTATGATAAGTTTCCCTAATAGAACTCAACTATCATCTGAAACTCCTCCGACCAATGCAATTTCATACTTCACAGAGTTTGAGGTAGTGTTGGAACCCAGAAAGGAAACAGAAGGGTTAAGAAAAGTTGTAGAGGGGTATGAAAAAATTCTAAGAGCTCAGATGCCTCACTGACAATTGCAATTATAAATTCTAATCATCATGAGAGATCTTAACAACTGGGAAAGAGAAATATTGCAACAACTATCATCCCTTCAACCTGGTATCAGTATGGATATGGTTGGTTTTCTGAGTTCTTTTTTTTTCAGGCGAGATGCAGCCAAGGCCTTGATATTAAATGCGCAGTCAAGGTATGCTATGTTTTTTATGGGAAATCAATCATTCATTGATAATGCCAAAAAAAAAGGAGAAATAAGTAAGTTTCTCAATCTTTTTTCTTTTCTAAAATACCTTGCCAACGAGGGGTATATTTCTTTTCATCCCATTGAAAATGGCACTGAAATGCCTATTTATTATTTGCAGGATTCATTTGACAAAATACCTCCAACTAGTACAAATCCGATTGTTTTGAATTCCTTTGGAGACTGCTTGTCTGCCTCCGATACCATTTTGACTAAGGATAAAAAACTATTTTGCAAAGGTGTACTCTTCGAACATGAAACCTATGATTTGATTGCAAAAGCAACAATTAGTGGTTTTATACTTACAAAGGATATGTCAATGGCATCAATGGGTTTAAAAACTAAAAGATCCAAAATGTCAGTAATTACAGTGTGTTTAACATCGATAATATTGCTTGCATTGGTTGGGTTCTTTTTTAGCCTTCGAAGTAGAATACAAGATCACCAAAATATGCTCCTCCAATTACTGGAAAGCCACAAGGAAATAAGAAGCAACCTAAGAGAACTTAGAGCACACGTACTTTTGCCGTCCACTTCTGCAGCGCAGACCACTCAATCTCAAGTACACTATGGTATTGATGTATCCAAATGGAATGGCAATATATTAACTGATTTAAACATGATGGACAGTATTTCCTTTGCAATTTGCAAAGCGAGCGAAGGAATTGATTATGTTGACCCTGATTTTGCATCCAATAGTAAGTTCCTAAAGGAGAAAGGAGTTATTTGGGGGTTTTACCATTTTTTTCACACAGGAGATGATCCCATCAGGCAAGCAGAATTTTTTCTGGATGTTACAGGGCGCGAGCTTAATGCAATTACTCCTATTGTCGATATTGAGCAAGAAAGCCTTCCTCTCGGAGTGCAACCTTCACCTACAAAAATTCAGGTTGATTTATTATTGTTCCTTAATCATCTGGAAAGAAACATTGGTCGTGTGCCTATGATTTATACAGATGAAGCATTTGCTAACCAATATCTCAATAACGAGACGTTCGCCAAATATCCGCTTTGGTTAGCTGAGTATTCAAACGAAGAACGTCCTGCAATCCCAATTCCATGGAAAGAGAAGAGTTTCAAAGTGTGGCAAAAAAGTAGCAGCTACTCAGTGCAATCAAAGCTTATAGACCTTGACGTTTTTTTTGGTGAAATCGAGGAGCTTTTGAAATAACACTTCTCTTGGTGCCAAGTCTTTCTTTTTTTGTTTAGGGTCACTATGAATATGGATTTGGATCACAATTGGCCTTACCATGCGTCAAAAGATTTGCTCATGAAGAGAAAGCCAAAGTTGGTTGGAAGAAATGACGCTGCATCCTTGTTGGCAAATCCCTATTTGCCGAGCGCGATAGGGAAATTATCCTATCGTTAACTTATTCTGTTTTTTGGATTGCGTGTGTTATGGATTAGTGATGTGTCAGGTCGTAAGACCTGACGGCACAGGAACACTTTCATCGTACTGGTAGATTGATTTTTTTATTAAAAATGCATAATCTGTATTCTAAAATCTAAGTCTGGGCGCTTGGCGTTAATGAATTTAGCCTCCGCTTCAAACTCATTAAAAAAAGTTTGAAAATCTTGTTCTTGGACATTGCCAGTTTTTGGATCTATAAAAGCAAACGTAGATAGATCATTCAATGTATTTCCGTAAATCCCAATCAACAGGCGCGCATGGGAGCTGAGGCCATCGCCAGTAGTAATCCAAATGGGGCCGTAATTCTCTAAAAACTCTTTGTAGGCTAATGGAATATAATTTGCAGGCGGTTCAGATTTTAAACTAGTGGCTAGCTGAAATAGACTAGTCGATGATTCTGGCAAGCCAGTGTTATTTTTGTAACACGTAAGCCAAGGGTCTCCCAGTTCTTCCGCAACTTCGTTTTTAGTCAATGGCTTACCAAGCTTCCATGATTTCATCATTGAATAAACGGCCAACCAACAATCATTTTCTTTCTCTTGCTTGATAGGCTGCACCTCGTAACTCACAAAATCAATTTGAGTTTTATACGAGCCCTTTGGATTGCTAAGTCTTTTATTCCCAATACTACCTGTTGCAGACAACTCACCAGGTTGTAGACGCCCGAGCTGCTCATCGTCATCAAAACCCCAGTATAATGCTTTTCCTACAACCAGGTTTGTTTTGTTATCGACACTTGTTCCTCCGAATTCAAATTTAATGCTATCCAAGATTTTACTTTTAACATTTTCATTCACCGTTGTATTGAAGCTGACTTTATACTCAGCATCCGCTTGAATTACTTTTTTGATCATTGATATCGGCTTACCTTCATTTTTTCTTATCTCGATTATTTTTTTGCATGCTGCGCTCCGGTTGTTCAACAGTTCAATGACCGCATCGTCTGGAAGTTCCAATAGTTTTACATTCGTCAACTTTAACTCAATCGTTTTTACTGCCTTAAGCCCCAAATTAGTCGAAGCTTTTATTCCTTGCAGATCAAGGTTTAGACTTTCTTGTAATTCTTGGGTAATAGAGATGTCAACAGTAGGTGATTGTCTATACTTTGTAACTACGGAATCTCCGAAGGCGTTAGCGCACGGACAAATTACATTCATCACACCATTCTTTTCTTTATCTATCACCACTATGGTGCCAGGGGCAGCAAGTTGGTTTGCAGGATTCAGCTCGGCATAGCCGTACTTTTGCAATACATCATGCAGGGTTTGGGTAGGTTTGAATAGTTGATAAATAAAATAAATTGAAAGAGCACCTGCTATAACTAAGGCAACTCTAAAAACATTGTTTTTCATAGTAGTTTTAGCTAATTCATTGCTTTAAATTCCTTGAACGCTTTTTGAAATTCACTTATTAGCCGCCCAACTTCGTTGGTATTTGCGGGTGTTATTTTGTGCTCCCAAAGTTTTCCTTTGTGAGTTAGTAATTTCTCAATTGACGTTGAGCTTGTATTCGAAACAAATATTGTTTTGTTGGCTGAAAAATCAGTCGTTAATCCAAGAAAGGAACGCCCCAAATGCAATCCAAGTGAAGAAGTGTAATACTTAGCTTCAACGGAAATAATAATTTTCGAAGAACGTGGAGCAACTCTATCAGGACTCATCCTGCAAAGTTCAGCCTCCTCTTTTCTTAAAACACAGATGTCGCACTCATGAAGGACGTGTGAGTGTCCCGCTGATCGAATACTAACATGGCTTCTAATTCGGGTTTGTCTGGAAAAATTACTTCCACGAAGGTATAATTTTGAGCTGTCGATGTGATGTACCCAGGTGATGCTCTAAAGCACAAAGTGCCTGCTGGTGTAATATTTGTAAAAGAATAAGTGCCTCCTTCATTCCGAACGGCTCGAAGAATTAGTGAGAGTAGATAAACCTCATAGATATTATCAACTGAACTAGCAGAATTAATGTTTGCACCACTGAGGCTTCCAATCTCGGCTGAGATTTCATTTAACAATGTTTGTCTAATTGGCATTTATTATTTCTTTTTTTAGTTCATTAAGTAACTCGCTTAATTTTTTACAAACTGTATCCATTTGAACTAAACCAGCTGCATGAACTGATGTCATTTTTGCTCCATCAGATTCATCTTGAAATCTAAATTCATTAATCGGTTGATTGGTGCTGTTAAGTGACTTAATACTATCTTCTGCAATACGAAATGGTAAAATCAATCCTTCTTCAACAGAAGTTATCAATAATTCTACCTCCTCCTTAAGTGAATAAGGCTCCGAATAAACTATGTTTTCTTTTGCAGAATAACTCTTTTTTGCCATTGCGAAGTAATCGGAGGTGTAATTTCCAATTTGCTTCAAATCTTTCATAGACTTGGTAGAAAATTTCCCTTTGGATATTTCCTCGCGCCATTGGCCTACAACCCACTCGTATTTATTCTGCTCAAGAAAGTTGATTAAAGATGATCTTATGACCAATAATTCTGAATTATCCATAGCTATGTTTTAAACTTACTCTACCCTAAACACCTTCATCACCTCATCCCCCAAATGATTAATCACCTTCACCGCAATTCTTCCTGTCTTCGGCTTAGGAAACGGACGAGAAGTATCGCTGTGCAATGATTCCCAGGCTTCTTGATTGATTTCTGCTTTGAGGGTTGTCTTCAGTGAACTGTAGGGATCATTGGCACCAAGGAAATACGCGTGACGCACAAAGAAACTCTCTTCATTGTAATCCGTGTCGATGAACCAGCACGCAATGCCATCCGCTCCATCGCTGCGCACTTCGCCTGTGTTGGGGTGGAAGACATCTACTCCGTTTACCTTCACTTGAATTTTGTCGTCCTTGGCTTTGATGATGTCGATATCCGGTTCGCCAAAAATCACAAATAGGTTGCCTTTGCCGGTGTTCTTTAGTTCGTCTGACATGTGGAGGTCTGCATTCATTCGTGCCTTTAATACTGGAATGCGACCCAGCTTGCTGAACTCTGTTGTGTGCGCTTCGTAGTTAAATGCGCAAGCGATGAGTACATCAAATTCGGCATCGCCCGCCTCGCGGGCGGCTGCGACTAAGTCGGCACGTTGCACGGTGCCAAACTCGGGGCCGATAAAAATAGCAGCACGTTTTTCTTTTTCCCCTTCTAAGTAATGCCCTTCTGCGCTAACCAAATTGCCAGGCCAAGCCACCAGCGAAGTGAAATTGATTTTATCTTCTTTGTGCGCTTGTTGCACTCCGGCCATTTTCAAGTTATCCAGCACCATCTGGTGGAAGTCTTGCCCGTAGCGGCCTTTCTCTTCGTTTACTTTTAATGGGTCAATCAACTCATCGTTTTCATCTACACCCAATGTGCGGTGGGGCGACAAGCTCTCCACCGTGAAAGGCCCCGCTACGCGCACTTTCTTTTTATCTTCGTAGGGTTTGTCATAGAGGTATTCAAACTCGGCTTTGGCGGCAATGGATTTATCAATCTCTTGTTGGCGGCCTATGCGTGCCTTCCACCATTCTTCGTGCAGGGCTTTGATGGCATCATTCCATTTCGCATCTGCTTCTCTCGGTATCTCCCACTCTTGCCATGATGCTTTTAAATTAGTATTGAGTGACTCCCGCAAAGGCTCCAACTTCACTTGCCACTTTTCCCAGATTACGTCAATCTCCGTATTGTTCGCAATAGATTTAAGCGTGATGTGCGGTACACGTTCATACACGAAACCTTGTCTTATGTTTCCATACACAGGTTTTGAACTTGGTGCTGTGCGAGTAACTTCTGCTTCTTTTATTTGACCCTCTTTAGAATCTGCCAATAGATAAAATGGATAACGCGCTCCCATTATTCTTGCACGAGCAAGTGCTAATGCTACTCGGGATGTATCAATCGTAATCCATCTTCTTCCCCATTGCTCTGCAACAGTAGCTGTTGTGCCTGAGCCGCATGTTGGATCCAACACCAGATCACCGGGATCAGTAGTCATCAGAATACATCTCTGAATTATTTCTGGAGCAGTTTGAACAACGTAGTTCTTCTCAAAGGATACTGCATGGTCAGCCCAGAGATTAGTCAATTTTCGATATGGAAAATCTTCGTGATATAATTTGTAAGCTAATGACTTACCTTCTTCTCTAAACCTACCAGCTTTACCTATGCGTTCACGCTTCTCTTTTGAGACTACCCAGGCTCCATTATTTGGTGGCGGATATTTGCATCCTTCAAATTCGAAGGGGACATGCTCAGTTTCTGAAAATGATGGCGCGAGTAAAGAGAAATTTCTAAAAAGTTTTAAGCCTTTTTCAATTTTTAAAGCCTCTTGTTCGCTTTTTGATAGGGTAATAATATCCTTATAACCCTTCTCAATAAATTTCCAATGGTGCGTTAATTCAGTAGCATAAGCATACAGGTGCCTAAATTTTGTTTTGGTCGCATCCTTTCCATAAAAAAGAATATGATCATGCATTGTTTCGATATATTTCGCACCGAGCGGTAAAGTCTTTTTTCTAAAAACAATGTTTGCAATAAGGTTTTCAGAACCGAATACTTCATCTAGAACATTTGACATTAAATGCTGATTTTCAGAATTTATCTGCAAGAAAAACGCACCCGATTCTGATAAAAGGTCTCTCGCTACTGTGAGTCGATCTCTTATGTAAGTTAGGTAACTGTGAACTCCATCACGCCATGTATCTCTGAAAGCTTTTACCTGCTCTGGCTCTCTAGTAATCTGATCAAGTTTTCCATCCTTTACATCTCGGCTAGTTGTACTCCACTGAAAGTTACTATTGAATTTTATCCCGTAAGGTGGATCAAAAAAAATGGTTTGTACTCTACCTCTCAATCCTTCGCGCTCGGCCAAGCTTGTCATCACTTGCAACGAATCACCAAGGATCATTCTGTTAGACCAATTCTGATCGTGCTGATAGAACTCTGTTTTGTCTACGCCTTTCGGCACACCGTTGAAGTCGGCAAATAAGTCGGCCATGATCTGGCCGCTTGCATATTCCTTTTCTTTTGTCTGCCGCAGCAGGTCGTCAATTAATGCTTTGGGGTGTACTTTCTCTTGTATGTAGAGAGGGGGAGCATGCACCACCAGGTCGCTCCAGTCTTGCACGTCTTTGCCGCGCCATACCAACTGAGGGTCTAAGTCTTTGTTGCGCCTTTCGTACGCCACGCGCACGGGGTCTTGTTCATTCTTTTGCAACACCGATTGATACTCGGCTGTAGGGATAATTTTACGCTTCGCCTCTTCGTGCTTAATGGTTTCAACTGTTTTCGAAACGGTAGGTTTCTTTGCCATGCTTATGCTTTTTCAGTTTTATGGGTTTGTGCAGCGTCTTTAATCATCTGCTTAAACTGTTGCTCTACTTTCTCTTTAAAATCAACTTCTATCTCATACACATCTCTGAACTCCGCAAAAGCCCAGCGGCCATATTGCCCGTTGTTGTTCACTCCGGGAATCCAATACGTGTCCATCGTTGATTTTTTTTCTTTGGCATCTTCCCTGCGGTAGCCTTTTATCTCTACGATTAAATGTAACAGATCGTCTTTGCCATGCCCATCATCTATCAACACAATAAAGTCAGGAATATACTTTCGCATTTCTGAGCCATAGCGGTAAGGCACCTCAAGGCCGAGGTTCTGGTTCTTCACATACGCTTTCACTTGCGGATGGCTTTCGGCCACGCGGCAAAACTCTGCTTCCCAATCGCTGTCCAGCACCACCCAATTGATGTGGCACTTTCGTGAATCGGTTTCCCAACGCGAAGTTTTTGATGTATTAAAATTCACATGCCGGGTGGAGCCAGCAGGGTTGTAAGGGTCAAGGGAAATTTTAATGGGGCGATGCTTAACGAGTTCGCTCGTAACAATGCCAGCGGTTATTCTTTCGCACGCCATATCGGCAAGCGTTTTATATTTTAGTTGGGCGGGGTACGTGCCGCCTTTGCAAACCAAATGATGATCGAGCCACTGGCGGGTGATGCGTTTGAGCTGACCAAACAAATGCAGCTTCGGGTCTTCGCCCGGATCGCGCCACTTCGTAAGCACCAAATGAGAAGTAAGTTCATACGCGATTTGTGCTGAGCGCACATCGCCCGTGTGCACTAAATTTAAATCAGCCTGCTCGCCAATGATGCCCGAGTTTTGTGTTTGCGTGGCGCCCACTAGTTCGGGGGTAAGCTCCATAGTGGAGTCTTCATTAAACTGCGCCTCTAATTTTTCTTCGGGTAACTCTACGCGATAACCCACCACTCTGGGGAATTTTATTTCCAAGGCATCGCGCTCGGGGCGCATCGCTTTTACTTGAATGGTTTCGCGTGGCGGTTGTGGCGGAGCGACTACCGGTTTTGCGGTAAAGTCAAACGGAATGCCCAATACATCCGCATACTCTACATTAAATAATCCTTCTTCATTCAAGTCGTACGATTGCCGCCTGAGTGCACGGCCAATTACTTGCTCGCACAAAAGTTGCGTACCAAAAGCACGCACACCCAACACGTGCGTAACGGTATTCGCGTCCCATCCTTCCGTAAGCATAGAGACAGAAACCACACAGCGGATGGATCCACCCAGTCGGCCATGCTTGCCTACAGTATTCATCACCTCGCGCAGCAGTTCTTGATCCGTTAGATTTTCTCCTTGGCGGGAATCACCTGTGCGCTCTACAATCTCTCGTCTAAACCGTTCGATCTCATCCGATGCCATGCTGCGGAAGTTATCATCCAAAGCTTCGCCCGATTCTAACTGTTCGCTATCGATTAATAATGTATTGGGTCGCGCAAGCGGATTTCCGTTACCATCAAAATTTCTAAATAATTCAAGTCGGCCATTCTCAAACGCGGCTGAGCCATCGTCATTCTGTCGGGTGAACCCGGAGATGTAATCGTACACAAGTTTTGAAGTGGCCGTGTTGTTGCACACAATAATGAAACACGGAGGCACTTTTATTCCCGCTTGCTGCCACAAGTTATATGTCTTAGTGTAGTGACCATACAAAGCTTCTAAAGCTGTCTGCAATTGTGTTGGTATACTTAACGGGTCGAGCGCATTTCCTTTGCCTCTGCCTTTCTTCGGCATCTTGCTGCGAATGTGTTCCCACAGATTTCGGAACATCGGCATTTCGGTGCCGGGTATATTATCAGCAACGGGAACACGCGGCAGCTTCACAATGCCACACTCAATGGCATCCATGAGCGAGAAGTCACTCATCGTCCAGGGGAACAACGTTCCTTCTGCATAACCAGAACCACTTAAGAAGAACGGAGTAGCGGAAAGGTCCATCACGCGCGTAATACCAATATTGCGATTGACTGCTTCTAATCCTGAAATCCACAAACGAGCGGCTTCACGGTTTTTTTCGGCTTCCTTTTTATCATCGCCAGCCAAGTCTTCTACATCCTCTTCAGCTTCTGGCTTCTCTCTGTAGCAATGATGCGCCTCATCGTTTATGGCCATGATGTTCTTTAAACCCATCAAGTCGGGCATCACACGCTGAATCATCTGGCCTTCTGTCTCGAGTGTATTCAGTTCTTGGCCTCTGCCTTGTAGCAATGATCTGCCGCCTTTAGAGAGTTCAATTCGCTCTTTGAGTTTGAATGCGTGATAGTTGGTGATTACAATTTTCGCCCGCTGCAAATCATCCAACATATCGCTGGGTATCAATTCGCGACTCGAATAATAGCTATCGGGATCATTAGGCTGAAGCACGCGCAAGCGGTCTTTGATGGTAATCCCCGGAGCGACAATTAAAAATCCTCGTGTAAATTTTTGACTTTGGGGTCGCCTCACTGCATTGATGGTTTGCCAAGCGATGAGCATCGCAATCACCGTAGTCTTTCCCGCACCCGTTGCGAGTTTAAGCGCCAAGCGAGTCAATTCAGGGTTGGCATCTTTGCTGGCGTTGGCGAGGTGTTCAATCAATCCTTTGCCCACTTTACCAGAACTTGGCGCAACTTCCGTTAACCAAATAGCCGTTTCAACCGCTTCTACCTGACAAAAGAAAGGACGGATGCTGCTGAACTTATGTTTACGCCAATGATGAAGCAGCCGAGCTGTTTCCGGTGTTACTTGCCAATCGTTAGCATTAGGTAGCTCTCTCCATTTTGAAACTTCTTGCCGGACTAAATTAATAATGGAAGTAGGATCGTATTGCTGCTCTTTCGAAGAGAGTCCCTTCCCTTCATCAAAGATTAGTTGTTCTTGTACAACAGTCTTTCTCTTACGTGGCTTCGGAATGGGTGTAATGAAATCAGCTGATCTCCTTTTCTCTAAAATCTTTTGTGTGGGCTGCCCGTGTCCATCCAACTCCCAATGTCGAACGGGTGGTTCATACGGTGAATTGAGAATGGGGTGCTCGAAGAAGGGGTTGGACATTTGTGGCCTGATTATTAAAAATCCATCTTCCTAATTTTAAGGGGATGGGTTGAAGGATAAAGATAGGGGTTTTAACTGGATAGCGTTGGAGCCATTTCGATGTTATTTCTTGGCGGCTGCCAGTTTCTTTTGTGTTTGATTGGCCTTACGCTTTTGCTGCAGGCGATTGTAATATTCAAAAAATTGAATGTCAAAACCTACGTTAAAGTAAGTAGGTAGACTATTATCTAAGAATGGTTTGTCTTTTACTACCGGAGTGCCCCATGAAATATTAAAATCCAAATCATTAAAGAAAGTAACGCCTGCGCCAATACCAATTAAGGGCGAATTGAAATTTGAAGTAGTGCCTGTATTGGTTAAATTATAAAGCAAACCAGAACCATACAAAAGCAAATGAACATTGCTGATAACGGGTTCTTTTGGTGGAGCCGACCTACGATATAACCTACCCCAATAGGAAAATGTTTCGCCTTTCGAAAAAGAGTTTAGGTATTTGTAGTCTCTGACTTTAAACTTGACACCGATCTTCTCTCCTACATATGAATAGTTACGAATTTTTGTGTTATCGCTCAGCGTTAAATCTCCACCAAATGATGCGGTATTTGCACCCACAGTAAAATGTAAACTAAAGGGACTATATCGATTATAAGGAATTCTTTGCATGCCGGCAAGAAAACCTTCCACATCCAGTTTTATGGCCAATTTTCCGTCTATTTCCTCTACTTTAATATAACTTCTTACGAACGAAATTATCTTGTTAATTGACTTTCGCATTTCCTCATCACTAAATACATCGCCTGCATCAGACAATTGATTTACAAAGTCTGCATAGGTCGATGCCTTTTCAAATTCATCTACTTTCGTAAAAATGTTGATGAAAGATAGATCAAGCTTTAAGTGAATTGTTTCAAGATCTGTCTGGATCCCCGATATAACACAATTCGAAAACTTCTGCATTGACAAGCCTACTTCTGAGAAGTCTCTGCTGAATTTTGATAAGTTGTTGATCGCTGGTTTGATTTCTTCTTCATACTCGCGGATGTATGAGAAACGACTAAGCCAAATATAATCCAGTTTGTCCATGAAAGAATTAATCTTTTCCAATGCCTCGATTTCTTTCTTTCCAACATTTGCCAACGTACCCATTGAGGTTCTGGCAGAAGCGTATTTTGTTTTAATTGTCGCAAGCAAAGCAGCGGAATCACACTGGAAGTTACTGGATAGTGTTTTTAGAATACTTTTCCAATTATTCCCTTTGGCTGATAATGCTTTAATCAAGTTATAATACTTAATATGGGTGTTCAGGTTTTTGGTTACGTTAGTAAATACCTTGTCTGCCAATGGCTTCTTATTCGTTACGATGTTAAAAAACCGAGCTTTTACCTTCGCATCTAGATACCATTTTAATATGCCATATTGCTTAATTAAATCAGCATTTCCGCTGGCATAAATGGCACTAACGTCAATGTGATATTGAAGCTGCATGATATTGTTGAAAACGCCAGGCTTTAATCTTGTGTAGTTTTCATTTGCCACAATACCGTAAGTATCACCATCTGAAGCGTTGCTTGCGATTTCCTTCACAGCAATTTTAAAGGGTTCGATTAGTTTATCGGAATACATTTTTGCGTCTGTAACCTCAGAGGGAGACAATGCTGCTGTTGTACAACAGTGCTCCATTGCGATTTGAATTCTATCTATCAAGTTGCGTTGTGGCTGATAAGTTGGGCTGGTAAGATATTCTTGCGCCTTTGCCACCGCCTCTACTACTTTCTCATTGTACACCTCATCAGCTAAAGCCAAATATGAATTCATGGAAATATAGTTTTGCAAGTAGTTGGTACGTAGCAGACCTAACGCTTTCATCTGATCATTTTGCCGTATAACTTCGGCAAACAAATCAATAACAACACCTACGAAGCGGTTTCTCAGTATTTTAGCTTTGTCGTTACTGGTTATCTGTGTATCATCAGCCGAGCCACTGGTGTATTCAATTTTTGCAAAGTCTTTCAACCTTAAAGTGGATTGCCCAAATAATGTTTCGCTGACACCGTAACTTAAGGCCATCGTTTTAAAATCCTCCCATTCCTGAGTGCCCGCTTGTATCGTCTGAATATAATAATCTGCGTACCCTATCACAAAAGCGAGGTTTACTACATTCTCTAGCAAGTTCTTCACTCGTATATCAGAATCTTTCTCGTTCAATAATATCTCAATGTTCTGATCGATAAAGGCATAGAACAATCCATTATCAACACCGAGCTTGTTGAGCAGCATGTTTTTGACAAGTTTTATTTTCACTTCTTTCTGCTTCTCCGCTATGATCTCGGCAATTAGGGCAGCATCTAAATCGCCCCGGGCGAAAGACAGCCCGCTTAAGCCTACTTGCAGAGACGGGGCTTTGAGATCATCTTGTGCGAGCGAAGGTTTAACAATAATTACGAGTAAAATAGGGACAAGTAGTTTGCAGTAGGCTTTCATACTAGTTGGATTTGATTAGTTGTTATTCTATTGATTTAATATTAACTCAACACCTCTTTCAGATGTGAATTCTTTTTGATCTTTTGTTGGATCTTGCGCTATTTGAATAGTGTTACTCGGGAATTCATTTGGGAAATCATCTTCTAAATTACCTAACGGTATAAAAATATTTCCTTGTATGATCCCCTATGCTTGTAAAAAAATTTTCGCCTACTCTTCTTCGGATTTTCGGCTAGCTCCGTTTATGTTTTACAAAACCACAATACTTCTAATATTCTCCTTCAAAATTTTCACCGGCTTGCCTTCCTTGCTTTGCAGCTTTATCATCACTTCGTCTTGGTGTACTATACAGCCACAATAGTTGTGGCTGTTGGTAATAATTTGGTATAGCGCATGGTCTTCCATCTGCTTGGAAGTTTTGGCAAATGGATTGAACAGTTTTGATAGTTCCATAGCTTTTTGTTTACGCTTTTTTCGCCAACACTTTATCTGGCAGTCGCTGACCTTCCAATTGCTGCCTCAGCTTTTCTAAAAATTCGGGGCGCTTGCGGGGCGTGGCAGTCATGGCCGTGCATACTTCCTGGATGGCGCGCTCCACCACGCTTTTGCGATACTGAGGGAAAGCCGTCAGCACATTCTCTACTAGCCAACCGCGCTCGTGCGGTTCGTGGCAGGCTACGTAGTCGCGGTGAAAGGTGGCTTTGTGTTGTTCGTCAATGGCTGTCCAATTCATAACGTGCTTATCTTTTAGTATCTCCTCTCAGGTATTTCTTTGCAATAGAGTAGTAGGCATCAGAGGTATTTCTTCCGGCTTTGCCGTCAACGCGAAGAGGTAAGCCCACACGGTTCAATAACTTTTGTAATTGCTCTGCTTTACCGTTGTAGGTATTTGGTGCAAAAGCAACTTGCGCCCCGAATGTTTTAATTTGTGTGATGATGTCTAGTTCACCGATCACAGCTAGTTGTCGCTCGCTCATTCTGCGCAGCAGCACTGCGGCTCCACACTGTTTGGAAATAGCGTTAGCATCAAAAATTCCATCGGCCGTAAATTTTCCTTTGGTGTAGTGGTTCGAATAACTCCATAAATAAGGAGAATTGATTCCTCTGGGTCGATAGCCAAAACCGTTGTAGCGCTCTAATTGAAATAGAGTAGCGGGTAAACTCCAGTCTGTCCATTGATCTAGCTTTTGAAGTTTCAAGGCATCGATGGCACTTGCTTCCCAGGTAAATGGAGGTGTTCCGGTTTTTGGAAAGCCTGCCGGTACTTTTACTGTTCTTGCCGTAAGCGGATCACCATTGTGAAGATGGGTGGTAAACTTTCCATTGCACTCAAGACTGTGCACAATGCCTGTGAAATACCAGGGCACTTTGGTTGTTGATGCAATCGTTTCGTAGCGCGCGCGCCCTGCTACGATTTTAGCAAGAATGCTGTCGATCTCAGGGTACTTGGCTTCTTTGATGAGGCAGCTATCAAACAACTGTTGGTATTCGGCTGCGAGTTGCGGTGTGTAGGTGGTAGGCATAGGTTTCCGAATTTTTCTATTTTTTTATTCTGACTGGCGCTATCTATATTTTCATTATTTGCTCTTCGTTGTTGGGTATTCAAATCTCCTATTCATTTTATCGATAGTCAATACCCCTTTTTAGGTATATTTTGACCCAAATTTTGCAGTAGCAAAATTTGCCTGCGGTTGACGCAAAATGCATGGCATTTTGGTCAAGGTTAACCCTGAAAATACTGACGGTATCGTCTGTATTCTTCAGCCCCCCTGGGCAGATTTTGCAGCCACTGCAAAATCTGGGTTTAATCTAAAGGATCACACCATAGGCTTCATCAAAAGCAGCTGCCGTGTATGCATTGGATGCGTAGGCAAAATCTTTGTCGCCCCAACTGGTGCCCCAACTGTTGCGCACAATGAAATGGTTTTTGGTATAGCCCACGAGCGCCACTGCATGACCGTCTTCAGGCCCGGCACTGGCGCGATCATATTTATCAAGCACACCATCGCTGCCAATGTCATCCCATGTGCTGTCGCACTCCAGACGCACGGCTATGGGGCCATTGTTGGCGATCCAGTTGCGGTAGTTCGCGAGTTTGTCTCCTTTGATGAGATTGTAGTAACTCGCAATTTTTCCGTTGGCAGCCTTTGCGTAAAACACATCTTCATCGAGTGGTGATAGGCCACCGCCAAAGGGTAGGACGGATTCTTGTACGGTACCAAATTTTCGCGCTATGTCCAGTGCTGTCTTAATGCTCGTGCCGGCACCTTCCAGAAAGGTAGTGGCATAGCTCACGTCTGTGTCTGTCTCTTTCGAGGCCATCCACAGGTAGCGCACCGATAGCAGTTGTTCTTTTTTCAGCACGCCTTTTTTTACAAAATGCCAACGCAGCACACTGTCGGCCGTAGCCCAGCCCACACACGAGCCAGTTTGTTCTTGATTGGCAATTTTCCACCAGGAGGCGCGCAGGTCTTTGGAGGTGGGTATGTTGGCCTGCGCAGCTCTGGCGCCTGCTGCAGATTCAATGACCCAGCCTTTTTCTGTCTTGCGCGAGCCGATGCAGTTAAAAATGCGTTTTTGTTTTTTTCGTTTCCTGGCCATAGGGTTGAGGTTTATTGGGTTAGAAATTGAATGGCTTCTTCTTTGGTGTCAAAAGGCTTAAAGTTCACCGGATAGGTCAACAGTATTTCTTTTAATATCCACGGCTTTACAGAGTCGATGCCCGGCAGCCCCACTTTGTCGATGTGTTTCAGTGTGGCTGCGGTAAATTTTTTTGCCTCCACGACAAACGCAGGCGCTACATAACAATTTCGGTAGTCGGACAGAATCAGCTGAATCCTGGTTTGGGTCATCCACTCGAAATTGGCTTGTTGCAACTCGATCATTTCTTTTTCCTTTAGCCTTTGGTAATCAACCATAATAATTTCTTTACCGCCATGCACTTCAATGGACAATCGTTCAGTTCCCGTTTTATTGGCTTTCGCCTTCGTCACAATTTCTATGGGTAAAAATGCCAGTCGTCAAACGTTGCTCGTTGGCATTACAAACTTGAGATTCGGGAGGGAGAAAGTCAACGTGGTTTTCCCCGTATTTTGCACGTGGTTTTTCTCGTATTTAATACGTGGTTTTCCCCGGTTGAAATACGTGGTTTTCCCCGTATTATTTTACAAAAAGGATTTTCACCTTTGAGGCGTCAAATAGCCTTTAACCTAAATATTTATAGTATGGCAAAAAAAGCTGGTAAGAGCCCCGCATTTGAATTTGATTTCAGAGGGGCAGATTTGAAAAAACTGTTGGCTAGTGAGTCGGCAGTCGTGAGATTTACGGTGTATGTCGAAGCCGTTGATAAAAAAGGTGGCGGTCAGGTAGGTGCATTGCGTATCAGCGCGAAAGGCATTTCGGGCAGTTCAAATAGAACAACGCGTAGGGGCAATGGAATTAATGGCGATCCCCGCCCTCCAGGAATGCCTGATTAAATGCGGAGTTTCTAAATAACAAGCAATGGCGAAGATTGTCGACATTCTAACCATCGCGAGCGATCTTTGCTAGTCTGTTTTGTTAGTTTGATTAGTTGTCTAAGCTAAGTTTCTTTGGTTGTCTAGTATTTTTATGGCCTATTTTCAATTTTTTACTCATAACTTATTAGAGCCTTTCAGCTTTGGGCTGTGCTTTTTGCTTATCTTAGTTTATACCCGTTTCGACAAACAATGGAAGTGGCGGGCACTAGTGATTTTCTATTTTATGGCAAGCCTTTTAATGTGGAAGGCAGCATACGCTAATCCCAATCTTACCCTTTACAATTTGTTGTGTCTACTCTCAAGTATAGGCATTGGCACCTATTTTTATTACACCTTCATTTCCACTTTAAAAAAGAGGATCGTTATAGTATATGTTATTGTACAATCGGCCTATTACTTGACTGATGTTTTTCGAGCCGACCCGCCTAAAGTCTTTGATAGTATGGGGTTCGTTATTTTGTCGGTAGGAGTTGTGTTGATGTCTTTTTTATTCATGCATCAGATTCTCACCAACGTTACCGAAGAACCTTTGTCTTGGAATTTTGATTTTTGGTTTGTCTCTTCGCAATTGTTTTACCATTTGGGCTCGTTCTTTGTATTCTTAACCTACGGCTACCTGACCAGAAAACTCCAAATCTCCAACGATTATTCAATTGAAAATCGGGTGTACCTTAGCCAGCTATGGTTGGGTCATAATGTTCTCTTATTTTTAAGTGCCCTTGTGATTGCGGGCAGTCTTTTATGGATATACTTTCGCAAGAAGTCACCATTATTGTTGTAGGTTCCGCCTTTCTCTTGTTAGTGGCGGTGGGCATCATTGTGCTCTTTCTGGTTTATCAGAAGAGGCAGTTAAAGTTCTTGTTGGAGAAAAAGGAACTCAGCAATCAGTTTCAGCATGAGCTATTAAAAACGCGCCTCGAAGCGCAGGAGGAAACACTTAACTATCTCGGCAGCGAATTGCATGACAACATTGGACAATTGTTGGGGAGTGCCAAGTTTTTGGTGGGTGTGGCGGAGCGATCCGGTGCTTCGACCCAACAATTTCAGGTGTTGGACGAAACCATTTCAAAGGCGATTCAGGAAGTGAGAGCATTGAGTAAGTCGCTGAACACCGGGTGGCTGGAAAAATTTAATTGGATTGAAAACCTACGCACCGAGGCAAACCGGCTGATGGCCTCTAAAGAAGTAACGGTAGAGCTGTTGCATCCTTCCTTGATCAACCTATCGTTCGATCGCCAGATTATCTTATTTCGCATTGCTCAGGAAGCCCTGCAGAATGCCATTAAACATGGAAAGGCTTCGCACATATCTGTGCAAGCCGAGCAAAGTGAAACAGTCTTGACCATTTCTATTGACGACAATGGGAAAGGGTTCGATGTGAATGACACTTCCATTGAGGGTGTGGGTGTCACCAATATTCGCCATCGGGTTACGCTACTGGGTGGAAAGGTATCCTGGCAATCGAGTCCAGCGGGGACTCATCTTTTTATTAACTTACCGCTTTAACAACTCATGGAAGAGGAAACAAAAAGCGAAGAAACCTCGCCTGTTATTTCGAAAATAAAGATAGGACTAGTAGACGACCACCAACTGTTTAGGAAGTCGTTGACGCTGTTGTTGTCTAGTTTTAAAAATACGCAAGTGGTAATGGATGCCACCAATGGTATTGATCTACAACAAAAGATAGCACAGGCAGACGTGATCCCAGAAGTGATGCTCATCGATGTGTCTATGCCACAGATGGATGGGCCACAAACTGCAGCGTGGCTGCATCAGACTTACCCGGGCATTCGCAAAGTGGCGTTGTCGATGGACGATAAGGAAGAGACGATTATCAAAATGTTGCGAGCCGGATGTTGCTCCTATTTGTTTAAAGATATTCACCCGAACGAATTGGAGCACGCGCTGGATGAAGTGCATCGGTTTGGCTATTACAATCCGGCTATTAGCTATCAAAAATTGATAAGTTCCGCACAAGAGGCTGAATCGTCTCTTCACCTGACAGAAAGGGAATTGTATTTCTTGAAGCTATCGTGCAGCGACTTATCTTATCGCGATATTGCATCGATTATGAACTTGAGCGAACGGACTATCGATGGGTATAGAGCCTCGATGTTCACAAAACTAAACGTGCAGAGCAGAACCGGCATGGCGCTAGAGGCCATTCGTAAGGGATTTGTTAAACTTTAATTAAGCGGCTCGAAGGGCATACCTTTTCGGGCTCTCACCTGTCTGGCGGTTAATTCAATTTCGTCAAAATCAACATCGGTTCTTTTCAAAGAGTAGAGCAGTAGCCGCACCTCACGCGGATGAATTGATGAATCAGATTCGGAGAGATTATAAAGGTGGACGAGGGCAGATAACCGTTCTTGGTCGGAACATTTGTTCAACAGGTCAATGCCACAGTGATAGAGATCCTTCTCCGTTTTTTTGGTGATGGTTTCCTGAAAGGCTGCAAACGTTATTTCAGGAATATTCTCTTCCTGTCGAATTTCCTCAAGGGCTTTTAGTTCGCGCTCGTCTACAAAACCATCTGCATTCATCAACAGATGTGCAAACAGCAAAAGTCCTTCGTGGTAGGTGGAATGGGTGGGTGGAGAGCAAGTCGCTTTCATTCTAGGTTTAGGTTTTGCATTTCTGTCACTTCGTCTAACGTTAGCAAGTTCGCGTTCATCAAATTGAGCAGTCGAACGTGATCAGCCGTTTCCTTTCCCTCGGCCAGCAAAATAACGGGTGTCTTTTTGTTGACCGAGAAGTTGCGTATAGATCTCACCATTTCGATACCGGTAACCACCGGTAAATCAAGGCCGCAAAGAATGAGATCAAAGTGTTCGACCCGACAGCACAATAATCCATCCAATCCTGACATGTAAGATCGAATGTACCATTGCGACAGTTGTGCTTTGATGCTCTCTAAAACGGCCTCGTTCCGGTGGACTACCAATACCTTCATCCTAAATTAACCTTAAACCGAGAGCAAAGGTGGAACGCTAGCGCCTATCTGCGCAACGGGGAAAACCACGTATTTCATACGGGGAAAACCACGTATTTTCACTTTTTTCGTCTCATTATGGGCTTAACCCTATCTTTGCATCCTTTAAAAATGGCAAGGATGAGCAAATCCAAACTTACCCAGAGCGTCCATGCAGGCTCAACGGGCGATACATTGTATGGTGGCGTAGTCACCCCAATCTATCCATCTGCGGCTTATGATTATGAGTCGGAGGTATTGTATCCCCGTTACTTCAACACGCCCAATCAAAAAGTGGTAGTCCAGAAGTTAGCGGCATTAGAAAACGGCCAAGATGGGCTCATTTTCAGTTCGGGCATGGCCGCGATCATGACATCAATGTTTGCCATGCTCAGGCAAGGCGATCACATTCTTTTTCAAAACGATTTATATGGCGGCACGCACCATGCGACCCTCAGTGAATTGAATCGATATGGGATTCATTATTCCATGGTCGATACAGACGATCTCAAAATGTTTGAGGCCGCCATTCGCAAAGAGACAAAGGTGATTTATATCGAGACGCCCTCTAATCCGTTGTTGAAAATAACGGATATTGCGGCTGTTGCCAAGCTGGCGAAAAAGCATGGATTAATCACCATCATTGATAACACCTTCGCGTCACCTGTCAATCAAAATCCGATCGATTTTGGAATTGACATTGTTACGCATAGCGGCACAAAATACATTGGAGGGCATAGTGATCTTTGTTGCGGAGCAGCGATTGCCTCTGAGAAGTTAATCGCAAAAATAAGAGCCAGTGCGCTTCACTTTGGCGGTAGCTCAGATGCACAAACCTGTTACCTGATTGAAAGAAGTTTAAAGACCATCGTCCTGCGCGTTCGGCAGCAAAATAAAAACGCGATGGCATTGGCCGGTTTTTTACAGGCAGAAGGAAAAATAGGACGCGTAAATTACCCGGGGCTGAAGGATCACCCGGGTCATCGCGTTGCCAGAAAGCAAATGCCAGGTGGCTTTGGCGGAATGCTATCGTTCGAAGTGAAAGGCAATCCCGATCAATTTTTGAGACGACTTAAACTGATTCGAAAAGCCGTAAGCCTGGGAGGTGTTGAGTCTACTATTACCTCGCCTGCTAAAACTTCTCATGCAAAACTGACAGCAGCCGAGCGCAAACAAGTAGGTATTTCGGATAAGTTACTTCGCTTGTCGGTAGGAATTGAAGAAGTAGAAGATTTGATCAACGATATCAAACATGCACTTTGAAAAATTAACGGGTGAATTAACTGCATAATGATGAACACGATTCAAATACGAGAAGCTACCGAACACGACATCCCATCCATCATTGATTTTCAATTGAAGATGGCCTTGGAAACAGAAAACATCACACTAAACATCGCTACCCTTTCGCAAGGGATCCAACGATTGTTTAAGGATTCATCGAAGGGCAGATACTATGTAGCGGAAGAAAATAGCGAAGTAATCGGTTGCCTGATGACTACCTATGAATGGAGTGATTGGCGTTGCGGTACGGTGATTTGGATTCAATCTGTCTACATCCCGGAAGCTCATCGCAGCAAGGGAGTTTATAAAAAATTGTATCAACACATCCAACACCATGTGAATACTGAACCTGATTGGCGTGGTATTCGGTTGTATGTCGATAAGACAAACCAATCTGCGCAAAACGTGTATACTCGGCTAGGTATGAATGGCGAACACTATCAGGTTTTTGAGTGGATGAAGGTTGATTAAAAATTGTATCTTTAACAAATGGAAACCACAATTGAACGTCCGCCCCGCACCATGATGGAAGTGTATGAATTGCTTCCGGAGGGGACATTGGCCGAGTTGATCGATAATCAAATCTATATGTCGCCAGCACCTAACACCAATCATTTTACAACAGCAAAAAAAATATCAAAAATCTTTGATCAACTGATCGAAGATAAGGGACGTGGATTTGTTTTTTATGCACCTTACGATGTTTATCTAGATATGACTCAGAATGCAGTTCAGCCTGACATATTTGTTGTTTTGTCGTCCAATAATGGTGAGATTGAGCCACTCGGTAATTTCAAGGGAGTGCCTGACTTGGTCGTGGAGGTATTATCTGTTGGGAATCGCTCGCATGATTTGGTAAAAAAGAAAGACCTCTACGCAAAATTCGGAGTTAAGGAATATTGGGTCGTTGATCCGGAAACGAAATTAGCCATTGGTTTTGAATGGAAGGAAAATGGCTACATCAAAATCAGCGAAGAAATAGGTAAGATTCAGTCCCGCCTTTTAAAAGAGGATTTCGCTTTTTAGAAATTCAAAAAGAATCGCAAATTCCCGTTGAGCGAGTAGCGGAAAGCACGTAGCTTGCAGCCTCAAGCTTAGTTTCTATTTCATGCCCACAGCTGTTGCAAAAAAGATAAAGGATATATCAGGCCACGATTTCATTGAAATCATTGGGGCACGCGAACATAATCTCAAGAACATAAGTGTCTCTTTTCCGCGCAACAAACTGGTCGTTCTTACCGGTATTAGCGGAAGCGGGAAGTCATCCCTTGCGTTTGACACGATTTATGCCGAAGGACAACGCAGGTACATGGAGAGCTTTTCGGCCTACGCGAGAAGTTTTATGGGAAACCTCGAGCGCCCTGACGTAGACAAAATCAACGGCCTAAGTCCTGTCATCTCCATTGAACAAAAAACGACTTCGCGCAATCCCCGATCTACCGTTGGAACGGTAACAGAGATTTATGATTTCCTTCGCTTGTTATTTGCCCGGGCGGGCGAAGCGTTCTCCTATCAAACAGGAGACAAGATGGTGCGCCAAAGCGAAGAGCAAATTTTGGATGCCCTCATTTCTAATTTTACCAATAAGAAGTTGATCATATTGGCGCCTGTGATCAAAGGAAGGAAAGGTCACTATCGCGAGTTGTTTGTTCAGATCAGGAAGCAAGGCTATACCAAAGTGCGGGTAGATGGTGAAGTAGTGGATATCACCGCCAAAATGCAGTTAGACCGTTTCAAGATACATGATATTGAAATGGTGATCGATCGCATTGTACCGACAGCCACTGATCGGTACCGCATCAGTCAGTCGATCAATACAGCTTTAAAAGAAGGCAAAGGGGTGATCATGGTACAGGAAGAGAACGGAAAGGTGCACCACTTCTCAAAATTCCTGATGGATCCTAAAACAGGTTTATCGTATGATGAGCCCGCACCTAACAATTTTTCATTCAATTCTCCCTATGGAGCGTGCCCTACCTGCAATGGCCTGGGGCAGATAGAAGAGATCACCGAAGCGTCTGTGATTCCTGATAAAAAGTTGAGTATAAGCCGGGGCGGCATTTTACCACTTGGAGAATACCGCGACATATGGATCTTCAAAAAAATCGAAGCGATCTTAAAAAGATACAAGCTCACGCTCACTACGCCTATCCAGGATATTCCTAAAGAAGCACTGAGTGTTTTATTATACGGAGATGAGATGCCGGTGGCTGTCGCTTCGGTGAAGTACCCCGGCACGGAATGGAACACGCAGTTTGAAGGCATTGTCAACTTTCTGCAAAAGCAAAAAGACGAAGGATCCGAGTCGATCAAAAAGTGGGTAGATGATTTTACGATTACCAAGATCTGTCCCGAATGCCATGGCGCACGATTGAAAAAGGAATCGCTGCACTTTAAAATAGACAATAAGAATATTGCAGAGCTCGCCCAGCTTAATATTGATGTACTTAAGAAATGGTTTGATGGGTTAGAGAATCGTATCAGCGACAAGCAAAACCAGATTGCCGTAGAAGTATTGAAAGAAATCAGGAAGCGAATAGGTTTTTTATTAGACGTAGGTCTGGACTATTTGAATTTGAACCGACCGCTTCGAACATTAAGCGGTGGTGAGGCGCAACGCATTCGCTTAGCTACACAGATAGGCACTCAATTGGTAGGCGTGCTCTATATATTAGATGAGCCCAGCATTGGGTTGCATGCACGCGACAATGCCAAGTTGATAAAAGCGTTGAAGGATCTTCGCGATTTAGGAAACTCCGTCATTGTAGTAGAGCATGACAAAGAGATGATGCTCGAGGCAGATTATGTTATCGATGTTGGTCCTGGTGCAGGAAGACATGGAGGTCACATTGTGGCGGAGGGAGACCCGGACACATTTTTAAAAATAGATAGCACGACTGCGAAGTACTTGAGTGGGAAGATGGGTATTACCTATTCAAAAGAACGTAGAAAAGGAAGTGGCGAGAGTCTATCGTTGTTGGGTGCTACGGGCAACAACCTAAAAAATGTTGACCTACACTTAGCACTTGGCACATTCATTTGCATCACAGGTGTTTCCGGCAGCGGAAAGTCAACACTCATTCACGATACACTCTTCCCGATTTTAAATCAGTTTTTCTTTAACTCGCGGCAAGAACCATTGCCGTACAAAAAAATAGATGGGTTGAAACTGGTTGATAAAGTGATTGAAGTAGATCAATCTCCCATCGGCAGAACCCCGCGATCGAATCCGGCCACGTATACAGGAGTGTTTACGGAAATCAGAGATCTGTTTGCGAACATGCCTGAAGCCAAAATCAGGGGGTATAAAACGGGGCGCTTTTCCTTCAACGTCAAAGGCGGACGCTGCGAAACCTGCGAGGGTGCAGGCTTGCGGTTGATTGAAATGGAATTTTTGCCCGATGTATACGTGCCCTGCGAAACATGCAAAGGAAAACGCTACAATCGCGAGACGCTGGAAGTTAGATTCAAGGGCAAATCCATTAGCGATGTGCTGGATATGACGGTGGAGGAGGCCATCACTTTCTTTGACAAACTTCCCCGCATCTTGCGAAAAATACAAACATTGGGCGAAGTAGGTCTGGGCTATATTTCATTGGGTCAGCATGCGACAACACTTTCAGGAGGAGAGGCGCAGCGTGTGAAGTTAGCGACCGAACTTTCGAAGCGAGACACAGGCAAGACACTATATATATTAGACGAGCCTACTACCGGACTTCATTTTCAAGACATCAGCCATCTGCTGGATGTGTTGCAAAAATTAGTCGACAAGGGAAACACAGTATTGGTTATTGAACACAACATGGACGTGATCAAATCAGCGGACCACATTATTGACTTGGGGCCAGAAGGTGGCGCCAAAGGAGGTATGATTATAGCAAAAGGTACACCGGAAGAAGTTTCTAAAAATCCAGCGAGCTATACAGGCAGATTTTTGAAGGCGGAGTTGAAGTGAATTTAATGCCGCTAACATAACTCCTCTTCTTTTCAACCGCTCCTATCTTTACTTTTGCTTTCCATGGTCATCAACAAACAGCGTTGGTATTGGATAATGCAACTCAGTGGTTGGGCTCTTTTTGCCGGACTTCAAATAGTGGCGGCAATCTTGGCTTCTGGCAAGGAGGGTGTTCAGAACCCGCGAGTTATTTTCTTATTGTATGAGTCGTTGTTCTGTTTGGGGGTGTCTCACCTCTTTCGAAACATCATTATTAATTGGAAGTGGCTCAGCCTCGGCTTCTCTCGATTGATTCCGCGCGTTTTGCTATCGGTATTTTTGCTAGGTATTGCCATGTACTTCCTACGAGTTCCGGTTTCTATTGCCTTGGGTATGTTCAAGAAAGAGGTTGTTTTCGATCCTTTTACGTTTCTCAGCGGCACGTTTTTTTACGCCATCATTTTTTTCCTCTGGGCTACATTCTACTTCATTTACACTTACGTGGAGCGTTACAACACTTCGCTCAAGTACGAAGCATCGGTGAAGGAGATTGAATTGAGTAATCTAAAGGCACAGCTTAATCCCCACTTTATTTTTAATGCGCTAAATAGTATTCGGGCGTTGGTAGATGAGAACCCCGAGAAGTCAAAGCAAGCCATCAATCAGCTGTCGAATATTCTAAGAAACTCTCTTTCGCGCGACAAAGGACTTACCCGATTTGAGGATGAGCTCAAGATGGTGAAAGACTACCTCGGGTTAGAAGGCATTCGCTTCGAAGAGCGGCTGCAAGTAGAATATCAGATTGCGGATGGTTCTAACGATTTTTTGGTTCCTCCGTTAATGATACAAACACTTGTCGAAAATGGCGTGAAGCATGGAATTTCAAAACTTACAAAGGGGGGGCTGATCCAACTTACAACACAGCTCCAAGAAGACGAACTGAAAATACGCATTCGAAGTAGTGGTCACTATAATAATAGTATTGAGAGCAGCCCTGGACTCGGGTTGGCAAATACCGCACAGCGGTTGAAATTACTATACGGAGCGGCTGCTCACTTCGAAATCACCAATGAAAAAGATAATTTTGTATTAACTGAGTTAACTATTCCACACTTACGAACTCCTAAAAAATGAAGGCACTGATAATTGATGATGAACGCTTGGCGCGCAAAGAGCTGATAACGTTACTGGAAGCGCACCCCTCCATTGAAATTGTGGGCGAAGCGATGAATGCAGATGAGGCTGAGAAGCTAGTAGAAGAGTTGAATCCGGATTTGCTGTTCCTTGATATTCAAATGCCGGGTCGCACCGGGTTTCAATTGTTAGAGTCTTTGGATTCGGCTCCCATGGTGGTGTTCACCACCGCCTACGATCAACATGCCATCAAGGCTTTTGAAGTCAACGCCTTAGATTACCTGTTAAAGCCAATTGTCGCTGAACGATTGAGCGAAGCTGTTCACAAGGTGATGGAAAAGGAACGAGTGAAGGCGGGGCGGACTGGCGAGAAAAAGCTGGGACTAGAGGATCAGGTGTTCGTAAAGGATGGAGAGCGTTGTTGGTTCGTGACGCTTGCCAATGTCCGAATGTTTGAATCAGATGGTAACTACATCAAGGTTTACTTTGACACCAATCGCCCGATGATTCACAAATCATTAAATGCGCTGGACGAGAAATTAGATGAACGCGCCTTTTTTCGGGCTAGCCGAAAGCACATTGTCAATTTAAGTTGGGTGGAGGGAATAGAACCTTGGTTTAATGGGGGTTTGATGGTGAAGCTTCGTGGTGGCGACAAAGTGGAGGTGAGTAGAAGGCAAGCCGCCAAGTTCAAGGATATGATGTCCCTATAGTCGTTTGAATTACCGAATCAGCACATCATCGAATCAATCTTCATTTCAAGACCAGTTCGATTAATTCTTTTTCCACACTCCAATCTTTGGCCAGTTTTAGCATGGCCGTAGCTTCCATCTCCGTCACGTATCCTTTCAGGTTGTTGGCTTGCCAAACCATGTTGATAAGTTCAACCCGCTTTTCTTTGGTATAGTCTCCAATGATTTCGTTCAGGTAAATACGCGCCCGATCAAAGGAAGTCAGGTAATCTTTCGCAATAAAATCAAGACCCCACTTCAATTCCTCGGTTGCTTCCATTTTTTCAGCAGTCTCCTCCAAATCACTTCGCTCCAACTCATCCAACCCGTGGTAATGATAGATCACTGCCTTCAACAGCATAAATACCCTCTTCTCCTCAACTTCCATGGCAGAAAATTAACGAATCTATTTTGATTTCGATTTCTTTTTTTTGCGTTAAGCGAAAAGATCAATTGCGATCTGATCAGCTAATAACATTCCTTTTGGTGTTAGGTTCACCACGTGGTCTTTCACTACGGCAAATTGCAGTTCAATTGTTTTTTGGAGGGCGGGAGAGTTCTCCAGCGAGTAGTCGTAGCTAGATTTCAAATGCGTCAAGTCGCAACCCCACATGGTCCGAAGAGACGTGAAGATGTATTCATTAATCTTATTTTCCCTGGTCAGGACTTCTCGTTCAAAGGTTATTCTACCGTTTGTAAGAGACTTCATGTATTGATGATTGTTGCTCACGTTAAACTGCCTGCTCACTCCGTTGTAGGAGTGAGCGCTGGGCCCAACACCCAGGTAATTTTGTTGCCTCCAATAATTGCTATTGTGTTTCGAAACAAAGCCTGGTTTGCTGAAGTTCGATATTTCGTAGTGCTCGTAACCTTCGGATGTCAGATGTTGCATGAGAAATTCAAAATCAGACACACCGGTTGCTTCGCAGATTGGTTTTAGTCGCTTAGTCTTTTGCCATTTACCAAAAACAGTCTTGTCTTCAATCGTGAGCGTATAAGCCGACACGTGCTCTGGTTGTAATTTGGTAAGCTCGCTAAGGTCATTTTCCCAAATGGTTTTTGCACGCTCTGGCACGGCATAAATCAAATCTAAGCTAAGATTTGCAAAACCGACTTCGCGTGCGTTGGCCACACAACGTAAAGCGTCATCGCGCGTATGCGCTCGATTAAAAAAATGAAGAGTAGCATCATCAAAGGATTGGATGCCAATACTTAAACGGTTAATGGTGGCCATTTGAAGTTCTCTCAGCTTTTCCTTTGTCAAGTCGTCCGGATTGGCTTCAAGTGTTATTTCTGCTTTTCCGTGGACGCTGAAGTGTGTATGAATAGCATTTAAAATAATGGCAAGTTCGCGAGCGCTAAGCAGCGAGGGTGTGCCTCCGCCCCAATAAACGGTTTCGATCAATTCTCCATCCAGGTAGTTCGCCTGTATTTCAATTTCTTTGGCAATGGCTTCGCACATTTTCGTGCGATAGTCTTGGTTGGTAGAAAAATGGAAATCGCAATAATGACAAGCTTGTTTACAAAACGGAATATGGATATAGAGGCCGGCCATTAGTCCGTCAAACGATTAGGAGAAATCCTCTGATCATAATCATAGCGTGCTCGTGCAGTCAAAAGTGAATTTCATCTAACTCCTAATTTATTCGCAAAGTAAACTTTTTAGAGGTACTCAATTCCTAAAATAAACCCCAACCCCGATTTTTTTCAGGTGAATCAAAGCAAGTGCTCGGTTAACTCTGCCAATTCTGATACTTTTGAGCGATGTCTGCGACTATCCGTCTGGTACTGTGTCTTTTTTTATTCTCTTGGAGCGGGTTTGCACAAGATGGATCACCGAAAGTGAATCTCAAAGATCGTTGGCTAATCAGCCAGGAGGGTAAATTTGTAAAGGCGCCATCACCATCCACAAATTCCATTTTTTTCTGGATTGATGCGCGGAAAGAAAAAGGAAGCGTCCTGTGGTTGAAGGGACGACATGCATTTTCCATTTTTATTAACTCAAAATTGGCAGTTCGCGCAAAGGGTGAGGTGAAACTTTCTGTTGATAGTCTTGCCAACATTTACTCGAACCAACTTTTTGTTGGATTGTATTCTTCTTTTGGAATGCATCATCTTAAAACAGAATTGCAACAAAGTGGACAGCCTCCAGCGGTTCAGGAACCTATTTTGCGAAAGGGAAACTACTTTCTGGACTTTACTATCTTAGCCTCCCTACTTCTGATAGTCGGGTTCACACTCTTGTTAAGAACAAACCCAACGTTAACATTTGATTACCTTGATGTAAATAAATTGTTTTCATTCCAGGATAGAGATGAAAGCACACTTGCACTCCGAATAGCCTCCAGTGTCAATCTGCTTATTTATTTTTTTTGTAGTCTGTTTTTGGCGCTGATCTTACTCGTTTCGTTTCACTTGATGGGTGATCAGGTATTGATCGCGTCTAAGTTCGCCATTCGATCCACAGCACATGGATTTCAACAATGGTTCATCTTGTCGGTGATCATCTTTGGTTTGTTGATTATTAAATTAGTGTGGCTGATGGTATTGAATAAGCTGTTTGGTTTTCGCGATATCGTGCGAATACAGTTTTTCAACTTTGTGAGGGTTATCTTAATTGCTATGACAGTGTTGACACTAATAACGGTGTTTTATTTTGTCGCAAATGTGAGGGATCAAAACTACTTCTTTCAACTATTCACTATTCTGTCGATCATTTTTTGCGGTGGTGCCGTTGTGATGTATTTCAAGTTGATGGCGCGAATGCCCTATCATTTTTTTCATTTATTTTCATACCTTTGCGCATCCGAAATTATGCCCTTAGTGGTTTTGATTAAGGTGTTTTTCTATTAAAGGTCAACCCGATACGTGCTGATATGACAGAAACTGCTACTGACAGGATGCGAAAAGTAAAAAGCATCTTGGTCACACAGGAGGCTCCTACTGATGTAAACTCACCTTACCTCAAGCTAGCTGAAAAGTACAACCTTAAGATCGACTTTAGACCTTTTATTCAGGTCGAACCGGAGCCCGCTAAGGAGTTTAGAAAACAGAAGGTAGATATACTTCAACACACCGCAATAATTTTCACCAGCAGAAATGCGGTAGATCATTTTTTCGCTCTTTGCCAGGAACTGAAACTGGAAATGCCCGCTGATATGAAGTATTTCTGCATCTCAGACCAAACCTCCAACTACCTCCAAAAATACATCGTGATTAGAAAGAGAAAGATATTCTCTGGGCTTAAGGATACGAAGGATCTTTTAGAAATCATTAAAAAGCACAAAAACGAGAAATTTCTCTTCCCTTGCTCAGACATTCGCAAGAGCGATATTCCGGATTTTTTTAAACAAAATGGCTACACGTTTACGGAGGCTGTTATTAACCATACGGTGGCAGCCAACTTGAATGACTTGAAGAATGTTTATTACGATATTCTGGCCTTCTTCAGTCCTTCCGGTATTAATTCCCTTTTTGTCAACTTCCCGGATTTCAAACAAAATAATACGCGTTTGGCGGCTTTTGGCCCTACTACAGCGAAAGCCGTCAAGGAGGCTGGCTTGTTTCTAGATATTGAGGCACCTCTGCCCAATGCTCCGTCTATGACTGGGGCGTTAGAACTTTATATTAAAAGAGCGAACGGGATTAAATAATCCCTTCGCTATTACGTTTTTAGTGAAGATTACATTTTATTGCACTTTAACTGGATGAAGTTGCCTGTTTGCATTTATTTCATTTATCTTTAAGTCTATTTTTAAAAAAGTGAGAAAAATAATTGTTCTAACTGTGGTGGTATCGATGACGCTGGGCAGCTCTTTTGCGCAGCAAGATCCTCAATTTACCCATTACATGTTTAACACGCTATTCTACAATCCTGGCTTTGCGGGTGTGGAAGGCATTACCAAACTCACGGCCATTCACCGAAGTCAATGGCTTGGATATACACCAACAGTAGGCGGAGGCGGTGCTCCTACCACTCAATTAGTTTCGATCACTGCTCCCATATTTAAGTTAAATAGTGGGTTTGGCGCATACATTGTAAATGACCAGTTGGGTCCTCAAAACAATCTAGAGGCACAAGCATCATACGCCTACCACTTAGGTATCAAGAATAGTAAGCTGAGTATTGGCGTTCGGGCGGGAATGTATTCTCAAACGATTAACTTCGATCAATATCGATTTATCGACCCAAATGATCCTTTGTTGGGAGATAAAAGAGGTTCTCTTTCTCAGGTGAGGCCTGATTTGGCACTTGGAGTTTACTGGCGTAAAGAGAAGTATTACGCAGGTGTAAGTTTTAACCATTTACTAAAGTCAACATTTGACTTTGGGTTGAGCCAGCGAAACTCTTTGCAGACTCACATCTATTTGACTGGTGGCTATTTCTATGAAGTCAACTTCGATCTTAAGTTCCAATTCATGAGCATTATTCAGTCTGATTTCACGAAGACCACTGTTAACTTAGGCGGGATTGCTTATTTTAAAGATACGATGTGGGGAGGTTTGTCGTTCAGATCTTCTGAGGCTGCCATATTAATGTTGGGCTATAGCTTATTAAAAGATAAGTCGTTGAAAATAGGCTACGGACTAGACTATATCATACAAGATCAGGCAGCTAAGCAGCCAACATCACATGAATTGATGTTGAGCTACGAGTTACCGGTCAATGCGGGAAGCGGAAAAAAAGTGGTGCGAACCCCGCGTTACAGGCATTAAGACGGAAATAATTTTGGTTTTTTTAATAATTTGTTGAATTTGGAGCGTTGGAAAGGCTGAAAAAGAATAACTTTCGCGTCCGTTCGTTAGTAAAACCTAAAAAACTAGTTGCAAGGGCGTATTAATTATTAACCTATGAAGAAAATTGGCGCTGAAAAATTTCTGTATTATGCTTTAATCTTATCAGTAACGTCTATTGTTGGCAGTTGCGGTCTTTTAGGTATTGGAGGAAAAGGGGCAGCCAATAAAGATGAGGGAGAACTAATTGAGCAGTCCAAAGTAGAAAGGCGCCAACGTTATGCCCAAACCATACCTTACGGGATGTTGCCCATTCCGGCAGGAACCTTCCATATGGGTCAGACGGACGAAGACCCCGCATCCACTCAGATGAATTTCAATAAGCAAATAACCATCGGTTCTTTTTTCATGGATGAAACCGAGATATCTAATGATGAATACAACTTTTTTATCAACGTAGTCAAGGTTGGACTAACCGGCCCCGACCAGGCGACATCCAAAGAGTTAAAGGAACTATATGACGAATTAAAGGGAATTAACCCTAGCGTCAATAAATTATTTATCTATCCTGATACGACCGTATGGAGAAGGGATTTCACCCATCATATGTCAGACCCCTTGGTCGATAACTATTGGTCATATCCTGGTTATCAAGAATACCCTGTAGTTGGTGTAAGTTGGGAAGCAGCCAGCCTATTCAATAAATGGAGAACTCATTATCTGAATAATTGGAGGGAAGAGCAGAATAACAATGGAAGGAAAGGTGGCGAAGGCCTCCCCAAATCGCCAGCTTTTCGCTTGCCCTCTGAAGCAGAGTGGGAATATGCCGCGCGCGGTGGAAGAGACATGAATAAATATCCGTGGGGTAATCCCTATATCAGAAATTCAAAAGGGTGTATGCTGGCTAACTTTAAGCCAGGCAGAGGTAATTACTATGATGATGGGTATGCTTATACATCACCAACAGGAGCCTATTTCCCTAATGATTTTGGGTTGTACGATATGTCAGGAAATGTGGCAGAGTGGTGCTTGGATGACTTCAACACCTCGTCTGTTCCGACTGTTTGGGATTTGAACCCCCAATACATTGATAAGAATGCTTATTACTATGACAATAATGGCAACTTACAATCCAAAAAGAGGTATAATGCTATAAAGGTTGTTCGCGGAGGTTCTTGGAAAGACATAGCCTACTACCTGGAGACCGGAACGAGAACGTATGAATACAAAGACTCGACTCGTGCATACATAGGTTTTCGTAGTGCCATGACTAGTTTAGGCCGTTCATCAGGCACAGAATTTCAATAATAAAAAACTACCACTATATTTATAAAAAACTCAGACTAACCTAAATTAAGAAAACCATGGCAAAGAAAAAAGGCGGATTTGCTGACTTACTTTTTACGACCATCATGCCAAAAGTATATGGTATTGGTGCAGCAGTTGTTATTGTTGGCGCTCTATTTAAAATTCAACACTGGGATGGAGCAAGTGAAATGTTGATTGTTGGTCTTGGCACCGAAGCAGTCATTTTCTTCCTAAGTGCATTTGAACCCAAGCATCCTGAAGCTGATTGGTCTAAAGTTTACCCTGAGTTGGCAGAAGACTATGAAGGGACTGTCAATCAACCATCTAGGATAAGTAACCGCCCTGCTGCCGGAGATTCTCCCCTTCTGAAAATTGATGAAATGTTGAAAACCGCCAAGGTTGATCAAAACTTACTTGATAATCTGGGTAAAGGGCTTACTAATTTGGCAACATCGGCTTCTCAAATGAGCAACTTGTCTAATGCTGCAGTCGCTACAAACGACTATGCGAAAAACGTACAAGCCGCTTCGGCTTCATTAACAGAAATGAACAAGTCTTACGGTACTGCCATGAAAGCCGTTGGTGCGATGGCAGATGCATCAAAAGATACAAATGAGTACCATAAGCAGGTTCAATCAGTGACTAAGAACTTAGCTGCCCTGAATACCATTTACGAGATGGAGTTGAAAGACGCAGATTCTCATGTTAAAAATATGAATAAGTTCTACGAGAGCTTAACGGGCGCTATGCAAGGTCTTTCTAAAGTGGGCGACAATACCGCTAAGTTCACGTCTGAGTTGGGTAATCTAACTACCAATCTAACTGCATTGAACAAAGTCTATGGTAGCATGCTTACTGCCATGAAGGGGTAGTTTTGGTGAGTGAAGTTTAGGATTAATTTTTGATAATTTAAATTAATAAGACATGGCAGGTGGAAAAGAGACACCCAGGCAGAAAATGATCGGTATGATGTACATGGTGTTGACGGCTCTTTTGGCTCTCAACGTTAGTAGTGCTGTACTTGAGAAATTTGCCATCATTGATGAAACGCTAAAGGAACTCGTTGATACAAGTGGATCTTCCAATGAAGCAATCGTGAAAGGTATTGAAAGCTCAACGGTAAAAAACCAAAAAGTTGACGAGGCAAAAGAGACTGCGAAAAAGGTAAGGGAGCTTACAAAAGGTACACTAGCTTACATGGAAGATATAAAGAACAAAATGAAGACGGGAGACGATAATTTGCCCCTGAAAGAACTTGTTCAAGATACGCACCATGCCGATGAATTAATGATGAACGGAGAAGATGAAGCTGGTAAAGTGAGTTTGGCTCAACAATATCAGGCTGAGTTAGACAAATACGTTAAGCAACTCAATGATCTTACCAAGCCAGCGAAGCAATTTGCGAAAATAACCAAGCGAGCAGGCGAGTATAAGAGTTTTGTTAACGCTAAGAAGGAGCTTTTAGATCAGCCCTATACTAAATTTGCCTTTCACGGCACACCTACGATGGGGGCAATTGCCTATGTTACGCAGCAACAGACAGAGGTTTTGGCGTATGAGAGAGAGGCATTAAACGAATTGTTAAAGGTGACAGAGGGAGATGTTTTTAAAGCGGATCTTTTAGTTGCCATGGTCAGAGCAGAATCAAATAGTGTAGTGGCAGGTACAAACTACGAAGGTGACTTGTTTCTAGCGGGTGCTGCATCCGGTGGCGAAGATCCGATCATGTTTAAAGGCAGCGAGAAGGTGGACGTGAAGGACGTGGAAATACGTCCGGGCGAAAGGATAAAAATGGGTAAAATAAAATTCAGGGCATCTGGTTCAGATTTTGATGAGAACGGAGTAGAAAAGAAATCTTTTCCTGTTAAGATAGTTCTACCTAACCGGGAAAAGCCTATCGAACAAGTAATTAAGTACACGGTTGTTAAGCCAAACGTAAAATTTGAATCTGCGACAGGAGCCATAGAGCTCTATAGAGAGTGCGGAAACATTAAGAACGTGTCGATACCTGGATTTACGGATTTGTCTGCGATTAATTTAACCTGTTCCCCGGAAGAGGGTAAAATAATTCCTCAAGGCTCGGGAGCCTATGCGTTTCTTCCATTGAAAGGGAGAATGACAGTAAAAGTAAAGTTGGGCAATGATGAAATTTTTACTCAGAGATTTGATGCTGTGCCTGTGCCGGAGCCACAGTTCGTTTTAAGGGTTCAAAATCAGGATGTGGACTATAAAAAAGGGGTAGCTCCAAGCGCGAGGGTTGACGTTACCATCCGCCTACCAAAGGCTTTCACAGATCAAAACAAGAAAGATTCGAAATATACCGTGAAATCAATGGAGATATTTACACCCAGAAGCGGGATAAAATCTGTTCAAGGCGACCAAATAAAATTATCTGATTATGGCGCGAGAGGTGGTGATAATTTTTCTATTTATTCGGTAGAGGTGGTTAGAGATACATTCGATGGAAGAAAGGTGCCTGTGAATTTTCAGTTTACACCTGTTGCCATTCCGGTTAAATAAACTAGAGCAAGAATGAAAAATAATTTGATTTTGGTTTCTCTTTTGATGATGGCATTATCGGGTTCCGCACAAACGGATACTATATTTAATCCAAAGGCTTTGGAGAAAATCCCTTACTATGAACAATTGTATCGGTTTAGAGTTTGGCGTGATGTGAATTTTGACGAAAAACAAAATGCCGTTTTTGTTTCGCCAAACTCAAACCTGAAAAAATTTATTATTGAAAGCGTAAAGGCCAAAAAGCTGAACGCCTATGCTCCAGACGACTACACTTTTGATACACCCCTTTCAGGGCTCGCAAAAGGGAAAGCTGCGCAGTTACCGATGTTTAAACCCAATACCGATTATTCTGAAAATGACGAGATCATTTATGGAGATAACAAGTACGTGCCTCGAATGGCATTAGTTTATGTTAGGGAGCCATCAGATGACAATTACTGGAAATTAGAGAAGAAAAAGGTGCCCGCAGCACAGCCATTTGATCCAAACAAGTCTTATAGCGAACGCGACCAAGTGCAGTATAATGGAAATAAGTACACGGCCACTCAAGAGATGAATGGAGTTCCACTCCCGACAGTTCTAGGAGATTTTTGGAAAGAGAATGGTACTGTTACTAACTATGTAGAGGAGTCTGACATCGGATCACTTCAGGTGGTGGAAGATGTTATTTTTGATAGAAGGAGATCTAGACTATACTATGATATAATAGGTCTTAAAATAATTTCAAAAGAGGAGGGAAGCCCTTACGCAATCATCAATTATAAAGAATTTGCCGACCTTGTTGGGAAATTATCCCATGACAGAGAAATGAGGGTAAGGAACACAGTTAAGTGGAAGAATCGATACAATCCCTCACAGGATATGAATTTCGCTGATGCCTTTAAACTAAGGCTGTTTCACGGTATCATCAGTCAGGTGGAAAACCCAGATGATAAAACCATAGAGGAAATCTATGTCACAGGAAACAAAAGAACGTATGCAGAAGCAATATTTGCCCGCTGGGAAGAGGAAATGAAGATGATGGAGAAAGAACATAATCTTTGGGAATATTAATCCGGAAAAATTAATTTGAAAGGGCTTCCTAGAACTAGGAAGCCTTTTTTGTTTGAGTATGCCACACATTCGAAAAGGTATAGAAGGAGACTTGCCACGGACATTGGAGTTAGTGAAAGAATTGGCGGCCTATGAGCGCGCTTTGGGTGAAGTATCTAACACCGTGCAAGCCATGAAGGAGGACGGTTTTGGGAAAAATCCGATCTTCGGGTTTTTTGTGGCAGAAGTAGATCAAGAAATAGTGGGCGTGTCGCTTTACTACTACAGGTACTCAACATGGAAAGGTAAGCGTCTATATTTAGAAGACATTATAGTGACCGAGAGGATGAGAGGGCAAGGCATTGGCAAGCTACTTTTTGAAGCAACCCTACATTATTCCTTGAATCAGAAATGTACAGGAATGATGTGGCAAGTGTTGGACTGGAATGAACCCGCTATTAACTTCTATAAAAAGTATAGTGCCAAAATGGATGGTGAGTGGGTCAACTGTACGTTAGAGGCCGATGAAATTCGACAAATTCTGAATATCGCCTAGGCGAAATTGATTATACTTCTTCCAGAAGGGTATTGAACACTACATGTCGATCTTTGAATCGCTGACGGTGTGTTTCAATAATGGTATCAGTGTGCTGGGCAAGGTACTGAACGACATCTTCAATACGATGAGCAAATAGCTGAATGCTATATGATACAGAGCTTTCATCGTCATGAGTGACAATTCTATACATTTTAGACTCTGCGAAATAACCGGTAGCCCAGACAGCAGGAAGATAGTTTTCCTTTATCCATTCTAGCCAGTCTTTTTCTATCTCTTTGTCAATACCAACTGTTACGTTGTATAAAAACATATCATTTATTTTTGATCTACGTAGTCTTGAAGGTAGCTGAAATTGGAAGTTAATCGGCCATTCTCAGCCATCGTTGCTCTGGCAATGATTCCCTCAGTGTCCTCTACCAACAATGGCTTCATGATTCGATCGATTAGATCTCTTCCAAACTCGTCAGAGGCGCTTCTAGGGAGTTCACAAGGCAGATTATCAACGGCCATGACAGTAATGTGAGAGTCACCACTTAATGGTTCAACAACAGCATCGGTCTGGGGGATGTAGTCATAAAGCGGATCTGTGATAGTACTAGCTCTTTTTGTGCATGGTACAGAGCCATTAATATCGCAGGTAATATCTGCTACTACACGAATTCGGAATTGATGCTCACGCATATCTTCTTGCGAAAAGAGTTTTGGTGCAGCCGGGTTCCAGAATGCACCGGCCAGTAAAATATCGGCAACTTTTGTGAACGGAGAAAAATGAGAAGTGTATTTTTCGGGGTGCTTGTGAAACTCGTTTCGGTTAAAATGGCCACCTTCGATTCGGAGATGGTAGTCTGCGCTACTTAATTGGGTATAGACAGGTTCTTGAAAAGTGGAATTCAAAAAATCTGCGGGGTCAACTTTTCTGATTCCCGCAGTATCAAGAGTTTCCATTGCGCCTTTACCTACACGCCCCGCCCCTGTTAAAACAATTTTGATAGGGGGCAGTTTGATTTTTCGCAATTCAAGCTTTAAGTCGTTCACATCAAAGCATTCGTTTGCCCTTCTGAGTGTATATAGCTTGTATCTTTTTCCGTAGGCCCACAAGCCATTGTAAGCGCCTACGATGCCTGCATATCTACCAAATGCCACTAAGCGATTCCCTTGCTGGTCTTTTAGCGTTTCATAATCAATCAGTCGAATTTTCTTTTTTAGAATCTCTTGTAGTAGTTTTCGATTATACGGTTGTTTTTTTAGTGTATGCGAAAAAAATAAATAGGTTTTATTCGCAATTAGATTTTGAATCGGCACTTCTTTGATACCCATCAGGATGTCGCAATCAGAAACATCTTCTTGCACTGATATGCCCAACTCTTTATACTCGGCTTCTTTGAAGCACCTCGCGGCACTTGGCTGGCAAACCATTTTCACGTGGGTAAAACGTTGCATAATTTCTTCAGCCTGCAACGGAGTAAAAGGTACGCGTTTGTCGGGAGGAACTTTCCCTTCGCTGATGAGAGCTAGTTTAATTGTATTCACTCGGAATTTATAATTTCATAATGCGTTTTAGCTTTCAAATAAATTTCCTAGCAAAGAACCTCCTTCTTTTCGGCTGTTGCTTCCATAAGGTGCCAACGCTTGAATGAGTTTTCGAATAGGCATTGACTGCAGCCATACCTTACCAGAGCCTCGCAAGGTCGCTAAGAAAATTCCTTCACCACCGAATACCATTGATTTTAAACTACCGGTTGATTCTACATCAAAATCTATTTGAGATTCAAAAGCCACTACGCATCCGGTATCCACCCGAAGAGTTTCATTGTTCAGGGTGCGTTCGATAACCGTTCCGCCTGCATGCACAAATGCAAGTCCATCGCCTTGTAATTTTTGCAGAATGAACCCTTCGCCACCTACAAGGCCAGCCCCGATCTTGCGATTGAATACGATGCTCAACTTAGTGCCAAAAGCAGCACATAGAAAGCCGTCTTTTTGAACTACTAATTCTTGTCTTGGACTTTTGGCAAGATCTATTGGAATTACCGTGCCTGGGTAAGGGGCAGAAAAGCCAACCTTCGCTTTTCTATTTCCGCGATTAGTGAAATGCGTCATAAACAATGACTCGCCTGTGATTAGTCTACTTCCCGCAGAAAGCAGCTTGTCAAAAAGACCTGCGTTTGGATTGGAGCCATCGCCCATTTTTGTCTCGAAGAGTATTCCCTCTTCCATAAAAAGCATAGCACCCGCTTCCGCAATAACGGTCTCTAAGGGGTCAAGCTCTACTTCAACAATTTGAATGCTTTCACCTTTTATTTGATAGTCGATAACATGTGATGATGGCATATTATTTATTTTTCTTTTTTAATTTTTTTAGGCGTTCCGTTTCTTCTTTTTCGAGTAATTTCTTGTCGTCTACATTTCTGTCCAGGAAGGAATTTATTTTCTCGATGTTCATATTGGATTGTAGTCCACCAAATTGATCAATCGAAACTTCAAACCCACTAAGCTCTTTGTGAACACGTGGCTTTCCCTGCTTTGGACTGGGCTTGTCTTTCTTGGCCATTTAATTGTCGTTTAGGTACCCGCTACTTGAAAATTTTCCAGTGCGTATTTTATCCGGTTAACTGTTTCTTCTTTCCCTAGTATTTCCATCGTTAACATCAAGTCCGGACCAGACGCGCCACCCGTTATTGACATCCGCAGAGGTTGGAGAATTTGGCCTGTTTTTATTCCTAACTCTCCCGTTACCTTTTCTAACGAAAGCTTTGCAGCGTCAGCCGAGAATGGTTGGGTAACTTTGATTTCTTCTATAAATCCACGTAACGTTCTTACTGCATCGAGGTTCCATTTTTTTGCGACTATTTGTTGATCGAATGTAGTCGGGGCTGAAAAGAAAATCTTGCCTTGCTCCCACAAATCACGGGGGAAGGTAATTCGTTCGCGCAAAGCAAAACATATTTTTTCAGCTTTCTCATGGCTGCAAGATATTCCTTCGCTTGTAAGAGACGCTAGTAGATAATCCGCCAGTTCCTTGTCGGACTTACTGCGTAAGTAGTGTTGATTAAACCACTGTGCTTTTTGTATATCAAATTTTGCTCCTGCTTTGCCTATTCGTTCTAGGGAGAAAGCCTCCACCAATTCTGTCATTGAGAAAATCTCTTTTTCGGTTCCCGGATTCCATCCTAAAAAAGCCAAAAAATTGATTAACGCTTCGGGAAGAAATCCACTCTCCTTAAAGCCAGTGGCGAGTTCTTTTGTTGCAGGATCAGTCCAGTTTAATGGAAAAATTGGGAACCCTATCCGATCTGCATCTCGTTTGCTCAACTTTCCATTTCCATCGGGCTTCAAAAGAAGTGGCAGGTGTGCAAACTGCGGCATTTCATTTTGCCAGCCTAAAAACTGATATAACAATACGTGCAAAGGAGCTGATGGCAACCATTCTTCACCTCTGATAACGTGCGAAATCTTCATCAGGTAGTCGTCAACTACATTCGCTAAATGATACGTAGGCATGCCATCCGATTTCATCAGTACTTTATCATCAATTTGAGAGGAGTTAACCACCACTTCGCCTCTGATCAGATCAGTCAACCGAACTTCCTTGTTTGTCGGTACTTTTAATCGTATCACATACGCATCTCCCGCTGCTAATTTCTTGTCGACTTCTTCTTTTTTTAAAGTCAAAGAGTTGTTCATCTGCATACGGCTTCCACTCCCATACTGTTGATTGGCATCACCCGCTGCTTTTAGTCGTTCGCGCATCGCTTCTAAATCTTGCTCGGTATCAAATGCGTAATAGGCGTTGCCTTCATCGACTAGTTGTTGGGCGTATTGCTTATAAATCGGCTTGCGCTCGGATTGGCGGTAGGGTGCATGCGGCCCACCTTTGCCAACGCCTTCATCAATTTGAATACCTACCCAATTCAATGAATTGATAATGTATTCTTCTGCTCCGGGAACGTAACGGTTTTGGTCTGTATCCTCAATTCGCAAGATCATGGTGCCATTGTGCTTGCGAGCCAGCAAGTAGTTGTACAGTGCTGTGCGCACTCCACCAATGTGTAATGCCCCGGTGGGACTTGGCGCAAACCGCACGCGAACTGGTTTCATATTTCGTTATTTGATCGCCAAAGTTATATCAAAATATTCATCCAAAGGCGGAGGAAAACGCTGTGAGGTCTTGGCAATTATTCAGATCACCTTCCTATGGTTGTACTAACCTACTGCGATACAGGAAATTTCCACATTGACATCTTTCGGCAATCGGCTTACTTCCACCGTTTCACGAGCGGGTGGATGAGCTGAAAAACTTTTTCCATACACTTCGTTGACTTTAGGGAAGTTGTTCATGTCTTTTAGAAAGATGGTACACTTTACCACGTGACTAAAGTCCATATTCGCAGCTAGTAAGATTTCGCTCAGGTTCTTCATCACTTGCTCGGTCTCTTCAGCGATCGTGGCTGTGATCATTCCACCGGAAGACGTGTCAATCGCAATTTGCCCTGATACAAAAAGCATATTCCCAGTCTTTACAGCCTGGCTGTAAGGCCCGATTGGTTCGGGGGCGTTGGGGGAGTAAATTACTTCTTTGGTCATAGCGAAAGGATGAGTAGTTTTGATTCAAATATCTGAAAAACTTCTGTTTTGCTTATGAATATTTTAGTGGTTGGCCATGAATCGCAGGCGGCAGAGTGCAGGCAGAAGTTTGGTGAAACCCATCACTACGAGATTGCTGCGCAGCCAACCTCCGATTCCATCAACTGGGCAGATGTGATCTTTGATTTTCTGTTGGAGGAAGATTCGCTGAAGCGATATGCAAAATTGCAGACGCCTGTTTTTTTGAATACTGTGTTTACCACACTCGCATCCCTTAAAAAGAAAAATCCGGACTTGCTCACGGTGTTTGGCTTTTGTGGCATGCCCACATTTTTTAACCGTGAATTGTTGGAAGTCAGTTTACGTTCAACCGATCAACGAACTGATCTGGAGAAAATCTGCCAATTATTATCAACGGATTTCGCTGTTGTCGATGATCGTGTGGGCTTGGTAACACCGCGCATCATTTGTATGATCATCAACGAAGCCTATTACACCGTGCAGGAAGGCACCGCTTCGCGCGCAGACATTGATCTGGCCATGAAGCTCGGCACCAATTATCCCTTAGGCCCTTTTGAATGGTGCAATAAAATTGGAATTGAACATGTCTACCACCTGCTCAACACCGTCTACCACGACACCCACGATGAGCGCTATAAGATTTGTGCGTTGCTGAAGAGGGATTGTTTGACGTAAAATAATCATTCGGTGGTTTAGGGTGAAGTTAAATCCCGAAAGCATTATCAGCAGGCTAGAAATAAAACCTTTTGGAACAACATCAGGAAACGATCAATGTCTTTTGAATCGCATCACGAAGATCTTCCTTTACACGCATCTTGTCCGCGTACTGCGGCCATTTTTTTACTATCCCATTGATTTGCTGGATAATTGCTTCTGGTTTTTTGATGCTCATGTTGTGAGCTACTTCCAGCATATCGGAAACGGTAATGTCTTTTCTTTTTCCGTTGACGCTTAATGATTGCTGACTTACCCAAGTGCTTGCAGGGCGGAAGGCATGACAAATGTCAAAGGCGGGCGCCAGTTTCCATTTCCCGGATTTATTCATGATGAATGAAAAGTTTTTGGTGTGATCATCACAATTTCGCGCGATAACATTAAACACCATGCGCCTGAAAAGTTCTTCGGCTTGCGGATACGGAAGCCTGAGTTGGCGCATCGTTTGGAACAATTGTTCGTAGCTGAATGAGAGCACGTCATTAAAATCAAAGTGCTGCATCGCATAGAAGCTTTGCACGTGAACCTTTTCTTTGCCGTCCGGTCGGTCAAATCTCCGCGTCATGAAATGGGCGCGACCATTTTCTTCTAGTAACTGGCATTCGGTCATTTCTATGCCGCAATCTTTTGTCATAAGGTGATAGGCCATTTCAACACGACCAAATCCTGCGGTCACGCCAAGCTGATTGTCGGTGACACCATCAAATTTGATAAGCCATTGTGAAAATCCTTTTGGAGCATCGGCCTGCCCAGAGCGGACTTCGCGTGTGGAAGGATTATAGGCAATGATGGCCTTGGCTCTAGCGCCACCTGCAGAAGTACCAATCTTGAGAATATCCAGTAATGCCTTTTCTTCATTGCCAGTTAAACTAGTTGCAAAGTCTTGTCGGCCGGAAAGAATCTTGGTGGCCATATCAATCAGACTATCCAACTCTAATTTGGTCGTAGTATTTTTTCCTTTCGGCATGGCGGGTTCAAATTCCAAACCTCCCATTCCTCGCTCACCAATGTAACAAAGCATCTCAACCGGAGTGAGGCTGTTAGCGGGACGACCATTATGTGCAAGCCAGGCATTGATTAGCGTACTTCCGTATTTATCGGGCAATACATCCGACAAAAGCCCCGGCAATCCTTTGAATGATGTGTTTCGAAGTTCTGGAAAGGAAAAAATGGTTTGAGATGATTCAATCGGCATTTTTATCGGTGCTATATCCCATGCGTTTTCAGCAAAGGTGGAATCAAATTCAAATGATGCCACGCCCGTATCTGAATCCCAAGCCACTGCACCGACACGTTTTTTCCAAAGGTGGATGAATGCTGTGGTTATCATTTACCAATCCGATTGTTTGTCATTTCTTTTATCCTTTTCTGATCGCTTTTTTGGCCTGGCGCGATGGCGTTTGCGCTGTTCCAACTTCGCCAGTTTCATGGGACTTATTTGTGCAGGGAGCAGGAATTGGTTGAGTACATGAAATTGTTCAAGGCAGCGGAGCAGGCGGATCAATGTTGCCATAGTTCCTCCACTACCTTTTTCTATACGAACCAACGTCATTCGCTGAATTCCGGCAGCAATTGCCACATCTTCCTGTGTCTTATTCTGGCTTAGCCTTGTCTCACGGATAAATGCCCCCAGAACCTCCAAAACGGCAGAGTCGCTCATTTGATAGGAGATATTGCTACTATTTTCAATCAATAAAGGCATTTTTTGTTGATAATGATCTTAATTTAGATCAAATATACAAACTAATTAATGTATAAAAAAAAATACATTATTGATCTAAAAACCACTTATAGATATAATTTACGATCATTAAACCCAGATTATGCAATGCTGACGGTACTGTCAGCATTGTATAATTGACGAATGAAAATCAACGATTTAGCCCCAAGTAAGAAAACCAAGTTGGTGATTTTCATTGTCAGGTCAGACGATAAATGTCTGACTCTGACCGCAAGCGTCAGGAGGTTTAACCTTGACATCCGCCTCAGGCGGATCGTCAACCCCCTGGGCAAACTATGCATTCCTAATGCATAGTTTGGGTTAAAAAATAAGCTGCCGATGGAATGGAGCGCGAAAATAGCGGCCTCAAATTGATCGATGAAGTTCTCTAAGCTCGACTATTATAAGATGCCATAATTGATCAAAACTAAGATTACCGTGAACACCGATTTGATCCTTTTACCCGATTAAATTCTAATGCATAATTCGGGTTAAACTGCGTATCCTTCCCCGCAGAGTTACCCGTTTCGGGAACTCTGCGCGAGTGAAAGCCTTAGAACATAAAATGCTAACTTGCCTACATGGCCGTTCGCAGGGAGATAACTGAATATAGCGGCATTTACTTCATCACGGTTACCTGTAGTCGTTGGCTGAGGCTGTTCGAAATTGCCAATGCCTATGATGAAGTGTATAAGTGGTTTGATCACCTGAAGGGCAAAGGGCATTATATCCTTGGCTACGTGATCATGCCCAACCACATCCACGCCCTTATTGGTTTTCGACAAACGCAGGGGGCATCTATTAACTCAATCGTAGGCGAGGGCAAGCGTTTCATGTCGTACGGAATGGTGAAGCGACTGAAAATCAAAGGTGAGGAGGGAATATTGACACAATTGACTGAACTCGTTAATACAACAGACAGGAAGCGGGGCAAAATACACGAAGTATTTGAGCCTTCGTTTGATTGGAAGGAATGCCGTAACAACAAATTCATTGAGCAAAAATTGAACTACATCCATACAAACCCTTGCCGAGGAGCGTGGGATTTGGTCGCGGATGAATGTGAATATCCGCATAGTTCGGCACGGTTTTATGCTACTGGTGAGCAAGGAACATATGCGGTTACGAACTACCCCGAACTTGAAGATGTTGACTTAACGAAGTAAATTGAGCCAATAGAGCGCAGAGTTCCCGAAACGGGTAACTCTGCGAAGAATGAAACGAAGTAAATTGAGCCAATAGAGCGCAGAGTTCCCGAAACGGGTAACTCTGCGAAGAATGAACTTGAAGATGTTGACTTAACGAAGTAAATTGAGCCAATAGAGCGCAGAGTTCCCGAAACGGGTAAC
>JADBYK010000065.1 GCA_020403045.1 Cytophagales bacterium
CACCGTAAGGGTTTGCGGCACACTGGTAGCCGCTGCAAAATTTGTGTTGCCTGCCTGACTGGCGGTGATCGTAGTCGTTCCTGCGCCTACAATCGTCACAGTGTTGCCGCTCACCGTGGCAACAGAAGTATTGCTGCTTGCGTAGCTGACTGTTAAACTCGAAGAGGCTGTGGCCGATAATGTAAATGGTGCATCACCAAAGGTTTTATTTGAAAGCGCAGGAAATGTAATAGTCTGAGGAAAAACCGGATTATTCCTAATGACAGAGACCGTATTGCTGCTCGCATTCGCAACTGCCAGGTCTGCCTTGCCATCTCCGTCTAAGTCCCCAATAGAAACAGAGTAAGGACCTGAGCCAGTGGCAAAATCCACTTTGGCAGCATAACTGATGGTACCCGCACTGCCTGTGTTGCGAAAGACAGAGACCGTATTGCTGTTATAATTCGCTACTGCCAGGTCAGCCTTGCCATCCCCGTCTAAATCCCCAATAGAAACAGAGATAGGAGCCGAACCAGTGGTGAAATCCACTTTGGCAGCATAACTGATGGTACCCGCACTGCCTGTGTTGCGAAAGACAGAGACCGTATTGCTGATTTGATTCGCTACTGCCAGGTCTGCCTTGCCATCCCCGTCCAAGTCCCCAATCGAAACAGAGGCAGGATTGGTACCAGTGGCAAAATCCACTTTGGCAGCATAACTGATCGTACCCGCACTGCCTGTGTTGCGAAAGACAGAGACCGTATTGCTGTTATAATTCGCAACTGCCAGGTCTGCCTTGCCATCCCCGTCTAAGTCCCCAATAGAAACAGAGTAAGAACCCTCATCAGCGGCAAAATCCACTTTGGCAGCATAACTGATCGTACCCGCACTGCCTGTGTTGCGGAAGACAGAGACCGTATTGCTACCCTTATTCGCTACTGCCAGGTCTGCCTTGCCATCCCCATCCAAGTCCCCAATAGAAACAGACAAAGGACTTATGCCAGTGGCAAAATCCACTTTGGTGGCATAACTGATGGTACCCGCACTGCCTGTGTTGCGGAAGACAGAGACCGTATTGCTGCGCGCATTCGCAACTGCCAGGTCTGCCGTGCGATCCTCGTCTAAATCCCCAATAGAAGCAGAGGAAGGATCTGAGCCAGTGGCAAAATCCACTTTGGCAGCATAACTGATGGTACCCGCGCTGCCTGTGTTGCGGAAGACAGAGACCGTATTGCTGCTTTGATTCGCAATTGCCAGGTCTGCCTTGCCATCCCCGTCTAAGTCCCCAATAGAAACAGAGTAAGGAAATAAGCCAGTGGTGAAATCCACTTTGGCAGCATAACTGATGGTGCCCGCACTGCCTGTGTTCCGGAAGACAGAGACCGAACTGCCGCTGCCATTCGCGACTGCCAAGTCTGCCTTGCCATCCCCGTCCAAGTCCCCAATAGAAACAGAGTAAGGAGCGAAACCAGTGGTAAAATCCACTTTGGCAGCATAACTGATGGTACCCGCACTGCCTGTGTTGCGGATGACAGAGACCGTATTGCTGTTATAATTCGCTACTGCCAGGTCTGCCTTGCCATCCCCGTCTAAGTCCCCAATAGAAACAGAGTTAGGACCTGAGCCTGAGCCAGTGGTAAAATCCACTTTGGCAGCATAACTGATCGTACCCGGACTGCCCGTGTTACGAAAGACAGAGACCGTATTGCTGCTGTAATTCGCTACTGCCAGGTCTGCCTTGCCATCCCCGTCCAAGTCCCCAATCGAAACAGAGAAAGGAAGTGAACCAGTGGTAAAATCCACTTTGGCAGCATAACTGATGGTACCCGCACTGCCTGTGTTGCGAAAGACAGAGACCGTATTGCTGCCCTCATTCGCTAGTGCCAGGTCTGCCTTGCCATCCCCGTCTAAGTCCCCAATAGAAACAGAGTAAGGAAATGAGCCAGTGGTGAAATCCACTTTGGCAGCATAACTGATGGTGCCCACACTGCCTGTGTTGCGAAAAACAGAGACCGAACTGCCGCTACCATTCGTTACTGCCAGGTCTGCCTTGGCCATCCCCGTCCAAGTCCCCAATAGAAACAGAGATAGGATCCTCATCAGCGGCAAAATCCACTTTGGCAGCATAACTGATCGTACCCGCACTGCCTGTGTTGCGGAAGACAGAGACCGTATTGCTGCCCTCATTCGCTAGTGCCAGGTCTGCCTTGCCATCCCCGTCCAAGTCCCCAATAGAAACAGAGATAGGATTGGAACCAGTGGCAAAATCCACTTTGGCTTGAAAATCAGCCGTGGTGATGCTACCCTTAGATGGTGTAAAAGTCGGTGTAAAATTAGTTTTGCTATACGCCAGTAAGCCAGTCGTGGTATTCAAAACGGTAATGGGTGCAAAGGTGGCACCTGTCGGCACGGTAACGGTAAGTTGTGTTGCTGTGGCAGCTGTAACTGTCGCGGCCGTAGCCCCAAAGATAACAATGTTGTTGGCTGGCGTGGTATTAAAGCCTGTGCCAATGATGGTAACCGTTGTGCCTACAGCACCTGATGTAGGAGCAAAAGAAGTGATGGTAGGTGGTTGTGCTATAAGTACTGTGGGAAGCCACAAGATAACAAGGAGGGCAAAAGAAGCGAGGGTAGATTTTTTCATAAGCCGGAGTTAGGGTATCAATCTATTGAAAACGCACGAGGATGTCAATACCTAAAAAGCGGTATTTTTTGGATGTGATAAAAGTTGTAGAAGGCTGAAATTTTGAGAGGGTGATGTGGGTGGCTTGATTTGATGAGGGTTTCTACCATAAATGGCTGGAGGGGTTCAACAGTTCTTCGAATCCATCGACTATGTTCTTAAAAAATTTCTGGCTCTTAGGATTCCGAATGAAAAAGATAGTTTGGTGAGGCCATAAACAACCAAGTGAGTTCAAAGTTGAAACCATTAATTTTGAACGATGAGCAGGCTAAAAAACTACGAGAAGGCGTACGTAAGCGTAGAGAAGTTAAGGGGTTATTGCCTGAACGAATATCATCCTTATGGAAAAGAAAAGGCAGCTACCTTTAAATCAGTCCTAGGTATCGGCATAAATGAGGCTGCATTGCTTAAACCCAGATTATGCAATGCTGACGGTACTGTCAGCATTGCATAATCTGGGTTAAAATAGAGAGCAACAGGTTGTAGGTGAAGAACACCAAAAACGGCAGGGAACACCAAAAACGGCAGGAGATTCTATCCCGTAACGTATAGAACAGCGATTTTATACTATTTTTGCATACTATTGGATGTGCTGTAATGATTTGTAAAACTCTTGTTTTCAGTGATCATGCTATTCATCAAATGTTTAAGCGTGATATTTCAGTCGGGGACGTTAAACACGTAATTGAAAACGGGGAAGTAATAAGAGACTATTTAGATGACAAGCCTTACCCGAGCTATTTAATGCTCGGTCTTGCAAACTTCAAGAATCTGCACATTGTTGTGGCGAGCGATGAGGGGCTAGCTAAATGTATTGTGGTTACGGCCTATGAAGCCACCACTGATGTTTGGGAAAGTGATTTTAGAACAAAAAAGAAAAAACCATGAACTGCGTTTTATGCCATAATGGAGCAACGGAAAAAGGGCTTGTAACCGTAACCCTCGAAAAGAACCAGACCATTGTACTAATCAAGAATGTGCCCGCTGAAGTTTGTACCAACTGTGGCCATTATTATCTTTCGGATGAAATGACAAAGGTGGTCTTGCAAAAAGGGGGGGATGCAATCACCAAAGGAGCAGAATTGGAGGTCGTAAATTTAAAGGTTGCCTGAGTTCTTTTCAAGTATTTTGCCTTTCCGGCCAGGCAGGCAATCCCTCATCGCATACCGTCATCGCGAGTGTCTGCGCTGGAAGAGGGAGGGACGAAGCGATCCCCCTTTCGTAGCCCGAATATCAATATAGGAGATTGCCTCGCTCTTGCTGCTGTTCTTCTCCAACAAGTAGAGCTTGAATATTCAAACACAAAATTCTATTAGTCGAATGAAAGGAGTTTGGATTTTTTTAACTCATCATGAAGATTGAGAGAGAGAAGCTGTTAGTGAAGAAATTTAATTCCGTTGGCTATCTTTGAAAATGGTTGTGATTCACCCCCATGCTAAAGCAAGAGCCGTTGAAAGAGGCACCTCGGAATTTGAAATTACTGATGTAGTGGAAACAGGAGAAACTTTTCCTGCCAAATATGGCCGAACTGGATTCAGAAAAACCGTAATTTATAATGATCTTTGGCAAGGCGTTCATTACTATGCTAAACAAATTGAATGCTATGCCGTAGAAGATCAGGGTGATTGGTTAGTGATAAGTTTACTGGTAAAATATTTTTGACATGGAATTGGAATACGACATACGCTTTAATATTGGTTATATAAAGTTCAAAGAGAAGGTCGAACAAGTAACTTCACTAAAGATTAGTGAAGACTTAGTGATCGATATGGCGGCTGACGGATCTATTTATGGTATTGAACTTTTGAATTTAAAGGATCAACTGTTTGGCAATAGATCGGGAGGCCTTTTGCTGTATAACGAAAACTCTGGCAATAAAAAAGAAGTTGAATTACCCACTTAGATTCAAACCCTCAGAAAGCTAAGATTGAAAGCAACGAGTCGTTGGTGAAGAAAAACAACTGTGATGAATGGCTTGAAATCAAGTCAATATGTTTGATTGCCTGTTCTTCTTTCAAGCCGCTTTGGCTTTTTGGCTTTCGATACTAAAAATAGATTTATAGAAAGCATCGATGCGTTTCCTGGTGTTGACGACCAAGGCTATTTCCCCAACGCCTTTAACATCGTGTCTCCAATTAAAGCAGGAGATTCCACCACGTGGATGCCGCACTCTCGCATGATCTTCATTTTGGCTTCTGCTGTATCGTCTGCACCACCAATGATTGCTCCGGCATGTCCCATTCTGCGACCTGGAGGGGCAGTTTGACCAGCGATGAAACCTACTACTGGCTTTCTATTTCCGTTTTCCTTGATCCAACGAGCAGCAACTGGCTCGTAGCTACCGCCAATTTCACCAATCATTACGATCGCATCGGTCTCAGGATCATTCATTAATAACTCAACCGCATCCTTGGTTGGAGTACCAATAATCGGGTCGCCACCAATACCAATAGCTGTACTAATCCCCAAACCAGCCTTCACAATTTGATCGGCCGCTTCGTAGGTTAATGTTCCAGACTTCGACACAATTCCAATCCTCCCTTTCTTGAATACGAAACCGGGCATAATACCCACTTTCGCTTCTCCGGGTGTAATTACACCAGGGCAATTTGGCCCTACCAGTGTCACTTTTTTGTCTTTTACATATTGTTTGGCAATCATCATGTCCTTTACCGGAATCCCCTCAGTAATTGCTACTATTACTTTGATTCCGCCTTCGGCAGCTTCCATAATAGAATCAGCAGCAAACGCGGGTGGAACGAAGATGATAGAAACATCAGCCCCTGTCTTTTCAACAGCTTCTTTCACGGTATTAAAAACTGGCCTACCCAAATGTACCTGGCCTCCTTTGCCAGGAGTAACTCCTCCTACTACGTTGGTACCATACTCAATCATCTGACCTGCATGAAAAGAACCTTCTGAGCCGGTGAAGCCTTGAACAATTACGCGGGAGTTCTTATTAACGAGTACGCTCATAAAATAGTAGAGTTAGCTTACAAAATTAGGATATTAAAGTTGTCGGGCAAATGAATTTATCCTTACAAAAGTTTGAACATTCTCAACACTGCACCGAGTGCCAAAAAAGTAACTTTCAATCATAGGTGCGATTAATCAAGGCTTGAAAAAGCAGGCGTCAGACCACTTAGAGCGGTCAGACGCCTACTGCAGGCAAAAACTACTTGATGAAATCTGGCAGAACGGCATTACCGAAAGCATACACAGCAAAAGTGAATAAAGCAGACCAGAAAATGGCACTAATTAACATGTAAACGAGAATCTTCTCACGCGGCTTATTAGTACTGAGCGCCAAAAGGGTACCACCAATGGGTGTAAAAATTAGCGGTGTAAAAAAGGCAATTCCACCCAGCCCATATTTTCGCATCATGACTAAGAATTTTCTTCTCAGAGTAGATGGATTCGCTGGCGGTTCGAAATAGCCACGGAAAAAACGTCTCTTCAGCCAATCTCCAAAATAGGTAAAGGCTACTACGCTGATCATCATCCCCAAAATCGTAGATAAGGCTGTAGTAAGTGGATGTAGTTTTAGTGCGTAACCCTGTATTGGCCCTAAAACAAATTTCAAGCAACTCGCCAACACAACTGGAATTGCCTTTAAAATCTCCTCAAGCATTTTACTGGCCGATCATTTCTTTTTCCCAAAACTCAAATCACCCGCATCACCCAAACCGGGTACAATGTAAGACGCTGCATTCAGCTTTTCGTCAACCGCAACAGTAAAAAGTGAGAAAGGCATTTTTAGCGAATCCGCGATTCTTTTTATGCCCTCAGGAGCAGCCACCAACGAGGCGATGAAGATATGTGACGGTCGGCCAAACTTAGCCAATTCGTTGATTGATCTAATAAAAGAAAAACCTGTAGCCAACATCGGGTCAATCAAAATGACTTGCCTTTTTTCAAGAGAAGGCATTGCCATGTAGTCTAATTCGATCGAAATTTCTTCTTTGCCTTCCTTTCGATAAGCACCAATAAAGCCAGAGTCTGAGGCATCAAAATAGTTCAAAAAGCCTTGAAAGTAGGGCAACCCGGCACGCAGTACCGTTAGCAAAATGGGTTTCTCCTTTAGAAGCTGCATCTGTGTGGCCTTTAGTGGCGTTTGCACATTGGCCGACTGATACGACATCTTTTTCGAGATTTCATACGCCATGATTTCTCCTAATCGAATCATGTTCGTCCGAAACCTAAGCCGGTCACTTTGCTGGTTCACATCGCGCAACTCTGCCAAAAAATGATTGGCCACTGAATTTTGTTCGCTTAAAACAAATACATCCATAAATTCACTTTTATCTGTCGAAAATTTAAGATAAAGTTGTGGATAATGTTGCAAATAAAATGAAAGTCACTTCGCAAAAAAGCATCAACCAAGACTGGAGCCTATTAAAACACCTTTGTGAAGTCCCGGCTCCGTCCGGCCACGAAAAGCCATTGCGCGATTTCTTATTACAATGGATCAAAAAAGAAAAGAAAAAATGGAAGACGAAGCCAACCATTGTGGCCGGTGAGGAATTTCAAGATTGTATTATTTTAAAATTTGGAAAACCCAGAACGGCCATTTTCGCCCACATGGATAGTATTGGATTTACCGTTCGCTACTTTAATCAGTTGCTTAGCATCGGTAGTCCAGATGCTGACATGGGAACAAAACTCGTTGGGCGCGATAGCCTCGGTCCTATCGAATGCGAATTAGAGTTTGATAAGGAAGATCACGCGTTCTACAAATTTGGCAGACCCATCGACCGCGGCACCTGTCTCACCTACAAAGTCGATTTTCGCGAAACGAAAGATTACATTGAAACCGCCTATCTCGACAATCGTCTTGGCATTTATACCGCCTTGCAGGTGGCGTCAACATTAAAAGATGGGGTCATTGTCTTTAGTTGTTGGGAAGAACATGGCGGTGGTTCAGTGGGATACCTGGCAGATTACATCTATCGGAAATGGAAGGTGAGACAAGCGTTGATTTCGGACATCACTTGGATTACAGAAGGTGTTGAACACGGCAAAGGGGTTGCCATATCGTTGCGCGATAAACACATACCCCGCAGAAGTTTTGTAGATAAGATTATTGCGGTCGCTGAAAAAAATAAAATTGATTATCAACTTGAAGTAGAAGGCATGGGCTCCAGTGACGGGGGTGAGTTGCAAAGAAATCCTAACCTTTTTGATTGGTGTTTTGTGGGTGCACCTGAGTTAAATCCTCACACTCCCCATGAAAAGGTTCACAAAACAGATATTAAAAGTATGATTAATTTGTACCAGGCATTGATGAAAGCCCTTTGAATCAAAATTCAAATGTATGATTCAGCAGCCGAGATGCTACTCTGCCAGCCTCATTAGAAAACTCAACGAATTTACTACCTAGAAGTGCATAACCTATGGCTTGTCTGGTTATTGGATCAAGTACCCAATACTCCCTCACACCAAACCTTTCGTATAGCTGTTTCTTCGTTTCTAAATCATAGCTTTTATTTCCTGGCGACAGCACTTCCACCAGCAGGTCTGGTACGCCATGAACAGTATCGCCCAAAATGGAAATATTTGCTTTCGCTACAAAAACAATATCGGGCTGCACAGCATTCTCCGTTTCGTCTAAATAAACATCGTAAGGAGCAACGTTTACCTCGCCTAAATCTCCCTTTTCAACAAATTGATCCATCAGACTTGCAAGCTTTAAAATCAGCCGCTGATGCTTTCTTACTGGCGAAGGGCTCATAAAAATGTTTCCGTTTATCAATTCAGCAAGAGTGCCCTCGGGAAGCATTTTATACACTTCCATAATGGTGCGAGGCGGGCGTTCTACTGTTTTTTGCATTACCAAATATAAAGAAACGTATTGATCAAAAGAAAATTGGTAAGTTTGGAAAGCTCATATTTGAATACTTATGGATTCTACTCGAAGAAATTTCATCAAGACAACAGCAGCAGCAACGATTGGCACAAGCATTTTACCCTCGCTTGGTTTTTCTACAATCACAGAGGAAAAGGTCCGCCTCGGCATCATCGGTGTGGGGCTCCGCGGGCAAGGTCATTTGGAACTGGCTTTAGCGCGACCTGATGTAGAAGTAGTAGCGATTTGTGATATCCAACAACGAATGGTTGATCTATGTCTTCCGTTGATAGAAAAATCGGGCAAACGCAAACCACAAATTATTTTAGAAGGCACACAGGGTTACAAAAAACTATTAGACAACAAGGACATTGATGCTGTTATCATTGCAACTCCCTGGGAATGGCATACGGTAATGAGCCTGGATGCGATGAATGCCAAAAAACAAGTGGGCTGTGAAGTTATCACCGGCACGACCATTGAAGAATGCTGGCAACTCGTTGACGCTTCTGAAAAAACCGGCATGCATCTGATGATGCTAGAAAATGTCTGTTACAGGCGAGATGTAATGGCCGTTATGAATATGGTTCGCCAAAACATTTTTGGAGAACTCATTCACTTACAAGGAGGCTATCAGCATGACTTGCGCGAAGTAAAGTTCAATGACGGAAAGAAACCTTATGGAGGTGGTGCAGAGTTTGGTGAAAAAGGATTTTCTGAAGCACAATGGCGAACTCAACATTCAGTAGATCGCAACGGAGATCTTTATCCAACTCATGGGATAGGGCCAATTGCGATGATGACGAATATCAATCGGGGAAATAGATTTACTCAGTTGGTTTCCTACGCTACAAAAGCAAGAGGACTACATGAGCATATTGTAAAAGTAGGTGGCGAGAATCATCCCAACGCAAAAGTAAAATTCAAGTTAGGAGATGTAGTTACCACGATGATTGAAACGGCCAACCAAGAAACTATTTTGTTGCAGCACGACACGAACTTGCCACGCCCTTACTCTATCGGTTTTCGGGTGCAGGGCACGAACGGAATTTGGATGGATGTAAACAAGTCAATCTATATTGAAGGCAGAAGCGAAAAGCCACATCGTTGGGAGGACGCTCAAAAATGGTTGGAGCAACATGATCACCCATTATGGAAAAAATATGGCAATGATGCGGCTGGCGCAGGACACGGTGGAATGGATTGGTTTGTTTTAAATGCGTTTATCGAATCTGTAAAAAGAAAAATGCCACCTCCACAAGATGTCTATGACGCGGTAACCTGGAGTGCTATTACACCCTTGTCTGAAACATCGATTAAACAAAAAGGCGCCAGTGTCCGGTTCCCCGACTTTACACGTGGAAAATGGAAAGGACGAAAAAATCTATTTGCATTAGATGACACGTATTAGCCCGAAGTATCAAATGGCTCTGCGAAACGATGCCAATGAGTACAACTCAATCTAAAAAACAAAAAACAGTTGAAAATCATTGTCTTCATTGATATTGAAAACAATCCGTTTCAATCGAGTGAAAGAATAAAAACTTATTGGATGTGGAGAATGAGTTCTTCCTTCGAGTGACACCATGTATCTTTGCACCTTACCACGACAGATGAAAATTAAAGATTTAGAGTTTGAGAGGTTCATCGAATCAGCATTGATTGCAGATAAGGTCAGGGAGTTAGCAGGAAGACTGAACTTGGACTATGCGGGTAAAACACCTGTATTATTGCCGATCTTAAATGGCTCGTTTATGTTTGCGTCCGATCTGATGAAGGAATTGACTGTTCCGTGTCGGATCTCTTTCGTAAAGATGTCTTCCTACTCGGGCACCAATAGTACAGGACAACTTAAAACACTGATTGGCCATGAAGAGAGCCTCTTCAATCAAGATGTACTTATTGTTGAAGACGTTATTGACACTGGGCTTACGATTGAAAAAATCATGCACGATTTACGTGAACTGGGGGCTAAATCCGTAGAGACCGTTGCCCTCTTACGCAAACAAGCCGCAAGAGAGAAAAAAGTCGATGTCAAATACATTGGTTTTGAGCTGGAAAATGAGTTTGTATTGGGATATGGTATGGACTATGATGGTCTGGGAAGAAACCTGAAAGATCTCTACCATTCAATCTCTTAGTTCGTACTGCTACCCATCATTCGCAGAATTGTCGAATTAAAGAATCATCGCTATCTTGCCTGTCTTTTCTTAAACCAAACCTTAGCAAGGATGAAAAACTTAGTACTCTTTGGCCCGCCCGGAGCCGGCAAAGGAACACAGAGCGAAAAGCTTATTCAAAAATATGGCTTTGTGCACATATCCACTGGGGATTTGTTCAGATGGCACACGAAAAATGATACAGCACTGGGCAAGAAGGTAAAAGAAATAATGAATAGTGGCGCTTTAGTTCCAGATGAGATCACAATAGCGATGTTAAAGGAAGAGCTGGACAAAAACCCCCAGGCAAAAGGATTTTTGTTTGATGGTTTCCCTCGCACGGTGCCACAAGCCGAGGCACTCGATCAATTTATGAAAGACAATAATTCAGCCATTCATTTTATTGTGGCTTTGGACGTCACGGAAGAGGAAGTTCGCACACGCATTGCAAAGCGCAGAACGACTGAAAACCGAGTGGATGATGAAGAAGAAAAATTAAATAAACGCATCACCGAATATTTCACCAAGACCGTTCACGTACTTCCCTTTTACAACAAGCAAGGAAGATTGAATACGGTACATGGGATCGGTGCGGTAGAGACTATTTTTGAGGACATTTGTAAAGTGTTAGACAAAAATTAGTCTCAATTGTTCCCGGTTTACAGTTACCGGTAACTAGCAACTGGTAACCAAATATGTCCTCAGTCAACTTCATCGACTACGTCAAATTTAATTCACGCTCTGGCCATGGAGGCGCAGGCTGTAGGCATTTTCACCAAGAAAAGTTCATTGATAAAGGTGGCCCTGATGGTGGAGATGGCGGTCGCGGTGGCCACGTAATTCTCCGCGGCAACTCACAAATGTGGACGTTGCTTCACTTAAAATATCGCAAACATGTTTTTGCCGAGAATGGACAGGCTGGGCAAGGACAAAATATGACAGGCGCATTTGGCAAAGACCAGATTTTAGATGTCCCCCTTGGTACCACGGCCAAACGATTTGAAACAGGAGAGTTAGTTTGTGAAATCACGGAACACGGACAAGAAATAATTCTTTCACCAGGAGGGCGGGGAGGCAAGGGTAACTCGCATTTTGCAACGCCTACCAACCAGGCACCACAACATGCTCAAACGGGCGAGCCCGGAAGAGATGAGTGGATTATTTTGGAATTGCGCTTACTGGCCGATGTAGGCTTAGTTGGGTTTCCTAACGCAGGAAAATCCACCTTGCTTTCAGTAGTATCTGCCGCCAAGCCGAAAATTGCCGATTACGCTTTCACCACGCTAACGCCTAACCTGGGTGTGGTTGCTTATCGCGATGGGTTGTCGTTTGTGATGGCCGATATCCCGGGAATTATCGAAGGTGCTGCAGAAGGAAAAGGATTAGGTATTCGTTTTTTAAAACACATCGAACGAAACTCTTTGTTGTTGTTCATGGTGCCCGCTGATGCGAAGGACATCAAACAGGAATTTGAAATTTTATTGAACGAATTGAAAAAGTACAATCCTGAGTTACTCGACAAGAAGCGACTGCTTGCCATCACTAAATCCGATTTGTTGGATGAAGAGTTAAAGCTTGCTATTCAAAAAGAGCTGCCGAAGAAAATCCCTTCTGTTTTTATTTCTGCCCTTGCCAATCAAGGCATTTCAGAGCTGAAGGATTTGATTTGGAAGAGCTTGCACTAGGCCATCAAAATTTCATATGGAATACCCAATTCCTCATGTAAAGCCTTGATTACACTTTTTGATAACTCGCGCTTTCCACTCAGAACCGAGGATACTAGTCCTTTGCTGCCATTAAAGTGCTTAACCAAATCTTTTTGAGTAAGTCCCTTTTCCTCCATGATGTAACGAATTGCACTCACGGCATCGGGCGCTTCGATTTGGTAGTGAACGTTTTCGTAAGATTCTACAAGAGTTGAGATCAAATCCAATTCATCAAATGCATCAGTTCCTTCTTTTGGATCTTTTACAATCAACTCATCGATCCGTCTGAGAGCAGCTCGATAATCTTTTTCGCTACGAATAGGTTTGATATTCATAATTAAACAGTTTTTACATCTATACGATCGTACTCTTGATGAGTGCCTACAAAACGGACAAATACTTTTCGAAATTTGAACATTACATACACAACTAATCGATTCTTATTTCCTCTAATATTGAACACCAACCGATTACTTCCAATCACGCTCACATCTGAATATACTTTCTTCACTTCGTGAGAATCTCGCCAGTCGGCTTTCTCTGTTATCTTGTACCACGTTTTCAAGGGCATTTCCGCGTCAGCATGTTTCTCCCAAAATGCTCTCAGTGTACTTTTGGCGATAACTCTCATAAACTTAATGCCAAATATAAGACAAAGTTTACAAAATGTAAACCGTGAAAGACCTTCCCAAGAAAACCTCAGCTGTTTATATCTCATTCCTCGCCAACCAATACATTGCAGCGTTAAACCCAGATTATGCAATGATGACGGTACTGTCAGCATTGCATAATTGACGAATGAAAATCAACGATTTAGCCCCAAGTAAGAAAACCAAGTTGGTGATTTTCATCGTCAGGTCAGACGATAAATGTTTGACTCTGACCGAAAGCGTCACGAGGTTTAACCTTGACATCCGCCTCAGGCGGATCGTCAACCCCCTGGGCAAACTATGCATTCCTAATGCATAGTTTGGGTTAAAGAAATTGATTTTAGAAAGTTGATAAAACAGTCAATTAAATCGGCTAGGCTAGTACGACACTTGCTCACTAAGTGCCTAAATGGCACAATTGTTCAATTGGCAAAATTCTTGTGTCTTTGCGCCTTATTTAACTGATAAAAATGGAAAATACCGCACATCTGGAACCAGAATTGCCAAAGCACGATGATTTGGCAACTGAAACGCCAACCGGCCAAAGCCCCGAGCAAACCGAGCCAGAGAAGAAAGGGGCGCAGCTTGATCCCCTAAAAAAGCTACAAGACGAATTGGCAGAGGCCAAGGACAAATACGTGCGTCTGTATGCCGAGTTTGATAATTTTAGAAGAAGATCGGCCAAAGAGAAGCTGGAAATGATTCAATCGGCCAATGAGCAGTTACTCAAGTCGATGCTGTCGGTTACGGATGATTTTGAACGTGCAGAAAAATCGTTTCAGGATAAAAATGATAAGGCAGCGGAAGGCTTTTTCCTGATTCAAAATAAATTCAAAAAAATATTGGAACAGTACAGCGTGAAGGCAATGGAATTTGGAAAAGAAACAGACTTCAACCCCGACTTGCACGAAGCCATCACACAACTACCAGCACCAAGTGAAAAACTAAAAGGTAAAGTAATGGACGTGGTGGAGAAAGGATATTTGTTGAACGATAAAGTGATCCGTTTCGCAAAAGTTGTTGTTGGGAGTTAGAATTCTGACTTCTTAAATTCTATGTTCTGACTTCTTTCTAATTCACTCCTCAACAAATGGCAAAAAGAGATTTTTACGAAATATTGGGTGTAAGCAAGAGCGCTTCTCCGGAAGAAATAAAAAAGGCCTACCGCAAAACGGCTATTCAATTTCACCCTGACAAAAATCAAGGCGACAAAGCGGCCGAAGAAAAATTTAAGGAAGCTGCCGAAGCCTACGAAGTGCTTAGCGATGAAACGAAACGTGCACAGTACGATCGCTTCGGTCACAACAGACCAGGTGGAGGTGGAGGTGGCTATAGCTCGCACGAGATGAACATGGAAGATATCTTCAGTCAGTTTGGAGATATTTTTGGAGGAGGTGGAAGTGGTGGAAGCCCATTCGATAGCTTTTTTGGTGGTGGGGGAAGATCGCGGCAACGGAAAGGATCAAACCTACGCATTAAGTTGAAGCTCACTCTTGAGGAGATCGCCAATGGGGTAGAAAAGAAAATTAAAGTAAACAGGCTCACTCATGCGGAGGGGGTAACTTTCAAAAATTGCACTACTTGCCAAGGCACGGGTCAAGTAAGAAAGGTAGTAAACACAATGCTTGGGCAAATGGTATCGTCAAGCACCTGCTCATCTTGTAATGGCGCTGGCCAAACCCTTGATAAACGCCCTCCGGGTGTCGATAGCTCAGGTTTAGTTTCGAAAGAAGATCTTCTTACAGTAAAGATTCCAGCCGGGGTAAGTGATGGTATGCAGCTTTCCATGTCGGGAAAAGGCAATGAGGCACCCGGAGGAGGAGTTCCAGGGGATTTATTAATTCTGATCGAGGAAACAGAGGATAAGGAACTGAAGCGAGATGGAACCAATTTAGTATACGATCTACACATAAGCTTCATTGATGCAACCCTCGGTACATCCGTGGAAGTGCCATCTATTGGAGGCAAAGTGCGGATTAAAATCGAGCCGGGAACCCAGAGCGGGAAGATCCTTCGCTTGCGCGGTAAGGGGCTGAAAGACATTAACGGGTATGGTACTGGTGATCAGCTTATTTATATCAATGTTTGGACGCCAAAAAAGGTGAGTAGTGAGGAAAAGGCCAAATTGGAAAGCCTTCGCAGCTCGGCCAATTTTCAACCAAGTCCAGATGCCAACGAAAAGGGATTCTTCGAGCGCATGAAAGAGTATTTCGGATAAAAAAATAATAAAACCATTTGCACAATAACCCGTATAAGACCTATTACGGGTTATTTTTTTGACTAAAAATCCCGGTTTGTTAATGTTATAAAGTTCTCAGTGGCATTAAAGTTAAAAGGAAGCGTGTTAAAGACCGTTTTAATTTGGATAGGCATAGGCGCACATTTGGTCAGTTGGGGCCAAATCAAGAAGCAATTTTCTGTCGAGAAAGACGAGGTGTGCAACAAGGTAAATCTATCGCTGAAAGCCAAAACCGGTAACTGCTTTATTCGGCCAAGTCAAAGCACTGATTTTCTTAATATCTATAGCAATCAGGATTTAGAACAATATTCTCATTCATTCAGCAATGAGATAAAAGGAACAACAAGCGTGATTAAATTGGCCTTGGAACAAGAAAGTCAACGGGGTGTTGGCAAAAAGATATCTTATCAGGTCTTTGGAAGTGACGACAGGCCATCTGAGAAATTTTGGAAAGTATATCTCACCGAAAGCACTCCTTATTCACTTAACCTAGATTATGGACTGGGGAATGCAAACATTGACCTCTCCGGACTGTCGGTAGAGAAACTAAAAATCAATACGGGTAGCGCAGACGTGAACATCACCTATGGTACGGGAATTGAAAACAAGGTAACAATGGATACCTTTTTCATTAAAGTGGACATGGGAACGGTGACTGCCCGACATATTAATCTTGCGAAATCAAAAGTGGTGGTAGCAAACGTTGGGTTTGGAAACATGTACCTTGATTTTTCCGATAAACCTACAACTAGTAATCACATTATTGGCAGTGTAGGCGCGGGCAATCTTACTATTCAGTTACCCAGTGACGAAGTACCTGTAGTCGTTAAAATAAATGACTCTTGGCTTTGCAGTTTAAATCTATCTAAGAGCCTCAAAAAAGTGGGCACTAACAAATTTGCCAACGCAAGCTATTCGAAGAATGCCAAAAACGCGCTGAATTTTGATCTGGATGTATCAATGGGCAAAATCATATTTAAAGACGCCAAGTAGTTTAATCTCTGTTCAAACCCTGGTCGATCCGAAGAGGGTAGTTAAATCATTCGTGGAAATTCGTGCATTCGTGGCAATCTCTTGACCTTACTTCCCCTCATCTAATATTTTGAATTGCTACATTAGTTGTATTGTAATTCTATTGCTATTTTTAACACTAATACAAAAACCAAACACGTGAACGCACTCATCGCCAAAGACGTAACCAAAATCTACTCCGAACACACGGCACTAGATCATGTAAGCATCACTATTCCCGAACAAACCATTTTCGGACTTCTCGGCCCGAACGGTGCAGGAAAGACCACACTTATCAGGATCATTAATCAGATCATTAATGCCGATAGTGGAGAAGTATTGATCTTCGGTGAAAAACTCCGACCCAATCATATCGAAATTATTGGATACCTCCCTGAGGAGCGTGGTTTGTATAAGAAAATGAAAGTGGGCGATCAATTGTTGTATCTGGCTCAGCTAAAAGGACTCAGCCGGCACGATGCCATGGCTCGCATAAAAGTATGGCTCGAAAAATTTGAGATCAAAGACTGGTGGCATAAGAAGGTAGAAGACCTTAGCAAAGGGATGGCGCAGAAAGTGCAATTCATCAGTACCGTATTGCATGAGCCAAAACTGATTATCCTCGATGAGCCCTTTTCGGGCTTTGATCCAGTAAATGCCCAGCTAATCACAGAAAAGATTCTGGAGTTAAAAGCCAACGGAAGCACTATTATTTTTTCCACCCACCGCATGGAGACAGTTGAATCTCTTTGTGATCATATTGCACTAGTCAACAAGTCAAAGAAAATTCTGGAAGGCCCGAAAAAACAAGTGAAGGAAAGCTATCGTTCTAACACCTTTTTGATCGAACACCGCGGCAATCATTTTACGCTGCCCGCTGAAAAATATGAAATAAAGGAGCAGACAAAGATTGAAGAGGATTTGTTCTCCACGACTATTAAAGCTGCAGAAGGCATCAAAGGGAATCAGGTTATTCGCGATTTGATTGATATCACCGAGTTATACAGTTTTCAAGAAAAACTGCCTACTATGGCTGATATCTTCATTGGATTGGTTAAGGCCGATGGGGATGAAGCTCTGAGAAAGCACTTGCAAGAAGTATAACTAAAAGCGTCAAGCCACACGCTACAGGTTTCAAGCTTGTTCCATGTAGCTTGAGGCTTGCAGCTAAAAATAACAGATAAACTATTTACTATAACGAAAATATGAACAAAGTTTGGTTGATCATGCAGCGCGAATTCTTAAACCGCGTACAAAAAAAATCCTTCCTCATCACCACAATTTTAGTACCCTTGATTTTCCCGGCTGTCATCGGTGTTTTGGTTTACATTATGAAGAAGGAGGCAGAATCCGCCAAAGCGGATACCGTGCAAGTAGTAGATGAAAGCGGGAAGTTTGTTTTCGAGAATAGCAAACGGTATACTTTTGTGCCGCTCTCAATGCCTCTCGAACAAGCCAAAAAAGCATATAACGAAACGAAAGACTTTGCCCTACTATACATCCCTCCTTTTGATTTGAGCAAACCCGAAGGGATGATGATTTACACGAAAGAAAACCCGAGCATTGAAAAAGTGGGCAACCTTGAATCTATACTTGAAGATCGCATCAGAGATTTGAAACTAGAGACGTATAAAATTGATCAGGAAACATTGAAGAGTTTAAAAGTTAGTGTTAGTCTAAAACAAATAAATCTTTCAGATACGGGCGAAGAAAAATCAAGCAATTCTCAAATTCTCTATTTTCTTGGGTTTGGGTTGGGTATTCTCATCTACATGTTTGTATTAATTTATGGTATTCAAATTATGCAAGGCGTCATTGACGAGAAGACCTCTAAGATTGTAGAAGTAATCGTTTCCTCGGTAAAGCCATTTCAATTGATGCTAGGTAAAATTATTGGTATTGCTTCAGTAGGGTTATTGCAGTTTACAATTTGGATTATTCTAATTACCGCCCTATCCACGGGTGTGTTGGGTTATTTTGGGTTAAAGATGCCACAACAACAAGCAATGGAAGAAGTTGCGAAAAGCATGGATAACCAGGAAATAAAGGTAGCGATGGAGCAACAGAGCTCTAAAGCAACCGAGTTATTCAATAACTTCTTTCAATTACCATTGGGTAAAATTGCCTTTGTTTTTGTTTTTTATTTTCTAGGCGGATATCTCCTATATGGGGCTTTGTTTGCTGCTGTTGGATCAGCTGTAGAATCCATGCAGGAATCACAACAATTCCAATTCCCAATTACGCTACCTCTTCTCATAGGCTACTTTGGACTATTTATGTTCATTCTACGTGATCCCCACGGCAGTGTAAGTTTCTGGCTTTCGGTGATTCCCTTTACATCGCCAGTAGCTATGGTTGGAAGAATCGGATCGGGAGTCCCAGATTGGCAGCTAGGATTATCGATGGCACTGTTAATCGGTGGATTTCTTTTTACAACTTGGATTGCCGGAAGGATATATAGAGTTGGAATTCTTATGACTGGCACAAAAGTAAGTTGGAAAGTGCTCATAAAATGGTTCCTGATGAAGGCATAATCAAAAGCAAACAACTGACAACATCAAATCCGGATCACATTCGGATTTTTTATTTACCTTCAATCCAGTTATGCCAGGCAATCCCTCCTCACCGGCTTCCATGGAATTCTACAAGGATAACACCAATCTGAAGTGGATTATTCTGGCTGTATCGGTCATCATCAGCGGTGGAACAATTCTATTTACTAAAATACTCGTTGATCAGCTGAAAGAACGCGAGAGAAATCAAGTACAGCTCTTTGCGAAAGCGATCGAGTACAGTAACAATGATACTGAGAATGAAATTCTTTTTATCACAGAAGAGATCATTTACAAAAACAACTCGATCCCCACCATACTGTTAGACGAAAAAAATAACATCACTTTTTATCGCAATATCGACATCGATTCGTCTTGGAGTAAAGAAGCACAGGAACGGGTATTGAAAAACGAGCTGGAGGCTATGAAGAAAGCGTATCCGCCTATAGACATACGTTTGAAAGACCCTATTAGCCAAGAAGTATTCGCCACTCAAAAAGTATATTACAAAAATTCCTTCCTGCTGGCCGAACTCACAATTTTCCCATACATCGAAACCTCAATTCTGGCGATTTTTGGGTTTATCGCCTACCTCGCATTCAGTTATTCAAAAACATCCGAACAAAACCGAGTATGGGTTGGATTGGCCAAAGAGACAGCGCACCAAATAGGCACTCCACTCTCTTCGTTGATGGCTTGGGTGGAAGTGCTACGTGACGACCCCGAACTAAAAAACAAAAGTTTTATAGATGAATTGGATAGAGATATTCGAAAGCTGAGGGTGGTGACAGAACGGTTTTCAAGTATCGGATCGACCCCTGTTCTAAAGACAGAAAATATTTTCCTTTTGGTAAACAACGTTGTGAGCTACCTACAGCCTCGCCTTTCTTCAAAAGTAAAAATCGAAGTGTATACATTGTCGGAAAATATTGAGGCCAACGTTCATGCACCTTTATTTGAGTGGGTACTGGAGAATCTTTGCAAAAATGCAGTAGATGCAATGGAGAACACGGGCACAATTGCAATAAAGATTCTACGAGGAAGCGACCAAAAAGTATTGATTGACATCTCCGACACTGGAAAAGGAATCCCTAAAAAGTTAGTCCAGAGTGTGTTTAAGCCGGGCTTTACCACCAAAAGAAGAGGGTGGGGGTTGGGTTTAGCTCTCGCTAAAAGAATTATAGAAATGTATCACGAGGGGAAAATATTTGTCAAATCATCAGACGAAGGTCAGGGCACCACCTTTCGTATTGAGTTAAAGAGTGCCTAGCTCGTTGAGTTCGGCTATCAGTTGTCACAGGCTTTTCCATAAATATAGGGTGGCGTACGCCTCCCACCCTTTGTATTTTTTAAAAATTCGTTTGACTTGTTCCAGAGTCGGCTTCGTATTCATTTTCCTCAAATTTTTAATGGCATTGTGAACGCCCACGTCTTCTAACGGGAAAGCCTCCGGATATCTAAATGTTTTCATCAGTGCATAATTAGCCGTCCAGTTCCCAACTCCCTTAATACTCATCAATTTCTCTTTGGCCTGTTGAAAAGGTATTTCTTTTAACTTCTCTTTAGAGATCAATCCACTCAAAAACGCCTGAGCAATCAACACTACATAGTTACATTTTTGTCGCGAGAATTGAAGCGGCAAAAGGTGTTCATCGGAAAGGGTTGAAACTGCCTGAGGTGTGGGGAACAAATAGTACACCTTATCTCCAATTGTATGCTTTTCACCAAACTGTTCTACAAATCGTTGTTTTAAGGTGTACGCAAACTGAAGATTAATTTGCTGACCTATCACCGCCCACACCAACGACTCAAACAAATCAGGTTGCCCAATGATGCGATAGCCAAAATATTTTTCAGTCAGGGGACCAAGCAGTCTATCATTTTTTACGAGCTCATAAAAAGGCTTCAGATCTGTCGCAAGGTCAAACCACTCTTTGATAAACTGAATAAGTTGTGCCTTTTCCGGTTGCTGTAGTGGTAAGCCACTCACAACGTTTACTTGTAGTTGGTTAGATTTCTTTTGGTTTAGTTCAAACACAATTTTTTTTGATCCGATTTTAATCACTTTTGAAACGTGATGATCATCCACAAAATGCAAGAGTTCTTTTGGCGAACGTTGAAGAAACTCAACTGATCTTTTAAAACTGAATTCATCGAAAACCGGAATGTGAAAAGACTCCATACCACAATACTAGAAAATATTTTTCTTTTAAAAACACCGCATCACTAAAACAGCAAGAATCGGGTTTTACAGATTCACGGTCAGTCCTATGTTTGCCATAGGATTGATTTGATATTGATCAGATGGGACCAAACGTATCTTTCTAATTTGTATATGATTGCACATGAAAAACTAACAACGAGTGAGTTGGCCAGGCTCTAAAAAAGTAAAAAAATAATCTTAGCAGGAAACAAGAAGCTTAAAATCTATGGTTCGCTCGACTGTCGTTCGGGCAAGAGAATGAAAAAATGAATCGTGTATTCTTTACAAGTCAAAAAGAGGCAACTGAGTTAGGTTATCGGCCGTGTGGGCAATGCATGAAAATCGACCATATGTTTTCGAAAGCTAGCAAGAAACGGGTTGAATAAGGTAAGGTAAAATAACAATTTTGATCCATCAAAAAATAATATCTTTATGATGGTGACCGAAGACAAAATCAACTACCTGCGAATAGAGCAGGCCATTCAATACATGGAAAAAAATTTCCATCGCCAGCCAGAGTTGGATGAGGTGGCGGAAAAAGTACATCTTTCTCCTTTTCATTTTCAGAGGATCTTTACAGAGTGGGCGGGTATAAGCCCAAAGCGATTCTTGCAATTCCTTACCGTGGATTTTCTAAAGAAGAAACTACAGCAATCAAAAAATCTGGTGGAAGCAGCAGAGCAAGCAGGGCTTTCAAGTCAATCAAGAGTATATGATTTGTTTACTACGTTAGAGGCTGTGACTCCACAAGAGTACAAACTGCGTGGCTCAGGACTACGAATAGCGTATGGTTTTCACGAAACTCCCTTTGGGCTTGCGCTACTGGGCGTTACCGAACGAGGTGTTTGCTGGTTGTCGTTTATCACGACCGATGAAGATCCTAAATATGAACTTAATAAAATGAAAGAACATTGGGATCTCTCGATCTTTCATGATGATCAAGAACAAACAGCTCGTTTCATAGAAGCAATTTTTAGTCAGCAACATGAAAACAAAAAATTACACGTATTTGTTAAGGGAACTAACTTTCAAGTAAAAGTATGGGAAGCTCTTTTGCGATTGCCGCTAGGAAGCGTAACTACGTATCAGCGAATAGCAGAGAAAATACAAAATCCAAAAGCGATGCAAGCGGTTGGATCCGCGGTTGGTTCAAACCACATCGCCTATCTAATTCCTTGTCATCGTGTCATTCGCAAAGATGGAATCCTGGGAGAATACCGTTGGAATTCCACTCGTAAAAAAAGTATAATCGGTTGGGAAATAGCAAAAGCGAGTTGGGACTAGATAGCCTAATCTTTCTATATTGAAGCCGATTCTTTAATATGGAAAATCTTCAACAACCTGCCTCTCAGATCAAACGTGTCCTGCTGCCAGGTATTATTTTACAATCTGTCTTGATTGGCGGTGGTTATGCTACGGGGCGTGAGATTGTAGAATACGGAGGAAAATTTGGAGCCAGTGGGTGGATCAGTGGTCTCGCTATTTTTTTTGGATTCTCCCTCATTTCTGTTTTATCAATGGAAGCATGCAGGCAGTGGCAAGTGTATGATTACAAATCCTTATTGAAAAAAATGATTGGCAAAGGATGGATTGCCTACGAGATTGCTTACCTAATGTTGGCGATCTTGATCATCGCTGTGATGGCTGCTGCCGCTGGAGAAATATTAAATAATACGTTAGGTTTTAACCAATGGGTGGGTGTGATGTTAATTGTGGTGCTGGTTGGGTTTCTTAATTATAAAGGAGATGAGGTGATTACTAAATTGGAAACGATTGGAACAATTGCTCTCTTCAGTGCCTACGTCATTTTTTCGATTGCCGTATTTAGCACCAGAGGTTCAGCGATTGCCGATGTGTTCACCAACTGGGATACCAGCTATTTACCAGATGCGCCACACTTCGGCCTGTTGGTTTGGACGGGGATCCTTTATGTTGGCTATAACTTGGCTGTTTACCCCGCCTCGTTCTTTACCTATCGAAATATTCGCTCTCGAAAAGAAAGTATTGCGGCTGGTTTTATTTCCGGTGCGCTAATGACGATCCCGTGGTTCCTTACCTACTTTGCTCTGCTAACTTATTATCCAAGTCAAGATGTGCTGGCCTCTACTGTTCCTTGGCTGAAAATGTTGGAGTTTTTTCATACTATAATGATTGTCATTTTTGGAGTGGTGGTGGGCTGGACATTGGTTGAAACCGCCACCGGAATGATCCACGCTTTTATTCATCGCATTGAAAACGAAGTAGCCGAGCGAAGTGCTGAACCCATGAAAAAGATTCACAAGGCCTATATTTCTACTGCCGCATTGGTCGCATCACTTGTACTTGCTCAAGTCGGAATCATCGACTTGGTAGCCAAAGGGTATGAAATGATGGCCTATGCCATGATCGCTGTTTATGGGGTTCCTCTCTTGTTCTATTCGAAAAGGCTGCTATTTAAACCCAGATTATGCAATGCTGACGGTACTGTCAGCATTGCATAATTGACGAATGAAAATCAACGATTTAGCCCCAAGTAAGAAAACCAAGTTGGTGATTTTCATTGTCAGGTCAGACGAGAAATGTCTGACTCTGACCGCAAGTGGCACGAGGTTTAACCTTGACATCCGCCTCAGGCGGATCGTCAACCCCCTGGGCAAACTATGCATTCCTAATGC
>JADBYK010000066.1 GCA_020403045.1 Cytophagales bacterium
CGGATGATCAACAAGTGGAAAATAAATCCAAGCGTCTTTTTGACCCAACTTTTTGAAACACTTTTCTTAGCCTTCAAAAATCAACCTCTACTCAAAATGAGTTTTTAAGGGACGACTAACTAGTTCGGCCATCTTTGAGCCTTTGCAGTGGGAAGGAATGTCATTCACTCAATTGCATGTCGGATATAGGGCTAGTTTGGCAGAACTTTTGGGCAATACGTTTGAGCAGAATATCGATAAAGTTTTATGGAGAGTAGCTAGCACCTTATCGAAGATGTAAGCTTTATATCTTCTTACTAAACAAAAAGAATGAATTTGAGTCATCTTTCTGATCTATGACTTTGCTCATCCTAAAAATAAAAGGCTATCTCCTCGGCTTGTGCCCAAAATTCTTCTTCGGCCCTCTCGGTTTTTGATACTTGTTTTCGGGGGCTTTATCGGGTTGATAGAGTGGGCCTTCGCCCAATTCTACCGGTAGTGAAACTTTCTCAATCTCTTTGCCAATCATATGTTCGATACGCGAAAACTTTCGCTGGTCTTTGCTATTGATGAACGTAATCGCTGTGCCTGTAGTAGCGGCTCTCGCTGTTCTACCGATCCGATGTATATAATCTTCAGGATCTGGCGGCACATCAAAGTTGATGACCAAACTGATTCCTTCTACGTCAATCCCTCTCGAAAGAACATCCGTTCCCACTAAAATAGAAAGCTTTTTATTTTTAAATTCTCTCAGAATATTTTCTCTTTCTACCTGCTCTAAATCAGAGTGAATGGCTTTGGCCATAATGCCAATTTTCTGCAAGGCCCGATCTAACTTCTTCACATTTTCTTTAGTAGAAGCAAAAATCAATACGCTATTGTATTGCCCTGTTTTGAAAATATGGTTGATGAGCTTTTCTTTTTGCTCGTCATACACCACATAGGCTTGTTGCAATATTCCTTCGGCAGGCTTCGAGATAGCTATGTTTATTTCTTCCGGGTTCTTTAATATTCGAGTTGCTAACGCCCGTATTTTGGGAGGCATCGTTGCTGAAAAGAGTAACGTTTGTCTCTGAGCAGGTAAGTATTTAATAATGCGGATGATGTCTTCATAAAAGCCCATGTCCAACATGCGATCGGCTTCGTCCAGCACCAAATGTTCTACCTCGTCTAGTTTTATCACACCCGAGGCCAGTTGAGCCATCAAACGACCCGGGGTGGCAATAATGATATCAACTCCCGCCTCTAATGCTTTCTTCTGTTGTTCCCAAATGGCGCCATCTCCGCCACCGTAAACGGGTATGGAACTGACACCTAAAAAATAAGCAAACCCTTCAATCTGTTGATCGATCTGTTGTGCTAATTCGCGTGTTGGAGCAATAACGAGTGTATTGAGGTGTCGCTTCTCTGAATGAATGATGTTGTTGAGAATCGGTAATAGATAGGCCGCTGTTTTTCCGGTTCCCGTTTGAGCGCAGGCAATTAAATCCTTTCTGGCCATGATGGCCGGGATAGCCATCTCTTGGATGGGGGTAGGCTTATTATAACCCATGGATTCCAAACCTTCAGTAAGCTTGGGATCGAAATTAAAATCCTGGAATGTCAAGTGTGGTGTTTGTTGTAGTGTCAAAAAAAAGCCTACCCCGATTCATCGGGGTAGGGCTTTTTAACTTTAAGGTGATCAGATATTAGTTTGCTAAGCGAACTTCTACTGCGTTCAAACCTTTCTTTCCTTCTTTAAGATCAAAAGTGATAGTGTCATTTTCACGTACCTTGTCAACCAAGCCCGTTACATGAACAAAATACTCTTGTCCTGTTGATGTCTCTTTTACAAAGCCAAAACCTTTCGCTTCGTTAAAAAATTTTACTGTTCCTTCTTTCATTGTGTTTGTTATTGATATTTGATAATTAATTGGCAAAGATAACATAATTTTCATATAAAGGCTACTTTCTTTCCTGTCCACCATGAACCAACCCAGTTCCACCCCTTTTTCCATTGAGATTACCGCTATGCCTGAAGATATTGACGAGCTCAACCACGTGAACAACGTGGTATTTGTACGTTGGGTACAGGATGTTGCCATTGCCCATTGGATGGCCACATCGAGCGAAGCATTAAGAGATAGTTACTCCTGGATGCTGCTACGGCACGAAATAGACTATGTTGGCCAGGCCTTTTTAGGCGATCGCTTGATTGGCACCACGTGGGTGGGCGAAGCCAAAGGAGCCACTTTTGAACGGTTTGTAGAGCTGAAAAAGGATGGAAAAGTGATTACCAAATCCAGAACTGTTTGGGCTTTGCTGGATGCAAAGACTTTGAAGCCCAGAAGGATCGATCAGGCGATGAATGCGTTGCTTGGAAAAAATGGGCGATAAAAAAAGCCGGGTTACCCCGGCTTTCAATTTCTTGATTTTGATTCCTAAGCTGCTTTGCGTACGCGCTCCATGCTTACTGACTTGTGCTGAACGAGCTTGATAACCTTCAACTTATCCAATACTTTTATCACTTGATAAGTCGGATCAATCTCATGCCAGCGAATGCCGCCAAAGTTGGCACGTGAGCCATACTTGTGGTGATTGTTGTGATAGCTTTCGCCCATCATCAAAAAATCAACAGGCAAAAAATTCTTAGAGGTATCTCCTACTTCAAAATTGCGGTAGCCATATACGTGAGCGAACCAGTTGATGATGGCTCCGTGTATAGGGCTGAACATCCACTGCAACGGAAGCAACAACCAAAGCCACCACACTGTTGCAAACTGCCAGTAGAAAGCAAAATAAAGAGCACCCCAGAAGATTCTGGAAGGCCAAGAGCGTGCGAACTTATCGAATGAATCCCAACGAGGAACGCCATCCGTAAAGCGAGCTTCCGGAACCATTCGTCCGCTGGCGATGTCTGAGTAAATTGTTTTCGTTTTCCACATCATGTTCCAGATGGTCTCGTCATACTTGGGTGAGTGTGGATCATTTTCGGTGTCTGCGTAGGCGTGATGCATGCGGTGCATGGTGCCATAGCCAAAGGGGCTTAAATAATTAGAACCTTGGAATATCCAGGTCAATACAAAAAACACCTTTTCGGTGAATTTATTCATTGTAAACGCCTTGTGAGATGCGTAGCGGTGAAGGAAGAACGTCTGAAAAAACAGAGATAAGTACCAATGCGCTACAAAAAAGATCAAAATTGCCTTCATGTCAACAGGTTAGGTTAAAAAAGTAACAACTGTAAATCAGCCTGATTTCGACTGATTTAACTGTAAGACAATCTCGAAACGGATTTGTGACAGAAAAAAGGAAAAAGATTATGCGCGCTTATTTGCCAGATAGAGAGTTCTGCTTTCTAGACACGTATGCCTCTGCAATATCTTTCTTAAGATGCCCAATAAGCTCTGTCGCGTTGTCAACGGTACAGGCTTTTTTGAAGGTGTCAAACAAAGCGGAGGCATCATTGAATTCAGCCTTGATCTTTGGGCTGGCCTCATTCAATTTCTTTTTTGCGCGACTAAATAATTGTCGGCAATGATCGGCCTTTTTATCAATTACTTTTTGGATGGATTCGTAGTCAAAATCGAATACTTCTTTCAATAAATAGGTAGCCCGTTCGAGTGGTTCCAGCTTGCTTTGTATCACTTTAAAAGCGGCAGCTAATTCCTTTTCGAAATCAATATGAGCAAAGTCCGATTCTTTGAACTTTACTACCAATTCCGACAACATGATCGAATCCCAATATTCTTCTTTTTTTCGCTTTAATGCATTGAGGTGATTGAGGCAGTTGTTAGTTACCGCTTTGATCAAATACGCTTTTGTGTTTTGTATTTTGGTCGTATCGATGCTCAGCCATTTTACGAAAGTGTCTTGCACAACATCTTCAGCATCCGCCTTGCAACGAAGCAGATTATAGGCAATGTTGTGCAACATTGGCTGATAGAGAGTAATGGCTTGAGCTTGGTTCAAAATAATCCTATTTTCAATGTTACAAAGGTAGGCTCTTTTGACACGAAATGAAAGATAAATGTTTGTCGATATGTAGAACTAACGGTTGTGAGCAATCTTCGAAACTTGCCTAGCAAGAGAGATAAGGTTACTCTCTCTTTGTTATCTCGCGACAAGCTAATTGACTAACTCACCCAGCTCCATCCAACGAAGTGTTTTCAGTTCAATCTGCTCGTTAAGTTTACCAATTTCGGTAGACCAACCAGCTAACTGTTGATGATCGGTGCTGCCAGCATTTAACAATGTTTCGAATTCGGATTTTAGTAGTTCCAACTGTTCAATTTCTAGTGGAAGCTGATCGAATTCATTCCTTTCCAAAAAAGTTGCCTTCTTCTTTCCATTACTCTTCTCTTCGACTATTTTCTTGGCAGCAACGGGTGCTTTTTCAGCCTCCTCTTTTTCTTCAAGCCAGGTACGATAATCGGAATAATTACCATTGAAAGGCTTGATCTTTCCGTCTCCTTCAAAAATGAATAATTGATCAACCAGGTGATCCATAAAGTAGCGATCATGTGACACCAACAACAAACAGCCGCTGAACTTTTCCAGGAAATCTTCTAGGACATTGAGTGTATCAATATCAAAATCGTTGGTCGGTTCATCCAGAATCAAAAAGTTAGGATTCGTGATCAACACCTTCATCAGTTGTAATCGTTTCTTCTCTCCCCCACTTAGTTTCTCAATGTAATTGTATTGCTTTTCGGGTGGAAACAAGAAAGTATCTAAGAATTTAGATGCCGACATTTGAGTGCCGTCTGACATCGTAATGTACTCGGCTATTTCTTTTATCTCCTCAATCACACGGTGAGCTGGGTTGAGTGTCTCAACTTCCTGGGTAAAATATCCGATCTTGGTAGTGATGCCCGGAATCATCTCGCCACTTGTTGGCTTCGTCTTGCTGGTAAGTAAATCAAGGAATGTGGATTTACCGATTCCATTTTTTCCAACGATGCCAATGCGGTCTTTCTTCTTGAATACATAGGAGAAGTTATCGACCATTTTGCGGTCACCGTAGCTTTTAGTAAGATGATGAAGCTCCATGATCTTGCCCCCCTGACGGGCTTCCTGGATGTCCAATTCGAGTTTGTCGCGCTTCAGGTTTTGTGAAGCAACATCTTTCAGTTCGTAAAACGCTTCGATGCGATACTTTGCTTTTGTTCCCCTTGCCCGTGGCTGCTTGCGCATCCATTCCAGTTCTTTTTTCAATAGGTTTCGCGCTTTCGTGACCTCCGTTTTCAACATCTCCTCCCGCTCCGATTTCTTTTCCAGAAAGTAGGCGTAATTGCCATTGTACCTATAAAGTTTACCTCGGTCAAGTTCTAAAACCGCTTTAGAAACGTTATCAAGGAAGTATCTATCGTGGGTCACCATCAGCAAGGTGATGTTCTGCCCACTGAGATATGATTCTAACCATTCGATCGCTTCGAGATCAAGATGGTTCGTGGGCTCATCCATGACAATCAGATCGGGTTCCGTTAAAAGCATTTGAGCAAGAAAAATCCTCTTCTTCTGACCCCCTGATAACTCCTTAAACTTTTGATCTAAGTCAGTAATACCTAGCTTTCCAGTGATCTCTTGAACCTTGGCATCGTAATCCCAGGCATTGAGTTCCTCCATCAATTCGAGGACGTGCTGCATTCGCTCAGGGGTGGTGTTGGGATCATGAATGCATTCTTCGTATTCGCCTACTGCCTTGGCAATTTTATTCTTGTCATCAAACAGGATTTCTTTGACGGTCAGTTGAGGGGCCACCTGCGGCTGCTGGGTGAGGTATCCCAACTTAATGCCGTCTCTCAGGCTGACTACGCCATCGTCTTGTTTTACCTGGCCGGTGAGGATTTTGATGAGCGTAGTTTTGCCAGTTCCATTTTCGCCCACAAGGGCAATCTTCTCACCTTGGGCGATGCCGAGGGTTATGTCTTTGAAAAGCCAGCGATCATTATATGATTTGGAGAGTGATTCAGCAGATAGGTAGTTCACTAATAAAAAATTAAGCCTGCAAGTTAGTAGAACCTATCCATGCCATCACTAGTTGGCTGTTTTAAAAATGGAATACTTCGATTAACCTCTCTTACACTAGCTTATATTGCTTCTTGTAAAAACAAAAAAAGCAAAGGCCTAGTTGAAAACAGGTAATAGAAGCGATGGTAAAAAATAGCTGCATAGCACACACCGGTTAAATTGAATTTAAACTTAAATGATACAATATAAAAAACCTAATAATCAGTTAGTTATAATGATTTAAATGATGTAAATTATTGATAATGAATTTGTTAAAATTGATTCTAAGGGAACATTCAAAAGCCACTACGAGCAGGATTGTCGACTACGTGGGGTATGATCCTGCACGTTTCCAATTATTGGTGTCTCTTTTCTTGAAGGGCCCCTATCGGGTAACGCAACGGGCTGCCTGGCCGATTAGTTATTGCGTACAAAACCATCCTGCATTGATCAAGGGACATTTAAAAAAATTGATTGACTTTGCCGAATTGCCAGCAGCACACGTTGCCGTGAAAAGAAATACGATCAGATTGTTGCAGTTTGTTGCTATACCGAGAAATCTACAGGGTAAGGTTTTTGATTTTTGCTTCCGTTGTCTTGCTAATCCAAAGGAGCCAATTGCGGTGCGCGTTTTTTCCATGACTGTGTTAAGCAATCTGGCGAAAGAAAACCCGGAACTAAAGAACGAAATCGTTCCACTCATTGAAGACCAATTGCCCTTTGCAAGCGCAGGATTCCGATCTCGTGGCATCCGCGTATTGAACGAATTAAAGCGATAACTTTGGCGAGTCAAACTATGAATTCATCTGATACTTCTTCAATAACCTGTAAAAGTTGTGGCACTGTATTTACCGGAAACTACTGTAATCAGTGTGGCGAGAAAGTGATAAGGGCATCTGATCGGTCGTTCAAAACGTTCTTGAGCAACCTACTGGTTGCCATCACGTTTGCCGATAGCAAAATGATCAAGACGCTTTGGCTTGTCTTGAAAAAGCCGGGATTCATTTCGAGGGAATTTGCTGAAGGAAGACGGGTAAAGTATCTTAATCCCACTTCCCTGTTCTTTGTCTTAAACCTTATTTATTTTTTCTTTCCGCTGATTCAGTTGTTCAATGCGTCACTTAACACACAATTGCTATCGCCCTTTCGTGGTTTCTATCAACCAATTATTGCGCATAAAATAGTTAACCTGGGCATGGAACTAAGTTCGTTTAGTCTGGTATATAACCTTAAGACAACCGGATTTGCAAAGCTAATGGTAATGATTTTTGTGTTTATCGGCTCTCTTCCATTAAATCTCTTGTATCAGAAGAGGAATCGATTCTTCACAGATCATGTGGGGTACCTCGTTGAATTGGCCTGCTTCAATCTTTTTGTAAATGCAATTGTACTCTCTCTTTTAGCGGCTTTTTTTGGACTAGGCCGTTTCCTTAATGAGGAAATACTTACAGCGATTTTTATTTCTACCAATCTCTATTTTCTACTCCGTTCCGGAGGTGTATTCTATGGAGAGCGAGGATGGCGGCTTTTTATAAAAGCAGGTCTTATGATTTTGTTTCTAAAGGTTGCTCTTGAGGTGTACCGGGCGATCTTGTTCTTTGTGACGATTTGGTCATTGTGACGCTTAACCGGGAAACAAACTTAACTCGCCCGTTGAACAAACGATGGTGTTCTTTAAACCCAGATTTTGCAGTTGGCTGCAAAATTGGGGTTCAAGGACTACAACTAACTCTTCACAATCAGGAATTCCACCCGCCTGTTGAGCTTTCTGGATTCTTCTGAGTCCCCTGTGGCTATTGGTTTCGTGCCTCCAAAGCCTTTGCCTTTTACACGTTTTCCTGAAATTCCTTTTGAGACCAAGTAGGACTTGATTCTAGCTACACGCTCTTGCGACAAAGTCAAATTTTTCTTGGCGTCTCCTCTATTGTCCGTGTGACCCTCTAACTGAATTTCCACTTTTGCGTTTTCATTGAGAAAATCAACCACCGCATCAAGCTCGGGGTACGACTCTTCCAACAAAGTTGTGGTACCTGTGTTAAACAATACACTTTTTAAATTAACGACCGTCCCTACTTCGATGGGTTGCAATCTAAAATTCATTTGAAGTGAGTATACCTTCATCGAATTAAGATCCAATCGCTCCACTACATTTACAAACCCCTTTTTTTGAACTTCAATCGTGTAGGTTCTCGTGGTTGGGATTTGAATTTGATATTTTCCACTGTTGGCAGAGCTAACGACAAAGCTTGAATCGGTTTTAAAGATAAGCTTGGCTGCTACACCGTTGCCACCCTTGACATTGGTAACACTACCAGAGATCGATACATATTTTGAGCTTGTGGGCACGTACTTTTGCTCCACTATTTTCCTCACCGTATCTACAACCTGTGGCTCGTTGGCATCCAACTGTTGACGAATGTCGCCATACCCATCGCTATCCCGTGTGGTTGTAAATAGTGCTATTCCATTAATGTTTCTATAGAAAAGTTCACGCGCTTCAGAGTTGATTGCACTGCCTAAGTTGATTGGGGTGGACCAATTTTTCCATGTATCATCTAGTCTTTCCGATTTAAAAATGTCAAAACTACCGAAGCCTTGCCAACCATTGGATGCAAAATAAATAGTCTTAGTATCGGCACTGAGCCATGGAGTTACTTCTTGTCGAGCCGTATTGATTTGCTTTCCAACATTCACAGGCTCACTCCACTTACCATTTTGACGGGTGCAGATGTAAATATCTTCGGCTCCTGTCGTTACATAAGATTCAGCAGAATAAACAAGAATACTTTGATCATCATTAATCGCTGCGCTAAATTGATCCGATTTATTTAGAAAATAGGGTATCGAGATATTTTTTGGAATCGACCACCCACTACTCGCTTTTTCACTAAACGAAATACCCTGAGTACTGACAACGCCATTTTTTGAATAATGCCCAGCTAAAAACAACTTGGTACCATCTTGATTGAAGCCTATTGCTGCGTTATAGTTCTCGTTGTTTATTTCAGTGCCTCCGTGAATAGGCGCCTGCCAAACCCCATCTAAATTTAGCGAAACCCAAATATCTCCGGGGTCCTTATTCCCTCCAACGTTTTGTGGGTGTTTTGCAAGCGTTAGGTAAAGCACTTTCCCATCGGGACTAATCACCGGGCTTTGCTCGTCATAAACGGAATTGACTAGCTTAAACGGATTTAATTCTTGTGCGCTTACCGACTGCAATAAGTGAAAAAGTAATATTCCCAATAAAGAGGTCGATCTCCAACTAACATTCAACCATTCACCACTTACCATTTTTCCCTTCATTTTTTTACCTGCTTACCCATTCACTGTCTTTGAACGAAAATCGCCAGGGCAACAGTGCATCTTCCCCCGCATAGTCAATGCCAATCCGTGGCGAAGATACAATCTGATGCTTTGTAACATTGATCCCTTCGTCTTGAATCCAAATGTCTGAACCTTTTAGGGATTGCCCATTCAACTCTCGACCAATGCCTAATGCTTTCGTCAGTTTTCCGGGGCCACTTGTGAGTCTCGCGATTGAATTTGCTCTCGCCCTTTCAATCATGCGGTCAATCCCTACCAAAGGCTTGAGCGCCCTGATCAATACCGCGTCTGCTTTTCCTTTTTTATTCGTTACCACATTCATCATTCGATGGATACCATAACACAAATAGACATACGCTATACCCCCCTCACCAAACATCACTTTGTTCCGTGCAGTCATTCCTTTGTATGCGTGGCAACCACGCTCCCGATCTGAATAAGCTTCCGTCTCCATAATAACGCCACTTGTTAACGTTTCGTTAACGTTGGTTACCAACACTTTACCAATTAACTCAAGGGCGATCTTCACCACGTCTTGCCGCTGGTAAAAGGACTTGGGTAGTTTCGTCATTGCTGAATTAATTCTTGCTAATTTGCGACACAAATTAAACACACAAACGCATATGAAAAATATTTTAGTGATTGCATTACTGGTGGTTGGCTTAGCTGCTCAGGCACAAGTGCAAACTCCGCAGCCTAGTACTGCCTCTACTGTCACCAACGTGGTAGGTCTTACCGAGGTGAAAATTGAATATTCTCGCCCGAAGGCAAAAGGCCGTAAGATCTTTGGAGCTACAGGAGACTTTTTAACGCCTTACGGAAAATTGTGGCGTACAGCCGCCAACACGGGATCAAAAGTAACATTTAGCGATGATGTTAAATTTGGAGGTGTAGATGTTCCTAAAGGAACCTATTTGTTGCTTTCTATTCCTGGCGCTGCTGAATGGACTGTAATTCTTTACAAAGATGTCGCTATGGGCGGAAACACAGAAGGCTATGACCAAACTAAGGATCAAGCTCGCGTTGTAGTTAAGTCAGAAAAGTTAACCGAAAAGGTAGAAACGTTTACTCTTGAGATTGCCGACTTCGCTGAAAACAGCAAGTCAGCCAATTTGCAAATCATGTGGGAGAATACCTCGGTAAAAGTACCAATCACTGTAGACTTCGATGCAAAAGTGATGAAGTCCATCGAAGCTAACACAAAGGTTAATCCAAACAACTACTTCAATGCTGCCGTGTATTATTTAGAAAACGGAAAAGATCTGAACCAGGCGTTAGCTTTTGTGAATAAGGCAGTGGAAGCTAACCCAACAGCTTTCTGGATCCTTTACCAAAAAGCTCGTATCCAAAAAGGGTTGAATGACAAAGCAGGTGCCTTGGCCACATCTAAAGCTTCTTTGGAAGAATCAATCAAAGCAAAAAATGCTGACTATCAAAAGATGAACGAAGAGCTTCAAAAGTCATTGAAGTAATTTATTCAACTTGACAAGTTAAACCCCTTTGAGATGCTCAGAGGGGTTTTCTTTTTTTGAGGCGACTTGAATTAACAAAGCAAGTGTAACCACTACTACACATCCAATGATATTGTAATATAGAAAAGCAATCTCCTCGTAGAAATAAAAGTAGCAGACGAGCACACACGATTCGCCTATTAGTGCAGCAATGAAAATAGCATTGCTCTTGACATGCTTTAAATAGAAAGCCACTAAAAATATTCCCAAGATCGTTCCATAAAAGAGTGAACCCACAATGTTTACAAACTGAATGAGGTTTTCAGCAAAATTGGCCAATGCCGCAAAGACCATGGCAATCACGGCCCACAAGATGGTAAAATACTTCGAAGCATTTAAATAGTGAAGAGCCGATGCCTCAGGCTTGAAAGAGCGTTTGTAAATATCAACAGTAGTCGTTGAGGCAAGCGCATTCAACTCTGACGCCATGGAAGACATAGCCGCTGAGAACATGACGGCCAGTAGTAAACCGATAATTCCATGCGGTAAATAATTGAGCACAAAATTCAGAAAAATATAGTCGCGGTCTTGTGTCTTGGCTCCGGGAATAGCCGCAGCGATTTTCGCTTTCACCTCTTTTCTGATTTGGGCTTCTTCTTCTTTGATGGATTGATACGCCAATTTCGATTCTTCCTTTCTTTTCAGATTGTTTTCTTGAATACCTTCAACCAAACCATTTACAGCAACCTGCTTTCTATGATACAATTCATCATATCTCTTATCTAGCAAACGAAGGGAGTCAGCTTGTTCTGTTTGCATTGCCTGACCTTTTAGCGTTTGATTATGGAAAACAGGTGGTTGAACAAAAAGATAGAAAACAAAAACTAACACACCGATAAACAGAATTACAAATTGCATCGGAATTTTCAGGAGGCCATTCATGATGAGGCCCATTCGGCTTTCGCGAATTGATTTCCCGCCAAGATATCTCCCTACTTGTGATTGATCGGTGCCAAAATAAGACAGAAACAAAAAGGTTGATGCAATTAGTCCCGACCAAATATTAAACCGATCGTTCCAACTGAAATTAGTGGTGATGATGTTGAGCTTTCCCAACTCCCCTGCAATCTGAATAGTGTCGCCAAACGAAACATGATCTGGCAAGAGCCGATAAGCAATAATTCCTGCCAATATCATTCCCCCCATTATTACGGTCATTTGTTGCCGTTGGGTTAGACTTACTGCCCGGGTGCCCCCGGACACTGTATAGATAATAACCAGTGCGCCAATAAGGAAAGTAGTGAGGAAAATATTCCAGCCTAAGATAGTTGAGAGCACAAGCGAAGGAGCAAACAGCGTTATGCCTGCCGACAATCCTCGCAGCATTAAAAACAGAATAGCCGCTAAGGTCCGAGTCTTTAAGTCAAAACGTGTCTCTAAATATTCATAGGCCGTATATACTTTTAGTCGATAGTAAATAGGAACCATTGTAACGGAAATGATTACCATCGCGAGTGGTAAGCCAAAATAGAATTGAATAAAGCGCATCCCATCTTCGATGGCCTGCCCTGGAGTAGAAAGAAAAGTAATCGCACTTGCCTGGGTAGCCATGATGGATACTCCGATCATCCACCACTTCATGGTGTTATCCCCCTTCAGGTAGCCTTCAATATTTTTCGAACCCCTTGTTTTCCACACACCGTATACGACAATGGAAAAAATAGTTCCGAAAAGAACAATCCAATCAACTACATTCATTGGAAAGATTGGGTAAGGAAATAGAATAGTACCACCTGGAACGCCATCACCGCGAGCACTAACCAGTACCAGCGATTCCATGAGGTAAAGACGGGTGGTTTTTCCGAGGACATATTCTTAGAATTTTATGTTGCCGAAGACGGTTTTGCTTTCATACTTATTTACGTAAGTAATTGAATATCTAACTATGTAGTCTGCCTGTGGTAAAAAACATCCATTTTGAAATCGAAGGCGCAATGGGCGACCAACATTGACTATATTCTTGTGAAGATTTACGTTAGTCAACCGGTAAGTATTCGATTGTTTTATGAATTGGAAATCCCAATTTGTATTCGGGTTTGAACGTCCTTCGCACTTAAACCCAGGGTTCAGAATCTCAAAATCAGCAACTTCAATTTGGCATTCAAGCTCCCCACTGTTCTGAATAATAAATGCATCCAAGACTAGGCCTAATGAATCTAAATGGGTCACACCAAAAACAGAAATGTTTGAACGTCTAGAAAACTCATTTCTAATAAGCTCGTTGTTTCGGCTAAGGCTAGCAATTTCCTGATTGGTCAAATCAACAACATTTGAAATCTTTTCCAAATACTCTTTTTGCTGACGAATTAATGAGTTGTAGGTTTCATTCAACTCTCCATAGCTTCTTGAAACTCTCTTGGTCTCTTTACTCAGCGTTAAATTTAAACTATCGAGCGTTGAACTAAGGAGTGCAATCTTTTCAGGCAAGTCTTTTAACTTAGAAGCTGATTCACTTGTATTTTCGCTAACCTCATATATACTTTGCAGAACTGCCACTTGTTTCTGTGATTCCCTTACTAACAGCAAAAGAGATTCAATTTGTTCTCTGTTATTGGCACTTTCAATGCTAATCTTTATTCCCCAGACAGAAAATATGACGGTCAAGATTATCGGCAAAAAAACACCAAGCACCACAAACCACTTCTTTTGTGTACCATCGTTGCTAAAAAACCAGTGTTCAAATTTCACTATGATGACGCTTGCTTGAGTTATTTTGACTTCTTACCCTTAACTGTCCCTAATTTCTTCGGTTTGCCCAGTGATACCAAATTTGCAAATAATCTATATGCCCCCGGCACACCTTCCGGCAACTCTCTAAAAAATGAGAGTCCAGTATAAACATAATGCCCAAGTCCGTAGTTGGCGATTAACAAGCTGCCATTCTTTGCTGGTTCCCCTGTGTCGTTGCACGAAAGCAGTGCATCGTAGTTCTCATGCCAGTTAGAGGGAAAATATAGTCCACGCTCTTGCACCCAGCCTTCAAAGTCTTTGGATGTTATTTTGTTCGGATAATTTAGAGCTGGGTGATCGGGCTTCAAAATTCGCACCTCACTGTTTTCTTCCGTCACACGATCGCGCGAAAGCGTAATAGGGTATGGCGCAAATTTATCTTTCTCTATTTCAAAGTCACTATTCGTATTGTATTGAACCACCAACGTGCCGCCCTGCTTAACATATTCTAATAATTCGGTCATAAAGAACTTAATGCGTTCGTTGGTGTTCAACGTTCGAACGCCCAACACTACTGCGTCTACTTTTTTCAGATTTGCTGCCGTTATCTCTTCGTTCTTCATCTCCCATACTTCATAGCCCATATTGCGCAAACTTCCCGGCACATCATCACCGGCTCCGCGTATGTAACCGACAACCGACCCTTCCTTTTTCAAATCTATGCGCAATGCTTCTGCCTCGGCCTTTGGCATCAATGTTTGTGTCGGAATATGATCGTAATCGATTAGCTGGAGTGAATAGTCGGACGCCTTATCATTGATCTCTGCTACTGCTTTCACGGTCGCATTCAATTCGTCCTTACTGGCAATTACACGGAAGGTTGCCGACTGTTCTTGTCCTCTTTTTGCCAAGTTAATGGGGATCGAGGTGGGCACTGATTTCCACCCTTTGGGCAACTCCAATTTAATCTTTCCGTCTACCCCATCTTTGGTTGCTTTTAGTAATACCGTAACCTCTTGTGGATCTTGATCTCTGAAAATATAGACCGGCTTGGTAAGATTGACAAACAGCGGAGGGACAATTTCAAATGGTCTCATGAGTTCGCCCTTCACAGGATCTGTCCATTTGTAAATGAGCGGGGTCTGTATGATGATACCTTCGCCATTTACAACAAACTTAACGTTGAAAATAACGGCCGGATCGTTTTCCGGCTTGCCGATCATTTTGCGATCAGCCACGGTAAACAATCCAATTGAATGTGGTTCTGTTAGCCAATATGGACTTGAGTAAGTCGATGAAGCAGCAACCGGGTGAGTCGATTTTTTTAAAAAGGGAACGTTGTTTTTAAGAACAGTAGAAAATGTTGTGTCATACAATATTGCATCGGAATGAATCCCTGTCATCATAACCTCGGCTGGTGACCGATTAATGACTTCAAAATTAACGGTTGTCGATTCCCCAGGGGTGCCCCAATAAGTGGCTGCCACTACTTCCACATACAATCCGGCACAGTCTTGAATGAGTTGATTCACTTCTTTCCACTTTCGATCTCGCCAGACCGAAAAAGGCAGAGCACTGATTTCCTTCCTGATTTGTACGAGCAAAGGCAGTGAGGCCGATGGGTTCTCAAATTTATACTCTGCTATAACTTTATCTACCAGTGGTTGAATCTTCTCACTTCCCTTCAAACGACTCCAACCGGTATTTACATTTTCAAAAAAATCTTTAGTGGAAGGCGTACCTTTTACGAATTCAAAAAATTCCATTGCATCTCCCCTTCTGCCGGGTGAGCCAAATCCTTGACTCTTGTGTTGTGTGCGACTGTCAGCTGCTATCTCAGCATAAGATTTACCAAGCAGCATGTTGTAGCCGCCCACATTTACCGCCAGTATTCCGGGTGTGTTTTCATTAATGGTTTGATTCCACCAACGTCCTGTGTTGGTGTACATTCTCTTCACTTGCCAAACACCAAAGTCCTCCACTTGCTTAGGATATTTTGTAGCATCATTGGACAAGTCAAAAGCCTCTTGTGCCAGGACGGCAGAGGCGGTGTGATGCCCATGCCCCGCTCGCTCATCTGGCGGAAAACGGGTAAGGATAACATCGGGCTGAAACTGCCTGATCACTTTCACTACATCTGAAAGTACTTCCTCTTTATTCCAAATCTCAAATGTCTCTTTGGCATTTTTTGAAAATCCGAAATCATTTGCTCTGGTAAAAAATTGTTGCCCCCCATCTATTCGTCTGGCTGCCAAAAGTTCTTGCGTACGAATCAAGCCCAATTGGTCACGTATTTCTGAACCGATTAAGTTTTGGCCACCATCTCCTCTCGTCATCGAGAGATATGCTGTGGAAGCCATCCGATCGTTTGCTAGAAAAGCTATTGCCCTTGTATTCTCATCATCAGGATGAGCCGCGACATAAAGAACGGATCCTAAAAAATTCAGCTTATTGAGTTTGAGTTTGATCTCCGCTGCGCTAGGTTGTTTTTGGTGCTGTGCAAACATCAATTGGAAAGAAACCAATCCGAATGCTATAAATAGAAATCTCATAATAATTAAGCGAATTATACTCGTTTTTTAAAACCGGGCGAAATTAAGAAAGTGACTTAAGAACCACCAAGCTATTTGTTTAGAACTTTCCTCGTTTCTCGCCATTCACAAAGTAGGATCCATCTTCTGCAATCTTGAAAGTGACTTTACGAATTGGTTTCTTAAGATCATTCAAAAAAATCAAGTTGATTTCAACGCCCTCGCCATTATTTTTGACATCTTCGATAAACCCGACCTCTAATTTCATTGGGCTACCTACTTTCACTTTGCTTACTCTTTCAGAACGACCATTGACCACATTTACTTTCACCTCACCTTCCGCCCGAAGCAATGTAAAATTGATAGACAAGAACGCAATCGGTGTATCCGTTGTCTTCTTGGGCTGGCTCCCATCGGAAAAAGTGTAGGTACCCGCGTCACTTGATTCCCTTTTTTTGAAGGCCAAATCAATCTTGGATTCAAATTGATCAGCCAGCATAAAAGGAACATCATCTTGCGCATGAAGAACAAGAGCTGCTAGAGTACAAAATACCAGAAAACCCACATTCATTTTCAAACGACCCATCGGCTACATCGAACTAATGATTTCCAGGTTGCAAATTAGACCAAGATTCCGCAGCATCATAATTATTGATAATTTTGGAGGTGTTAAAAATTAGTTAACCGCATATTCTATGATTGACAAACGTGTATTGAATGCGGACGTGGCCGTTCGAGATATTCCTGACAATGCTATTCTCATGTTAGGTGGCTTTGGATTGTGTGGCATCCCCGAAAACTGTATTTCGGCACTGCTCCGAAAAGGGATCAAAGGACTCACGTGTATTTCAAATAATGCAGGTGTAGATGACTTTGGCATTGGCCTATTGCTAAAAACAAGACAGGTCCGAAAAATGATTTCGTCTTACGTGGGTGAAAATGCAGAGTTTGAACGGCAGCTCTTGTCAGGGGAATTAGAAGTTGAGTTGATACCACAAGGTACCCTTGCTGAGCGAGTGCGATCAGGTGGCGCAGGCATCCCCGCGTTCTTCACTCCTGCAGGTGTCGGAACCGAAGTTGCGTCCGGAAAAGAGACTCGTGTGTTTGAGGGAAAGACCTATCTGATGGAGAACTGGCTTCGGTCTGATTTCTCAATTGTGAAAGCCTGGAAGGGAGATGCAGCCGGAAATTTGGTTTATAAAGGTACAGCCAGAAATTTTAATCCGATGATGGCCACAGCAGGTAACATTACCATAGCAGAAGTCGAAGAACTGGTGGAGGTAGGCGAATTAGACCCGAACGAAATTCATACACCGGGCATCTACGTGCATCGAATTTTTCAGGGCGCTAACTACGAGAAACGCATTGAACAAAAGACGATAACCAAAAATTAATATGTTGGACAAAGTTGGGATTGCAAAAAGAATCGCACAAGAAGTGCGAGACGGAATGTACATCAACCTGGGGATTGGTATTCCGACATTGGTCGCAAACTACATCCCGAAAAACATGAATGTAGTTCTGCAATCTGAAAATGGGCTACTAGGTATCGGTCCATTCCCGTTTGAAAAAGACATTGATCCAGACTTAATTAATGCGGGCAAACAAACCATCACCATGATGCCCGGTTCGGCTTTGTTTAGCTCGGCAGAAAGTTTCGCAATGATCCGCAGCGGAAAAGTGGACCTTACCATTCTTGGCGCCATGGAAGTATCTGAAGCAGGCGATATTGCCAATTGGAAAGTGCCAGGTAAAATGGTGAAGGGTATGGGTGGCGCAATGGACTTGGTTGCTTCCGCAAAAAATATTATTGTCGCTATGCAGCATTGTAGTAAGGAAGGTGCTTCAAAATTATTACGAAAATGTAGCTTACCTATCACGGGGTTAGGATGTGTGAAGAAAATTGTTAGTGATTTGGCTGTGCTGGATGTTTTACCTTCCGGTGGGTTTAAGCTGCTAGAAAGAGCACCCGGAGTATCTGTAGAACAAATAAAAAACGCAACGGAAGGTAGGATATTTATTGATGGCGAAATTCCTGAAATGGTATTGTGACGATTTGTTTAATTTGCACTTAACATGAAAGTAGTTAAAACCAACTTTGAAAAACTAGGTGAAAATGAGGACGCTTGGCTAAAGCTTACCGGAGAGCAACGATTAGAACTAATGATAAAACAAAGAGAACTTACCAGAAAAAAAGGAGTGAATTATTCTTACAAAGGGCAGAAAGTTACTGTCAAACGAGGTGAACCTCTTCAATAAAAGTTTTAGTCTTTCCGGTTCATCTTCAAATCATCGAATCTTCAAATTTTCAAATCAGCTAAATGAAAACTTCCGAAATCAATTTTAAAGTCGAACTAGATAATAATAACATACCCGAAAAAATCTGGTGGGATGCCACCGAGAAGCCTGATCCGGGACTAAGCGAAACGAAAGCCATCAGCATCTCGCTCTGGGATCATGTGCAAAAAAATACGATGCGTATTGACTTATGGAGTAAAGAAATGCCGGTGGAAGAAATGAAACGGTTCTACATTGACTGCCTGGGGGGGCTGGCACAAAGCATCTTAAGTTCCACGGGCGATGAGCAAATGTGTGGAGAGATCAACGCCCTATGCGAACGGATGGCTAAACAAATGATGAACACCAAATCGTAATTTCCGTGTAGCCGCGGTCAATCAGCGCAAACGATTTAAAAAAAAGTTAATATCAATCGTTTGTATATATCGTTTTTCTTGTAGTTTTAGGGATTAAACTAAATAAACTGTATGAATAAAATCTACTATAAAGCAGTTGTACCACTACTTTTTATGGTCTTCGGTACGGCCAGCCTGATGGCACAAACAACCATCTCAGGAAAAGTAACAGATGGCACTACGAAAGAAACCTTAGCTGGCGTAAACGTGGTGGTGAAGGGGAAAGTGATAGGCACCATCTCAGATGTGAAGGGGGATTTCAATTTAAAACTCAATCAAGCACCGCCCTTTACGCTGGTTTTTTCTTTTATAGGCTTCCGGACACAAGAGCTGGAAATAAAAGCTGGCTCAGCAGGTGAGGCAAATGGAAGTGCTACAACTGGCCTAGAAATAACGATGGAAGAGGAATCACTTCTTGGTCAAGAGGTAGTAGTAGCAGCATCCCGGATCGAAGAGAGCATATTGAAATCACCGGTAACTATTGAAAAGATGGACATTTTAGCCATTCGACAGTCTGCAGCACCTGACTTTTATGACGCATTGGCCAACGTAAAAGGTGTGCAAGCCGCCTCTGGGAGTCTGAATTTTACAGCTATCAACACTCGCGGCTTCGCTACTATTGCAAACACCCGGTTTGTGCAATGGGTAGACGGAATGGACACACAAGCTCCGTTGTTGAACTTCCCAACGGGTAGTATTATGGGTGTGGGTGAACTTGACGCGGAAAGCGTTGAGTTGATACCCGGTGCAGCGTCTGCGCTATACGGACCCAATGCCTTCAACGGTATCTTGATTATGAACAGCAAAAGCGCGTTTGACTATCAGGGACTTAGCGCTCAAGTAAAGGCGGGTATAACGAATTCGACCGCAGCGGGAAGTGACCCGATGACTCAATACAGTATACGATATGCAAAGGCGTTCAATAATAAATTCGCTTTTAAAATAGGAGCTTCATTAATGCAAGCAAAAGATTGGCTAGGAAATGACTACAAAACGGATAGGCTGAACACCGCGTCAACTACCGATTTAAGTGGGCGTCCAAATTTTGACGGTATTAACCTATATGGAGACGAAAATCAAATTCCATTAGCTGCTCTGGCTGGTTTGCCTAATTTACCTACGGTTACACGGACAGGATTTCGTGAGGAGGATTTAGTTGATAACCGCGATGCAAAAACACTCAAACTTGACGGTGCTTTGTACTACAGAATTACCGACAAAATTGAGGTTTCTTATTCCTACCGTTATGGCGGAGGAAGCTCCATTTATCAAGGGGCAGAGAAATATGCCCTTCGCGATTTCAATCAACAATTTCATAAGGTTGAATTCAAAGGAGATAACTTCTTCTTACGCGGTTATCAGTCTGCGACCGATGCAGGAAAATCGTATAATCTAACCGCTCTTGGCACATTCATGAATGAAACGTACAGCCCATCCAGCACAGAATGGGTTCCTTCTTTCATCTCTGCTTTTCAAGGATCAGTTCCAGGAGTTGGAGCAGCAGACGTGAATGCGGCTCGCGCTTTTGCTGACAGAAATAGACCAACCCCAGGAACTCCGGAGTTTACAAATTTGGTAGACCTAATTAAGGCTAACTTCTTCCAAAAAACACCGACCGGAACGTTCACAGGACCAACGGATGGAATAGCTCGCGTTGCAAGAGGTGGTGCGTCATTTTTTGATAACTCAAAGTTGAACCACATCGAGGGTAATTATAAGTTCTTCAACCAAATTAAATGGGCCGAAATCCAAATTGGAGGTAATTTCCGTCAATATGATTTATTTTCTAATGGTACAATTTTCAATGAAGCACCTGCTGACGGTGTAAATTTCTCTAGGGTGGTAATCAACGAGTTTGGCGTATATACTCAAATAGCCAAGACGTTTGCAGAGAAGCTAAAAATCACTGGTTCGTTGCGGTACGATAAAAACGAAAACTTTAACGGCCAATTGTCACCACGTCTGTCAGCAGTTTACGAGCTTGATAAAAACAACAACTTACGCGCATCTTTCCAAACTGGGTTTAGAAACCCTGACACACAAGCACAGTTCATTTTCTTCCCAACTGCAGGTCCTACACTTCTTGGAAGTGCCGAAAAAAATGCTGGAAGATATGGAGTGCATAATGGTGGTTCATGGACTCAAACTGCATTCACCAATTTTAGAAACGCTGGAGGAAGTTTTGCTGCAGACGGCACTCCTGTTGGACCCCCCGCTGCGATTAGCATACTCAAAGATCCAGACACAGGTCTGGATAGGCCTGACGCGGTTGCTAATGTGGCATATGTTCAACCAGAACAGTTACGCTCTTTTGAGCTAGGCTACAAAGGGCTTGCTTTCTCTAAGTTATTGATCGATCTGAACGGTTACTATACTTCGTACACAAACTTCCTTGGCTCTCAGATTGTTGCTGCTAAATTGCCAACTACCCATCAGGGTCAAGTATCGGCTCCAGGCAGGCTCTTCTCTCTCTACAACAATTCTCCACAAGAGATCAAATCTTATGGAGTAGGTCTCGGATTAACCTATAGCCTTCCTAAGAATTTTATTATCAATGGAAATTACAACTGGGCAGATCTTGACGCGCAAGAAACGGCCGAGTTCAATGCCGGTTTTAATACACCAAACAATCGCTTTAGTGTTGGAATTGGCAACCGGAAAGTAGCAAAGAATTTAGGCTTCAACGTAAATTACAGATGGCAGGAGGATTTTGTTTGGATCTCCTCGTTCGGAAACAACTTGCCTGCTGTGATTCCTTCGTTTGGCGTTTTAGATGCCCAGTTGAATTACAAAGTTTCGGCTATCAAGTCTATGATAAAAGTCGGAGCAACAAACCTCGGAGGTGGTGACTACCGCACCAATTTGGGTTCTCCATTTGTGGGTCAACAGTACTATATCTCAATTACGTTTGATGAATTTTTAAATTAATCCACGTAGAAAAAATTAAGCTATGAAAAAGACTAAAATTATATACATCGCAATAGCAGCGACAATCATCGTTGGGTCATGTAAGCAAGAGCCAATCAAACTAACTCCTCCAGAGGTTGTGACACCACCTGTTGTAACGCCTACGAAAGGTTCAGCTGACTTCACGAAATTTGTAGCAATTGGTAATTCCCTTACTGCTGGTTATCAAGCTGGCGCGCTTTTTACTGAAGGACAAAAAAATTCTCTTGGCGCAATTCTAGCTCAGCAGTTTGCAACTGTGGGTGGTGGCGCGTTCAACCAGCCCGATATCAATTCTGTTAACGGCTTCAACACCACAACTACGAACCCACCGGCTGGTAGTGCCACTATTCTCGGAAGAATAGTATTGTTTGATCCTGACGGCTCTGGTCCAAGAACAGCCGGGCCTGCTGCGTTAGGAACTCCGGCAAGAACAGTAACCTGCCCATCAACAGTGTCCACTCCTGCTGTGCCCGGGTCAGGTAATGCCCCAGCTGCTTTTTCTGGCAACAAGGCTGCGTTAAATAACTTCGGGGTACCGGGGATACAACTAATACAAGCGATCATACCACAAACTGGAGGCCCATCTACTGGTAACCCAGCATTCAATCCGTTCTATCAACGATTTGCTTCAAACCCGGGGACGTCAACTATTTTGGGAGATGCTGTTGCCGCAAACGGTTCTTTCTTCATGTTCTTTTTGGGCAATAATGATATCCTTGGGTACGCAACAACCGGTGGATCCGGTGCTATACCATTAACAACACTTGGAGGTGCTCCTGGGCCGGGAACTGGTTTTCAGGCTACCTACCAATCAGCAATAGGGACATTACTTGCTGCAAACCCAAATTCAAAAGGCGTTGTGGGTAACATACCTAACGTAACAAATATTCCCTTCTTTCTTACAGTGAGGTTTAATGCCGTTACACTAACGGCTGATCAGGCTACTGCATTGAATGGCGGTTTCGCTGGATACAACGCAATACTTGATGCTATAAAGGGCAATCCTAGCCTACTGGCATTATCTGGTTCTTCAGCGGCAAACTTAGACGCTCGAAAAGTAACATACACAACTGGAGCTGGTAATAGAATTCTAATCGCAGAAAAGACTACGGAGTTTCCTGACTTAGGAGCTACTTTCGATGCGCTTCGAACTGCTGGTCAGATAACCCAAGCCCAACGAGATGGTTTGGAGCCATACAGGAGAGTAAGACAAGCGACATCCACTGACTTAATTACTCTTTCGGCTGGAGCCGTTCTCGGTTCATGCTTTAATAACATTCCCACTGCAATTATAGGAACGTCAGTGCCGCTGGCAGATCAGTTTGTTTTGATACCATCTGAGATTCAGGCTATTCTTACCAGGACAGCAGAGTTCAATGCTGTCATCAAGGCAGCTGCAGATAATAGTAACAATCGACTCGCTTTAGCAGACGTAAATGCAGTGTTCGCTAAACTAATAACAGATCGCCTCCAGATAATCGATGGAGTTGCCGTCTCACCAAGTTTTGCGCCTCCAACAGGTGTTTTTTCTGAAGATGGAGTTCACCCCAACAACAGAGGCTCTGCCTACTTGGCTAATGTCTTTATAGACGCAATCAATGCCAAGTTTGGAGCTTCTATTCCTCGGGCTAATCTGTCAAAGTTCAGTGGAACACTTTTACCTATTAATCCTTAATCATCGTCAGGTTTTTTAATAAAAAAGGGCTTCGGCCCTTTTTTTATTGCTCAACTATTTTCAAGTAAATTACGATTTACTCAATACTTTGAGTATTTTTACTCAATATATTGAACAAAATGTCAATATCATTCATTCGTACTCATTATCAAAAAGTTACAGATAGGCTTAGAGAACCAAGAAAGCTCATTCAGGCTATTTATGGCCCCCGCCAAGTGGGAAAAACCACGGTAGTAACGCAAGTCTTAAAGGACCTAAAAACTCCGTATTTGTTTATCTCAGCAGATGGCACGAATTCTAATCCTGCATGGATTGACCTGCAATGGAATACGGCCCGTGAACTCTCCAAGCAGTCGGAGTCACCCGACTTTATTCTGGTGATTGACGAGATTCAAAAAATCGGCAATTGGAGTGAAGTGGTAAAAAAGAATTGGGACTTGGATACGCAACAAAGAACACCAATCAAAGTTTTATTGCTGGGTTCTTCGCGGTTGCTATTGCAACAAGGCCTAACTGAGTCATTGGCAGGTCGCTTCGAAACCATTTTTATGGGGCATTGGACGTTCCCAGAAATGAATGCAGCTTTTGGCTGGAATGCCAATACCTATACTTGGTTTGGAGGCTATCCTGGAGCCGCATCGCTAATCAATGACCCTGACCGATGGAGGAACTACGTTTCAGATTCCCTCATAGAATCCAGTATTTCGCGCGACATATTGATGCTCACACGTGTTGACAAGCCCGCCTTGATGCGGAAGCTCTTTGAATTGGGATGCACATACTCTGGTCAGATTTTGTCCTACACCAAAATGCAAGGACAATTGCAAGATGCCGGAAACACTACTACGCTCGCCAATTATTTGAACCTGCTTGATACGGCAGGATTACTAGGTGGACTTGAAAAATTTTCTTCTAACAAATTGTCTGTGCGTAGCTCAAACCCGAAATTTCAAGTTCACAATAATGCCCTGTTAACAGTGCAACGCTCGGAAACGTTAAACGAAGCTCTGGCAAAACCTGAATTGTGGGACCGCTTTGTAGAGTCATCCATTGGAGCATTTCTGATCAACGAATCGCTTCGTGACAAGTTTAATGTGCACTATTGGCGGCATCGAAACCACGAGGTGGATTTTGTGCTGGAGCAACGCGGCAAAGTGATTGGATTGGAGATCAAAAGTGGCGCAAAACAAAAAGCGTCTGGGATGGCAGCCTTTCAAAAGGAAATGAAGCCCGACAAAGTCTTTTTGATCGGCAGTGGAGCAATGCCGTGGGAAGAATTTTTACGAATGCGTCCTGCCGAATTGTTCTAGAACAACTGCTTGGCTATTTTATAAATGGGGTCTGACTTGCCCATTGAATAGAAGTGTACCAAAGGCACACCAAACTTCATGAGCTCTTTGGATTGATTTACACACCACTCTATTCCTAATTGCTTAACCGCTGCATTGTCTTTGCATTTCTCGATTTCATCGGCAAGTTCTTCGGGTAGGTCAATGTGGAAAATAGTTGGGAGCACATTGGCTTGGACCTTTGCGGTAATTGGCTTAATGCCTGGAATTATAGGAACAGTAATTCCGACATCTCTACACTTATCAACAAAGTCAAAATAAGCTTTGTTATCAAAAAACATTTGAGTAACAATATACTCTGCGCCCAAATCCACCTTGTTCTTTAAAAATTTTAAATCAGTTTTCAGGTTCGGAGAGGAAAAGTGCTTTTCAGGATAGCCTGATACACCTATGCAAAAGTTAGTTGGCGTAGCATGTTGTAGCTCCTCATCAATAAACTTGCCGTTGTTCATACTCACAATTTGTTCCACCAATTCAGATGCGTATCGGTGGCCATCCGGTTCGGGTATAAACTTAGCTTCAGATTTAATGGCATCACCTTGTAGCGCGAGCACGTTATCAATGCCTAAGAATTGCAAATCGATTAACGCATTTTCCGTCTCTTCTTTATTAAACCCGCCACAAATAATATGAGGAACAGTATCTACTTTATAATGGTTTTGGATAGCTGCGCAAATACCCACTGTTCCGGGTCGTTTGCGGGTAGATCTTTTCTCTAATAGTCCGTTCTCCTTTTTCTTGTAAACATACTCCTCTCTGTGGTAGGTCACATCAATGAACGGAGGTTTGAATTCCATCAATGGATCCATGTTATCAAATAAGGTTCTGATATTTTCTCCCTTCAATGGCGGAAGAATTTCAAGGCTAAAAAGAGTTCTGCCGTTGGCGTTTTTTATGTGATCAGTTACTTTCATGTGCTGATGTGTTAAAGTGTTGATGTTACTTTTTGTTTCGCAGATAACGAATGAGACCGAGAGTTATACTTTTGGTTTCTTCTGCTTTCTTACTTATTTCCATTATCTTCTCTTCCGGTAAATAGTTCAAATCGATCAATACATAGGTAATGCTTTTTACTTCCATTGCAGAACTTTGTGCAATCTCCAAGAATCGAATAAACTCTTTATCGCTTCCCCTGCCAAATCCCTCCGCAATATTATTCATTGTCGACAAGGCTGCCCTTCTCATTTGACTTTTGGTATCAAAGTCCTTGATAAACTTTCCTTCTTCACAAGCTACATATACCACTTTCACTAGCTCTCTGGCTGCCTGCCAACATTTCAAGTCTTCAAACTTCTCAATCTTTGCCACGACCAAAAATTATTTTCGAAAAATTAACACCTGGCAACCTGAACACTTCAACACTTTAACACTTTAACACTTCAACACTTTAACACTTCAACACTTCAACACTTCAACACTTTAACACTTCAACACTTCAACACTTTAACACTTCAACACTTCAACACTTTAACACTTCAACACTTCAACACTTTAACACTTCCACACCTTAATACGCTAAATTCGGACTCAACCACCTCTCCATTTCCTCTAAACCCATCCCCTTACGCTGAGCGTATTCTGCCACTTGGTCTTTCTCTATTTTTCCTAGTCCAAAATATTTTGATTCGTAATGTGAAAAATAATAGCCGCTTACGGCCGCGGTTGGAAACATGGCAAAAGACTCGGTTAAGGTGATACCCACTTCCTTTTCTGCGTCCAGTAATTCAAAAATAGTTTTCTTTTCGGTGTGGTCAGGGCAAGCGGGATAACCCGGGGCCGGGCGAATACCTTGGTAGGTCTCTTTGATCATTTCTTCCGCGGTCAGGTACTCATTGGCTGCATAGCCCCAGTACTCTTTCCTTACTCTTGCATGTAGCAATTCAGCAAATGCCTCAGCTAGCCGATCAGCGAGCGCCTTTGCCATTATCTCTGCATAGTCGTCTTGCTTTGCCCTGGCTTCATCTACTAATTTCTCTAATCCAATCCCCGTTGTTACAGCAAATATTCCAATGTAGTCTTCTTTTCCAGAACTCTGCGGGGCAACGAAATCTGAAAGGCAGAAATTTGGTAGATCTTTCGCCTTCTTGTTTTGCTGGCGCAAAAAATGAAGAGTTGCAAGCTGATTCAAACCGTCTTTTGCATACAACTGCACGTCATCCGTCTCAGTGCTATTGGCAGGATAAAAAGCCAATACTCCATTTGCCGATAACTTTCGTCCGGCAATGATTCTTCTTAACATTACCTGAGCGTCATCAAAAAGCTTTTGTGCCTCTACTCCTACTTTCTCATCCTTGAAAATATCCGGATAACGACCAAATAACATCCATGTCTGAAAGAAAGGAGTCCAGTCGATGTATTTTGCTATTTCTTCAAGCGGATAGTTAACCAGTACTTTTTTACCCAAGAAGCTCGGCTTACTAATGAAGGTATTATTCCAATTTATTTTGACTTTATTTTTTCTTGCTTCAAGGAGTGAGATGTAGTTTTTGGCTTGTTGCCTGCCCTCATGCTCACTTCTTAATTTAATGTACTCGTCTTTGACACGGGCTTTAAATGCGCCTCTTGTATCGGGATTGATAAACTCGCTTGCAACGGGTACGGAACGAGAAGCATCTAATACATGAACTACCGGGCCACTATAGACGGGATCAATCTTCACTGCAGTGTGAATACGTGAAGTAGTAGCCCCACCTATTAGCAACGGCAAAACCATTCCTTCTCGCTCCATCTCTTTGGCCACATGGACCATTTCATCTAGTGAGGGCGTAATTAGACCGCTCAATCCTATGATGTCCACTTTCTCACGCTTGGCGGCTTCAATGATCTTTTCAGTTGGCACCATGACACCCAAGTCAACCACATCGTAGTTGTTGCACGACAACACCACGCCCACAATATTCTTTCCAATATCATGTACATCTCCTTTTACGGTTGCCATGAGTATTTTTGCTGCCGGCTTCCCAACCTGACCACTTCTAATTTTTTCTTCCTCTAAAAATGGTGTCAGGTAGGCTACCGCCTTCTTCATCACTCGGGCACTCTTCACCACTTGCGGCAAAAACATTTTCCCCGCGCCAAACAAATCACCCACTACATTCATTCCATTCATTAATGGTCCCTCAATCACATGCAGCGGCTTATCAAACTTATGCCTCACTTCTTCAATATCTGCTTCGATGAATTCGATTACACCCTTCACCAACGAATGGGTCAATCGTTCTTCCACTGTACCCTTTCTCCATTCATCATCTTGCTCTTTCTTTTTTGCAGATCCTTTTACAGTTTCAGCAAACTCAAGCAGCCGCTCAGTGGCATCTTCCCTCCTATTGAGCAAAACGTCTTCCACGCGCTCCAATAAGTCTTTTGGAATATCATCATAGACTGCGAGCATGGCCGGATTAACGATCCCCATATCCATGCCCTCTTTAATGGCATGATACAAGAATACAGAGTGCATTGCTTCGCGAACTAACTGATTACCCCGAAAACTGAATGACACATTGCTTACTCCACCGCTCACGTGTGCATGCGGTAGGTTGGTGCGAATCCATCTTGTAGCTTTAAAAAAATCTAGCGCATAGTTTTTATGCTCATCTATTCCTGTTGCTACCGGGAAAATATTAGGATCAAAAATAATATCCTGTGGTGGAAAATTTATTTTCTGGGTGAGGATATCATACGCTCTTTTACAAATATCAATTCTTCGTTGGTAGGTATCTGCCTGGCCCACTTCGTCAAAAGCCATAACCACCGTTGCGGCACCATATCGCTTCACTAATTTAGCCTGACGAAGAAATTCTTCCTCTCCTGCTTTTAAGCTGATTGAGTTTACAATGCTTTTACCTTGTAGGCATTTTAAGCCTGCTTCGATTACTTCCCACTTCGATGAATCGACCATTACAGGGATTCGACTTATCTCGGGCTCTGAAGCCATCAGGTTCAAAAACCTTACCATGGCCGCTTCAGAATCCAACATACCCTCATCCATGTTCACATCAATCACTTGCGCCCCGCCACGCACTTGATCTAAGGCAACCGAAAGAGCTTCATCAAATTTATCTTCTTTGATTAGTTTTAAAAATTTGGCGGAGCCTGTCACATTCGTGCGCTCACCGATATTCACAAAGTTGGATGCGGGCGAAACAGTTACTGCTTCTAGTCCGCTTAGTTTTAATGGTCGATTGTCCATTGTCGATAGACTATGGTTAATAGACAATAGACTAGAGTTATCAGGGATTTCTTTGCTCATTTATTTGATAGCGTTTCTTAATGCTTGAATACTTTTGACCAGATCAGTTAGAATAAGGTAGAAACGTTCGAATTCCTCCTGATCGATTAATTTTCTTCTTCGAGCCAAGTGTAAGCAGCTAACCACCTCTATTGCTGATCTCAATGCATATCCAAGAAACTTCTTGAACTCGGGATTGGTTTGTCCCGTTGACCCTTCGGCAATGTTCAATGCAATCGAGTCGGAAGCACGCTGAATTTGGGACGTAAGCACAAATAACTCCTTCCTAGGAAATTTTTCCGTCAACTTGCTGATCTCTCCAGAAAGCTCAATCGATTTTTGCCAAACTTTTAAACCTTCAAATTTAAATGCCATAATGTGTCGATTTTCTATAAGGTCGATAGAGTCGATAGTCCTTGGTCAATGGACAGTCGACCATGGACTATTGACCTGCCTTGGCTTATACTTCTTTGCTAACTCTGCAATTACTTTAATATGAGCAGGTGTAGTACCACAGCATCCGCCCAGAATATTTACCAAACCTTCTTTCAGGAATTCATCAATCTGAGTTCCCATCTCATCCGGTCCTTCATCGTATTGTCCAAACTCATTAGGAAGCCCGGCATTAGGATAAGCGCTCACGAAAAAAGGTGCGTGCTCGTTCAAAATCTGTAAGTAAGGTCTTAATTGCTTTGCTCCTAAGGCGCAATTCAAGCCAACGCTTAATAAAGGCACATGAGAGACAGAGATTAAAAATGCCTCGGTAGTCTGCCCCGATAGAGTTCGTCCGCTTGCATCAGTAATGGTTCCTGAAACCATGATAGGTAGTGATCTACCTTCTTCGTCAAAAAGCTCCTGAATACCGAAGAGTGCGGCTTTCGCATTTAAGGTATCAAAAATAGTTTCTACTAAAAGAAGGTCAGCGCCTCCATCCATTAGACCTTTTACTTGTTCCTTGTATGCAACTTTGAGTTGATCAAACGTAACGGCTCTGTACCCAGGATCATTTACATTGGGAGATATAGAAAGAGTTCTATTTGTTGGGCCAACTGCACCAGCTACAAATCTGGGTTTGTCTGGTTCTCTTTTAGTAAATTCTACAGCTACCTCTTTGGCAATTTTTGCAGATTCAAAATTCAGTTCGTAGACAATATGCTCTAAATGATAGTCTGCCTGGGCTATGGTAGTGCCACTGAATGTATTTGTTTCAGCGATGTCTGCGCCTGCCTCAAAGTATTGAGCATGAATATCTTTAATGATATCCGGCCGTGTAATGGATAATAGATCGTTGTTACCCTTCAACAAATGGGAATGACTCTTAAAACGTTCGCCCCGGAAATCTTCTTCTTCTAATTTGTGGCGCTGGATCATCGTGCCCATGGCACCATCCAAAATGAGGATTCGTTCTTTTAAAATGTCTTCAATTTTCTTCACTCTTTCTCACGATTTAGGTTCGTGCTTATCCAGAAAGAGCCTTAGTGAATGGCCACTTATCTTCTCCGCATTTCGCAGAAGGGAGTTAGCACCAAGTTATTGGCAAGGTTGCTAAGACTTCATCGGGCCCTGTCCCTCGGTCTTTCTGGATAAGCGGTGCAAAGAAAAGCAATCTTGTAGTAATTAAAAAGCCATAATGCTTAATTTGCTGGCTCAAACAACCTTTGCCTGTGAAGCTTGCCGCCATCGATATCGGATCCAATGCCATCAGGCTTCAAATCTCAACCATACTAGAGGGTGGAGAGAAAATGCTTTTTAAGAAATTGGAATACGTTCGTTTCCCTCTCCGTCTGGGGCACGATGTCTTTACCACGAACCGCATTAGCGATGCCAGTATAGCTAAGTTTAAAAAGCTGATGAAGGCATATAAACTTCTGCTGGAGCTGTATGAAGTAGATGATTATATGTTTTGCGCAACCTCAGCCATGCGCGAATCAGAAAACGGAGAAGAGGTAGCCCGGCAAGTGAAAGAAGAATTAGGTGTAACCATCAATATTATCGATGGCCACATGGAGGCGGAATTCATTAACAAGGCAATATTCTCCTATCTGGGAAATGAGACCTACCTACACATTGATGTGGGGGGTGGAAGTACCGAGTTGAATCTTTTTGTGAACGGAAAGAAAATAAAAACACGGTCGTTCAAAATCGGCTCCGTAAGAATACTCGAGCATCACGATTCACCAGTGATGTGGGAAGACATGGAACATTGGGTACGCGAGAACGTAAAACTTTCTTACGGCAAAGTCACTGCCGTTGGAACGGGTGGAAACATATCCAAAATTTTTGAATTAGCGCAAAAGAAGTCTGGTGCCACATTATCACTCAAAAAGGTGAAAGCCATTAAAGAGGAGATTGAGTCGCTTACGATTGATCAACGCATATATCAACTTCAAATGAATCCTGATCGTGCGGATGTAATCGTTCCTGCCAGCGGTATCTACATCAAAGTGATGGAATGGGCTCATTCCAATAGTATCATCGTTCCTGATGTAGGGTTGAAAGACGGAATCCTGCTTCATGTATTGGAAAGGAACATAAAACAGAAAAAAATTGAGTTCAAGAAGTAGAAGCTGGCTTACAGCTAGAATAACTTCACATCCTGAAATATCTCTTTTGTTACTTTGTAGAACTCTTTGTGGATATTAAAAGGAGGCTCGCCATTTAATTCCTTGATTTTATAAGTACCGTCTTCGCACATCACATACGAATTGACATTGTCTTTCAAGTTATACCGTAGGATATTCATCGCCTGCTTGCGAAGCATATCCGATTCAAGACGAAATAGCGACTCAATTCTTCTGTCAAAACTTCGTACCATTGCATCAGCACTACCTATGTAAACTTTAGGGGCACCATCGTTATGGAAATAATAGATCCGAGAGTGCTCTAGATACTCACCCACCACTGAAACAACTTCGATATTCTCACTCAGTCCCTTTCTTCCTGGCCGCAAACAGCACATCCCTCGCACAATCAGCTTGATTGAAACTCCTGCTATTGACGCCTCATACAAGCAATTGATAAAGTCGTTATCCTGTATTGAATTGAGTTTGATGATAATGCCTGCTGTTTTTCCATTTCGCGCATTTTCCGCTTCACAGCGAACCAGATACATTAGCTGATTGCGCATGTCGCGAGGCGATGTAATCAGATTTTTGTAAGTAGTAGGATGTGAATGGCCCGTAATTACGTTGAAAAATTCCGATACATCATTGGCATAGGAATCGTTGGTGCTCAAAATGCCAACATCTGTATAAAAGCGTGAAGTCGTCTCGTTGTAGTTTCCGCTGGAGAGATGGACATACCGATACACACGATCCGGCTCGTTTCGAACAATCAGCAGCAGCTTCGTGTGTGTCTTAAGACTACTCACCCCGTAAATTACGAAGCATCCTGCCTGCTGTAGTTTTTTTGCTTCCCGTATATTATTCTCCTCGTCAAATCGGGCTTTCACTTCAAAAAGAACCGATACATGCTTACCATTCTCAGCGGCTTTAAGCAACGCTGCACTCACCCTCGACTCTCCTTTCGCCAATCGGTAGATGGTAATTTTAATAGAGAGTACAAAAGGATCGTCTGCTGCCTTTTCCAACAACTCCAATACGGGTTCCATGGAGTTGTAGGGATGATGCATCAGAATGTCGCGTTCCTTCAGTACCTCAAACAAATCTCGCGTGCCTAATTCAGGAAACGAAACCGGCTTGACTTGAGGAGGAAGTTGGGGTCGCTTGCTCTTAAACTCGGGATGCCCCACTACTTGGTTGAGGCCGGCATAGTCGATCATCCCATCACTAGGGATCTTGAAGATGTTTAGGTCGTCTAAATCCCACTGTATCTTCAAAAGCCTGATCAGCCATGGATCGGGATTTTCCTGTATATCCATCCGCACTACTCTGCCCGATCTTCGGGTTTGTAGTTTTCGTTTTAACTCTTCCAGAAAGTTTGACTCAATATCCTCGCTTTCTTCCAGCGTAAAATCGCCATTTCGATTAATCCGAAAAAGGTTGATGCTTTTGATCTCCACATTTCGAAAAAGGTGGTGGATGTTGTTTCTGATTATTTCCTCAACTGGAACAAATTGCAACACATTATCGAAACTCAGTATTTCATAAAATCTCGGGATATTGCTGGGTACCTGAATGAAAGAAACACGCAATTGATTATTTACGTCTTGAGGTGCTACCGTCACTACACCAAACAAAAGGCGGTTATTTTTAAGTATAGGAAACGTATGATAGTTATCAAACAACATGGGCGTCAGCATCGGATAGATGGTGCGCTGAAAGTATTGATCTACCCGATCCTGGTCTTCTTTTGAAAGCGATGAGTAGGTTGATATCTTAAAATTATTTTTTTCAAATAAGGGTTTTAATTTCTTGATAAAATAGTCATGCTGCTCGTCTACGAATTTGTGTATTTCGCTTAAGAGATATTCGCGGAATGGCGTTTCCCGCAAGCCGCTATAGTCGAAGCGCTCTTTGCCATAATCTAAATAGTTATAGAGACTGCCAAGCCGGATCGTACAAAACTCATCTAGGTTGGAAGCGGTAATGGCCAAAAACTTTAAACGATCAAAAATACTTCGGTCAATGTGCTTTGCCTGGTCTAAAACCCGATAGTTGAACTGAAGCCAACTCAAATCACGACTTATAAAACGACTCTCAAAAATCTGATTGACAATGGACGTTTCCTTTTGTTCTGTTACCGGCACACTTTCCATAATTCTACACCAAAGCTGTTACCTCCAAAGATGAAGATTATTCCAATTAAATAAAGATTTCGAATGTTACCGAATGGAGAACTTCTTTTTCAATCTCCATCCTTCTCTAAATGTCGATTTTTGCGTACTTCGCATTGCGCTCAATAAAATCTCTTCTGGGAGCTACCTCATCTCCCATTAGCATAGAAAACAAATGATCAGCTTCGGCTGCAGATTCAATGTTCACTTGCTTCAACGTGCGCTTGGTTGGATCCATAGTTGTCGTCCACAATTGTTCAGGGTTCATTTCACCTAAACCTTTATAGCGCTGTACACCCACGCTGTCTTCATTGCCACCCTTGCTCATTTCTTTGATCAACGCATCACGCTGCTCTTCGTTCCAACAGTAATTTTCCACTTTGCCTTTTTTCAATTGATACAAAGGTGGTAGGGCGATGTATACGTACCCTTGCTCAATGAGTCCACGCATGTAGCGAAAGAAGAACGTGAGTATCAGGGTGCGTATATGACTACCGTCCACGTCAGCATCCGTCATGATGATTACTTTGTGGTACCGAAGCTTCCCCAAATTAAGTGCCTTGCTATCTTCTGCATTTCCAAAAGTGATACCGAGTGCCGTGATCATGTTCTTGATCTCCTCGTTCTCATATATTCTGTGTTCTTGTGCTTTCTCAACATTCAATATTTTTCCGCGCAATGGCAGAATAGCCTGAAAATTGCGGTCGCGGCCTTGTTTTGCTGAACCACCAGCAGAGTCTCCCTCTACCAAATACAATTCGCAAATGGCGGGATCGGAGCTGGCGCAATCGGCCAATTTGCCGGGCAGGCCCGTGCCAGAAAGGACATTTTTGCGCTGCACCATTTCACGCGCCTTCTTTGCAGCAATCCTCGCTTGTGCTGCCAATATAACTTTACTGACAATCAGTTTTGCCTCCCGCGGATTCTCCTCTAAAAAGTTTTGAAGCATCTCTCCAACCGTGGTATCTACAACTCCCATTGCTTCAGAATTCCCGAGCTTGGTCTTGGTTTGGCCTTCAAACTGTGGCTCTTGAACTTTTATGGAAATCACTGCTGTCAATCCTTCCCTAAAATCATCGCCTGATATTTCTACTTTTGCTTTCTCCAATAATCCTGACTTATCTGCATATGCCTTTAACGTGCGCGTGAGTGCTCTGCGGAAGCCAGCTACATGGGTACCTCCTTCATGGGTGTTGATGTTGTTCACATAAGACACCAAGTTCTCACTGTAAGAAGTGTTGTAACCCATTGCCACCTGCACCGGTATCTCCGACTTGGTGTTCTCGATGTAAATAGGGTTGGCAATCAACTTATCTTTTGTAGAATCCAAATACTCAACAAACTCGCGTAATCCACCTATTGACAAGAAAGCCGTTGCCTTTGGTGCGCCATGCTCGTCCTTCTCCCGCATGTCTTTCAGATTGAGCTTAATGCCCGGGTTCAGGAAAGCCAGTTCGCGCAACCGGGACGCAATGGTCTCGTAGTTATATTCCTGAGAAAGAATAAATATCTCATGATCCGGCTTGAAATGAACAGTGGTTCCCCTTTTTTCAGACTCTCCGATTACTCTTACCGGGTACTGTGGTACGCCTCTATGATACTCTTGCTCAAATATTTTGCCTTCTCGATAAACGGTGGCCGTCAGAACTGCTGAAAGGGCATTAACACAGGAAACACCTACCCCGTGCAACCCACCCGAAACCTTGTAGGTGTCTTTGTCAAACTTTCCACCGGCATGTAAGACGGTCATAACCACCTCCAGCGCGCTTCTTTTTTCTTTTTCGTGCATGTCGGTGGGTATACCCCGACCGTTATCCTCTACGGTAATAGAATTGTCCTCGTTAATGACCACATGAATATTATCACAATAACCTGCCAATGCCTCGTCAATCGAGTTATCCACTACCTCATAAACCAGATGGTGCAAACCCTTCACCCCAATATCGCCAATGTACATAGCCGGCCTTTTCCTGACCGCCTCTAACCCCTCTAAAACCTGAATATTATTCGCTGAATAGTTCGATTCGTTTCTTTCTTTTCCTTCGTTCATTTCTGATATTTAAAATACCCGCGAAAATACGTTTTTTAATAGTATTTACCGCATTTTTTTAGCGCTAAAACAGGAGATTTTCGAGGCCGATTTCAACGAGGGAATGACCACTTGGAATTGTGCTTTTAACTCAATAAATTTCATTGTAAACAAACAAAACATGAAGCAATTTTCAACCCTTGTTATCGGGCTACTCATTTTTGCCTATGGCTATTCGCAGTCGGTGGTTGAAATTATTTCTGTAGACGAAAAAGGCAATAAAAGGTCGATCAAAACAAATCGTCCGGATACGTTGATCAGGACAGGAACTAAGGTTTTTCAAACTGCTAACCCGTCTTCCAGCGAACAGCCAATTTTTAAAACCGCTTCAGACTCGATTCAATTTCATTTGATAGAAAAAGCCTTTCACGAAAGCATTGATAAGATGGATGCGAAAGCGGCTGATAGTCTTTCTGAATTGTTGCGAAAGCAGTACCAGACAGGAACCATTGGCTTTCTAAAAGTCTATCATGCTAACTGGTCATTTTTCTCCTATGACAGTCTTGCGCAGATCAAAGATCGATCGTCCATTACCAGATTGAGCATCGGTAAATTAAAATCAAATCGTGTTCCTGCTGATGTGCTGACCTGCAAAAATCTGGTAGAATTGGAGCTGGTAAATACAGACATCTCCCGTATCCAGCGAAAGTTGAGAAAATTGCCGCACCTTCAAACCATCTATGTCATCAACAACAAGGCTAGGCAACCGCTTAAGCTGGGAAAAAATGCGAATATCAAAAATTTGATTTTTAGAGGAAACAATTCTTTGAGTTTGCCTAAAGACTTTAGCCCTTTGCAAGAGCTTACAAAACTTGATTTGGCTAAGAGTACCTTGGTTTATTTTCCGAAGGGACTTGCCAAAAACAGAAATCTAAAAGAACTGATTCTGACAGAAAATGCACTCACTCTTGAAGAGCAGTCGCTGCCTATTTACCCATCACTTGAAAAATTAGACTTAGGCAAAAATCATATTAAAATACTTCCTCCCACCATTGGTGGGTTTATTGGACTGAAACAATTGAAATTCAACAATAACAGCATCTCAACGATACCCGAGGAGATCGGAAATCTAAAAAAATTGGAACAGTTGTCGTTCTACAATAATCAGGTAGCTGCGCTACCGAAAGGCATTTACCAACTTACGTCTCTTAAAGAAATTGATTTGTATTACAACCAGTTGAAAAGGTTGGATTCCGAGGTAAGTCAATGGAAAAAATTGGAAGTGTTATACTTGGCATTCAATCAACTCTATTCGTTACCCGAAAATCTGGGAGAACTTAAGACGCTCGAAGAGTTATACTTACACAACAATCGTCTAAGTGAAGTACCTACAAGCGTGGGGCAGTTAGAGCGATTGAAGGTACTACGGATTAATAACAATCTGATGACCAATCTACCTCCATCACTATCTCGACTAGCTTTATTAGAAAACCTGGATATTTCAAACAATAATCTTACGGAGACACCTGAAAAGTTCTTTCAGTTTCAGAAACTGAAAATTCTTTCGCTTGTTGCCAACCCGTGGGATACTGAAGCGATAAAACGACTTGATTCGATTGCCAGCAAATTCCGCGAACGTGGTACTATTGTTAACCTGAACACATTTGGCGAGATTGGCGATTGAACGATTCCCCAGCTACTTTTTCAATAGCACCTTATTCTTTACCACTTTCTTGTTGTCCTCTGAGCCTCCATCTTCAGCCAGCAACTGCACCTTTGCCTTTTGTAGTTCTTCTTTTTGAGCAGGGCTAACGGTTGGGTAGCTTGCATCTAACTTAGAAAACTCTTTAGCAATAATTTCTGCAATAGCTAGGCGTGCATACCATTTATCGTCAGCTGGAATAACAAACCAAGGTGCTGAATCTGTCGTAGTTTCATAAAGGGCTTTTTCATACGCCTTTTGGTAATCATCCCAGAACGCTCGCTCTTTCAAATCACTCAATGAAAACTTCCAGTTCTTTGAGGGGTCATCGATACGTTCTAAAAAGCGTTTCTTCTGCTCTTTTTTAGAAACATGCAAGAAAAATTTCATAATCACTGTCCCATTTTCAGCGAGGTTTTTTTCGAATCGCCTGATCTGCTTGTAGCGCATACTCCAAAAATCATCGTCAACATTTTTGACCGATTCAACGCCCGGGATGTTTTCATTCAATATCCACTGCGGATGAACTTTTGTAACCAACACGTTTTCATAATGAGACCGGTTATGAATGGCTATCTCTCCACGAGCAGGTAGAGCAAGCTGATGTCGCCACAGATAGTAATGATCCAGTTCTGCAGAATTAGGCGCCTTGAAACTATATACTTTCACACCCAGCGGATTAAAGCCAGACATGATATGTTTGACTGCCCCATCCTTCCCGGCTGCGTCCATAGCTTGTAAAATAATTAAGACGCTATATCTGTTATGGGCATATAATTTGTCTTGCACCTCGGCCAAGTGCTTTCGGCTGGCATCCAACATTTCCTCCGCCTCTTGTTTGGACAGAATTTTCCGCTCGTACTTGGTGGGAAAATCTTTTAGTTTGACCTTTTTACCCGGGATCACCTGATGATCTTTGATTACAACTTTGCTTCCCTCTGCCATAATTATTTCGTTTAGTAGGAACAAGCTATACATTTTGTTTTAACACACCTATGAGATTTGTCAGTTTATTAGAAGTTTTGAATTTCGTGCTAGTCAAATTATAGGTTTTTCACTACATTTCTTTAGTCTACCAAAATAACCCGTGTGCTATATGAAACCTTATACAAAATTCTTCACTTTAGTCTTCTTGATAATTTGCGGAATGCCTCAGGCCTTTTCCCAGCCTAAAGAGACGGATGCCATTAAGGCGGTAATTGCGAAAGAAACGTCTTCCTATTTCAATGTGGATTATAAAGGGTGGGCAGACACCTGGTTGAAGGTTCCTTATGCCTATTGGTCTTATTCGGATTCTACCAATACAAGTTTTGTTGAGGGATGGGATGCACTCAATAAAAGTAAGACAAGTTACTTCAAGAATTCAAAACCTTCTCGTGCCATTATCACCAATGAGTGGCAGGAAGTGAGAATATATGGAAATGGTGCTTACGTCCGTTTTATTCAACGGGTGAAAGACGATATCGATCGGGATGAGACCTCTCAAATGCGGGTATTGGAAAAGACGAAAGAGGGTTGGAAAGTAATTTGTGTGGCCGCGATAGCACGCTACCCAAAAGAGTAGCTTGCCTTTTCTACTCTACTTTTACTCCCAGGTTATCGCCCAGTAAATTGAATTGACTGATCCATTCTTCTGGAAGATCTTGCTTCTTACTACCCTTATTTTCTACAGACATTTCAAAATATAGATTCTGGCTTTGATGAAGGTTAGGGTCGAGTTTAAGCTTTTTCATCACCGGAAAAAGCCGGTTTAGGCGCTCAATTCTTTTCACATTGTGGCGCTCGGCTCTTACTCTTTTGATCTCTTTGAAAATACTATCGCCAGCAATTCGTTCGACTTTGCCCGTATCTTCAATTTTTAAACTCCAATGATCCAGCTCAGAAACTATTCTCTCCAACGATTTTACATTTATTTTGTCAGGTTGAAAGCATTTCAATAGATCTGCGTTGAGAATATACTCAAATGTTGTGCGGTACGCTTTTGGAATGGGGATATCATTATTAGATAATGCATTGACCAATGGATAATCTCTGTTGTATGTTCTGCGGAGTGAATTCTCAATATCCTCCATCCCCTGGTGCGAAATCGCATCAAGTATCTTCCTCTTTTCCTCTTTGAAAAGTGACCAGATGGAGTATTTCTCCGATCCGAAGTAAGTTTGCATAATGCTGATGACATCTGCCAAGCGCCCTTCTTCAAAAGCGTTCACCATCCTAAACTGCATCCCAAAAAAATTATCCAGCTCAATATCGAGCGAAAGGTTACCTATCAAGTCATGTTTGCCAAGGTAAATTACAGCAAATGCAAATTTCTTTTCGGACCGTGTTACCAGCGACTGTACTTTGGTAATACCCATAACGAGTTTCTGTTCTCCAGCCTCCTTTTTTACAAAAAAATCGTTGGTAGCTTTGTAGTTGAATAAGGGTAGGTTTTCAGGATCATCTTCAAAAATAGAAGAAACAGCATAATGCATTCCCACCCTTGTCAAATTGGTCTTTGAAGGCAATACGAGTTTGCGAAAAACGTTTCCACCATTTTCATAAGTGGCCACATTACTTGGAGCCAACTCCAACCGTGTTAAAAATTCAGCTTCTAAGTCGTTTTCAGTAAGCTGCGTGGAAAGCTGAATTGCTCGGCAAGCATATTGAATAACCTGCACGGTTTCAATACCCGAAATTTCATCAAAGAACCAACCGCAGCTCGTGTACATCAGCATGGCATGGCGCTGCAACTCCATCAATCGTAAGGCTTTGTTCACATCGATCTGGTCGTTTAGTCCCTGCGATCGAATAAACTTGCTAACGTTCTCATCAGTACGTTTCAATACAACTTTTATGTATTCATTTCTTGCATCCCATGGATCTTTAAAAAACTTACTAGCCTCAGATTCAAAGATCACAGACAGGGTATCCCTCAACCAATCGAGCGCATCCCGCAGCGGCTTTCGCCACGTTTGTGTGTAGCCAGGCTTTCCTGAGTTGCATCCACAGTTTTCACGCCAACGCTCCACGCCATGCACACAACTCCACGAACTATCCTCAATGATCTGAGCTTCTAGCTCTGGCTCAAATTGGGCAGCATAAGATGCATAGTTGATTAAACTCACATCGTTATGTTTTTCAATAAAATCGAGAGCGAAAGCAAGTGCCATTTCGCCATGCTTATGATGGTGACCATACGTTTCTCCATCTGTAGCGATGTGTACCAGTTGATGCGATTGATCATTTTGATCCAATGCGTTAATCAATCGCTCCGCAAATGCACGTCCATCGTTGAGCAATCCGTTAAAAGCAACCGACTGTGAGATATTTCCGTCATAGAAAAAGAGGATGATACTTTTACCTGACGGCAGAGTACAACGATAGGCCTTGCGCGTGTTAATGGTCTGGTCGTTTACGGTGGTCCAATCTTTATCACCGATTTTTCGGATGGATTTTGCCTGCCGCGGGGCAAGTACCGTAAATGAAATCCCCTGCTCTGCCAAAATCTCCAATGATTCTGTATCAACAGCCGTTTCTGCCAGCCACATACCTTCCGGTTTTCTGCTGAATCTCTTCTCGAAATCACGGATACCCCAAATCACCTGCGTCTCCTTATCTCTCCGATTGGCCAACGGCATAATCATGTGATTAAATACCTGTGCCATCGCTGAACCATGCCCATCGAAGCGTTCGATGCTCTCTCGATCCGCTTCTAAAATGCCCCCGTATGTTTCTTTGTCATACACTTCCATCCAAGAGAGAAGTGTTGGTCCAAAGTTAAAGCTGATGCGCGCGTAATTGTTGGTGATATTCTTTATCACACCCCCTTCTTTATCCAGAATTCGGGAAGCTGTGTTGGGGCCATAGCACTCTGCACTAATCCGCTCATTCCAGTCGTGATAGGGATGTGCGCTATCTTGAATTTCAATTACCTCTAACCAGGCATTTTCGCGAGGCGGTTGATAGAAATGCCCATGTATGCAGATAAATTTATTGGAAGCCACTCGTAAAATCAATTAGGTGAAAACACTACCAAAAATGACGTCTTTGCTTAATCTAAATCGAATTCAGCCATTTCCTCATTGAGCTTTAAAATCGTCATGCCCAATGGTGGCAGGGTGATGGCAACAGAATTATCTTTACCGTGATACTTAACAGGTGTTGTATACAGTAACCCAGCGTTTACTACTCCGCTGCCTCCATACTTGCTATCGTCTGAGCTGAATACTTCTTTCCATGTCCCCCGGAAAGGAACACCAATCCGATACATTTGCCGAGTGGTGGGTGTAAAATTGCAAACCACCATCATTAACTCTTCTTTGGTATCTGCTTTACGGATATAGACAATCACGCTGTTTTCACGATCTCCATAGTCCGACCATTCGAAACCTTTGCCATCAAATGAATATTTATACAGTGCCGTTTCATTCTTGTAAAGAGCATTCAAATCTTTGATTATCTTGAGAATGCCCTGATGCGGAGCATAGTTTAATGCATCCCAATCGATACTTCGGTCATGATTCCATTCGGAGGTCTGACCAAATTCGCCCCCCATAAAAATCAGCTTAGTGCCTGGATGAGTAAACATGTAAGAAAACATCAATCGTAAATTGGCAAACTTTCTCCATTCGTCACCGGGCATACGGCCCAACAATGAACCTTTTCCATGGACTACCTCATCATGTGACAATGGCAGCATGAAGTTTTCGGTGAACGCGTAGATAATACTGAACGTAATCTCGTCCTGATGATACTTACGGTGTATGGGGTCTAACTTAAAATAGTGGAGTGTGTCGTGCATCCATCCCATCATCCATTTTTGTCCAAATCCTAATCCTCCCAAATAGGTCGGCTTTGAAACGCTGGGCCATGCCGTTGACTCTTCCGCGATCGTTACGGCATCAGGATGATTGGCGTAAACTACTTCATTGAATTCTTTCAAAAAGGATATTGCCTCTAAATTTTCGTTGCCACCATATTGATTGGGGATCCACTCCCCTGCTTTCCTGGAGTAATCCAGATACAGCATCGAGGCCACAGCATCAACACGCAACCCATCGGCATGAAATACATCTATCCAAAATAAAGCATTGCTGATTAAAAACGATCGCACTTCATTTCGCCCGTAGTTGTAAATGTAACTACTCCAATCGGGATGAAATCCTTTTCGCGGATCGGCATGTTCATACAAGTTGGTTCCATCGAATTTATACAAACCATGTGCATCTCCTGGAAAATGCGAAGGCACCCAGTCCAAGATCACACCTATTTCAGCTTTATGCAATGCGTCAATGAACGCCATGAACTCCTGAGGGTTTCCAAATCTGCTGGTCGGAGCAAAGTAGCCTGTCAATTGATAGCCCCATGAGCCAAAAAACGGATGTTCCATTACGGGAAGTAATTCAACATGTGTGAAACCTGCTTCTTTCACGTAGTACACCAATTCATCGGCAAGCTCTCTATAGCTTAGAGAACGATTTCCGTCCTCTAATTTTCTTCGCCAACTTCCTAAATGCACTTCATAAACAGAATAGGGCTTCGGTTTTCCTATCGATTTTTTCCGTTCATCCATCCACACGCTGTCTTTCCATTTGAATTCATGATCCCACACGATAGAAGCGGTGGCCGGAGCAATCTCCGCATAAAAAGCAAAGGGATCAGCTTTTTCCAAATACTCACCTGTGTTTGAGTGAATGGCATATTTGTAGGCTTCACCTTTGCCAATGCCCGCTAAAAAACCTTCCCAGATTCCCGACTCATCCCAACGAGGAGTAAGTTTATGCTTATTATCTGTCCACTGATTAAAATTTCCAATAACGGAAACAACTCTTGCATTGGGTGCCCACACTGCGAAGTAGGTACCTGACTCATCGTTGAAGGTGGCCGTGTGGGCGCCAAACTTTTCATATAACTTAAAGTGTTTACCGGATCTGAACAAATGAATGTCAAAATCAGTCAATAAACTGAAGTGTTTCGGTTTTTCAGTCTTGCTTTTTGATGCTACTTTTTTGCTCATAAAATTGGATTTAACACTATTTCTTTCTCTTGCTTAATTCTTTCGCTTCCAGGTACCTTCGCATCTGATAGCGAATACCTCGCAGTGGAATATTTACCCAATCCGGACGGCCGTTTAATTCATAGCCTAATTCATAGACCGCTTTTTCTAACAGGTACGTTCGAATTAATACCTCACCCTCCGGTGAAAGAGATTTTCCCATTCCCATTTTTTCGAGATAGGCGCCCAGATAAAAACGACTAACATAATGCTGCCACTGCTCTGCCCACTGCTCTAAAAATTCAATGTCTTTTTCTCTATAGTTTTCGTTGAGTAGAATTTTTCCAAAGGCTGCATAATGAAATGAGCGCATCATGCCAGCAACGTCTTTCAGCGGACTCTTTTTAAGTCTTCGTTCACTAAAACTAAATCCCGGTTCGCCTTCAAAATCTATAATAATAAAATCCTTTCCTGTAAAAAGTACCTGCCCTAAATGGTAATCTCCATGGATACGGGTTTTTATCGCGTTAATTCTGGTTTGATAAATAAGGCTAAAACATTCCAAAATGGTGTCTTCCATTTCCAATACTTCTTTACCTAATTTTTGCGTCTCAAGATCTAACTTGGGCATTGTTTGCTCTAAAAGTTTAAATCGATCGCGCAATAACTTTCGCAAGGTTGAGTAAAGAGAACGTTGATAGTTTGCAGTGAAGTACTCCGGGGAAAAGGCAGGCGTCACACTGTCGGAAGCGAGCGCCAAATGCATTTCAGCAGTTCGCTGACCCAGCCGTACTACTCTCTCATAAAACCCTCGCCCGATAAACTCTTGTATCAATTCCGGAGCTTCCTCAAACTTAATTGCGTCCCGGTTGATTAGCTTGGGTAACTTTTCTTTCTTTGCTTTCGCAATTACTCGTTCGTAAAAACGGCCTACTGAATCAATAGTCATTACCCATGAATCTCCTTGATTCTCTACTTTCTCTTGCAAGAGTCCAAACACCGTTGTCTTCCCTTCATTGTCGCGATACTCGATGCTTCCTGCATACTTTGGCGCGTTTCTAAAATTTGTGTTTTCTGAAAGGAACCTAACAATTTCTAAATCCGGATTTATTTCGTTCTCAATCTTCCGGTAGAACTTGAAAAAGAACTGATCATTGTAAATAATGGCGGTGTTGCTCTGATCTGCTTTCAAAATTTTTGATTCTATCTTGTCGGCATTCAGTTTGGTATAGATGCTTGAGTTAAACTCGAGCGTGCCGCCCTCGTCTTTGATTCTTACTTTGCGATCCATACTTCCGAACAGGAAATCGCGGAACGTACGGTCGTAGCTGCTATCTAATATAAAACCGGCTTTACCCTGTATCTCGGCTCTGCTGATTACGCTCTGAGCAGTGTACTCTACCTTGTCAAACATGCTGTCTGAAGGGACAAAACACATCGGCAAAAAATACAATTCCGGCAAGCGCTGCACGTAGTCAACTTGAATAATGGTCATAAAATGAGTTTCCCCATCCACCTTCACCGGTATTACTTTGTGGATGTTCATCTTGCTGATGACCTTCGCTTTGCCACCAAACCAACGGCATTTCTTCATGAACGGTTGTAAAATTTTTCGTTCAAGTACTCTTACCTCATTGTAATTATTAAACAACTTCTCCCAGGAGATGTCCGTCTCGAATAGAAATAATTCAGTACTGGTGTTAGATACATTTTTCTTTTCCGACACATCTGCCTGAAACCAAAAATAACCGTAGGGGCCAATGGTAATCGGATATTCGCCATCCCCCACATTCAAAAATCTGTTTTGGCTAAAAACCTCGGTAACGTCACAATCCTTATAATCGGAAAGGTTAAGCGTTGTCGCTTGGGAGAACTGGGACAAATTCGCAACCACAATGATTTTTTGATCTTGATAGGTCCTTGCAAAAGAAAGAACCTTCGCATTGGAACTCTCAATAAATTTTAAATCACCGCGCCCGAACACGTTTAATCGCTTGCGCATGGCCAGCACATTTTTTACCCACCACACCAGTGAAGAAGGATTTTCTTCTAACGTAGCCACGTTAAGCGATTCATAGCGATAAACGGGATCAGTGATTACCGGCAAGAATAGTCGCTGTGGGTTGGCGTCTGAGAACCCTGCATTGATGTTAACATTCCACTGCATCGGTGTTCGCACTCCAAATCGATCGCCCAAGTAGACATTATCACCCATACCAATCTCATCGCCATAGTACAAAACAGGAGTACCCGGCAACGAAAACATAATCGTATAGAGCAATTCTATTTTGCGTCTATCATTATTAAGCAAAGGTGCCAGGCGTCTTCGGATACCTGCATTGTGCTTTGTATTTGGATCTTTTGCGTACGCTTTAAACAGGTAGTCTTTTTCCTCTTCGGTCACCATATCCAAACCAATCTCATCATGGTTTCTTAAAAAAAGAGCCCACTGACTATTGGGTGGTGTTTGAGGTGTCTGTTCAATGATATCAATGATCGGATAACTATCTTCTGTACGTAAGCCAAGAAATAGCCGAGGCATCAATGGGTAATTAAAGCTCATGTGACACTCTTGGCCTTCCCCAAAGTATTGCGCAGCATCCTCAGGCCATAGGTTTGCTTCAGCGATTAGTACACGATCTTCGTAATGCTTGTCGATGTGCAAGCGCAGACGCTTTAGAAAGGCATGCGTTTGCGGGAGGTTCTCACAATTTGTTCCTTCCTCTTCAAATAAAAATGGTACTGAGGGCAACCGAAATCCATCTACGCCCATCTTCATCCAAAAGTCAACCGCCTTAATCATTTCCAACTGCACTTCCGGATTATCATAATTTAACTCTGGTTGGTGCCTATAGAAACGATGCCAGAAGTAGGCTTTTGCTTCATTGTCCCACGCCCAGTTAGACGCTTCATCATCTTGAAACATGATGCGTGCTTCTTTGTACTTATCAGTCGTATCACTCCAAACGTAGTAATCTTTGTATTTCGAACCCGATCGTGCCTTTCTCGACTTCTGAAACCATGGATGCTGATCGGATGTATGATTCAATATCAGCTCAGTGATAACTTTGAGTCCCCTGCGATGGGCCTCTTTTAAAAATAATTTGAAGTCTGCCAGCGTGCCATAGTCCGGATGAATATCACAGTACTCGCTTACATCGAAGCCATCATCCTTCAACGGGGAAGGAAAGAACGGCAAGAGCCAAATGGTGTTTATGCCAAGATCCTCAAGGTAATCGAGCTTTTGAACAAGGCCTGGAAAATCACCAATACCGTCACTATTACTATCATAAAATGCCCTGACGCTCAGCTCATAAATGATGGCATCTTTAAACCAAAGCGGATTGTTTTTTCCAGTCGGCATACATTACATGTTTGACTCGTGAATCTCCAGCTGCAATACATGAAAAGGGATTTTGTTCGGGTTCAGCTCCACAAAATTCCACTCTTGTGTCCATGTATAATATTCGCCAGTGATGAGGTCTTTCAATTTTAGATTGATCTTATCACCAAGTCTGAGACGCGCTTTTGGCAGTTGCACGTAACCAGATTGTTTTCCATTTGGATCTAAGTTGACCACGATTAAAATGATGTTAGACAAGTCATCGGTAGCTTTTATGTACGCTATCAATTGATCGTTTTCGATTGGGCAGAACTGCATATTCCAGGTAGATTGAAGTGCCGCATTTTCTTTGCGAATCTTGTTAAGCAAGCTCATAATATCGGTCATCCGATTGGTTCTTTTCCAATCGTAATGACGCACTTCATACTTCTCAGAATTATAGTATTCTTCTTTGCCTTCTATCGGCATGTTTTCCAAGAATTCATAAGAAGGCCCATAAACGCCATAGTTAGAAGAAAGCGTAGCTGCAAGGGCGTAGCGAAACAAAAAGCTATTCTCTCCCTTCATCTGTAAATGATAGGGCAGAATATCAGGCGTATTGGGCCAGAAGTTCGGGCGGAAATAATTTCTTGACGGTCCATAAACTAAATCATTCATGTACTCAATGATTTCAGCTTTACTAACTCGCCAGGTGAAATAAGTATACGATTGAGTAAACCCAACTTTCGCCAACGAGGCCATGATCCTTGGCCTTGTGAATGCCTCCGCGAGGAAAATAATATCAGGATGTACTTTTTGCACCTCGATGATTACCCAATGCCAAAATGGAATCGGCTTGGTATGCGGATTATCTATTCTAAAAATCGTGACACCTTGTTCTATCCAGTAGAAGAACACAGACCGAAGTTCGTCCCACAAATTCTTCCAATCGTCTGTTTCAAAATTGAACGGATATATATCTTGATATTTCTTTGGCGGATTCTCTGCATATTGAATAGAACCATCTGGTCGCTGTTTAAACCAGTCGGGATGTTCCTTCACGTAGGGGTGATCGGGTGCACACTGAAAAGCAATGTCCATCGCAACATCAATTCCAAGTTTCTTTGCCTCCTCAATTAATTTTTTGAAATCCTCCAACGTACCTAACTCTGGAAGAATCGACTTGTGCCCTCCTTCGTCACTGCCGATAGCCCACGGTGAACCCGGCTCGCCCTTCTGTGCCTTCACATTATTATTTTTTCCTTTTCGGTTGAGTTTGCCAATGGGATGAATCGGTGGGAAATACAACACATCAAAACCCATGGCAGCTACCCGTGGCAAAAGCCGAACGCAATCTTGAAACGTGCCATGCTTGCCAAGTTCGAATGAGCTGGATCGCGGAAAAAATTCGTACCAAGAACTGAAGTTTGCTTTTTTATGTTCAACCACAATTTCAACCTCCTCATCCAGGCGTGTTTCATTTTCCTTGAGGGGATAATCTTTAACAATCTGTGAAAAACCCTCGCTGAGTACCAGGTCAACCGCTTCTTTGTATTTACTGGTGTCCTCCAATTTCGTGGCGAGGTTAAGCAAATTCGCCTTCCCATTTTCTGCCAGTGTCTTTAGGAAAATGGCGCCCTCCATCAATTCCACCTTCACATCGATTTTGGCGGCTGCTTTCTTTTTGAATCCATCATACCAGGTATCAAAATGATCGACCCAGGCATGTATCGTGAACATATACGTGCCTTGCTCGTCTACCAAAAAAGACGCAGACCAGTCATCATTAAATGTGGGTTGCAGTTCAACCACTTTCCATTGATTAGCACCTGCCTTCTTGTAAAGAACAGAGGCGCGAATGTGGTCGTGACCATCGCCAAAAATTGTAGCAGAAACAATAACCGATTCACCAACGGTTCGCTTTGCGGGAAACAATCCGCCATCTACTATGGGTTGAACATTCTCAATAATTACTCTCGCCTTCCCTTGCATGAACTATTTAATTTTTAGTATAAATGAACTATAGGCTGGCAGCTCGAATTCCGCAACCAGCGATTCATTGAATCCAATTTCAGCCCCACTTCGCAATAAATCTCGACCCACATAAGCCTTTCCTTTTTCCAATTTCATGGCTGAAGCTAACTCATCGGGTATGGAAACTTTAACCTTCTCCAGTTTTGAATTAAAGTTTGAAATGATAACGAGATTTTCTTCTCCCTCCCACCGAGCGAACACACTTACAAAAGATGAAATGGCAGACTGTTGTAAACATGGAAGGGTGATGTCAAAATAATTGCCACGGGCAATCGCCTGGTTGGTTGAACAGAGTTTTAAAATATCACCATAAAATTGACGCAGTTGCTTTTGCTCTATGCTCAACTGGCCTCCATCAAACTTTCCATTGTTCACCCATTTTTGATGTTGAGGCACACCCCAATAATCAAAAATAGTTGTGCGTCCGTCTTCTCCACCAAATCCTTCAGCTCCATCACCGGGTTCACCCACTTCCTGACCAAAGTAAATCATTACCGGAGATTGATCGATCGTTGCGCTAACTACCATCGCTGGCACAGCCTTCCAAGGATCACCGGCAAAGGCTGGTGAAGCAATTCGCTGTTCATCATGATTTTCCAGGAAATGTAACATCTGGTGGTTCACGCCTTTCAAGCTTTCTTGGATTTGCGGAATACCAGCAGCATGCGCATGTTGATTGACAAGCAAACGAAGCGTATCGTACAACTGCACTTTGTCGTAGAGGAAATCAAAATGCCCGTTTATTAAATAGTTACGGTATTCATTCGGATTGTAAATCTCCGCAACAAAAATGATGTCTTGATTGATCGCTTTCACCTGGGGTATTGCCCAATGCCAAAACTCGACCGGAACCATTTCAGTCATGTCGCACCGAAAGCCATCCACTTTTTTGTTTGCCCAAAAGACCAGGATATCTTTCATTTTAATCCAAGTATCGGGAACGGGATCAAAGTAGGTTTTTCTATTATCCTGAATATCTACACCGTAGTTGAGTTTAACGGTCTCAAACCACTCGTTGATTCCAGGAGTAGAAGTGAATTGGTCATTACCAGTTACTTTAGCAGGCTGTTCTGTGTATTTCTTATCCTTTGTAGGAAAAGTATTAGGGCCCAACGAATTGTATCCTTCCGGAGGCTGAAAAGATTGTCCTGGCAAGTAGTAAAAGTTATTGTTTGGCTTGAATGAAACCGTTTTGTCATCGTCCTCGCCCAAGTCCTTCGTGCCTTCCGGTCGCGCATCACTTTTGTATGTGCGTGCCACATGATTGGGGACAAAGTCAATAATCACTTTCATTTGAGCCTGATGCGTCCGTTCCACTAATTGTTCAAACTCCTGCATCCGGTTCTTCACATTTACTGCTAGGTCAGGATTGATATCGTAATAATCTTTAATGGCATAGGGGGACCCCGCCCTTCCTTTTACCACATCTGCATCATCTAAGGGTATTCCAAATTCAGTATAATCTGTGAGCAATGCATGTTCGATTATGCCGGTGTACCAAACATGGGTAACTCCCAGCTCTTTGATACCCAACAGTGCAGTCTCGTTGATATCATTCATTTTCCCAACGCCATTCTCTTGGAGAGTTCCGTAGGACTTGTTGGTAGTATTGGTGTTGGTGAACAACCGTGTCATCATCTGATAGATGATCATCTTTTCTGATTTTCCGGGCATAGCTGGTGTTTCGGGGATTTTCTCTTTTCGTGTGGAACAAGATGCCAAAATAATAAGCAACCCAATGAGTAGTAAATTTGATTTTGTCATAGGCGTATCAAAGTTCTAAGATAAATAATACTTGGGGATTACAGCAGTACTTCGTCCAAAATTATAGGATTACTGTAGCGTCCAGACGTCAGTAGAAATGACCTCGATTTCCTCATGAATAAGGGGTGCTTTCCAACCAGGCTAAAAGATTGCCCCAGCGATAGTAGCCGTCATCATGGTTGCGAGAGAGGCTGCCAACATCGCTTTCAATCCTAGCTTCGAAAGATCGCCTTGTCGCCCGGGAGCCATCCCACCAATGCCACCAATTTGAATAGCGATAGAGCTGAAATTGGCAAATCCGCATAGGGCATAAGTGGCAATTCGAATAGATTTTTCATCAAGTAAACCGGCTGCTTTCATTTGCGACAGGTCGACATAAGCTACAAATTCATTGATGACCATCTTTTGGCCAAGTAAACTGCCCACTTGCAGCGTCTGGCTCCACTCTACCCCCATAGCAAAAGCAAACACCCTAAACACCTGACCCAAAATGTATTGTAACGAAAAGCCATTGAATGCTCCCTTTGTACTTGATACCACAAATTCATTTAGCCCGGTAACTGCACCCACAAAATCAACGAGTATCCAATTGACGGCATAAATAATGGCAATAAAAGCGATCAGCATACCGCCAATATTCAAAGCTAATTTCAAGCCGTCAGCTGCACCCGTGGCGAGCGCATCAACCAAGTTGACACCAATTTGTTCCTTGCTTACTTTTAGCCGCGCGTCAATTTTCTCGGGTTCATCTTGAGGACAGAATATCTTCGATAAAACAATCGCAGCAGGTGCATTCATGATTGAAGCACAAAGCAAATACGTTGCGAAAAGCGTCTTCTCTTCAACACTTCCTCCGCCCAGCAGGCCAACATACGTTGCCAACACACTTCCGGCAATGGTGGCCATCCCTCCCACCATCAAACAGAAGAGCTCAGACTTTGTCATGCCAGCAATAAAGGGCCGGACTAACAAAGGCGCCTCCGTTTGCCCCATGAAAATATTGGCAGCAGCTGAGAGACTCTCACTTCCCGAAAGCCTCATTGTTTTTGTCATCACCCACGCAAAACCAAAAACAATTTTTTGTAGGATCCCTAAGTAGTAAAGGCCTGCCGTTACAGCTGAAAAGAAGATGACAGTGGGCAATGCCTGAAAAGCAAAGATAAAACCCGTGTTGGAAGTATCGGTAGCGAGTGAACCAAAAACAAATTTGCTACCCTCTCGTGCGAAGCTCAGAAAAAGAACAAACTTCTCACTGGCAAATTCAAACACAAACCGGACGAAGCCTACTTTTGCAATCGCCAAGCCTATTAATATTTGTAGCGAGATGCCAATGGCCACCAATCTCCAATCTATTTTTTTTCGATTTCCGGATAAAAGAAATGCAACTCCAATTAAGAAAAGTAATCCGAGAAGCCCGCGTACATAGTCCATTTAAGCAATTTCAAGTGCGATCAATACCTGTCAATTTCTCTTCCCCAACTCATCTCTGATTTTGGCGGCCTTTTCGTAATCTTCTTTATCGAGCGCGTCTTTTAGCAGATCTTTGAGTTTGTCCATGCTATAATTTTTGTAGTCATCGCTACCCTTCTTCACCGTTTCTTTCTTTGCTTTGGGCTTGGCCTCTTTTGGTTGCGCTTTTTCTTTATCGTCCTCCTCCTCTTGATCTGTTAATACAATGCCTGCCTCGGCCAGTATCGTCTCATACGTATAAATGGTGGCATCAAACCGCAGTCCGATTGCAATCGCATCCGAAGGTCGGGCATCAATTTCGGTTTTATTTAAGCCATCGCTGCAAACAATTTTTGCGAAGAATACACCCTCTTTCAAATCCGAGATAATTATTTCCTCCACATGGAAATGAAAGGAATTCGAAAATGACTTAAACAGGTCGTGGGTCATCGGGCGGTTTGGAATGATCTTTTCAATTTCGATCGCGATGGCCTGTGCTTCAAACATTCCGATAATAATGGGCAACCTGCGATTTCCTGACACTTCGCCAAGAACCAACGCAAAAGAACCGGTCTGTGATTGGCTCGATGATAATCCTAAAATCTCTAACTTAATCTTCTTCACTCAATCTAAATTACTATTTCGCCAACACTATTTATAAATTGCCAACAAATTCTTTTTGCTAATGGCTGGCTTTAACAGCGGCCGTCAATTTTGGCAGAATATCGAAGGCGTCTCCAACGATACCATAATCGGCTGCTTTGAAAAAGGGCGCGTCCGCATCTTTGTTAATCACTACAATTACTTTAGATGAGTTGACGCCAGCCAGGTGCTGAATCGCACCTGAAATACCCACTGCTATATACAGCTGAGGAGCCACCTTAACCCCCGTTTGGCCTACGTGTTCATGATGTGGTCTCCAGCCCAAATCAGACACCGGCTTACTGCAACCCGTACCAGCATGTAGTGCTTTGGCGAGGTCTTCCAGGATGCCCCAGTGTTCAGGGCCTTTCAATCCACGGCCACCAGAAACTACGATCTCTGCTTCCGGCAGTAAAATATCTCCTGTTGCTTTTTCCGTGGCTGTAGTGGTCGTATTAAAATCAGATTCGTTGAGCGAAATGGCATAGGGAGTTACGGTGATGGTACCGCCTATTTCTTTTGCCTCTGCCGCATTCTTCTTTAGCGCCAACACCTTCTTTTGATTTTTTAAATCAACAAAGGAAAATGCTTTACCAGTATAGATGCTGCGTTTAACGACAAAGCCATTGGACGTATTGGGCAAGTCCACTACATTTGATGCAAAGCTGGCGTTGGTTTTGATCGCGACTTTCGCAGCAACCGGTGTACCTAGCGATGAATTCGCCAGAACGAGTATGTCTGCATTCTCATCTTGCATAGCCTTTGTTAGCACCGATGCATAAACCTGAATCACCGGCTTGTCTAATCGAGCATCGGCTACGTGGAGCACTTTCGTAGCTCCATATTTTCCAACAGACGACAACTCCACTGCTTCAATTGAACCCAGTGCCACGGCAACTACATCACCCGCTTTGAGGGCATTTGCATACGCAATGGCTTCCAATGAGGTTTTTCTAATTTTTCCTTCTCCTACTTCTACAAATACTAAGACTGACATATCAATAAAATTAATTATGTTAAACGCTGCTTTTTTCTAACGGCTTTTTAAAGAACTTTTGCCTCTGTTTTCAACAGAGTCACTAGCTCAGCCACATTGTCAGCGCTGATCATTCTGATAGCGCCTTTGGCCGGAGGTAATTCAAATTTCTGAACGACCACCGTCTTATCAACCGCTTTTGGTTCAACCACTTTTAGAGGTTTAGTTCGAGCTGACATAATTCCGCGCATATTCGGGATCTTCCATTCAGCAATAGGCTCCTGGCAGCCGGCTACCAAAGGCAAGTTAGCTTCCACGTTTTCATGTCCACCTTCAATTTCGCGTTCCATCTTTACTTTCGAACCATCGATTTCTAATTTCATTACAGGAGATAGTGACGGAATACCCAACAACTCACCCACCATTGCGTGAACGACTCCACCATTATAGTCGATTGATTCTCTTCCCATCAGAATAAGATCAAAGCCCTTGGCGTGCTCTGCAATCTGGGAGGCAACAAAAAAAGAATCTGTAGGGTCTGCATTGACACGAATCGCATCATCAGCGCCAATCGCTAGTGCTTTTCGAATCGTTGATTCTGTTTCAGCAAGACCTATATTAATTACGGTAACCAGAGTTCCGGCATTAGCTTCTTTTAATTCGATGGCACGTGCCAACGCATAATCGTCATAAGGGCCAATTATAAATTGAACGCCCGCAGTATCGAACTTCGTACCATTTTCAGTAAAATTGATCTTTGACGTGGTATCAGGAACATGAGAAATACATACTAAAATCTTCATAAAGGGAAAAAGGGAAATGATTATCAGATGTTTAACAAAGGAAACTTAAATTTGGCTCAAGATAAAGGATAAAATTTTAATAAGAGTTGTTGGAAACCGAAAAAATCAAATGAACATCGAGCGGGTGAAAAATCTGGAGCAGTGGATAGTAGAAGACCCTAAAGAGCCCTTCAACAAGTATGCGCTGGCGATGGAATTAAGTGGCAAAGATCCTCAACGGGTTGGTTTGTTGTTTCAGGAACTGATGACCCAACATGCTGATTATCTGCCAACCTACTACATCGCGGCTGGTTTCTTCTTAGATCAGGGGAACCAGCCAAAAGCAATACAAATACTGGAATCAGGAATCATCGTTGCTAAAAAACAGCACAACCTAAAAACCGAGAAAGAACTTCATTCCTTTTTGGATGAACTTCTATTTGAATAATGTGATCAATACTGACCTGTACTTAGCATGACCAATGTACAAGCCTCGAGTGCCTCCGCTCCCGATTCCTCTACCTTTTTTTCAAATTCTGCATTTTCAGTACCTGGGTTGAAGATAACGCGCTTTGGTTTCAGACTTAAGAGATATTCGTAGTGTTCTTTTTGGTGCTGCGGGCCTATGTAGAGTGTAATCGTGTCTACTTCTTCTATTGAAGGTTTGCTTCCAATATCTAAAATCGATTTTCCAAAAACTTCTCCCGATTTAACACCAATCGGAACTATTTCATGGTGGTTGTCAACCAGCCTTTCTGCAGCCATAAAGGCATATCTACTCGGGTTTGTTGAAGCACCTACAATTACCGTTTTCTTGGTCATCTTATCCATTCAAATTCAGTTCAAAAAAGTAACGACAATTCATTCAGAAGAGTTCTTCTTGTAATACAACTTGACCATAGCCTCAGCACAACGTTCACCATCCATTGCAGCCGACACGATACCTCCCGCATACCCTGCACCTTCACCGCACGGAAAAAAATTCTTGACCGATACATGCTCCAATGTCTCCTTGTCTCTAGGAATACGCACAGGAGAAGATGTTCTACTCTCCACTCCTACTATTTGTGCTTCGTTGGTTAAGTAGCCCCTCATTTTGCTTCCAAAATTCCTGAACCCCTGCCTCAAACCCTCTGCAATAAATGGCGGTAATACATCATCCATGGCGATACTCTCAAGTCCTGGCTGATAGGATGTAGGTAACAAACTAGACGAGTGCTTTCCCCCTACAAAATCGATTAAACGTTGAGCCGGGGCGGCTTGCGTTCCGCCCGCAAGTGAGCATGCTCTTTTTTCAACTTCAGACTGAAAATGAAGGCCCGCCAAAGCACCATACTTGCTAAACTTCTGGTAGTCGGATTCTTCAATCGACATTACTATTCCTGAATTGGCGAACTTAGAGTCTCGCCTTGAAGGGCTCATTCCGTTGACGACCACTTCACCTGGGGCTGTTGCTGCCGGAACAATAAAGCCACCGGGACACATACAAAAAGAGAATACGCCACGCTCTTTGCCATTTACTTTCGCCTGATGAACCAGCGAATAAGAAGAGGCCGGCAAATAAGGACCGCGATCAGTTTTACAATGATACTGAACCTGATCAATCAACGACTGTGCATGCTCGACACGCACACCCAACGCAAAGGGCTTCGCTTCTATATTAATTCCACGTTGATGGAGCAATTCAAAAATATCTCTTGCAGAATGACCAGTCGCAAGTAGCACAGAGGCAGCTTCCCATTTGGTGCCACCCTCGGTGACAACACCTTGCATTTCATTACCCTTCAATATAAAATCGATTACTTTAGTATTGAAATGTATTTCTCCCCCGGCCTTCTTGATCGTCTCGCGAAGCTCCGCCACTAGCAAGGGCAGCTTGTTGGTGCCAATGTGTGGATGAGCATCATATAAAATTTCCTCTTTGGCGCCATGCGCTACCAGGATTTCCAAAATACGTCTGATATCGCCCCGCTTTTTTGAACGGGTATATAGTTTACCATCTGAGTAGGTGCCCGCACCTCCCTCGCCAAAGCAATAATTTGATTCCGGGTTAACGACATTTGCTTTATTGATCGCAGCGATGTCTCGTCTTCGTGCCTGCACATCTTTTCCGCGCTCTAGTAGAATTGGTTTGACGCCCAATTCGATTAGACGGATGGCAGCAAACATGCCGGCTGGTCCAGATCCAACAATAATTGCTGCGGGAGCGTGGCTCACATCGGGATATGATTTTTCATAAGTGATGTTTGATCCCGCTTCTTTCTTTGGAACAAGTTCCACCAGAAAATTTACTATTACTTCCCTGCCTCTGGCATCAATCGATCTACGTAATGGCTGTAAAAATAGTCCGCCATCATCTATTAAATGTAGTTTTTGAAAAAGAGCAGGTTTGACAAGCGCCTCGTCAAATGCCTCTTGGGGTGTTAAATTAACTTCAACTTTCTGGTTCATAGGAAAGGTAGTTATCCCTTCAATTGGATGACAGACTAATTAAGACGCAAGTTATAAGTTATTGTTGGCTCTGGATGATGCTTGTTGAGAAATCGTTCGCGTTATCTTCTTCCATCGAAAGAAAAAGAATAGCCAAAGTTGATCCCAAAATTAGTGCTGGTGGAAAAAGACGATTGATTGATTGACGAAAAAGAATTTTTATACAAATCATCTACATCAAAATTTCTAAATCCAATATTGTAAGCACCAAATATATCAATGGTAAATCCATTGGCGTTGTTTCGTTCCATCAGGCGCAGCCCTAGCAACACACCCCATTCTGCTCGTTGTTCTGATGCGCTTGCCGTAACTTTTGTTTGGGGGGAGATCGGAGAGAAAACATTGTTGAAATGACTGATATTAGTGAACCTCACCTGATGGCCAAAGTACCACATTCCCGTCTTTAGAGGATTATAAAATTTCTGCCGTACCGAGATCACGTTGCCCCGCTGAAACACTTTATTTTCAGGCACTTCGGTGTCTGCCGTAAAAAACGGATCGCGTAATCCTTCAAAGGCAAACTCGTGCCCGAGTCGTTCTTGATTGTAAAACTCTATGGAAAGCGGGATCGTTCCAATGAATGCAAAAACCGGATTTCCCCCAACGATCACGCCATGGTACTCGGGAAATAAAGGCGAAAAATAATCGAAGCCTTTTTGTTTCGATTTTTTGGGTAGCACAATCGTATTGTTTGTCTTTTTTTGCAGCGCGGCACCAATCTCGTTGGCCAGCACCTTGTCATCATAGAATGGCTTATAGTACCCCGCCAGTTTCCCATCGGGCTCATACAACTCCCAAGTGCCAATGCGTAGGTCATCCTCAATTTGCCCTTTTGTTTGTAGCGAGCCATTGGGGAAAAAGCCTGAATAAACACCCTTGCCCCGATCAAATATGCACTCTCCTTCTAGTTTGCCATCTTGAAAATAGTATTGCCACTTTCCCTGATTTTTATCGTCTACAATTTGTCCTTTCACCCGCAATTTACCGTCTTGATAATATTCACGGTATTCTCCTACGCCATTTTGATAAGTGATCTCATTTCGTTTACTCCCTCCTTTGTTGAAGGTTGACCAGTATCCATTCTTTTTGCCATCAACAAACTCGCCTCCTGAGAGTGCAGAGCCATCTTCAAAGAAATAGTTCCAACGCCCACTTGGTAAATCATTCGTGTACCAACCGGAAGCCGACAGTTTGCCCGAGGGATAAAATTGCTTCCATTCACCATTCTTTTTCCCATTCTCAAAATTACCTTCACTCTCCAGTGATCCATCTTCAGCAAAGAACCGCCAAAGCCCCACATTGCGTGCTCCTGCCTTTGGACCTTCTCCCATTACTTTTCCCGAATGATAATACTCGGTAAACCTACCATAGTCATCTTTGTACTCGATCTCACCACGCAAGGCTCCGTCTTCGAAATACATTTTCCATAAGCCTGTTCGATTATTTTCGTTATACTCGCCAGTTTCTTTGAGGTCTCCATTTTCATAGTAAATTTTCCACACTCCTTCTTTTGTTTTCCCGTCAATGATACCTTCCATACTTTTTTGCCCGCTTTCATAAAAATATTCCCACAATCCATAGTTGGAGTTAGCGCGTAGAATTCCCTTCATGCGCAGATTGCCCGTCTCAAAATAAAACTCCCAGGCACCACTGGTCTCGTTGTTAACAAATTGACCTTTTGATTCGATGTTGCCATTCAAGAAATAAGAGATATACCGCCCCTGTAGAATATTGCTGATCGTATCTTTTACCTGGTATACTTCTTTTACATTTTTCTTAGCGACATCATGGTAGGTGGTGCGAGTGTTGCCCTGCCCTAAGACAAACAGAGGAAACATCCACAACAAAAAGAAAGCGCACTTTTTCACATTGTAAAGATAGCCATTCACAATAACTGCCAATAATCGAATGCCCTATTTTGGCTTTGCATGTTATTGGACTAGCAGCTACAAGTTCTTTAACACACCCGCTTTTCCCCAATCTGCTTTCTCCTGATCTGTCCAAAGCGCAGGGAAAAACATTATCTTTTGGAAGCGCGGAGGCAAATATTTTTGCCAGTTTGTACCGCCTGTGGCTTTGATATCTTCCGGATCGCGTTGTAGGTACCGGCCTGCTGACTTCAAATGGGCTAGCGGCCACAACACGTTGGCCAGTTGATCAAACTCGCGAAGACGAGAGACCACTTCGGGAGAGTCTTTGAAATGTTGTTCATACAGTCTCGACAAATTTCGGTCGCGATACTTCATACCAGTCGACTTAAAAATCTCCAGATATTTTTCTTCAAACTGCTGAAGTGTTAATGTCTTTTTTCCAGACGCTAACTCAGTAGCGCCACTTCGCCAGTATAATTTCTCTACCTGAAGGTCAAAATCACTGTATTCCCGCAACGCTTCACGCTCTTGTGGATTAACCAGATTAATCATGTCGGTGGCACACATTTCGATTAACCGATATTGGGCAGATTGAAAACCGGACGAAGGCAACAACGACATCCGAAACTTCAAGAATTGCTCGCGCTCCATGCCATCGACCATTACGGTAAACGAACTTTCTAACAATTGAAAATAGCGAATGACCCGATCAAGTCGTGCGACAAAGAAAGCTTGATCCAGAGGTTGTTTCTCCGAAATCTGTTCAAGCTCCCATAGTATCAGGTTAAAATACAGCTCCGTAATCTGATGGTAAACAATAAAAACCTTCTCGTCAGGAAACTGGGTCTTGGGGTTCTGCAAACTTAGCAGTGTATCCAAGTGAATATAATCCCAGTAAGTCAGGTAGTCGGCATGCAACAACCCATCCAGATAGGAAGAAAGATCTTGCCCCATCACCGCATACTTTTGCTGCAGTTTTTTTACTTGTTCTACTAAATTAGGATCGAGTGGCTTTTCCATTAAACAAAAGGTGAATAGTAGCCCTTTATAACGACTTCATATAGCCTCTACTTTGGACTTTTGTGTAAATTTGGTGCTTTCGCCAAGAATAACCAAAAAGCCATGTCAAGCACCACTTCAGCCAACGCGTCTGCTAAAAAGTCCTTGAAGCAAGACCTATACGAACACCCTGATTTTTATCAAATCGATGACTTGCTTACCGAAGAGCATAAGTTGATTCGCAGCTCTGTACGCGACTTTGTCAAAAAAGAGATAAGTCCCTACATTGAAGATTGGGCCCAGCGTGCACACTTTCCTTACGAAATCGTGAGAAAGTTTGGCGAAGTGGGTGCCTTCGGACCTACCCTGCCTGTAGAATATGGCTGTGGTGGCCTAGACTATATCTCCTATGGAATTATTATGCAAGAGATTGAGCGTGGGGACTCCGGCATGAGGTCTACAGCGTCCGTTCAAGGATCACTCGTGATGTATCCTATTTATAAATTTGGCAACGAAGCACAGCGCAAAAAATATCTGCCGAAACTAGCCAGTGGAGAATGGTTGGGTTGCTTTGGTTTGACGGAGCCTGACCACGGTTCCAACCCGAGTGGAATGGTCACCAACTTCAAAGACATGGGCGATCACTACTTGTTGAACGGAGCAAAGATGTGGATTTCAAATTCTCCGAAAGCAGATGTTGCAGTGGTATGGGCAAAGAATGAAGTGGGGCGAATTCATGGACTTATTGTCGAGCGCGGAATGCCCGGTTTTACCACACCGGAAACACACGGAAAATGGAGCCTTCGGGCAAGTGCTACGGGAGAACTGGTATTTGATAACGTGAAAGTTCCAAAAGAAAACATGTTGCCAGGTAAAAATGGTCTAGGCGCACCCATGATGTGTTTGGATTCTGCGCGCTATGGAATAGCATGGGGAGCGCTGGGCGCAGCTATGGATTGTTATGAATCGGCCAGACGATATGCTGCCGAGCGTATCCAATTTGGAAAACCAATTGCTTCTTTTCAATTGCAACAAAAAAAGCTGGCTGAAATGCTTACTGAAATAACGAAAGCACAATTGCTCAACTGGCGATTGGGCGTGTTGATGAATGAAGGCAAGGCGACAACCCCTCAGATATCATTGGCGAAGCGTAACAATGTGAACCTCGCTTTGGAAATTGCGAGAGAAGCACGTCAAATGCATGGTGGCATGGGGATCACGGGCGAATACCCCATTATGCGCCACATGATGAACTTAGAATCAGTAGTGACCTACGAAGGCACACACGACATTCATTTATTGATTTTAGGAAATGAAATTACAGGGATACCTGCTTTTGTATAACTCGTTTGTTGTAGTTGGTTATTCGTTGATCGAGCACCAGTATTCCAATAACCAACAACGAACAACGAACAACAAACAATGAAAATCGTAACTGTTCTTGGCGCTCGTCCGCAATTCATCAAAGCCGCTACAGTATCGCGTGCGCTCAAGAAGTCTGGCATTGAGGAAATCATTGTTCACACGGGGCAGCATTTTGATGCCAATATGAGTCAGGTTTTTTTCGATGAGATGGAGATCCCCCATCCCAACTATAATCTCGAGATACAAGGTTTGAACCATGGCGCCATGACGGGGCGGATGATGGAACAAATTGAACATGTATTGATCCAAGAAAAGCCAGTATGCGTATTGGTTTATGGAGACACCAACTCAACTCTTGCTGGCGCTTTGACAGCTGCTAAACTGCACATCCCCGTAGCGCATGTGGAAGCGGGGCTGCGGAGTTTCGAAATGAAGATGCCGGAAGAAGTCAATCGAATATTGACCGACCGCATCAGCCAATTGCTATTCTGCCCTACCGAAACCGCAGTTGCCAATCTGGAAAAAGAAGGCTTCAGAAACTTCCTTTGTGAGATTGAACAGCCGGGAGATGTGATGTACGATGCCGTGCTTTACTACCAGCAAATAGCAGAAACAGTAGCAACGATTATCAAGAAGCTAAATCTCACTCCAAATAACTTCGTTCTGTGCACCATCCACCGCGCAGAAAACACCAATGACCCGGAGAAACTTCGAGGCATTTGTGATGCCTTGAATGAAATCAATAAAGAAATGCCGGTGGTACTCCCCTTACATCCTCGCACAAAGGCTTACCTGAATTCGCTGGCAATCTCTCTGGATGTTACGATGATCGAGCCGCAAGGATATTTTGATATGCTGTCATTATTGAGAAATTGTAAGTTGGTAATGACTGACAGTGGTGGGCTGCAAAAGGAAGCTTTTTTCTTCCAAAAATTCTGCCTTACTCTTCGCGACCAGACAGAGTGGGTAGAATTGACCGATGCAAAAGTAAACTATATCGTGGGCTCAGAAAAAGCTGCTATTCTTTCCATGTTCAATAGACTAGAGAATGAGCTCTTTCCTACTACAGGTGCGCTGTATGGTGAAGGCAACGCGGCAGAGTTGATCGTAAAGAAGTTAAAAACGAAGTTCAACTAATTGTTCTTGCGTCAAACTTCCTTTCGAAGAATTTCAATTATCGATATACCCTTTTACCAGTATTCGTTGAACGGGGTTAACGGGGTCATTTGCATAAATGGTAAGTGCCTTGTTTTGCAGCCCTTCACGGCCGGTCGGATCGAAGCGAAACTCAATTGTTGCTTCTTCATTTGGTTTTAGTTTCATACGACTAAAATTGACAACCAAACAGGTGCAATTGCTTTGAATATGTCGAATGATCAGGTCCTTTTTCCCTCTGTTTCTGGCTCTTAACGACCTTGTCACTTCAACTCCGTTTCTGATTTTCCCAAAATCCAATTGGTAGTCGTTAACGACCAAAGTAGGCGCGGCCAACTGCTCTTCGGGCGTGAGCGGGGCAAAATATTCTTCGACCGTGGCGTACACCGGAAACTGTTTTTCGGGCAGCATCTTGTCGGTGGTTTTGATAGTTAAACTATTTGAACAAAATCCATACTTACCCTCTACATTGGCGCGGTAAACAATACTGATTTTTGTCAATAGCTTTGGCGGCAGCACTTTAGGATAAACTAACTTAATATGTGGGGGCGCTACCACCGCGAGAATCTTGATCGAATCATTGCTATTGTTATAGAGCGGGAATTCAACAGCCGGATTCTCTTTGTTGAGAAAAACTTTGCCAACGTTAAATGACGTATTTCTAAATCGTAGATTTCCCTTTTCTACCACCAAATCATACGGCCCTGTTTCAGCCTTCGTATCAATTACATTTCCTTTAATCTGAAGAATGATTGCGGTACCCTCAAAGTCGGTAGTAACAGTAAGTGATTTATTGAAATAGCCTGGCCGTCCTTTCGGGTCAAAGCTGGCTTTAATCAATCCTGACTTACCAGGGGCAATAGCTTCCTTTGTCCATCCGGGTGTTGTACAGCCACAAGATGGCTGAACAGCTAGAATTGTAATCGGCTGCATGGATTTGTTAAAAAAAATAAACTCGTGCATCACCGGGCCATTTTGTTCAACAACATCACCAAAGTCATGGCTCTTGTCTTGAAAAAATAACGGCTCTGCTACTTGGCCAAAGCTAAGCTGATAGCCAACCAGTGCCCAAAACTGCAAAAGAAGTACCCTAATTATCCCCATTTTCTATTGATTGCCACAAAGGTAAATAAGAATTGCAAGCACATCGATGGTTGAACCCAGATTATGCAATGCTGACGGTACTGTCAGCATTGCATAATTGACGAATGAAAATCAACGATTTAGCCCCAAGTAAGAAAACCAAGTTGGTGATTTTCATTGTCAGGTCAGACGATAAATGTCTGACTCTGACC
>JADBYK010000067.1 GCA_020403045.1 Cytophagales bacterium
AGTATTTGAGAAAGAATCGGCTGTCCGACAAATTTTTTACCTTTATTCATGGCTATGTGAAGTGTGGTAACTAAACGTAACCATAAAGGGCGACCTTAAAAAGGACGCCCTTTTAAAATTTTAGTCGGACAATAGTGATTTTTTTTGATAGATTAGCTAGCTCGTCAAATCGTCAAACTATGCCCATAAATCATTCCAACATTCAAGGATTAACAACGGATCAAGTTCTCGAGTCTAGAAACAAATTTGGTTACAACAGAGTAGAATATAAAAAGGAGAACAGGTTTCTTAGTGCGTTAAGTAAGTACGCAAAAGACCCAATGATTATTTTATTATTGGTGGCCTCTTCCATCTACTTCATCAGCGGAAAACCTACTGATGGCGTATTCCTAGCGTCCGCGATTGTATTAGTCTCGCTCATTTCTTCCTATCAAGACTCTAGAAGCCGAAACGCGCTTGAGAAATTGAAAGATTTTACGCAGCCCAAATGTAAAGTTATTCGCAATGGAAAAACCGAGGAAATAGTAAGCGAAGAGCTTGTAATAGGAGATAGTCTAATGGTTGAAGAGGGATCATCGATTGCTGCAGACGGAAAGCTTGTCCAATCCAATGATTTTTCAGCCAATGAATCAATACTTACGGGCGAGGCAATGTCTGTCTACAAAGATCAATCGACAGAAGATAATCAGATTTATCAAGGAACAACCGTAGCCAGTGGCCTAGCAATTGCGACCGTCACCGCTATTGGTGGGCAAACCAGGTTAGGTAAAATCGGAAAGAGTTTAGAAAACATAAATGAAGAGAAGACACCTCTTGAATTGCAAATAAATAATTTTGTAAGGAAGATGGCCATCGTTGGTGGGGTCGTCTTTTTCATTGTCTGGGTAATCAACTATCTCCATTCTCACAATGTTCTGGAAAGTCTGCTGCAAGCGCTTACCTTGGCCATGAGCATTTTGCCAGAAGAGATCCCAATTGCTTTTACCACTTTTATGGCGCTGGGTGCCTGGCGCATGATGAAGATGGGTATTGTGGTAAAGCAAATGAAAACGGTAGAAACATTGGGCAGTGCTTCTGTTATCTGTACGGACAAAACAGGAACGATTACCGAAAACAAAATGAGTTTAGCAAAACTCTTTGTACTGTCTACTAATACCATTTCCAATCCTGAGCAAAATATCAATGAAGATGACAGAGCTGTCATCACCTTGGCAATGTGGGCGAGCGAACCTATTCCATTTGATCCAATGGAAGTAGCGCTACATCAAGCCTACGCAAAAGCAACATCCGCTGACGAAAGGCCCAACTATAAAATGGTTCATGAATACCCGCTTGGAGGGAAACCTCCTATGATGACACATGTTTTTGAAAATGAATCGGGCCATCGCATCATCGCTGCCAAAGGCGCACCGGAAGCATTAATGGCCGTATCAAACCTCACAGCCATCCAAAAACAACAAATCGAAGAAGCCGTTAAAACAATATCAACTGATGGTTTTAGACTGTTGGCTCTTGCAGAAGCAAATTTTGACGGCAATGACTTCCCCCCAACACAACAGGAATTTCAATTTGTGTTCAAAGGGCTTCTTGCATTTTATGATCCACCTAAGAAAAATATACAACGTGTATTGGAACAATTCTATTCAGCTGGTATAGCGGTAAAAATTGTTACGGGAGACAATGCTGCCACTACACTTGCCATTGCAAAGCAAGTAGGGTTTAAAGGTCTCGAAGAAAGCTTAACAGGTGATGAGCTCATGAAATTGCCGGAGACTGAATTACAAGAAGCCGTTTTAAAAACGAGTGTGTTCACACGAATGTTTCCGGATGCCAAACTCAAAATCATCAACGCCCTAAAAGCAAAAAATCAAATTGTTGCCATGACAGGCGATGGCGTTAATGATGGTCCCGCGTTGAAAGCAGCCCACATCGGTATAGCAATGGGAAAAAAGGGAACAGAGATAGCCAAGCAAGCGGCCTCATTGGTTCTTTTAGAAGATGATCTTTCTAAAATGGTAGACGCTGTGGCTATGGGTAGAAAGATTTACAGTAATCTAAAAAAAGCTATTCAGTTTGTTATTTCCATTCACATACCTATAATCCTTACGGTTTTTATTCCGCTTGCACTTGGCTGGATTTACCCCAATATATTCTCACCTGTCCATATTATTTTTCTGGAGTTGATTATGGGCCCTACGTGTTCTATTATTTACGAGAATGAACCCATGGAGGAAAACACCATGATGCTAAAGCCACGTCCATTCACCACTACGTTTTTTAGTTGGAGGGAGTTAACCACCAGTATTATTCAAGGATTGATAATAGCTATAGGAACATTACTCACCTATCAATATGCTGTACACCAAGGGTATAATGAATCCGTCACGAGAGCAATGGTTTTTGTTACACTTGTCACGGCAAATATATTTCTGACATTGGTCAATCGGTCTTTCTTTTACTCAATTATTGCTACCCTGAAATACAAAAACAATTTGGTTCTATTGATCATCGGAATAACTATTTTATTAACCGGGCTTTTATTGTACTTAAGGCCATTGACCAAATTCTTCGAGTTTGAACAACTGCGTTTACCGCAACTTAGTATCAGCATAGGAGTTGGGTTTGTATCGGTAGTTTGGTTTGAGTTTGTGAAATGGGTTAAGAGAAATAAGAAATAATCTTTTCATTTTCGACTGTGCAGCACCATTTTTTATAGAATATGTGAATAATGTAACTTATCACAAAAATTGTGTAACACCTAGTCAAATAAAGAACACCACATTTGTCGTGTAGTCGAGCAGCCAATATCCGGTTGAAAATGGTTTTATGCCGACTGGATAACCGATGCCCATACAAACAATCAACCCATACACCAACAAAGTAGTAAAGTCATTTCATGAAATGACATCTCAAGCTTAGGACGCAGCCGTTGCGCAAGCAGCAGAAACCTATACTAACTGGAAGAGGACTTCGTATCCTCATCGGGCTGGCATTCTCCACCACGTGGCAGAATTGATGCGCGATAAAAAAGTAGCACTTGCAAAACTCATTACCCTAGAAATGGGTAAGTTGATTGCCCAAGCTAAAGGCGAAATAGAGTTGAGTGCAGATATTTTTGACTACTACGCAACTAATGGAGAGGATTTTTTAGCGGATAAGCAACTTACTCCTCAGTATGGTAAAGCATTTATCCGCCACTGTCCCATAGGTGTACTTCTTGGCGTTGAGCCTTGGAACTTCCCCTTTTACCAAGTAGCACGCTTCGCTGCTCCTAATATAATGATTGGCAATGTGGTGTTGATCAAGCACGCCTCAATGGTGCCACAGTGCGGCATCGCCATTTAGGAATTATTCAAAGAAGCTGGCGCACCAGCTGGTCTCTACACCAATCTTTTGATTTCCGGAAAACGTGCTACTGCACTCGTGGCTGACGAACGGATTAAGGGCGTTTCACTCACAGGCAGTGAAGAAGCAGGTGCTAGCGTAGCTTCAGAGGCTGGAAAAAATTTAAAGAAATCAGTTTTAGAATTAGGCGGTAGCGATGCCTTTATTATTTTAGAAGATGCAGATATTGATAAGGCCGTGGAATGGGCTGTAGTAGGCAGGATTAATGATACTTTGGCAGATGTACAAAAGGAAGATTTTTGTGAAAGTCTGACGCCAACTCAACATTGAAAAAAGCGCTCATTCGAGCGATTAAGGCAGAATTCTCCTGGGTCTACTTTGGTCAATTGTTTTTTTTTATAAATCCATGCAACCCCTTTGCGCGTATAAGCATCTTGTTACTGAATTTGCTTAAATGACTTTACAGATTTACCGGGCGAAAGAAAAAGATTGGATAGATGGCTGCAAACGGCAAAACCGGGACGCACAGCATGCCCTCTACTCCTTTTTCTCCGGTAAAATGTACGCCCTTTGCTGCCGATACATTAAAGACAAAATGGAAGCAGAGGATGTACTGATAATGGCCTTCACCAAAATTTTTGAACGGATCGATCAGTACAAAAATGAGGGAAGCTTTGAAGGCTGGATCAGAAGGGTTATGGTTAATGAATCGTTGAGTTATTTGCGCAAGACTAAAAACATGTATTTGGAAATGGACATTGCCGCTGCCGATCATGAACCTGACTATAGCAGAGCAGAAAGTGATTTAGAAGCAGCAGATTTACTAAAGATGATTGGTGATTTGCCCACCGGTTATCGAGTAGTGTTTAACCTGTATGCAGTGGATGGATTTTCGCATCAGGAAATTGCAGAACAACTAGGTATTAGTGAAAATACCTCAAAATCACAGCTGAGCAGGGCGAGGGCACTTCTGCAAAAAAGACTAGTACAAGCCGACCATCGGCTAGAACAAAAAATGAGCTAATATGGAAAACAGGGTAGACGAACTTTTTAGAAACAAGCTGGAGTACTACACTTCTTCTCCATCGGCAGGCACTTGGGCGCGAATTGAAACAAGCCTGGTAAAAAAAAATAATCCGGTGTCGGTTTGGCGTGTAGCTGCTGCGCTGGTGTTGATGGGTTGCCTGCTTACTGCACTTAATTGGTTGCTAAGCGATAATGATTCGAGGAGTAACTCGAGTAGGGTTCAAAAAATAGAACCAAAATTAGCACCCAAAGAAATTGCCATGCCAGTGGCAAAAGCGGAACAGAAAACCGCCACTATTGAAAAGCAGCCAAACACCCAAACGCAAGCAAAGCGAATGACCCTACTGGCTGCCCAAGTAAATAGCGAAGCGACTGTCCTGGAAGACCAGCCAGCAGCGGAAGTATCAACTGTTGCAAACGAACTGACCGTCTCCCCAACAGCAGCTCCACTGGTGATTGCTCAAATAGAAAAACCGATTGTTTTAGAGATTACACTTGCACCGGTGGAAAAAGTAGTAACCGCTCAGGCAGAAGAAAAAAATAGCGGCCTAAAGAAATTCTTCATCAAAGCTCAAGAGCTAAAAAATGGGGAAAGCCGAATCAACTTAGCCGACTTTGCAAACCGACTTTTTGCTTCCAATCATAAACAAGATCAAGACAAAAACAACCTCAATTAAAAAAAGACTTTCATGAGAAAAATACTAATAGCAAATGCATTTATCATAATGTGTAGCGTCATGGCAACCGCACAAAAAAAGGCCGATACGGTAGTGATCAAGGTAGGCGAATCCAGCAAAGTGATTTTTGCCATCCAAGACAAGAAAGACCTGGAGACATTGAAACAATATAACTTTCAATCATTGATGACAGATATGATTGCAAAGCTGGAGAGGCGAGACTCAACACAATTGGCACAACCTTCTTCGGCTTACCTTAAAGACACCGTTGCAGAAATGAGTACCTCAGGAAGTCAAATCGAAACGGTGGAGGAGTGGCCTACCGAAGAAGATAGAAGACGTTATCGTGAAAGCGGTAGAGGTCGTACCTATAACGACCGTGATCGCAGCTACAATTATGTAAGCTCACGGTCGCGCAACAGATCGGGACGAAGAACCTATAGCTCTTTCAACATCGACCTTGGCACAAACAATTTTCTGGAAGGTGGAAAATTCCCAGCCGATGCAAATGCGGTGTACACAGTACGCCCTTGGGGAAGTTGGTATGTGGGCCTAAATTCAATTCAACGCACACGCATCGCCAATAAATTTTTCTTAGAATGGGGAGGCGGAGTGAGTTGGTACAACTTCAAATTTCAAAACGACAAAACCCTTCTATCGAAAGATGATACAAAGGCCTCTTTTAGTTTCGATACCCGCACCGATCTTGATTTTAAAAAGAGTAAACTCACAGTGGTCTATATCAATTTTTCAATGGTACCCGTCATCGATTTTGGTGGTAATAACCGTAGGCCAGGGCTATTCAGTGGTAGTTTGTCGCGCGGTTTTCGGATGGGACTGGGTCCTTATGTCGGCTATCGAATCGACAGCTACACCAAACAAGTATATGTCCAAAACGGAGATGAAAAGGTGGAACGTCATCATGATCCTTACTATCTCAACAACATACGGTATGGTGCACGATTGCAGTTTGGATTCAGAGGAACCGATCTCTTCTTCAACTACGACCTCAACGATCTTTTTGTAAAAGACAAAGCGCCTCAGTTGAATGCATTTACCTTTGGAATTACGTTGTAGTTGATCAACCAACAGACGTGCGCGGATTAGAATGAAGCCACGAATGCACAACCGGACACCAATAAATTCCAGATAAGATTCGTGTAGTTTAGTGTCATTCGTGGCAAATTGAATCGTGTCGTATAAGGCCTATTCCTACCTTTTTACTTAAACGCCTCCCCTTTAGTCAATACCATTTGCGCTTCATCACCACGCAGCTTTAAGTCTTTGCTCACCCTCCGCGGACTTGGCCATTGAAATGCCAGCCAGACAACTAATCCTAAAAAGTAGATAGCAAACCATTCGCTGCCAGTCAAAAACAAACCGGCCGCCATAAACAGAGAAGTCGCCACGATAGCAGAAAGTCGAATCACAGCTACTGAAAAATATTTTTCCAGTCGCACTCCCAAACTGATTTCTTTGTTGAGCAACGAAAATTTCTTGCGCACCACCAAGTGAACAATCGTTAGGTCTAGTACAGCCAGGATAGGGAATGCGATCAAAATAATCCGCTCAACCAGTTCACTCTGAATAGAAGGGGAAATCTGGTTCGTCAAAAGCAGGTAATAGATCACCAAGAACGTACCGATGGGGATGAACATCATCAGCAAGCAAATATTATACAGCTTGTAGAAGAATTCGCGAAGGGAGCTATAATTCATTTTGGGCGACTTTGTAGAATCAAAGCTAATTATAAATTACCTTTGTAACACCTATACTAAGGATCTCATGGAGACGGTAGCTAACTTAACCAGAAAAGAACAAGTCATTCGCAGTGCGGCTCAGCTGTTCAGAGAGAAAGGGTATGCGGCTTCATCCATGCGCGACCTGGCTCAGAAATTAGGCATCGAAGCGGCCAGCCTGTACTCGCACATCAAGTCAAAAGAGGAAATCCTGCAGAATTTATGCTTTGATATGGCAACGGAGTTTCGAAAGTCGCTGGAGGAAGTAGAAAAACAAAAGCTGTCACCTTCAGAAAGGCTTCGCAAAGGCATTATTGGACATATCCAAGTGATGGCAAAAGATCTTACTGCTTCGGCCGTTTTCATGAATGAGCACAGACACCTGAGCCAGCCCTTTCTCCGTGATTTTTTACTACTACGCATCAACTATATCAACCGCTTCAAATCGATGATTGAAGACGGAATCCGCACGGGTCAGTTTAAGGAATCAATTGATAAGAAGTTAGCAGTGATGACACTTTTCTCATCTCTGAACTGGATGCCGATGTGGTATGATCCCAAAAGCGACATCGACCCTGCGGAACTCGGACAGCAATTGTCGGATATGCTGGTTAACGGACTCAAAAAAAACTAATAACTCCCAGTCAACATACAACCAGACCAGCTAAAAAAAAGGAAAAATCCATTCTCCTTTTTCTGGCTACCTTAAACCCAAACCTATCACCCATGATCAAATTTATCATCCAAATCTTTAAACGATTTGCCTGGTTTAAGCGCTTCAATGCGAAAGTGACCTACGAACTTCTGGCCAAAAACATTCCTGCCGAAGATTGGCATTTTATGAATTATGGCTATACCCCAAACAACAGCGAGCCCGGTTTGGATTTGCCCAACGATCCCAAAATTCAAAAATATTCTCTTCAAATGTACCACTACCTGGCATCCAAAGCCGACCTGCTGGGAAAGCAAGTATTGGAAATTGGCAGTGGACGTGGCGGTGGCGCAAAGCATATAGCGTCACACTTTAAACCTGCCAGCTACACTGGTTTAGATATTGCCGCCAGCGCAGTAGATCTGGCCAATAAAATTCATCAAGTGCCAGGGCTTACATTCATTCAGGGAAGTGCCGAAAAAATTCCTTTGGGCGATAACAGCATCGATGTAGTCCTCAACGTGGAGTCTTCTCACGGGTATGGAAATGTAGATACCTTTTTGAGTGAAGTAAGACGTGTGCTAAAACCAGGTGGAAAATTGTTGATGGTTGATTTTAGAAATAGTCAGGAGAACATGGCCATCTTCCAAGACCAGATAAAAAACTCAGGGCTACAACAATTGTCGCAAGAGGACATTACTCCCAATGTTGTTGAATCCATCGAAGCAGAGGACGATTCAAAAAAAGAGCGCATCAAAAAATTGATTCCGGCACGTTGGCAAAAACTATTCAATGAATTTGCCGGGGTGGTTGGGTCAAGGTTCTATGAAACGTTAAAAAATGGTACAAGGCCGTATTATCGGTTTGTATTAACGAAAGCCGAGTAGTTGCCCATTCGGTTCAATTACTAGAGATGACCATGCACGGTTACTGTTTATAGCCAGGTCCTTTCAGGTTTTGTCCGCTTCTCACCTTGGTATGCTTTCCCTGATCAATCACGATCTGTCCGTTTACCAAAACATAGCGAAATCCCTTAGAGAATTGATGCGGTTTTGAAAATGTAGACTGATCTTTCACTTCTGAAGGGTCCATAACAATTATATCTGCTGCCAGGCCAACTCGGATCAAGCCACGATCATTTAACTTAAATTTCTGAGCCGGTAATGAGGTCATCCTACGAATGGCTTCCTCCAATCTCAATACCTTTTGATCGTTTACATAACGTCCTATGACTCGAGCGTTGGTTCCATAGGCTCGTGGATGAGGAACTCCTGACCCCATTTTAGCAATGCCTGCATCGGAGGCAATCATATTGTAAGGGTATTGCAGAATGCGCACCAGATCACCTTCGTCCATGCTGAAGAAAACCATTTGAGTTCGATCGGTAGCTACGATCAGTTCTAGAATCGTTTCGGCCTCATCAGCGGCTGTCGCCTTTCTCTTTTTTAAAATGTTTACTTCTGAAATGCTTTTTCCATTGTAAGTGGTATCCGGTTTAAAGCTGGAGACAACTGCGTACGAGAAATTAGTATTTTTTCTATTCTCCAATAAGCTTAGCATTTCATCTTTTATTTTCTTTCGCGATACCGGATTCGCCAATCGTATTTTTAATGAATCCCTGCCTCCGCCAAATGCCCACGTAGGTAAGGTGGTATCCAGTGTTGTGCTACTCGCCACGTATGGATATTGATCTATGGTTACGTCCAACCCTTCAAGTCGGGCACTTTCTACTAATGCAATGGTTTCTTTCGATCTCCCAAAATTAGGTTTTGAAGTTACCTTGAAGTGGGAAATCTCTACCGGTATTTTTGCTTCACGACCAATTGAGATGGCTTCATTTACAGCCTCGGCTACTTTATCGCCTTCATCACGAATGTGAGAAGAATAAACTCCGCTTAAGGCAGAGGCTGCTTTTGCAAGTCCTACCACTTCCGGAGTTTTGGAATAAGTACCCGGCACATAAATCAACCCAGTGGACATACCCACTGCTCCTTCTTCCATCGCTTTGGTGATAAGTGCTTCCATCTTCATTTGTTCTTCACGGGTAGGGTCGCGCTGCAAATCTCCCATGACGGCTCTGCGCACAGTATTATGACCGATGAGGGTAGCTACGTTAATAGATGTGCGGACAGAATCGAGTTGACCAAAGTATTTGGCAATATCTAAATTAGAGCTGCCACAGTTTCCTGTTACAACAGAAGTGACGCCATCATAGATAAAATTATCTGCTGTCGGAACTTTAAGATCATTACCCTCAATGTGGGCATGCACGTCTATAAAGCCGGGAGCCACGATGAGCCCGTTGCCATCTATTGTCTTTTTTGCTTGCATCATCCCAAGCTTTCCTATCGCAGCAATCTTTCCGTTGCTAATGGCGACATCTCCATAATACCAGGGATTCCCGGTGCCATCTATGATTTTACTATTGATGATCAAAATGTCGTAAGTCTGAGCGTTGGCTAATAGTGTTGAGAATATGACTATTAAGACGAGGTTATACTTCTTCATGGGATAATTAAATTTGATCTCAAGGTACAATTTATAAATTCAGCCACTACATTTTTAGTCTATCGATGTACTTTGCTTTCTTTCACCTAAATCCTATTTTTTGGCATTATGATGCTTTTAAACGTTAACATCTTCTCTACTTCTTTGTTAAACTGGACTTACAATATTAAAAAACTCAGATTTTTACGCTGACGAATCCTTCCATTCGTCAGGATTGTCAGGGTTTAACCTCTGACGCTTGCGGCCAGAGTCATACATTTATCGTACGACTTGACAATGAAAATCAACAAATTGCGTTTTTAAATAATAGAGTCAAGATTGTGATTTTCATTCGTCAAATCATGTAACACTTTTGCATTATTTCGGTTAAATTGCAAACGATTGTTAGGAGTGGATCTAAATCAGGTAAAATCACTTAAATTATCAATTTATGTACGGTGGTGGAAATACGTTTGAGTTAATTAAGGCAGACGATGTAGCGCAAGAAGATCCCATTTTATTGGCAGCCTTTGAAGCACGCATTGGGCGCGGTGAAAAGATAGAACCGACTGATTGGATGCCCCAACTCTATCGCAAGCAGCTGATTCGAATGATTGAGCAGCACGGGCACAGCGAAATTATTGGAGCCTTGCCTGAAGGAACCTGGATTACCCGCGCTCCTGGTTTCAAAAGAAAAATGGCATTAATGGCAAAAGTACAAGACGAAGTTGGCCACGCACAGCTACTCTACAGCGCTGCCGAAACATTGGGCAAATCGCGCGAGCAAATGATAGACGATTTGATTACCGGCAAATCGAAATACTCTAACATTTTCAACTATCCTACTTTCACCTGGGCAGATTGTTGTTTCATCTCCTGGTTAGTTGATGCCGGAGCCATTGTGAACCAGTTGGCGAATGCCAAAGGAAGTTATGGCCCTTATTGCCGCGCACTCGATCGGATCTGTGCAGAAGAATCTTTCCATCTAAAATACGGACATCATTGTGTCATCTATTTAGCGAGCGGCACTCAAAAACAACGCGACATGTTTCAGGCAGCTTTGAACCGCTGGTGGCCTCCAATGATGCACTTCTTCGGCCCTTCGGATAAAATTTCTGTTCACACAGAAATGCTGATGAAGTGGAAAGTAAAAATGGGAACCAACGATGACATGCGCAATCAGTTTTTGGATATGTACGTACCGAAGATTTGGGAACTGGGCTTTGTCATCCCTGATGCTAACCTGAAGAAAAACGAAGAAACCGGAAGGTGGGATTATACTGAACCTGACTGGGAAGAATTTAAACGCGTGATCAATGGCGGAGGACCGTGCAATAAAGAAAGACTTGAAGTAAGACGCATTGCAGAAGAGCGTGGTAAATGGGTGCGTGAAGCGTTGAAAACACCCAAGACACAATACGTTACTCCGCTCGCTTAGAAAGAATAGTTTCCGGTTTTCAGTTATCGGTAACTAGAAACCGGAAACAATAAATTAATAAATACATTGAACTCCTTAGACCCCCGCGTAACCCGGCTGCCTCACATTGGTGAAGAAGGAAAAATTGTTCCGAAAGCTTCGCTGGATCAGTTTGGTACGTACGAGGTGTTTGTGCAGCCCAAGGAAGGGAAACCATTTCAGCATGAAGGCATTGTGCATGCACCTAATTTAGAGTTAGCATATGTACTCGCTAAGGAAACCTTTACACGGAGATTTACCTGCACATCATTATATGTGACAGACACGCGCGATGTCTTTGTTTCTCCCCTTACCGAAGGAAATGAAAATGCCTACAATCAGATTACATCTTCGGAATCGACTTCCGGAATAAAAAAACAATTTGAAATTTACCATCTATCCAAGCGAGGCAAACAGCACATTCATGCCGGCAGCGTAGAAGCTAGTTCACCGGAAGAAGCGATGAGCGCGGCCAAACAAAAATTTAATCAAGGAAAAATCGTTTTTAATATCTGGGCGATCGAAACCAACAACATTAGATTCACCTCACCTGAGGAACAAGAGTTGTGGCTCACACTACCCGATAAAAAGTTTAGGGATGCTGCGGAATACAAGGGTGGAGATAAGCTGAAGAATTTTTTGGAAGCACAAAGTAATAGTTAGACATAAGTAGCAAGATGTAAGACACAGGACAGGATGCGGCTAAAATATAAACTTGGATTCTTCATTTCATTTTTCATTGTTGCCATTGGCTTAATGTTGTTACTAGCTGGCAATGATCAAGAAGGTGTGATCATTTATTTAGGGCTTGCTCTTTTTGGTTGTTCCGGTGTATTCTATATGTTAAAAGACAAGGTGAGTAAAAACATCCAACCAAACTGGTTAAAACTTATTGGCTACGTTCTGATTATCGTTGGGGTTGCCGCTCATTTCCTCTATCAAGTGGATACTAAATTATTGGTTATCGGACTAAGTGCATTACTCAATCCTTTTCAAAAAATAATTCAACCATATCATACTGGTGGAGTACGGTAAATTGTTTATTTCAATTAAATAAAGAACGAGTAATATTTTGAAAAAGAGTAACTTTATGAAAAAGTAAGGCCATGGCTACGAAAGAAGAGATAAAAAAAGAAGTGGATAAATTGCCTGCTAATCTTTTAGATGAAGTGTACTCCTATTTGAAAAGCGTGAGAGATAAAAACAGCCTTTCAGAAGAAGAAGCCAGAAGAAAATGGAAAGAGTGGTGGGACGATCCCGAAACAACATTTTCACCTGATTTTATGAACGAGTATATTCAACCTCCTTTGGAGAATCGAGTAAAAATGTTTGATTGATGGCTTATCTACTCGACACTGACACCTGTATTTTCATACTGAAAAAAGTGCAGGCAATACAGCAAAAGTTTGGTTCAATAAATCCTAGTCATCTTTTCGTTTCATCAATAACTGTTGCGGAATTGGAGTATGGTGTTTCAAAAAGTAAGCTTATTGAACACAACACTAAAAGACTTGGCAACTTTCTTTCTCGATTAACCATTTTAGACTTCACAAAACAATCGGCTAAGCAATATGGTCTGATCCGTGCTTCCCTTGAACAAAGAGGTATGCCCATTGGAGCAAACGACATGTTAATTGCGGCCATTGCAAAAAGCCATGACCTTACTCTCGTAACGAACAATGAAAAAGAATTTTCATGAGTCGAGAGTTTAAAAATCGAAAACTGGCTTAAAGAATAGTTAGATGGAAAAACTCCCCCTCAAAGAACTTCTTTACAAAATGGCCGATGACCAATTAATCATCGGGCATCGTAATTCTGAATGGACGGGCTTTGGCCCATTGCTGGAAGAAGACATTGCCTTCTCCTCCATGGCGCAAGATAAAATTGGTCATAGCCTCGCGCTCTATACCATTCTTCATGAGTTAGGGGAAAGTGATCCTGATACGGTAGCCTTCACCCGCAACGCCAACCAGTTTCACAACAGCATTTTTACGGAGCTGCCCAATCAGGAATATGACTTTAGTCTTGTGCGTCATTTCCTATACGACACAGCCGAGGCATTGCGTTTTGAGTTATTGACTAACTCTACCTGCGAGCCATTGGCACAGGTGGCACGCAAGGTACGAGGCGAACTTCGCTACCATACGCTACATGCTAAAACCTGGTTGAAACAACTGGGCTCGGCTACCGAAGAAAGTGTGGGGCGTTTGCAAAAATCACTAGAGCAAGCCATGCCCTATGCGTTAGGCATGTTTGAAGAATCGCCTTACGAAAATGAGATAATTGAAGCAGGTATTTTTGAAGGAGAGAAAAAATTGAAAGAACTTTGGATGGCGAAAGTAGAAGAGACCATCAGCCAAACGAGTTTGCATTTGCCGGATTGGAAAATTGTTCAACCTATCACAGGGGGAAGAATTGGAAAACATACAGAACACCTTCAGCCTTTGCTGGATGAAATGAGTGAAGTATTTAGAATTGATCCGGGGGCGGAATGGTAATTATTAGTCCGGAAGACCGAAAGACGGGAAGTCGGTAAGTTAGAAAGTTGATTTGAGTTTATTATCCATGACTACCATTAGTGCATCGGTGAAGCAAATCTATGAGTGGCTCGAGGATGTCAAAGATCCGGAGATACCTGTTTTGTCATTGGTAGACCTGGGCGTGATCTCTAATGTAGAAATTGACGGAGACAAAGTGAGTATCGAGCTCACCCCTACTTTTGCGGGTTGTCCGGCAATGGAGTATATGAAAAACGAAGTCATCGAAAAGTTAAAGAGCAAGGGAATACCTAAAGTAGAGGCAACCATCTCTTTTCGGGTGCCGTGGTCATCGGAATTTATTTCAGAAAAGGGAAAAAAAGCACTCAAACAATATGGATTTGCACCCCCTCCCTCCAACAAGCTTTTTACAGAGCTGGAAATACTGGAAAACGCCATATGCCCTCGGTGCGAAGGCACCGATACCGAAATGAAAAGCCCCTTCGGCCCTACCCTTTGCAGGTCACTTTACTACTGCCATGATTGCAAAGAGGCCTTCGAACAGTTCAAACCGTTGTAAACAGTAGATGCACATCTTAGTTTGGCATAAAACCTTTAAACTTGTGGTTCGTTTAGCGAACCACATGAGATTATTGAAAAGACCAATTGCCGCAATGCCCTTTCTTTTTGGAGGGATGCTATTGATGAGTTGTGGCCGATCTGCCACCATCAACGAAGCGACCACCTTTACTCATCTTGATTCGGTGACTGATACCTATTTATCATTACAAGATACTTTGCTGTATTCCTGGAATGTACTGGTAAAGGACGAGCAGGAAAAAGTAGACGCAATGGAAAAAGCGTTGCATCAATTGATTCAATTGCCGGTTCCGGAAAAATCTCAGTTAGTCACTTTACAAAGTCGCCTGCAGCAACTAAAGCAATTGCGCATCACACAAAAAACATTGACCAACCCGTATGTGGTAGAAGAGTATGATTTTGCGACCAGTTCATTGGTGGCTGCGATAGTTACCCTTTCTGAATCTAATTCAGCGTTGTTGCAAAACAAGAACCTCTCCACATTGATTGAAAAAATTAAAATTGCTGAGCAACATACGCCTCTATTCCGATCTAGCTATGACAGCATTGCCTTACTTTTTAATGCCTTTCTCGAGAAGAATGAATCTTCGCTGAAGGAGGTTGACAAGAGTGGAGCTCTTGAAAAGAAGCCATTGTTCAGCGGTGTAGCTGGCAAATAATCATTCAAAACTTTTCTAATCAGACTTCGACAAGCCTGCCTCTCCTGTAGGCAGGCTCAGTCTGACACGGTGTAACAACGCAAAAAAAAAACGAGGCCGAAAGCTTTCACCTTCAACCTCGATCTATCAAGTAACGACTAACGATCAACCAACAACGATCAACGATCAACCATCAACCATCAACGAATAACCATCAACGAATTACCATCTCTTCTTCCGCTCTCCCCCACTGGCGCCACCGCTGCTGCGGCCACTGCCTCCACCGTATGAACGGCCACCACTTCCACCATAAGAGCGCTTACCTTCGCTACCTACTTTTCCTTCACCACTTCCACTGCCGCCATCAAACGAACGTCTCTTGCGTTGGTAGCCTACACCGCCTTCGCCACCACCACTTCTCCCACCACCGCCACTGCGTTCACCACCGCTGCGCTCGCGTCTTTCGCCACCACCTTCTCTGCGCTCGCCCGTCATTTCTAGCCGCACTTTGCGACCGCGTACTTCCACGCCTTCAAAGCCTTTCATCACTTGCTCGGTCACATCTTTTTCCAATTCAAAGAAAGAGAATGCACCCTTCAAGTCAATCTTGCCAATCTTACCTTTGTCAATTTCACCATAGTCACAGATCAGGCCAAGCAAATCGCCCGTCTCCAATCCATCCATTCGGCCGATGTTGATAAACACACGGTCACCACTCGGGCGACTGTCTCTATCACGGTCATCGCGACCGTACCGATCATCACTTACAAATGATTTGGTGCGATCTGATTTGTTCAAGTCACGTGCATCGCGGTAGTACGCTAAGAAACGGTTGAACTCAATCGAAGCAAAACGCTTGATGATATCTTCTTTCGATAAGTCGATCAGTTCATGATATACTTCCGGCAAGAAGCTGTCAATCTCCTCTTCGTTCACCTCTACGTTGCGCATCTTGCGCGTCAGCTCCATGATCTTGCGTTGGCATACCTCATCACCTGTTGGGATCATGATTTTCGTAAACCTACGTTTCAATGCTTTTTCTATCTGGCTGATCTTGCCCATCTCCTTTTTAGAAACGATGGCCAACGAAATACCTTTCTTACCGGCACGGGCCGTACGGCCGCTTCGGTGCGTGTAGTATTCCATCTCATCGGGCATGTTCATATGAATCACGTGCGTGATACCCGTTACGTCTATACCGCGGGCAGCCACATCCGTAGCCACCAACATTTGTAACGTTTTGTTCTTAAAACTCTTCATCACACGGTCGCGTTGTATTTGCGTAAGATCCCCGTGAAGGGCATCTGCATTGTAACCATCCTTCATCAAGCTTTCGGCTACACGCTGAGTGTCAATTTTAGTACGGCAGAAGATCACCCCAAAAATATCCGTGGTGTAGTCTACCATTCTTTTCAATGCCTGATACTTATCTCGCTCATCGACTACAATGTATTGATGGTCGATGTTCTCATTGCCCTGGTTGCGCTCGCCCATGGTGAGCTCCTGCGGGTTATTCATGTAGTTCTTCGATATCTCGCGCACCTCGCGGGGCATCGTAGCCGAAAAGAGCCACACATTTTTTTCATCAGGCGTGCCCGATAAAATTTCGTCTATCGCATCTTTGAAGCCCATGTTCAACATCTCATCGGCTTCATCCAACACTACGTATTTAATCGTGCCCAGGCTTACCACCCTGCGTTCGATCAAGTCAATCAATCGGCCGGGCGTAGCGACAATAATCTGAGCGCCTCTTTTTATTTTTCTAATTTGATCTGATATACTCGCACCGCCATATACGGTTACGATGTTCAGGTCCTTCACCGACTTGCAAAAGTTTTCTAAGTCAGTAGTAATTTGCACGCTTAGTTCGCGTGTAGGCGCCAGAACCAATGCTTGCGTGGTGCGGTCTTTCACATCGATCAGCTCGATCAACGGAAGGCCAAACGCGGCAGTTTTTCCAGTGCCCGTTTGGGCTAATCCGACCAGGTCGGTGTTTCCTTTCAACAAAACCGGGATGGCTTGTTCTTGAATGGGCGTTGGAGTTTCAAAGCCCATTTGGCGGATTGCCTCCACCACTTGCTCCGAAAGTCCCAGTTCACTAAATGATTTCATTCGTTTCTAATTATTTTTTTTTGGTCTCATGGAATGGCTCACTAAGCTGCACCTCAACAATGAGCGCGGTGTGTAACCATTTCATTAAAATTGTTTATGTGTAAAAATTAAGCCGCAAAGGTAACCTAATTAATTGGAAGTGATATTATTAGCTCAATCAGCAGCCCCAACGCTTAATCTGCTGCCGCAGGCAAAACCACCCCTAGTTTATTCTGAAAGGGAGGGTTTTACAAGAATGGCCTGCCAGCCTGAAATAAACAATTGGGCGTGCCCCTGACCAAAGCGTCAGGGTCGCGCTGTCGCTACTCGCCACCAGCCGCACATTCTATTTCGGGCTCAAACCCCGATAGCTATCGGGGCTCCATCGCTCACGCTACCGTTTCCTCAACCATGTTCTCGTGTATTAAAACCCCCTCAGTCTGTGTCCTAACTTTCCGAATACAACAAGTGGTCCGTGAAGACAATGACTCGATAGTGAAGCTCAATAAACATTTCCCAATACGGGAACTTTTGTATACCTTTGAAAAAAGATGAATGCTTGAGAGTAATTGCAAAAAAAATACTCCGAGAGTTTTGGACTAAACATTCGGACTGCGAACAACAACTTAAATCTTGGTATCGGGAAGCTGAAAAGAGTGAGTGGAAAAATACCAACGAAATAAAACAGGAGTATCCTACGGCAAGCATTCTGGGTGACAATAGAGTTGTTTTCAACATAAAGGGAAACAACTACAGGTTAATTGTTAAGATTAATTTTCCCTATCAAATGATGTGGACACGATTTGTGGGAACACATAAAGAATACGACCGGATTGACGCAACTAAAATTTGAAAGCCATGAATTTAAAACCAATAAAGACGAAAAAGGACTACCAACAGGCGCTGGACAGACTTGAGGTGATTTTTGACGCTAAAAAGGGTACTAAGGAAGGAGATGAACTTGAGATACTGGGTATTTTGATTGACCAATACGAAAACGAACATTTTCCAATTGACCTTCCTGATCCAATTGAAGCCATAAAATTCAGAATGGAACAAATGGGCTATACTCAGACCGATTTAGCGAAAGTAGTGGGCCTTAAAAGTAGAGCAAGCGAAATATTAAGCGGAAAGAGAAAACTATCGCTGGAAATGATCAGACAGTTACACGACAAGTTGAATATTCCGACTGACGTGTTAATTCAGGCTTACTAAACGGCACAACCAACATTTTTAGGCTGGCCAAGTGGGGTTTTGAAAGAAATGCCTGATTGGAGCTCAAACATGCGCTCAATCGCTCACGCTGGCGGTGTCAACCAATATTGAGCTTGTGTTACAAAACGCTTTGGGGATTAGAGCAAGAACACAATCTAGTCTAGAAATATAACCAATTGGGTCTTGTATATTGCTTAAATACAGGAGTATATGAGAAGATAAATTGAGCATTTATTAATCTTTTGCCTCATTATTCTATCTCTAACGCAAAATATAAATCGTAATGATAAATTATTCTGAAGTCTATGTTTTTACTGACCAGACTACAACTTGTCCGAGATGTGGTTCAAGAACAGAGATTTTTTTGGACTTAATTGAAACGCAAGAACAAACGCAACATCACAAATGTCTGGCAGCTAATTGCAGTTTCGAATTTGTTATACAAAACGATGGTGCTGAATGAAAGAAGGTCAAAAACTTTGGACAAGAGAAGAATTAATTTTAGCAGTTAACCTTTATTGCAAAATCCCATTTGGTAGATTACACCGACTAAACCCAGAGGTAATAAATCTCGCAGCCCTTATCGGCAGAACACCAAGTTCAGTTGCATATAAACTTGTAAATTTTGCAAGTCTTGACCCAAGTCTAAAAGCAAGAGGTATTAAAGGCGCCTCTAATGCAAGCAATTTAGATAAAGAGATTTGGGAAGAGTTTTTTAATCATTGGGATGAACTACCTTTTGAAAGTGAAAAACTTCTAGCAAAAATTGAAAAAACAACTGTTGAAAAATTAAATCACATACCAGAGACTGAATTACCAAAAGAAGGAAAGGTGAGAGAACAAATGGTAAAAATCAGAGTAAATCAATCATTTTTTAGAAGCTCTATTTTAGCTTCTTACAATAACACTTGTTGCATAACAGGAATTAAGCAACCAGAATTCTTGATTGCAGGTCATATCAAACCTTGGAGTGTTGATGAAAAGAATAGATTAAATCCTCAAAATGGAATTGCAATAAATGCTCTTCATGATAAAGCATTTGAAACGGGTTTATTAACCATTACAACTGATTTTAAAGTCAAAATATCCCCAGTTCTATTGAAGCAAAAAAAATCAAAATCGATTGAGGACTATTTTATCAAATACGATAAAAAGGATATTATTTTGCCTTCTAGGTTTCTTCCTGATGTTGAATTCTTAAAGTATCACAGCGAAGTTAGGTTCAAACACTGAATGAGTAGTGATAATAGCTCATTCCTCTTTCGTGTTCTTTACCTTTGTTATTGCGTCTCAACTGACCAACAATTCGAATAAAATTATTAGTGGCTTGAGTTGAAGCCGATTTTGAGTTGATAAACTAATTGAAAAATTATAAGTTTTGGGTATGCTATAGGAGGCGTTAGTCAGGAGGCCAACACCAACGAGGGTATTCAAGTTATCTAAAATTAACAACATTAAATTCAATTATCTCTACCGTGATGCCGGAAATCACAAAGTATGGGGAAGTGAAGTCTTTTTAAATTCAGGGTCACTTCCGTTGAATGTAATTGATGAATCAATTGCACATTCTTTGATTGATGGTCAATTCTTTAATCCAAAATATTGGATAGTCAAAAGAATAGATTTTGGTGATTGGGATGCGGAGATTGATCATGCATGGAATGAGTTTGAGTCAATCGAATTTACCAATGATGAACCAACTATTGGCTATTCGGTTACAGAATTTCTTGAGATCATTTCAATGGCACCGAAACACTAGTATTTCTAATGCTCAAGCAAACTTAACGCAGCTGTGTTTCGTGACGACACGAACCTAGTTATTGTTGGTCTCCTGACCAACAATCCCCCAGTTATTGTTGGTCTCCTGACCATAGTCGTTAACTTAAGAGAACTTTATCGGTAGGAGACAGTAGCCCCTTCGGGCAACTTTCAAAGTTTTCTCCCCATATTTTTTTTATTTTAAAAAGCGGTTTTGCGTTTTGTGCCGCTTTTGATGTTTCAAATTTAGCTGTTTCAAGGGAGAAACAGTTTAAAAATCG
>JADBYK010000068.1 GCA_020403045.1 Cytophagales bacterium
AAGTATTTGAGAAAGAATCGGCTGTCCGACAAATTTTTTACCTTTATTCATGGCTATGTGAAGTGTGGTAACTAAACGTAACCATAAAGGGCGACCTTAAAAAGGACGCCCTTTTAAAATTTTAGTCGGACAATAGTGAAACTTAATCTATAAAAATACGGCTCCTTATTTTTCTAATTGCTCATCGTAAAGACATGAACTCCTGCAAGAGAAGAATTCCTTCCAGGGCCAAATGTATTTTGCGCCCAAGTTAAAGTAACAATTAACGAGGTAGCTGTAACTTCCGTTAAGTTCACCACCACGTCATCACCGCGCTTAATCGATGTAGCATTATCGTCCGTAAATTTCCACGTTCCACTAGAAGGCCAAACCACACCGCCATTTGATGAAGTAAACCCTGTAGCAGAAAAAACTAAGCTCATATTCTTGTAAGCTATTGTCTGATCAGTACCAGCAACGCTGACAGTTTTAATCTTCCACTCATTTGCTGTCAATTTTTTAGTCATTAGTTCTGCCGGAGTAGGCGAAGAATCGCTACCACAGCTACTAAAAAATAGAAGTGAGGAAAATAAAGTACAGTAGAAAAAGAGGCTGATAATCTTTATGACCAGACTTTCACTTTTTATGTTGTTAATCGCTTTCATAATCGAATTTCTTTATTTTTTAATAAATCGTTTTGTAAGTTTCGTTTTACCCTGCTCAACCAGCAACACGTATTGCCCCGAAGTAAAATGTCGGATGTCAATCTTTACCTCTGTTTTTCCGATTGAAGATGTTTGATGCTGATCTCTGCCTTGGATATCCATAATCGATATTTGTATAGGAACGACTCGGTCAAATCCACCAAGTCCAACCACCAGCTCTTCGACAGCTGGATTTGGGTATAGCGCCAATTCGTTTACCAGCATAGGTTCCAAGGCTGTTATGACATAAGTATATTCCGAAGAAAACGGACTGACGCAGCCTTGTTGTGTTACTCGAACTGTAAATACTCCGGCTTGTTGGATTACTAATGTGCTAGCGGTGGCACCACTGATAGCGACAGCATCTCTGAACCATTGATTGCCGTTGGCGCTGCTAGAGGTTAGCACTGGTGCAACAGGATTGGTATTGTTAGCCGAGATTGTTGGACGTGGAGGAGTTGCGTTGATGGTCGCTACAACGGCCGTGCGTGTTGATGTACAACCGTTGTTCGTTACTGCAACATAGTAGGTGGTAGTAGTTGTCAACAAAGGCGTGATAAAACTATTGCCAGTACCTATGGCATTGCCACCGGTAGCTGCAGCAAACCAACTGATGGTTCCTGCAGCGGCAGTAGCACTCAATGTTACCGAACCCGAATCGCAGGTAGCTGCAGATGCTGGTGTCGTTGTCGCAATAGATGGTACCGCGTTGATAGTGGCTACAACGGCTATTCGGGAAGAAGCACAGCTGTTAGCGGAAGTTTCAACATAAAATGTAGTAGTAGTCGCAATCGAAGGAGTGGTAAAATCATTCCCGCTTCCTAATGAAGTTCCACCCGTTGCAACATCAAACCAATTTAATATCCCCGCTGATCCACTGGCCGAAAGCGTGACTGTTCCAGTGCCGCAACGGCTTGCAGGTGTAGTAGCCATGATCGTTGGCGTAGCGTTGATGGTGGCCGCCACCGCAGTTCGTACAGAAGTACATCCATTGTTTGCGGCTTGCACGTAGTACGTTGTGGTCACAGAAATTGTTGGAGTGGTAAAGTTTGTTCCGGTGCCTAAAGTAGTTCCTCCGGTCGCATCTGCATACCAGCTAATGATCCCTCCATTGGCAGTTGCGCTAAGGGAAATGCTTCCCGAGTTGCATTGGCTCCCCCCTAACGTAGAGGTTATGGTTGGTGTTTCGTTTACTGTAGCAAGAACTGCCACGCGCGCAGAACGGCAACCATTTTGCGATGCTTCTGCGTAATAGGTGGTGCTACTGGTAATTGTTGGCGTAATGAAGTTAGCACCTGTTCCTAATGATGTTCCGCCTGATGCTACGCTATACCAATTGATTGCTCCAAAATCTGCGGAAGCGTTTAGGGTTGTCGTTCCACTATCGCAGTTAGCAACTGTGGCGGGTGTCGTGTTGGTTATACTGGGCACAGGATTAATTGTTGCGATTACGGTAGATCGCGCAGAGGTGCATCCATTGCTGACCGATTCAACATAGTAAGTTGTGGTATTGGCAATGGTAGGAGTAGTAAACGTGGTTCCGCTGGCAAGTGAACTTCCACCTGTTGCTGCGGTGTACCAGTTCAACATTCCGGCACTAGCAATGGCACTTAAGTCTACTGTTCCGGCACCACAGCGACTTGCCGGTGTTGTGCTCGTAATAGTAGGTGTAGGAGTAATGTTGGCCACGATAGCTGTACGAGGTGAAGTACATCCGTTGTTCGTAACCTCTACATAATACGTAGTGGTAGACGTAATCACGGGAGTAGTAAACGTTGCCCCTGTTCCAAGAGAAGGCCCGCCAGTAGGTAAACCGAACCAATTCAATGTACCAGCGCTAGCAGTAGCACCGATGGTTACAGTACCTGCATCGCAGCGAACATTACTTGTTGTTGATGTGATCGTAGGGATCGGATTAATCGTTGCTATTACCCCGGTGCGTGCGGAGGTACAGCCATTGTTGGTTACATCAACATGATACGTAGTAGTTGTAGTAATACTTGGGGTAACAAACGAAGTTCCTGTTCCAAGCGAAGTTCCGCCTGTGGAAGCAGCGTACCAATTCAATGTGCCAGCCCCCGTGGTTGCTCCAAGAGTAATCGTTCCCGGGCCACATCGGTTGGCTGGGGTCGTTACGGTAATAGTTGGAACAGAATTGACGGTTGCCACTACTGCCGTACGCGCTGAAGTACAACCATCGGTGACATCCACAAAATAGGTAGTAGTGTTGGTGATACTTGGAGTGGTGAAGGATAAACCTGTTCCCAATGCTGCTCCTCCGGTGGATGCTGCATACCAATTCAAAGTACCGGCACTACCCGTAGCACTTAAAGTTACCGTTCCTGTTCCGCAGCGTGTGCCTGGTGTGGTACCTGTAATGGTTGGCACTGCACTGATCGTTGCCACAACAGCGGTGCGGGCAGAAGTACAACCGGTATTGGTTGCCTCTACATAATACGTTGTGGTGGCTGATAAAGATGGAGTAATAAAGCTCGTGCCGGTTCCTAAAGAAGCACCACCGCTTGAGGCTGCATACCAATTTAACGTTCCGGCACTAGTGGTTGCGCCAAGGGTGACTGTTCCTACATCGCACCTGCCAGAAGGTGTAGTGCCCGAGATGGTGGGAATATTGATCGTTGCCACCACTGGTGTGCGCGCGGAAGTACAACCACTATTCGTTGCATCTACAAAAAACGATGTGGTAGTGGCAATACTTGGGGTGTTAAATGTTGGTCCAGCACCAAGAGAAACCCCACCTGTGGGACCGGCATACCAATTTAATGTTCCACCTCCCGTAGCAGCTCCCAGTGAAACGGTTCCAGCTCCACAACGCGTACCAGGTGTTGTGCCCGTGATGGTTGGGATCGTTTTCACGGTTGCAACTACAGCGGTGCGTGCAGAAGGACAGCCATTATCAGTAACGTCTACATAATACGTTGTTGTATTGGCGATGCTGGGGGTAATGAAGTTCGTGCCAGTTCCTAATGAACTTCCACCCGAAGCCGCTGCATACCAATTTAACGTTCCCACACTTGCGGTAGCGCTTAACGTGAGTGTGCCTGTGCCGCAGCGCGAGGAAGGAGTGGAGCCTGTGATCGTTGACGTGGCGCCCACTGTTGCTACCACAGCGGTGCGTCCGGAGGTACAGCTGTTATCTGTGGCATCCACAAAATACGTTGTGGTAGTGCTAATGCTGGGCGTTACAAAACTAGTTCCGGTTCCTAAAGAAACACCACCGGTTAAAGCACTATACCAATTTAAAGTGCCTGCGCTGGCGGTTGCATTTAATGTAACCGTACCGTTGCCGCAGCGGCTGCCTGGCGTAACGGTGGTAATAGTTGGCGCTTGACAAATGGATATTTTCGCTATTCTAAATCGAGTAACTCCGTTGTAACTAAAAAACAAGCCACCAATAATGACTCCATCAGCTTGGGGGGTTAAGCTATAGATAGGATTGTTGGCTCCTGTTCCGGGGTTAAATGTTGCGTCTAGGCTTCCATCGCTACTGAGCCTTGCAATGTAATTTCTTAGAATTCCATTCACCAAGTTAAAATCACCTCCGATGATGATTTGCCCATCTGGTTCAATTGCAAAAGTATTTACTCGAAGATTTGGTCCTGTACCGGTATTAAATGAATTATCAACGCTACCATCAGAATTCAATCTTGCCAGTTTATTTTTTGCAGTTCCATTTACCGTAGTGAAATCCCCACCGATTAATACTTTTCCATCAGACTGAAGAGCGGCAGCGGTAATGCGTAGGTTGGTACCTGAGCCTGCAAAGCTTGTATCAAATGTGCCATTCGTATTCAATCTTGCGACTGCAATTTTAGCTTGTCCATTATAAAATGCAAAATCACCCGCCACCACCACCTTTCCATCTGCCTGCAGGGCAAGCATTCGAACAACGGAATCAAATCCTGAACCTGTTACAAAGCTTGTATCTAAGGTGCCATCAGAGTTAAGCCGCGCGATTCGGTTGATCGCTGTGCCATTGTAGTTTGTAAAAACGCCACCGATTAAAATTTTACCATCGCTTTGAATTACGATCGAGTAGATTCCACTGTTCGCTCCGGTGCCTGGCGTAAAACTGGTGTCTAACGAGCCATCACTATTCAACCGTGCAATGCCGGACCTTGCCACACCATTATAAGTTGCAAAGTCACCAACAATAATAATTTTCTGATCAGATTGAATGGCGACATCTCTTACTGCGAAATTGGCACCACTACCCGTAGTGAAACTTGCATCGGTGTTTCCGTTTGCTAAAAGCCGAACGATACGGTTCGCTACTCTTCCATCAAATCCGGTAAAATCCCCTACTACCAGAACTTTGCCATCAGCTTGCACTTTAGCATTTCGAATGGTGTTATTTGCACCAACGCCACCGTCATGATATGAGCCGTCCTCATTAATTCTACCGACACGTGGGCGTCCAACGGAGTTATACTGCGTAAAAGCACCTCCAATAAACATCTTTCCATTGTTATATCGGGAAATATTGAAAATGACATTGTTAGCACCAGAACCCGGATCAAATGAAGTATCTAAACTCCCATTACTATTGATGCGCGCAATTCTGATACGCATCACGCCATTGTATTCCGCAAACCCCCCAACAATTACAAACCGATCATCGCTTAACATTGAAATGTCTTCAATGCTGGTGTTAATACTCACGTTGCAACCTATGCTAGCGAAAGTGGCATCCCGCGTGCCATTAGTGTTAAGTCGGGTGATATAATTCACAGTTGTACCATTAAAAATGGTAAATGTTCCTCCCGCGATAATTTTGTCAGTGCTTTGTAAGGCAATACTTCGCACCTCTGCATTAAAGCCAGTACCAGGATCGAAAGATGTATCTAAAGCTCCCGTGGTAGTAACACGAGCAATGCGACTCCTAGCGGTACCAGCATAATTTAGAAAATTTCCAGCGATTATTATTTGTCCATCGGATTGAATCGCGACTGCCTGAATGGTCGCATCAGCCCCGGTACCAGGGTCAAAAGTAGTATCAAGTGAACCATTTGAGTTGAGCCGGGCAATCCTATTTCTTGATACACCATCATAAGAAGTAAAAGCCCCGATAATAATTATCTTACCGGTGCTTAAAGGTATTGCCTTATAAACGCCACCATTCGCGCCCGCGCCTGTACCAAAACTTGTATCTACAGAACCATTTGAATTAAGCCTAACGAGACCTATTTCGGGAAGGGTACTGAAGGATGTGAAATCTCCACTGACTAAAATCTTACCATCTGTTTGTATCGACACATGCCTTACAATAGAATTTGCCAATGTACTTCCACCCCATGCATCAATATCTCCGCTTTCATTTAGACGTGCAACTCTGTTCTTACTAAGACCATTATAACTCGTAAACTGGCCACCTATAATAACTTTGCCATCGCTTTGAATTGCACTGGCTGTCACTGTCGCACTAGGACCGGTGCCCGCATTCGTAAAACCAACATCACCCGTATTAAACGTGGCATCGTTTTGCCCGTCTTGTGCCAATGCGCTCGCGAATGGTAGTAGCGTAACGATACAAAGGATTAGATAAGAACAGAATTGCTTCGTGTTACTATCCAGGATGAATGTTCTGAATTTTGAAAGTTTCATAGGATTAGGCCGACTATGGTTTAGGATATTGACACCAAAAGTGAGTACAAGGCTTAGGAGTTGCTTTACTACTTTCTGAATGGTATCGATTAGTTTATGAGTAGCTTCACCAACCAGCGTAATAGTACTTTACATTAATAAACAGTTTTCCAACCTAAGATTTATTCAGGTCTCGAAACCTAAAGGCAAAAATTTCAGCTACCACCAATCATTAAACAGTTAACCCCACTCAGCAAGTGAATTGAAAAGTAAGGGAACGGTTTACGGTCTTCCAGAAATTCATTTACTGAAAAATTCAAGTTTGTCTTTGAGTTCGACCATATATCCCTATGCAGAAACTGGTTGTTATACTAACAGTAGTGCTTTGGCTTTATGGCATATTGCCTTTTGCTTCAATACTTCCATTTTCAATTATTCCACCATCCGTTAAGCGATTGTGGTCATTCAATAACTAAATAAACCCATTCATTAAGTCTTGCCATTTATACATGAGGTTATCAAGACTTTTGAGTTCATAAAATAAAAAACTATGTCTAAACTATTCCATCAAACAAAAAAAACAGTACTGTTATTTTTGATTCCAATCATGTTTACCGTTTTTCTCTTCTCGTGCGGTGACAAAAAAGAAGACGTGCAACCTCAACCTACTGTTGCTTCATTAAGTATAAGCGAGGGTGTGGTTGGAACCAACGTTACCATTACAGGTACAAACTTCGGCACATTAGCAGCAGATGTGGAAGTAACTTTTAACAACACCAAGGCGGTGGTAACCAATGTAACAGCAACAGCCATTGCAACCACTGTGCCCACTGGGGCCACCTCGGGTAGCGTAAAAGTAAAAGTAAAATTGCTACAAGCTAGCGGGCCAAGTTTTACAGTACTAGCACCTATTACGGTGAGTGCTTCCGCTTTTACTGCTACGATAGCCGAAAACCTATCACCTGGCGCGGTGATTGGCACCGTTTCCGCAAGTACCAATCGTGGTAGCTTGAGCTATTCGTTGGTATCGCAATCACCAGCTGGGGCAATGGCCATCAATTCATCGACTGGCCAGCTTACAGTAGCCCTGGCTGGTGTTTATGATTTTGAGTTAACCCCAACTGTTACTGGCGTTGTTTCTGTTGCTAACGGAAACGAAACGGCTACTGCCAATGTAACACTTACCATTACAAATGTAATAGAAGTAAACCTTTCGAATTTCACTGGGTCGATCCCTGAGAATTCGATTGCAGGAACGGTTATCGGTCAAATGACTTCCGAGTCCTCTGGAGGAACATCTGTGTTTTCATTAAATAACCAGTCTGTTGCAGGAGCGCTGGCCATCAATAGTGCAACAGCCCAAATAACAGTTGCAAATGCCAGCGCGTTTAATTTTGAGACAACTCCGACTATCACCGCACAAGCCACTGTAACCAATAGGTCAGAGGTAAAAACCGCCTCCGTAACAATAACGGTAACAGATGTAGCTGAACCTACTGTAACTGTAAGCAACTTCACCGCGAGCATCGCTGAAAATGCAGCCGCAGCCAGCGTTTTGGGCACTCTCACGGCTACCGCAACACTGGGCACAGCCACATTCTCAATTTCCTCTCAAACCCCGGCTGGTGCCATTGCAGTGAATGCCACTACTGGCCAACTAACCGTAGCTGATGAATCCAAATTCAACTTTGAACTATTTCCAACAATTACCGCAAACGTGCTGGCAACTAACAGCTCAGCTACAGCTACTGCCATAGTGACTATTACACTTACAGATGTAACCGAAACCGTTCAAAAAAGATTGGACGATGGTGAAACTCCTTTGCAGATATACAATAGTGACAATTCACTGCTGAATCAGATTTATGGCAAAACGTACCGAGGTGGATTAATTGCCACATTTAATACAGCAAATGGTACTGGTGTTATTATGACAGCAGCTGCCATTGCCGGTGGACCGTTTACGTATACCAACGCAGTAAGTGCTGCAAACAACTTAGTCTTGAATACTTTCGAAGACTGGCGATTACCAACTGAAACAGAAGTGAATTCTATTTGTGGAATTTTGGCAAGTGTTCCAAATCTTTGGCAACCAACCTTGGTACCTTATTGGGGGCAAACGACTTGCTGCGGGGGCGGTGGTGCAAATAACTATTCCTTTGCAAATGGTGGCTGTAGTGGAGGTTTTAGCCCTATCAGCCAGTTGTCTGAAGCCAGAGCAGTACGCAATTATTAATAGCTCCTTTAGTCAATAAATTTAGGGCTGTTTTACAATCTGTAAGACAGCCCTTTTATTACTTTCTGCTTTATGCGTATGTTTATTTTTAGATGAAAATTATAGTCATTGCTTCACTTATTGCAATTGCCCAAGTTTGTTCTGCACAAGAGCGAAGCAGCTTCAACATTACACAACAAAATGGTCTTCCCTCCAATACGGTATATGACTTATTTCACGATAGCCGTGGCTTTTTGTGGGTTGCCACTGAAAATGGGGTTGCTCGCTTTAATGGTACCGAGTTCACTTCCTACGACCATAAAAAAGTGCGCTCAAAAGCCGTTAGTGGTTTGTTTGAAGACAAATTCGGTCGAATTTGGTGTCATAACTTTTATGGCGAAATTTTATTTATCGAAAATGACACACTCCGAAAATTAGACTCCTGGGAAAGTAGATATGAGGAGGGTTTTCCAACTATTTCTAACTTGGGAGATAGCCTTCTCATTAGCACACAGCGACACATTTACTCATACGATCTTCTAAAAAAGCAGTGGCGCTTGTTAGACTCAAAAATTGCCAACCTGCCTACCCTTATACGTTATCATGCAGTTCATGACCGCGAAACGTGGGTATGTGCCACAACGGGAACACAAACCTTCATTAAGTCGTTATCCACAGGCGGGCGAGCGCTAGAGATGCCCAAACGAAATAGATCTAAATCCCCTACGCTATTTCAATTGAATTACTGGAAAGGGAAAACCCGGATTCTCAACATTGTGGATAATGAATTGTACGAACTTCGATATGATACTATTGTGGATGTCAGTTCAGCTTACAGAAAGCAATTGGCAAAATCAAGATCTATTAAATCACTAGGTGACTCTATTTTAGCACTCTATGGCAACCAGGGAATCGAACTGTTTTTTAAGAATAGCTGGATAGAGTTACTAAACGGAAAAAATGTAAGTGCAATTACCAGCGATCGAGAAGGCGGTTTATGGGTATCAACCCTCAACGAAGGACTATTCTTTTTTCCCAATCTCTTTACCACGATTTTTTCCAAAACGAAGTACGGGCTTTTTACAAAACTTGCGTTTGATTCTATTCACCACCGGTTGTTTGCTGGAAAATACAATGGGCAAGTAGCTGTTATCGATTCGTCTGTAATTGTAAAAACCATCTTCACATCCAACCAAAAAGAAATTCAAAGTCTTTACGTGGATCAAGAATCAAACCAGCTCTTGGTATTTTCAGATCGCCTTTATTTTTTTGATCTAACTAGTTTTCAAAAAAAAGGACAAGTAGAAATCGGTGCCGTTAAGTCCATTGTTAAACTAAAAGGATTTTTTTATTTGGCTACCTCCGGTGGTGTTTATTTGTTAAACCCATCTTCCAATTTAACAACTCGTTTACCCTTTGACTACCGAACCTCGCGTATGGCTTTTGTGCCCACAACCAACGAGTTGTGGATTGGCACACAGAAAGGTGTGATGATCTTCTCTTTTGAAACAAACAAACAGACCTGGTGGAAACCCGATTCCACGAGTATCTCTCCAGGAGTTTCTGCTATGGAACTACTGCCTGACAATCAATTACTCATAGGTACACTGACAGATGGCGTATACCAGCTTAGCGGCCATAGGCTGTTGAACAAAATAACCAAAATGAAAGGACTGCCGTCCGATCATATTACTGCGCTATCATACGATCAGGGAAAACTATGGATTGGAACGGATCGTGGTCTTTGTTCATATACTCTTAAGGACAAAACTTTCTTCACTTTGGATGCTGCCAAAGGGTTGGCCGGCAACGAAGTATATTCACTCGTTGCTTCGTCAATGGGCCTTTGGGTCAGCCACTCAGAGGGGCTTCAATATTTTAAACGGCTTCCTGGTAAGAACACCTCGAAACCATTGATCCATCTAAAGCAAGTCACTTCTGATGGAAAGTCGATTAATAACTTCACACGAGAAATCAGGTTGCAGCCATTCTCGCGCCAATTGACCATTACTTTTGATGTTTCTAACGACTTGAAAGGACGCGGAACAACAATGATTCGGTATAGAGTCAAAGGATTAGATCTAGACAGATGGAATGAAGTATCGCTGGCTACTCCCGTAGCAAATTTTCTATCCATCCCGTCCGGAAATTATACATTAGAAGTTGTTGCTCTTAATGAAGATGGTGTCCTTTCGTCCAATAGGCTTCTTATTCCGGTTATCGCGATGGCACCATTTTGGGAAACAACTTGGTTTATTTTTTTCGCTGCATTACTTTTACTAACAGGAATCTCTTCAATACTCTATTTCCGATTAAAAAGGCTGAGCGAAATAAACCAAGCCGCGCTGGTACAGCAAAATCTCAGCCAAGAGCTTCGTATTGCCCAACTAACTTCAATTCGAGCGCAAATGAATCCACACTTTGTTTTCAATACACTAGCGCACATACAAAGTCAAGTGTTGAATGGAATGAAAGAAGCAGCCAACCAAAGCATTCAGGACTTCTCAAGCCTACTCCGCAAAGTACTTGATTTTTCATCCAAAGAGTTGATCCCCTTACAGGATGAGATTGAAGTACTTCAAAAATATTTAAGTATTGAAAAAGACCGGTTTGATGGATCATTGCAGTACGAAATCGCTGTTGCAGAATCCGTTCGAAACGAAATAGTGCATATTCCATCTTTACTCACCCAGCCATTCGTGGAAAATGCGCTGCGTCATGGACTCATGCACAGAACCGGAGAGAAAAAACTATCGATTCGTTTTGATCTGGAGAACGACTGCTTAGTTATTTTAATTAGAGATAACGGGATCGGCCGCAAAGCCTCAGCCGAATTTAACAAAGCAAGAAAAAAAGAGCATCAGTCATTTGCCCTTGAAGCTTATAGCCGGAGAATTGATCTTCTGAATGCATCGCGTGACAGGAAGATAGAGTTAGCCATCAATGATCATTACAATGAACTGGGGGCGGCCACTGGCACCTCGGTTTTTATAACTATACCCCTTGAAGATGAGCCTGCAAGAAAAAAATGAGTCGATATCAGTGCTTTTGGTCGATGATGAAAAATCAGTTCGAGCTGCACTAAAGGAGCTTCTGCATCCTTTCTCTTCGATCACCATCGTAGGCGAGGCGGCTAATATTCCGGAAGCGGTGAAAGAAATCCATCTGCACAAACCCGATCTTATTTTCCTGGATATTGAAATGCCAGGCTACACAGGCCTTCAGCTACTTGAATTTTTCAACCCAAACGAAGTCAACTTTGACATCATTTTTGTAACCGCTTTTAATGAATATGCAATACAAGCTTTTAAGGTTTCTGCATTTGATTATCTATTAAAACCTGTTAACCAGCAAGAGCTCGAACAAACCCTGCAGCGTTATATGGATAGTGTGCGAAACGTAAAACTCCCTGAGCGGGTAAACCTTTTAAAAGAGGTGTATGCAAAAGAAGAAATGCCAAGTCAAATTGCTGTTAGTTCGTTGCAAGGCATCGACTTCGTCCAGTTGGATAATATTATTCTTTTTGAAGCTTCGGGTGCCTACACGAACATTATTCTAAGGGCAGGAGAACCCCTTTTAGCTAGTAAACCCCTTGGAGAATTTGAATTAGTTCTTCAAAAAAATCCGCGCTTCTTCAGAGCACACCGCTCATATCTTATCAACTTGAAACAGGTACGAAAACTTTCAAGCAAAGAGGGCGATGTAATTATCATGGAAAAAGAGATAGAAGTACCCCTTTCGAGATACCGCAAAAAGGAGTTTGAACACGCCATCGCAGGGTTAAAGATTTAACAAGAAAATGTCATTTGACTTGTTGCTCTTTCAATGACCATTGAAAATGAATCTATTGGAATGTTTCCCTTTTTTAGCTTTTCAATAATTTAGGTTAAAACGAGTATTTTTGGAGCTGTGGTCATTAAAAAATCTATTAAACGCATGCTATTTTTTATTGGGCTAGTGCCACTATTGGTGGTGGTATCTACTGGGCTATTTTATCTCTTTCCAGAAAAATTTATTTTCCAACCAAAGATGCTGGCTGCTGAGCACCTCTTTCAATTTGACCAGCCCTTTGAAGAATATTTTATTAAAACACCTGATGGAGAAACCTTAAACGCGCTTCTCTTTAAATCCCCCAACACACCTAAAGGGTTCATCCTATACTTTCACGGTAATGCTGGCAATTTACAGCGTTGGGGTAACTACGCCATCGACTTCACTGAACTTGATTATGATATTTTAATGGTAGAATACAGAGGCTATGGAAAAAGTACTGGCACGCCAAGCGAAGTCGACTTTTATGCGGATGCTCAAGTGGTTTTAGACTGGGCAAAAGCAAACATTCCATTCTCCCGTCTGATCATTTACGGGCGATCACTAGGCTCTGGTGTAGCCACACAACTCGCTATTAAGAATTCTCCCGACCTACTCATTCTTGAAACACCTTTTGACGAGTTGAAAGGGGTTATTAATACACCACTACGACCGTTGCTATCACTATTTCCAGCGCGATATCATTTTCCAAATGATAAAAACATTCCACTTCTAAAGTGTAAAAAAGTAATTTTTCACGGAACACTTGATTGGGTTGTTCCCTTGTCATCGGCACTCAAGTTAAAACCATTGTTGAGTCAAGAAGATCGCTTTTTTATTATTGAAGGTGGTGGACATAGAAACCTAAACAAGTTTAAAGAATTTCGAGAGGGGCTTGCTGAAGTGTTGAATTGAATTCAACTTGAATCACTTTGAGTCTTATCAAACTGAGTTTGTCGAATTCCATTAAGTTCTGAGGTATTTATTGCAAGTCGACATTCGGAAATATTTTCCTATCTTGGCTTAAATGGTCTGGCTATTTTCTATCGCGGGTATTTACGTAGGCTTCTGCCTCTTTTTCTATTTTTTTCAGCACCTTTTTTTCTTCAGACCGGAAAAGTTAACCCGGGCGTTCGAATATAAATATGCTTTTCCGTTCGAAGAATTAGATTTTGAAATGGAAGACGGAGGGCGCATCAATGCCATCTACTTTAAAGTACCGAACTCAAGAGGAGTTGTCTATTATCTGAAAGGAAATTCTAAAAGCATCAAAGGGTGGGGAAAATTTGCCAAGGACTTTTTGAGCAATGGATATGATTTTTTTATGATGGATTATCGAGGCTTCGGAAAAAGTCAAGGAAAGCGAAGTCAAGAGAAAGTATTTAATGATGCGCAATTCATCTACAAATGGCTCACCAAAACATATGCTGAAGATAAAATCGTTTTATATGGCCGGTCGTGGGGTAGCGGCATCGCAGCCCGAATTTCATCTTGGAACAAGCCACGCATGCTAATTCTGGATTCTCCCTATTTTAGTTTCTTCTACAACATTAATCGGTATATATTTTTTACTCCTCTTCGATGGATGCTGAAGTATGATATCAGAACAGATCAATATTTGAAAACTACGGAATGCCCTGTCCATATCATTCATGGAACCAAAGATCGACTCGTTTCTTTTGAACAGAGCGAAAAATTAAAGGCTTTGTATCCAACTAAAATTGAGTTACATGCTATTGAGGGGGCTCGGCATAATAACTTGCCCGACTTCTCTGAGTTCTTTGAGATTCTCTATTCTGTTTTGTATGTAAAGCCAAATTCATAAAAACTGAATCCCGATGGCCATCGTAACCAAAAAAGTTGATTTCACCCGGGTGTTTGAATTGATTCATTATCAAAAGGAAAAATACCCTAATCAAAAGTCTTTAAACTATTTTTTACAAGGCCAATGGAAAAGTCAAACAACAGAGGAAATTCAAAACAAAATAAATGCACTATCCTGTTGGTTTTTGGCAAATCAATTTAAACCAAGAGAAAAAATTATTTTGGTTCCTGTTATTGGCAGTCCTGATTGGATGATATTGGACTTCGCTTGCCAGCAAGTAGGTCTTGTTGTAGTACCCATTCATCCCACATTGAACGAAAATGAGTTTAATGCCATTGTTACCGAAACGGAAGCTAGACTATGCATCACACTGGATGAAGGACTTTATTTCAGGTTTTTCGCTTTCAAAGAAAAAGTAAATACTGGCCTCCAACTATTTCATCTGCAACCCGATAAAGTAAATTTCTTTAAGCCTATTCAAGATTCCAAAACAAGTCATGAACTCATGACAATGGTGAACTCCTTTCGAAATACGATCGGGGAAGACGATATCGTCACCATACTTTACACATCGGGGAGTACCGGGCTATCAAAAGGTGTAATGCTTTCACACCGAAACATTGTACACAACATCAAAGCAGTGTTAACTATTCTGCCGCTCGAGCCGGGAGATCGAGTGTTAAGCTTCCTTCCGTTCAGTCACATCTTCGAAAGAGCCTCCTGCTATGTATATATTGCTTTTGGCGCATCGCTCTATTTTAGCCAAAATAAAGAAAGCTTTGTAAACGATTTTAAAACGGTTCGTCCCATTTTTTGTAGTAGCGTGCCGCGCGTGCTTGAAAAGATGTATGACTATATGGAAGAGCAAACGCTGGGAAAAAATATTCTTAAAAAGAAGTTGATTACGTGGGCAATGAATGTAGGCAAGCACTACGGACCAGAAAAAAAACTAAAACCAATATACCAGTTAGAGCTCATCATGGCACGTTTGCTCGTCTTGCGGCAATGGAGAAAACGTTTGGGCGGAAAAATAAAATACATGGCGGTAGGTGCGGCCTCCCTACGACCGGATATAGGAAGGCTTTTTTCTGCTGCCGGTATATACATCGTTGAAGGATATGGTATGACGGAGGCTGCTCCACTTATTTCTATGAACCGATTTGAGCCGGGCCTCAATCGATTTGGTACTGTCGGTTTGCCACTACCTGGCGTTGAAGTGAGAATAGACACCCCAAATGAAAACAACGAAGGAGAAATTCTCGTGAAAGGTCCCAATGTAATGAAGGGCTATTACAAAAAAACAGAATTAACAGGTGAGACAATCACACCCGATGGCTGGTTTCATACAGGCGACATCGGCAAATTCGTTTATAAGCGTTTTTTAAAAATAACTGATCGAAAGAAAGATATTTTTAAAACATCCTCCGGAAAATATATAGCGCCACAACAACTTGAAAATCATCTGAAGCAATCTCTTTTTATCGAACGCTGTATGATTATCGGCTTTCAGCGTCCTTATGTCACTGCCTTACTAGTCCCTCAATTTGAAAGCGTAAGATCATGGTGCGATCAAAATGATATTCACTGGACGGCTCCACAATTTATGGTTCACAATATCAAAGTGCGCGCAAAATTTCAACAAGAGATAGACAAGCTCAATAAAGAACTGCCACACTATGAAACCATTAGAAGTTTTGTTTTATGTCATCAGGATTGGAGTATCGAGAAAGGAGAAGTAACGCCCACCTGGAAACCCATCAGAAAGCAACTCGAGAAAAATTATGAATTAGATATTGATAAATTGTATCGATAAAATCTAAAATAAACAACAAATCCTATGGAGAAAGTTTTTACAAATGCAGCCCCTAAAGCTATCGGGCCTTATTCCCATGCCATGAAATCAGGTAATCTGGTTTTTTGTTCTGGACAAACTCCTTTGAATCCGGAAACCATGTTGATTGAAGGAGCAACGGTAACTGAACAAACCACTTTAGTGCTAACTAATCTTGAAGCAGTATTGATTGCGGCAGGCTGCACGCGCGCCAATGTTTTGAAAACATCAGTATTTTTAAAAAACTTTGCTGATTTTGAAAAGATGAACAAATCCTATGAGGCCTTTTTTGGAGATCATAAACCTGCAAGAACCACAGTGGAAGTCAGCCGACTTCCACGTGAAGCCCTGGTTGAGATTGAATGTATAGCCGAGGTGCCGAAGATCTAAGCGGCCACTTCTTCTTTAATTACCACTTTCTCCATTACATCTCCTTGGCGGATGGCATCAACGATGTCCACGCCTTCCACAACTTTACCAAATACCGTGTGATTGCGGTCTAAGTGTTTGGTATTATCACGTGAATGGCAGATAAAGAATTGAGAGCCTCCAGTGTTTCTTCCGGCATGTGCCATTGAAAGAACGCCACGATCGTGGTATTGATTATCACCCGTGAGTTCGCAATCAATTTTATAGCCAGGGCCTCCATTTCCTATTCCATTTGGGCACCCCCCCTGAATCATAAAGTTGGGAATCACCCTGTGAAAGGTGAGTCCATCATAGAACCCTTTCTCAGCCAAAGTGATAAAATTTTTAACTGTGTTCGGGGCATCTTTCTCAAAGAAATTAATCTTCATAATTCCCTTTTTGGTGTGAATTTCTGCTATCTTCATTGGTGTATTTAAATTTTGCGCAAGGTACTAGCAGATTCTCCAATTGCCAACAACTATATGAAAACCTGCCCGAGTCAAAAAAGGATGTATCCTACAGAAGAAATTGCAGAAGATGCTCTAATCGAGGCACATATGCGGTTCGAATACGGAAAACAGGGTGGCCCTATCGCGGTCTATCTTTGTGGCGATTGCGGGCACTTTCATTTCACCTCTCAGGGAATCCCTAATAAAAAGTTAAGGGAACACATAGAAAGCGGCAAGATGAAAACACAAAAGCTGGCTCATCAATGGGAATCAAAAATCAAAAAAAGGTTTTGACTTGGTCGAATCCCAATAAAAAAAAGAGTCTCCAAGACCAAAACGTTTGAAACTACGCTGCAAAGGCCAAAAAGTGGCATTGAAAAAAAGTATGGTTAGCTTGGTTTCATTTCGAATTGACAGTGGATAGATACCCAAATTCACAAAGGCATGTAACCAACTACTATTGTTGCCAGTTTGAGACTTTCAGGTCTCCGTTTTTTTCACATTTAATTTAACAAACTTAATTATGATCAGACTAGCTCTCGCGGTCGGGTTTCTGGCCGTATTCGGTATTGTCGCGTATGCAACTGTGTTGCTACTGACGAACTATTTTTCAAACAAAAACAATTCTACTAAAAACAAAAACTAGACTCATGGACACAAACAACCCAATCATTTCAAGAAAAACCATTGCCTTTGGCGTGGTCGCCATCATCTTTTTGATTTTTTTCCTCATCGTCAATCCATTTTCATGGAATGATGCCGGTAACAGAACAGTCGTGGAGCGCACCAATGGACAGCAGATTGTTCAATTTGCACCGGGAATATTCTATGCGGGATTTTTCGCAAAGGAAAAAGAGTGGCCTAATCAAATTTCTGTAACTTATCAAGAGGTAAAACCCAATCTAGATATTGAGGACAATGGAATTGAAGTAGGTCAGATCATGATCCGCTTTAGTGACGCTACTACAGCAGATGTCCGTGGTATCACACAATTCATTTTACCATCTGATGAAAAGGAAATGATCTTAATTCATAACACCCATCGTACTCCTCAGTCGTTGGTGGTAAAAAGGCTTGCTCCGTACACGAAAGAGTGTTTACAATCATCGGCTCAATTGATGAGTAGCGAAAAACACTACGGTGGTGGCCGCGCTCAAATGGCTCAGGATTTTTTAGATCAGCTGAAAGAAGGCGTGTATCTGCTCAAAACAGAAGAGAATCTTGTATTCGATTCTATGGAAATGGAAAAGAAAAGAGTGTATCAGACAGAAATCCAATTCGACAAAAAGACAAATGTCCCTAAACGTAAACTTTCTTCCATTAAGGAATACGGAATTACTGTCGCGGATGCCGCGATTACTGACGTAGATTATGAAAATAAGGTTGATGAAAAATTAGTGAAGATTATCGATGCAGTTACTAAGTCATCTATTTCAAAACAAGAATTGATGACAGCCCAACAACAAACTCTTACCGCAAAAGCGAAAGGTGAACAAGCATTGGTTGAAATTGAATATCAACAAAAACAAGATCAAACAAAGCAAGTCGTTGAGGCACAAACCAAAGTAAAGGTAGCTGAACAGGATAAGCTGCAACAAAAAATTGCCTACGAAGGATCTATTCTGGAAGCTAAAAAGATCAAAGAGTTAGCAGATGCCAATGCTTACGCCAGACAACGAATTATGCAGGCTGACGGTGCGTTGGAAATGAAGTTGAAAGCTCAGGTAGAAGTGCAAAAAGTGTGGGCCGATGCTTTTAGCAAATACACGGGAGCAGTGGTGCCACAAATCCAAACAGGAGGCGGCCCAACAACCAATGGCGCACTAAACTTCATGGATATAATGACAGCAAAAACGGCCAAAGATTTTGCGCTGGATTTGAAAAACAAAAATTAGGCGCAAAACAATGAGCACAAAGGAGCGGGAGAAACCTCGCTCCTTTTTTATTTTCAGAATAGTCGCATTTTCTAACTTTCATTTCATCAAATACTTCTCCAGAAATGATCGAGAATCTAGCACTTCTATATCCGAAAAGAAAAAATCATCTGCGTCCTCCGAAACAATGCATTTGCATTTAACCGCCTCTGCCGAGTAATATTCAAGGCCATCTTCAAAATCACGAATGGCTTTATTCTGAATTGTCTTCCGTACCGCTGCTGCATCGGCTGCAGCGATATTCAGTTTATCAGAGAGAATTTCCAGTTTTTTTTTTGCCACCGAGGTGCCGTTCTTTTTTTCAGCAAAATAAAAAGCAATAGCCAAACATATAGGTGATGTGTAAACCTGAAAACTTGGATTGCTGGCTAAACTCAAAACCCGCGATGAGTACGTGAAGAGTGGATATTCTTTGTTAAGAACTGACACCAAAATATTCGCGTCCAAGAACAACTTCATTTCTTAGTTTTGAAATATTCTTTTTTTAATGACTGACGAGAACGTACTTTTCTATGGTATTGTACTTGTCCCTCTGCCACCATACTTACCCAATCAGCTACCGGTAAATCTTCCAGTTGCTTGTATCTTGCTTGGGTCATTTTAGAATAAAGAAACTCAGTCAGTCTTGATAAGCTAATGTTATTGGCATCGGCAAATTTCTTGGCCCGCATAATGGTGGCTTCATCAAAACTTAATGTGATCTTGGCATCCATAATTAAATCCATTTATTATACGACAAAATTATTTATTCTATACGTATAAAAAAATTTCACTTAATTTTGCCTTTGAAATAAATAGGAATGAAAATAGGTCTTCTGTCGGATACACATAGCTTTTTAGACCCAATGATTTTTGAGTACTTCAAAAACTGCGATGAGATTTGGCATGCAGGTGACATCGGAGATCCGGAAATAATTCATTCAATAGAACAAGTAAAAACATTAAAAGCCGTGTTTGGGAACATCGATAATAAAGAGCTACAAGATTCACTCCCGGAAGACCTATGGTTTGACTGTGCAGGATTGAAAATATGGATGACTCACATTGGCGGTGCACCTCCCAACTACAATCCTCGAGTAAAAAAAATTCTAAAAGAAAAAGTACCCAATATTTTTATTTGTGGTCATTCACATATTCTGCGAGTAAAGAAAGATCCTGCCTATAAGGACATGCTCTACATCAACCCAGGAGCGGCAGGCAATCATGGATTCCACGCAATAAAGACTGTCATCCGATTTGAAATAAAAAAAGCTTCCATCATTAACATGGAAGCCATTGAACTCGGAAAAAGGGGTGCTCTCTAAATCCGCTAATCTCTATACAAAACTGCCTTAACTGCTTTCACCGTTCTAGCAACATTTGGCAGAATAGCGTCAATCAACGTAGGCGCATAAGGTAGCGGTACATCAATGCTGTTGATACGGTGGATTGGGGCATCCAGATAATCAAAAGCATGTTTTTGGATATGGTAAGTGATCTCAGAAGAGATGGCCGCAAGTGGCCATGCCTCCTCCACAATAACCAGGCGATTTGTTTTTTTAACGGATTCGACTATTGTAACATAGTCGATAGGCCTCACACACCGTAGATCGATTACTTCAGCAGAAATACCATCCTTCTCCAACTCAATAGCCGCTGCCAAGGCGACTTTCATGATCTTCCCGAAAGAAACGATTGTTACGTCAGTACCGGCTCGTTTTATATCTGCAACTCCAAATGGAATTAAATACTCTTCTGTTGGCACCTCGCCCTTGTCTCCATACATCAGTTCCGATTCCATAAAGATGACTGGATCATTATCTCGAATGGCTGTTTTTAAAAGTCCTTTTGCATCATAAGGTGTAAAGGGCACAACTACTTTCAAGCCTGGGGTATTTGCAAACCAGTTTTCAAAATTTTGCGAATGCTGTGAGCTAAGCATACCGGCATTTCCGGTAGGCCCGCGAAATACAATTGGAATATTAAACTGACCGCCTGACATCGACAGCATCTTGGCGGCAGAGTTGATTATTTGATCGATGGCTACTAAAGAAAAATTAAAGGTCATAAACTCAATTATCGGCCGAATGCCATTCATCGCTGCACCAACTCCGAGTCCTGCAAATCCCAATTCAGCAATGGGGGTGTCAATAACCCTCTTGGCACCAAACTCATCCAGCATACCCTGGCTTACTTTATACGCACCATTGTATTCAGCTACCTCTTCGCCCATCAAAAACACGCTCGGATCCCGCCTCATCTCTTCGCTCATGGCCTCGCGCAAAGCTTCTCTAAACTGAATCTCTCTCATATCAATCGAATTATTAGTTACTATACCAAGTCTGTAAAATTAATGGCAGAACAGTCACAATGAAAGTTTTGACTTCTTTTTTAATGCTGTCTGAATAAAAAACCCCCGTCAGACCGCTGACGAGGGTTTTTAATCAAATTGATAATTATCGCCTATTTCAGCGCATTGCGGAATGAATCCGTAGTGTTGAACTTAGCAAACTCTAGATCGGTAAGCGCTTTTTCTTTCAACGCTGAGTCAATCTTAACAGCATTGACCAAATTACTAACCACTGCGTCTCCATTGCCAGATCTCGCTGCTGCTACCGCAGCACCATAATACGCAATCGCATAGTTTGCATTTGAACGGATCGACTCAGCAAAAGAAGAAGAAGCATTGCTAAAATCTTTGCTTAATACTTGAGCCAACCCTTTATTGAACAGGTTCACTGCATTGGCATTTGCCGAAGAAGTAGAACTGACCGCAGCACCATAGTTGGCCATATAAATTTCACAAGCTCCTTTTACTCCATTCACGCCACGAGTTACGTCATTGTTCGCACCAGAAAGAGATGCACGAACATGGCTGTAGGCTTTATAGGGGTTACCTCTCATTAGCGCAACAGAGGCAAGATTTGCATGGACTTCCGGAGAAGGATTTAATTTTGCTGCAATTTCCAGTTGAGCTGCCGCTTTGTCAATCAAATCGGATTTTGCCGGATTCTCAATTACAGCTTGCAGATAAGCTGCTCCCAAATTGTTGTGGGCGGCCCAGTTGGTTCCTTTTTTGGTTGCTGCTTCATAGATCGCTGTTTTTTCCTCCAGCGAAGGAGTCAATGTAGCAGAATACATAAGTTCATCGAATGTCAATGCATCTAGCCCAGCTTGGCCTGTTGTGATTTGCTTAGCTAAAACGGAAATCTCGGCCTCTGTCTTTTTCACCTTGATCGTTAAAATCTCAGTTTTCGCTGTACGTAAACCAGGATAAACGTCTTTAAACACTTTGTTATAGGTTGCTAATTTCTTCAATTGTTTCTCCTGATCTTCAAAAGAACCACCATTATTTACGACATTTAAATAAGCCGCTTTTTCGTCTGCAGAAATGCCCGAATACGCTGCTAAAGCCGTTTTAAACTCTGACCAGTCTTCAAAAATTGGCTTCAAAATAAAGTTGATCTTTTCAGCCTCGCCCTTGTAGTCGTATTTCTTCATCTGCGCGCGATAGAATTTTTCTATCGCAGCTGCACGCTCTTTTGAAAGATTGGTATTGATTCGCTCCAAACCTTCAGGAGAGTGTGTACCTGTTATTGTTACCGTGCGAGTTACGTTCTTTGATGCAATAAACGCGTCCAGTTGTTTTCCTTTTGGAGCTTTGGTCTCAGAGGTTCGTAAAACGGATTTGCCCCTTTCGAAAATAAAATCAGGGATAACAACCGGAATCAATTCTTCTTGTGGATTATAGCTGTGAGAAGCAAATGCAGCGTAGTAAGAGTTTTGAACCAATTTAGATGTTGTGATGATGCCCGTAGCATATGACAATCTCGGGGTTGTCTTAGATTTGGTACCTTTTGATGCTACACCTTGAATTTCCACCGTCCCTGTTTTGTAGGCGTCTTTATAAGGAAACATAAAGGCTTTTGTAACTTTAGTCTCTTGGGTAGCACTATTGGGATAATCTTCAGCCTTCAACGGAAGAGCTGGAAGTGCTAACTCGTTTTCGCCATACTTGTAAAAAGTATTGAGTGTATAAATAGTTCCTTTTTTTAGAAGCTTAACCGGTAGATTTCCTGCCAGGTCAAAACTCACAGTGTCTTTGTGCACTTCTAGCGGATTTGGCTTAATTTCGAGCTTCTGCTCTTTAGCCATTTTAATCATTTGCGGAAGCGTACAACTTGTGAAAGTCAAAGTCCCGATGATCAGCAGTGAATAAACTAGTTTTCTCATGGATTTGGTGTTAGTGGTCTTTTTTAAGAGTAGCAAATTTAGGTGTAACCCTTTTTTTTTGCAATAATACCAAAAAAAATAGAAAATTAGGCGGCAAAAAGCCCCTTTGGAACGCTTATATTTGTGGTTTGAAAGAATAATCGGTTAAAAGCCGATTTACTCTGGCAAAGAATCAAATTATTTGAATTTTATGCGGTTCGTTGAGCCAATCAAACATTATTTTGAAAGACACGCGTTTGGTGTTTGTTCTGCATTAGGGGATAAGCTTGGAATCGCAACCTCCTCGATACGATTATTTTTTATTTACGCCTCTTTTTTGACCCTTGGGTCGCCCATTATCATCTACCTTTCCCTTGCTTTTGTCATGAATATGCGGGCGCATCTTCGGAAACGAAGCACTATCTGGGATCTCTAAAACCGCAGCTCGTTGAACCTGATTTTGCCAAGAAGGAAATAATCTACCACCAACCATTTGGGGTAAATTTGGGTAACGTTAAAATTATTGAGTTTTCTAGCCAGCCCCCTGCGTTTACGGATTTCAATTTGAATGTTCTTGAAGAAATCGAATTGAGCCTTCAAAACTGCTAAAAAGTCCTTTGGCGAAGGCTGCAAAAGGAATTTGACTGCGGCAGCCCAATCCAATAGTACTCTTAGGGGCAGCTTCCAGATCAATTGGGAAGGAGGCAAATGTTTGAAAATAAGGCTCATTCCATTGCGAAAGTTTAAATAGGTTTTTTTCGGACTCGCTGAAGATAGCGTCCCCCCGCCTACGTGATAAACTGTGCTTCCCCCCTCAAAATAAATCTGATAACCCGCACGCTTTAGCCTCCAACAAAAATCAATCTCCTCCATGTGTGCAAAATAATCTTCATCGAGCCCACCCATTTCATGAAAAACGGTTGATCGCACAAAATGACAGGCACCGGTGGCCCAAAATATTGGAACAGTATCGTTAAATTGTCCGTGGTCTTCTTCCAATTTGTCAAATATTCTTCCCCGGCAGAATGGATACCCCAATGCATCTAAATACCCTCCGGCTGCACCTGCATATTCAAAACACGTTTTCCGCCTGAATGATAAAATTTTTGGTTGGATAGCAGCAATAGTCGGATTCCTATTGAACAATGAAACGATTGGATGCAACCAACCATTGGTAACTTCTACATCTGAATTAAGAAGAACATAGTAAGTGGCTGAGACTTGTTTCAGTGCAAAATTATAGCCACCACAGAAACCTAAATTGCGTTCGATACTAATTAACTGAACGGATGGGAAAAAACTCCGGATGAAATCAACGGAGTCATCAGAGGAGCCGTTATCCGCGACAACAATAAGTGCACCTTCGCTATGTAAAATGACCGTTGGTAGAAATTGTTCTAAAAATTTCTTTCCATTATAATTTAGGATAACAACGGCAAGCTCACTCATCCCATCAAATTACTAAGATCAAGTCCGGGAATATTTGGTAATAATCCCTCTGTGCTTTTCTTCAATTCTTCTTTCGCTAATGCATCGGCCTTTTCAGAAGCAATGTTGATAGCGGCAATCACTAAATCCTGGATGAGTATCTTGTCCGTTGACGTCAATATCGCAGGATCAATATCCAACATCACTACTTGTTTTTTTCCATTCACAGTTGCCTTCACCATACCTCCACCAGATTCTCCAACGGCTGTTACAAAAGCAAGCTTGTCTTGGGCTTCTTTCAGGCGGGCTTGCACCTCCTTCATTTTGCCCATCATTTTCATCATATCAAACATAACACTGCATTTAAGTAGGCAAAGGTACAGTTTAGTTTGGGGGAAAAAGCTCAAAAATATAAAAAGGAGAGAGTGAATAACTACTTCCGAAGCAATACAACTGTCCCCGTGCGCTTAAACGAGCGACCTGCTAAATCAGTGATCGTTGCTGTCCAAACATAAGATGCCAAGGGCATTGGCAACCCAAGTTGGGTGCCATCCCACGGCTCATTTTTGTCAGAATAAAATACTAGTGCGCCCCACCGATCAAAAATCGATAATTCTAGTCGAGCAATAAATTGACCCCTCAACTCAAACGCTTCATTTTCTGTGGGCCCTCTCCCATCGGGGGTAAAGGCTGTTGGATAAACCAGATTTATCGATTTGGTAAATGTCACTTGATTGGAAGCAGAGGCAATCACACCAGCTTGGTTAGCTCTTGCAACTACCCGATACGAAACAATCTGATTCTTTGTGTCGGGCTGATCATCTATGAATGTAGTGGTCTTGCCGACATTGAAAGTTCGAACGAGTACACCCGCTTTGTCGTATTTCTCGAGCGAGTAACTTTGAACACCCAAACTCCAACCCGTATAATCTGACCAAGTAAGTGTTATTTCGTTGCTATTACTTATCGTTCCTTGCAGTCGTATGGGACATATCGGTTCACTGTCATCACTTCTATTTTTACACTCATCTATATAATTGATCTTATAGCAAAATGAGCCATTGGTGGTGTATGTGTCATCAACCAACTTAGGCGGAATTGTGGTTGAAATTGGGGTAAAAATTCCTTGATTAGAAGAACGCAGAATGGTATACGTAGATGCCTTGAATGCAGGTTCCTGAATCCAATCTAATTGAACACCCGATGAAGATACAACTGCACTCGTATTTAGAACGGTGGTTGGCTTTGTGGTCGTAACTGAAATACCACATTTTTCGAGCGAAGTGCTAGTAGCCCCACCAACAAAGGTGCTTCGAACCTGGTAACAGTAGGTCACGTTACAATCCACATCCACATCGGCAAATGTTATCGGAGCGCCCGGAATGCCGGTATACAAATTTTTATTGCGAAATATGTCAACCCTTGTTACCCCCGCAGACGATGTTCGCCAATCCAATCGATTGACGTCACTGAGTAATGTAAGATCAAAATTATGACTGCACACAGGTTGTGAGAAATTCAGACTTTGGCCACTGCAGGGATCAAACGAACTTAGTCTAAAACAATAATAGTTGTCGTCCAATCGCAAACTCGGTATTGTAATTGTATTTACTCCATAAAGTGTCTGAAACTGCTGAAAGTTGGTTGAGTTGATCGCGATTTCTAATTTGTACTGGATATTCGTTTGTGGGGTAAAGTCCAACCTGAGTGTTGAGGCATCAAGGGTCGTCAACGAACTTATCTGCGTAGTCGGTAAACCAGGTATCGCCTGGAAGGGCTTACTAAGTGAATTGCAGTTATTGGCTGCATTGAGTTTCTTCCCCCGAACAGAAATAGTAAAATTTCCGGGAGCTGCGTACGCATACTGTGCAATTTGATTGTTGCTGAATGGAATTTGAACGACTGGAGAACCGTCACCAAAATCAATCGCGTACTGATCGTAGCTCTTGTCAGTTACCTTAACAGAAACCTGCGAATTCGTGCAGGTATATAATTCGAACGCAGGCTGGATGTTTGGATCAACGGTGACGGTTATATCGTCATTCAAAATGCTTTGGTAAAAAACAGAAAGTTTGTAGGTTCCAGGATTTGTATAAGTAAAAGAGAACTGATTTTGTTGCTGTGTATTGTTACCAAGAAAATCCATCAAGCATGGCTTTCCGGGTGTGCATTCTCCATCAGTAATCAAATTCGCATTTGTAATCGTAATCGTAAATGGCGCACAGCCTCTCACTTGGTCTACTTGAAATCGACCTAAACGGCTAACATATTGAGCTTGCCCCGCAATTGCCAAAAAAAGCATAGCCAGTAAAATGAACTGCTTTCTCACACGTCTAGCTTTACCTGCTTCAAAAACTTCTCCGCTTTCACCATATCGTCATGCAATAAGCGGTCTGTTTTTATAAACGGAACTGCGTCCCTAAAAGTATCTACAAATGCAGCAAGCTTGTCAGACGTCTTTGCTGGCTTTCTGAAATGCAATGCTTGCGCTGCTGTAATTAATTCGATGGCCAAAATAGAATACAAATTATTGACGACCCGAAATGCTTTTGTTGCTGCATTGGCGCCCATACTGACATGATCTTCTTGCCCATTGGATGATACGATCGAATCGACCGAGGCGGGGCTACAGAGTTGTTTATTCTGACTGACTAACGAAGCTGCCGTGTATTGTGGGATCATCAAGCCCGAGTTAATACCGGGATTAGCCACTAAGTAATTGGGCAGATCACGTGATCCAGAAATCAACTGATAGGTTCTTCTTTCGGATATGCTACCCAATTCAGCCAAGGCAATTGCCAAAAAGTCCAGTGAAAGTGCCAAGGGTTGACCATGAAAATTACCCGCTGAAATTATTTTATCCTCTTCCGGAAAAATATTGGGATTATCAGAAACACTATTGACTTCCGTTAAAAATGTGCTGGTTACAAATTCAATAGTGTCAAGACTTGCTCCGTGCACCTGAGGTATGCAACGAAACGAATAGGGGTCTTGAACATGTTTTTTATACTGAGAAATAATGCCACTGCCAGCTAGTAACCGCTGGATCTCTTTTGCCACTTTAATTTGTCCATGGTGTGGGCGAATTTGATGCACTAGTCCATCAAAAGGTTCGATGCGACCATCAAACGCATCCAGCGAAAGAGCGCCAATACTATTTGCCAAACGTAGGAGGCGCTGCGCATGCAAACAACACCAAACACCATAGGCGCTCATAAACTGTGTTCCGTTCAACAGCGCCAACCCTTCTTTTGCTTTAAAGTGGATGGCATTCCAGCTCAAAAGTTTTAAAACCTCGGCACTAGGATATACTTTTCCAAGATAATGCACTTCTCCTTTACCTATTAAAGGGAGCGCCAGGTGCGCAAGAGGAGCCAAATCTCCTGAGGCGCCCAAAGAGCCCATTTCAAAAATTCGAGGTAAAACACGTTCATTGAACATAGCAGCCAATCGCTCAGCGGTTTCCGACTGAACACCGGAATGACCGTATGAAAGGGATTGCACTTTTAAAAACAACATGAGTAGAACAATCTCTCGGGGCACCTCTTGTCCTGCACCGCAGGCATGAGACATCACCAAGTTCTCTTGCAATTTTTCAAGTTGATCTTTTGGGATGTTGCGATCATACAATGAACCAAATCCAGTATTTATTCCATAAATTGGAGCGGTCGATGAATTGATTTTTCGGTCTAGGTACTCACGGCAACGAACAATCTTCTTTTTTGAATCAGTCGACAACACAATTTTCGAATGACCATGAAGAATCTGATCTAAATCTTCCAGGGTCAATCGTTTATCGGATATGATATGGGCTGATTGCATTCGAACGATTAAAATTCAAGTATTAAAATTCCAAAAAACAAAATTTCACTATCCGTTTTATCCTCTCAACTTGAAAAGCAATTCTTCCACTGAAAGCTTTACCTGTTCTCCCTTGTCCATATCCTTTACAGTTAGCATTCCGTCTTTCATTTCATCGGTGCCAACAACAACAACAAAAGGTATCTCTTTTCGATTGGCGTAGTCCAGTTGCTTTTTCAACTTAGTTACATCCGGATAAACTTCTGTAGAGATTCCACTTTCGCGAAGCTGATTCGCGACATTCAATGAATAGCGTAATGTAGCATCATCAAAGTGCGCCAACATTACGTTCGAAGACACCTGTGCCTCCTTTGGGAAAAGTTTCAGTTCTTCCATGGCATCGTAAAGGCGATCAACACCAAACGAAATCCCCACGCCCGAAACATCGGGCAGACCAAAAACACCGGTTAGATTATCATAACGACCGCCACCGCTTACACTGCCAATAGCCACATTATTTATTTTTACTTCAAATATGCAGCCTGTGTAATAGCTCAAGCCACGGGCGAGGGAAATATCAAACTCCACATGCTGCTCTGTCGCTCCATAGCTTTGCAATAAGCTCAACACTTCTTCAAAATCAGCAATTCCTTTTTTTCCGTTTTCAGAATTAGAGAATTTAGATTTTAAAAAATCAATTTTCTGTTGAGTACTGCCTTTGAAATTCAGAATAGCAAAAACCGAATCGATGCCTTTATCTTCAAATCCGCGGGAGCGCAATTCTTCTTTTACTTTTTCTTCACCAATCTTATCCAGTTTATCAATAGCAACGAATAGAGAGGACTCGTTTTGAGAACCCGTTAATTCAGCCAAGCCAGAAAGGATTGCCCGATGATTTATCTTGATGGTAAAATCTTTAATGCCAAGAGATTTAAAAACTTCTTTGATCATCAACACAATCTCCGCTTCGCAGACTAACGAATCAGTACCTACTACATCGGCATCGCATTGGTAAAATTCGCGGTAGCGTCCTTTCTGTGGTCGATCTGCCCGCCACACGGGTTGGATTTGGTAACGCTTAAAGGGGAAGGCAATCTCACCTCGATTCATCACAACGTATCGGGCGAAGGGTACGGTAAGGTCGTACCTCAACCCTTTTTCAGAAATATCTTGAATTAAAAGTTTCGAGTTTCGAGTTTCGAGCATTGAGCTATCGACATCTTTCAAATAATCACCAGAATTCAACACTTTGAACAACAACTGATCGCCTTCTTCACCATACTTGCCCGTGAGGGTCGAAAGGTTCTCCATGGTGGGAGTCTCCAATGGCTGAAAGCCGTATTTCTGAAACACCTTACGGATATTATCAAATATAAACTGCCGCTTGGCCATTTGTGCCGGGCCGAAGTCGCGGGTGCCTTTTGGAATAGTAGGTTTGTCCATGTTATAAACCCCCAAATCTAAGGCTTTCGGATAGCAGTTACCAGTTCCGAGTTGTCAGTTTTTGGCGTGAATGAACCGGAAACCGGAAGCCAGAAACCGCCACTGCCTTGTATTATGAGAAATGATGCTTATTTTTGTCCCTCGTTTTTTAACCATTACACCATGTCAGTTACCAGATTAAAAAGAAAGAACCGTAAAGACAAAGCCAAATCAGCTCGTAGAAGAACAGCGTTGAAGACAGAAGGCTTCAAACCAGTGGCTAAGTCGGTGGATATCGAAAAGATCAAAGAAAGCTTTAAGAAAAAAGCATAAAAAAAGGGACAGCTTTTCAGCTAGTCCCCTTTTTTTGATTCCAAAACTAAGTATTTACTCCTTATTTTTTAGTTCCTGAACTTCAGCGCGGATAGCCTGTGCTATGTTTTTTAGGTCTTGCATACCCTTTCTCACGCGGGTTCCTGCCGCACTATTTGCTTTGTTATAAAACTTGTCTGCATCGCCTTCTAGTGATGCGATCAATGCTTTTAATTCATCGAATTTTTTCATTGTTATAGTGTGTTTAGTTTTTTGTAATCTATTGCTAGTGCCAAATTAGCTAAAAACCTTCAAAAACAATCAAAAAACCCAACTTTTTAAAATTTGGTCACGCTTACAAGCTCTTCCTTCTTATAAAAACCACTATCTAGCTTCGTTTTTAATGCTGAAAACGCGGTTAGCGTCTCTTCCACATCCTTCAAAGAATGTGATGCCGTGGGGATAATCCGGAACATAATCACGTCCTTGGGCACTACGGGATAGATGACCACGGAGCAGAAGATGCCGTAGTTTTCGCGCAATTCCATGGACATATTGGCTGCCTCTCCGACTCCACCTTTAAAAAGTACGGGAGTTGGTGGTGTATTTGTTTCATTAATTGCAAAGCCTCGGTCTTTTAATCCCGTTTTTATTGCCTTCATAATGGTGTGAAGATTGGTGCGAAGCTCAGGATGTTTTTTTACTAACTCCAGCCTTTTCATACCGCCAATCACTAATGGCATCGGCAGACTCTTAGCATAAATCTGTGACCGGACACTGTACCTTAAGAACTTAATAATTTTTTTGTCACCTGCTACGAAAGCTCCAATACTGGCCATAGCTTTTGCAAATGTGGAAAAGTACAAATCGATGTCATCCTGAACGCCCTGCTCCTCTCCAACACCTGCACCTGTTGCGCCCATGGTTCCAAAACCATGCGCATCATCAACCAACAGACGGAAGTTATATTTTTTCTTCAACGCTACCACTCCTTTCAGATCGCCCATATTACCTGACATTCCAAAAACTCCTTCGGTAATGACCAAAATTCCTCCTCCGGTCTCATTCGCTAACTTGGTGGCCCGCTGCAACTGTTTTTCCAGGTTCTCCATGTTATTATGCGGATAAACAAATCGCTTTCCCATATGAAGTCGAACACCGTCTATTATACAAGCGTGCGATTCTGAGTCGTACACAATTACATCTTTGCGATCGACCAATGCATCAATAATCGACAGCACACCTTGATATCCAAAGTTCAATAGCATTGCATCTTCTTTGGATACAAAATCAGCCAACTGCTTTTCAAACTCTAAGTGATACACCGAATTACCGGACATCATGCGTGCTCCCATCGGAGAAGCTAATCCAAACTGAGCCGCAGAATCGGCATCTGCCTTACGAACTTCAGGGTGATTGGCTAAGCCCAAATAGTTGTTTAAACTCCAGTTTAAAACGGTTTTTCCATTGAACTTCATGCGCGGGCCTATTTCGCCCTCCAATTTTGGGAAGAAGAAATAATCGTCAGGTAAGTGAGAGTACTTGGCCAACGGGCCCTCTTCCATGCGGAGTTTTTCGAATAAATCAACCATTCTTTTTTCGTTTTCGGTTATAAGATACTTTACATTTAAGCCCTAAAATGACATATCTGTTATTGGCTAGAGCTTTAAAGTGGCGCAAAAATAAGAAAATTAGATGGCAAAAATTCATAAACTTCTTAACCCCAAACTGATTAGTGATTGCTTAGATTAAATACTTTTTAAAGGTAGGCTAGGTAGCTCGTAAATGGCATTGGAAAACAAAGCCAAACGATCAATTAATTTTTTAACTTTGGCTTGACCGTTTCGAAAAACAATCACCTTCTCATTCTATCGAATATGATAACGAAGACCCAACTCAAGCAATCCATTGACAACTTACCAGAGAAATTCACACTGGATGAATTGATGGACAAGATTATCTTAATTGATAAGATTGAAAGGGGCAACGATCAATCGGAAAAAGGGGAGACATTCTCTGAGGAAGAACTTGATATTGAGCTGGCAAAATGGTTCAAATAAAGTGGACAAAATTGGCCGTGAATGATCTAAAAGGAATTTATGCCTACATCGCACTAGACTCCGAGAAATATGCAAAAATTCAGGTACTCAGAATCCGAAATAGAACAAGCATCCTTAGTAAACATCAATTAGCTGGGAAACCCGTAAAAGAATACGAAAGCAGCACTTACAGATAGATTAACGAAGGACGCTACAGAATTATTTATAAAGTTATTAATAAAACCCGATTTGATATTTTAACAATTCATCATTCAGCAAGAATGCTATCCGGAAAGGTAATTGAGTAATCCAAATGAAAAAAATTCATAAACTTCTAATCGCAAATCGTGGGGAAATCGCGCTTCGGATTATGAGGAGTGCCAAAGAAATGGGAATAAAAACGGTTGCCGTTTTTAGTGAGGCGGATCGAAATGCATTACATGTACGATTTGCCGATGAGGCATATTGTATTGGCCCTCCGCCCTCGTCTGAATCTTACCTGCGAAAGGACAAGATTATTGAGGTTGCGAAAAAATCAGGGGCAGACGCCATCCATCCTGGGTATGGATTCCTTTCAGAGAATGAAGAATTTGCTGATTTGGTAAAAAAAGAGGGACTCATCTTTATCGGGCCTTCGGCCAAGTCCATGGAAACGATGGGCGATAAATTGGCAGCAAAGGAGGCAGTCTCAAAATTCAATGTGCCGTTGGTGCCCGGTACTAAAACGGCAATTACAGATATCGCAGAAGCAAAGGGCATTGCAAAAAAGATTGGGTACCCTATTTTGATCAAAGCCAGTGCTGGCGGTGGCGGCAAAGGAATGCGCGTGGTAGAGAATGAGGCGGATTTTCAAAATCAAATGGAACGAGCCATCAGCGAGGCTACCTCCGCTTTTGGTGATGGAGCGGTGTTTATCGAGAAATACATTATGAAACCGCGCCACATTGAATTCCAGATTTTTGGAGATCAACATGGAAATGTGGTTCATTTGTTTGACCGTGAATGCTCCATTCAACGAAGACATCAAAAAGTAGTTGAGGAAGCGCCATCGTGTGTGCTGACTCCTGAACTTAGAAAAAAAATGGGAGAGGCTGCTGTAAACGCAGCGAAAGCAGCCAACTATTACAATGCGGGCACCATCGAATTCATTCTGGATGAAGACATGAGCTTCTATTTTCTGGAGATGAATACGCGTTTGCAAGTGGAACATCCCGTTACGGAAATGATTACGGGTCTCGATCTGGTAAAGCTACAAATCAAAATAGCAGAAGGAGAAAAGCTCCCCTTCACACAGGAAGATCTAGCCATTCATGGACACGCCATTGAAGTGCGGGTGTGTGCAGAAGACCCTACAAATAATTTTTTGCCCGATATAGGAACATTGCAAACCTATCGCGTGCCGCAAGGGCATGGTGTACGAGTAGATGGAGGGTTTGAAGAAGGAATGACCATTCCTGTGCAGTATGACCCCTTGTTGGCCAAACTTGTTGTGCATGCAGAAACACGCGACTTGGCCATGGATAAAATGAAAAGAGCCATAGATGATTTTGAAATAAGCGGGGTAGCCACTACACTTGGCTTTGGCCATTTTGTAATGGGACACGAGGCCTTCCGATCGGGCAACTTCAATACACGATTTATCGAAAATTATTTCAAACCTGAATACTTGAACGTGAAGGAAGATCCGTTTGAGAAACTTCTCGCTGCGGCTTTTGCAGTTGAGGTCATCAACGCATCGAAGGCTGAAGTGTCTAACGAGGCAACGCAATCAACCACCACCAGCAAATGGAGAAAAAATAGGTTGTAGCGATGGCAGAAATAAAACCTATTCGGGCTTGGCGATATGCGTCAACACTCGGTGCCAACATAGAAGACTTAACCGCGCCTTTATTTGATGTGGTCTCGGACAAACAACGAGAAAAGCTCTACGAAAATCCATATAACTCTATTCACTTATCAGTACCTCAAGGTCTGCATCCTGCCGAAGAAGCAAAACAATTGCTCAGCGTGTGGAAAACAAATGGGACGATCCAGCAAGATGTGATTCCAGGAATTTATGTGTACTACCAATATTTTAAGTTAGCAGGCTCGTCAAAAAATTTTTGCCGAAAAGGGTTTGTCACTCACATTCGGGCCTATGACTGGAAGGAGAATGTTATTCTCCGGCACGAGAACACGATTCCCAAAGCGGTAAATGACCGAGTCGAACTTCTAGAAAAAACAGAGCTCCATGTAAGTCCTACACATGGGCTCTATACAGACCCTACGTTTGAACTTGAAAAATACATGGATGAGGCTATCCAGATACCGATTTATGAAACCGAAGACTATCAGGGTGTACGTGATGTATTAGCAGTTATACAGGATGCAAAAATCATCCAACGATTTATCGATGTGATCGCTCCATTAAAAATAATCTTAGCCGATGGCCACCATCGGTATGAGAGTTCATTGGAACTAAAACATCGCCTCGAAAAAGCAAATCCACATTCGACAGGGAAAGAAGGTTATCATTTTCACTTGATGTACTTGACTAATACGGAAGCGGGCGACCTGTGCATTCTGCCCACCCATCGGCTGATCAATGGAATAAAAGGTTTTAGCGAGACTGAGGTTATCAATAAATTATTAACAGATTTTGAAGTCAAAATAGTTGAAAACCCAGATTCGCTTCATGAAATCATAATGGGAAAGAAATGGGCCTTTGGGATCATTTTAAAAAACCATGCCTTGAAGATTCGGCTGAAGCTGGAAGCCCTTGAAAAAATGACGTGGCACTTTCCTGAAGAAATAAAGAACCTTGATCTGACTGTATTGCATTATTTCATTATTGAACGGATTCTTGGGATTCCTGGTAAAGACCAACGCGGTTCTGACAACATTTCCTTTGAGCGGAATTTTTCGGTTTGCATGGCTAAAGTGAATCAAGGTGAGCAACAAATGGCTATCATCACACAAGAAGTGAGCATCGAAGAGATCAAGCAAGTTTGTGCCAGTGGGTATACGATGCCTCAAAAGTCAACCTATTTCTATCCTAAAGTGATCAGCGGTTTCCTGTTTAGTTCTATTAACGAAGATGAATTTCAAACGCCCCCTTATTCTCGCTTCTAGTTCACCACGCAGGCAATTTCTGTTGAAAGAAGCTGGTTTTGTGTTCACTATCGATTCGCCCGATATCGATGAATCTTTTCCGGAGTCAATGCCGCATGATCAGGTACCTGGTTATCTGGCGGAAAAAAAAGCAAAAGCACTTTCATCCAAAATCAACGATGAGATTGTCATTGCCGCAGATACAGTTGTGATACTCGGTAAAAAAATACTCAACAAGCCAGCAAATAGAGATGAGGCAATTCAAATGTTAAGTCTTTTGAGTGGCGCAACCCATCGCGTGATCACAGCTGTCTGTCTTTTAAGCAAAAATAAGGTCATTACTTTTGACGATTGCACAATGGTTAGTTTTGTCGAACTGACACCTTATGAGATTGAATTCTATATCGACAACTATAAGCCTTTTGACAAAGCTGGATCTTATGGTGCGCAAGATTGGTTGGGAATGGTAGGCATTGAAAAAATCAATGGAAGCTATTTCAACGTAATGGGTCTTCCCATGCACAAAGTGTATCAACAGCTTATCCAATTCTAAAATTCATCCAGCAATTTTTGTCCATTCGTAAAAGGTATCAGAACTTGTTACCTTTGTTCAATCAATTTCGTAGACAAAGAAGATGAGAAGAATCAGGAAAATACATTTTGCGCTGGTAGCCTTGGTTTTACTTTGTGTATTGGCTTTTTCACCTGCAGAACGCTATTTCGAGATTGCTAAAAGCATAGACATTTTTGCTTCATTATTCAAAGAAGTAAATAAACTCTACGTGGATGATATCAGTCCTACGAAAATCGCCCATAACGGGATCGATCAAATGCTTAACTCACTTGATCCTTATACCAATTACATTTCCGAGGACCAAGTAGAAGACTATCGAACGCAGAATACGGGACAATATGGCGGCATTGGAGCGTTGACTAGGGTATTTAACAAAAAGACAATGGTAACCATGGTGTACGCAGACTACCCAGCGTACAAAAACGGTCTTCGAATAGGAGATGAAGTGATAAAAATGGATGGCATCGAACTTTCAAAGTTATCTCTGGAAGAAGCAAACCACCTGATGAGAGGTCAAGTAGGTACACCTGTTAAGCTTTCAATTAAGAGATACGGACAAGATCAGCCATTTGATCTTGAATTTAAAAGGGAGAAGATAAAGATCAACAACGTCCCTTATTCCGGCTTGTTAGCCGATAACGTTGGGTATATACAACTTACCGAATTCACACCCGATGCTGGTAAAGAAGTAAAAACAGCACTGGTCAGTTTAAAAGAAAAAGGCGCAAAAAATATAATACTCGACTTGCGAGGAAATCCAGGGGGTCTTCTCTTTGAAGCGGTCAATATCTGTAATCTCTTTGTGCCCAAGGGTAAAAAAATTGTCGATACAAAGGGCAAGCTGGCAGAACACAATGTGACTTACGAAACCCTCAATAATCCAGTAGATACCGAAATCCCGGTTGTGGTTTTGATTAATCGTGGTAGTGCTTCAGCATCTGAGATTGTGGCGGGCACGTTGCAGGATTACGACAGGGCTGTTATAGTTGGTGAACGTTCATTTGGAAAAGGTCTCGTTCAACTCAGCAGGCCACTGCCCTATCATGCGCAGGTAAAAATTACCACTGCTAAATATTATACGCCTACAGGCAGGTGCATTCAAGTTTTAGACTACACCCATCGGAGAGAAGATGGCAGTGCGGGTTCCGTGCCGGATTCTTTAAAAAAGGAATTCAAAACTTCTAAAGGAAGAAAGGTGTATGATGGTGGAGGCATTGATCCGGATGTCAAATTACCTGCCCAAGAAGCTGCTTCGATTACTCAGGCTCTCCATGCTAATGGCTTTATTTTCGATTTTGCAACACAGTACGCTTTTAACCACGCAACTATTCAAGATCCAAAAACTTTTGCATTGACCGATAGGGAGTATGACAATTTTATTCAATGGATGAAGGATAAAAACTATACTTACCATACTGCGCTTCAAAGCGAATTGACTGCCTTGGAGGAAGAGGCTAAGAGAGAAAAGTACTTCGATCAACTAAAGCCATCGATCGAAACGCTACAAGCAAAATTAAAAGAAAGTCGAAAAAACGATCTGATGAACTTCAAAGATCAAATCAAAACTCTGTTAGAAGAAGAAATAGCTGCACGCTACTATTTAGAAAAAGGTGCGGTTGAGGCAAGGTTCAAATATGATCTTGAAATTAAAAAAGCAGTGGATATTTTTCACGATCAATCCTTCTACAAAAAGATTCTTGGCGGCAACTAGGCGGTGAAAAATTGCCGCAGATTGTATTTTCGTATGAGCATTATCAGTTGGGCGTGTGATGTTCATGGCAAGTCGTCCGAATATGTTTTTTGCGGCCGGGCTCACCGTTTTGATTATCGTATTTCAGCTGCTGGAGTTATACCGCTGTACTTCGCCAACCAATCGTAAGCTTACCCGCTCTCTGGAATCGGTTAAGTATTCTGATTTTATTTCAAGATTCGCCAACGATAATAAACCAGGCAAAAGCTCTCGAGAGTTAGATACGGCTTTCAATGAAGTGCTTGAGGGCTTCAGAAAAGCGCGATCAGAGAAAGAGGAAAGTTGGCAATACCTTAACATGGTAGTCCCACAAGTGAGAACATGCATTTTATCTTTTGACGCAGATGGCGATGTACAATTGATGAATGCCAATGCAAAACGATTTGTTGGTGTGAGTAATCTAAAGAATCTAAAAGAACTCCGGGCCACCAACCCCAAACTGTATGAATCGTTGAGTGAAACCGAAGCAGGAAAAAGTACATTGTATAAATCCGGTAACGAGTTTCAGTTGACTATACAAGCAACTGAACTTCGTATTCGAGGAAACACCGTTAAGTTGGTGACGCTACAAAACATTCAGACTGAATTACAAAAACAAGAGCTGGAGGTGTAGCAAAACCTCACTCGTGTACTTCGACATGAAATCATGAATTCAATCACTCCTATTTCTTTCTTTACCTCTACCATGCGCGAAATACCGTAAGAAGATTTAGTCATAAAAGAAAGTCACTATGAATTACGGGGAGAAGCTGTCGATGATTTGTGTGAAGGACTAGGTAGCATTGAAAACAGGAGCAAAGGATTACTAAAATTTATTGATGCGTACAGAGACTACACTTCCTTGCCACAGCCCAAACTCAAAACGACTAAATTAAAAGACCTATTGGAAAATGTAGCCAACCTGATGAAGCTTGAGATAAAACACTCGACTATTTAGTTTTCGTCAATCTGCCAATTCAATTACTTGACCATAGAAATAGATGAAGAAATCATTAGTCAGGTTTTAATCAACCTGCTTAAAAACGCATTTGAAGCGCTCTATCAAACAGAAAATCCAAAAGTAGAGTTAACTGGATTATATACTGGAAACTCGATAATTGTTCAAGTGACCGATAACGGGCCGGGTATCATTCCAGAAGCCATCCAGCGGATTTTTGTTCCCTTCTTCACCACCAAAAAAACCGGATCCGGAATCGGTCTTGCGCTTTCCCTACAAATCATGCAGATGCATAATGGATCATTGAGTGTGGAGTCAGAGCTGGATGTAAAAACAGTTTTTACGCTTCGTTTCTGATTCATTCGGCACCATACTCCAATTTCATCTTTTTGATCCTGTCTTCTAGCTTTTCAGAAGTCAGCTTCTCTCGGGTTCTATCTACCATGATTGGAAAAGCAAAGGGAGTTGGCTTTTCCGGTTGGGTGATGATTATCTTTTGCGTAGCTATTCTTTCCAGCGCTTGCCGCAATCGTGCTTCTTCTAATTGAAAGTCCATGACTTCCTCTAAGGATTGAAGTAACAAAAGATTATCTGACTCATATTCATGAAATACATTGAAAAAAAGTTGTGACGAAGATTGCAGATGTTTGTCTTTCATTCGTTTTCCGGGCATCCCTTTAAATATTAGCCCGGAAATCGCTGCGATATCGCGAAACTTCCTTCTTGCCATTTCGGTGGAGTTGATACTGGCATAAATATCGGTTGACAAATTTTCCATGCCTAAAACATTGGTTTCAACCGCCTCAAAGATCGGAATGGGTTGATCTGACAGCAACTCAAAACCATAGTCATTCATCGCAATTGAAAAGGTGATGTGAATAATCCTGGCAATGCGGTACGCAACCAACGCACCCAGCCCTTCGTGTACATTCCTCCCTTCAAAAGGATACATCATTACATGGTATCCTTCACTGCTTTGAAAATACTCAATGAGAAATTCACTTTTGGTGGGAAGATGCGAGCGGTTTTTTTGCAAATCCATCAACGGTTTTAAAAAACACATCTCTTCATCCGATTCGTTATTGCTGGCAGACTCATCTATTTTCAATCGGATCATTTCACTTAGCTGAGATGAAAGCGGCATCCTCCCTCCTTGCCATGAAGGAACCTTGCCCGACTTGCGTTTTGATTTTCGCACATGCGCTTCCATTTCTTTGATGCGCACCAATTCTAAACATTGGCCGGCAAACCAAAACACATCACCAATGTGCAAACTGGAAATAAAATATTCTTCGATAGTGCCCAAGTATTTTCCCGTGGCATATTTTACGTGCATCAATGTATCTCCCACAATAGTTCCAATGCTTAGCCGATGCTTGTGGGCAATCTGTTTACTCTCTACTTTATATACACCGTCCTGCACTATCACTTTTCGATATTCGTCATATGCAGTAAGCGCCTCGCCACCAGACGTAATAAAATTTAAACACCATATCCATTCTTCATCTGTGACCGATGAATAGCTAACCGTTCCTCTTACTTCACTTAAAATTTCTTCTGGTTTGAATCCATCGCCCACCGCAAGCGTCACCAGGTATTGCACCAGCACATCAAACGATCGAATGTATGGGAAACGATCTTCTACAATTTTTTGATGGATCGCTTCGCGCAAAGCTGCAGCTTCCGTCAATTCTAATGAGTTGGTCGGTAGAAAATAAATTCTGCTGGTAGCTCCCGGCTGATGGCCACTCCTACCCGCCCGCTGCAAAAACCTAGCGACACCTTTCGGGCTGCCAACTTGTATGATCGTTTCCACCGGACGAAAGTCAACTCCCAGATCTAAACTAGAAGTGCAAACCACTGCTTTCAGATTTCCTTCATGCAGTTGGTCTTCCACCCAATTTCTGGTGGCAGCACTGATCGATCCATGATGCATGGCTAATATACCAGATAGTTCGGGCGCTTTGGCCAATAGTTTCTGATACCAAATCTCAGCAAAGGAACGCGTGTTAGTAAATATCAACGTGCTCTTGCTGTTGTTAATGATAGGAATGACTTTGTCAAGCAACTGAATACCCAGATGACCCGACCAGGGCATTCGCTCCAGCTCATCCGGAAAAATGGAAATGATCTCAACCTTCTTCTCAATCTGCGCTTTGATGACTTTGAATCGATTTGCCTCGTAAAAATTTCCCAATAATACCTGCAACGATTGATCCATGTTGCCGATGGTGGCTGAAATACCCCAAACTTTGAGTGAAGGGCAGATTCCTTTCAATCGAGAGAGTGCCAACTCCATCAATACGCCACGCTTGGAGCCAATGAGTTCGTGCCATTCATCAACTACAATGGCGCGTAAGTTTTCGAAATAGGTAGTCCCTCCTTTTTGTGAAAGTAATAGGTGTAAACTCTCAGGCGTTGTGATGAGAAACTCTGGAGGGTTTTCCTTTTGCCTGGCTCGTTCCTTTGTCGAGGTATCACCTGAGCGAACGCCCACTCGCCATTTGGTGCCCAGCCCGTTATTCGCCTTTTTTGCCGACAACTCAATTTCTTTTGCCAACGCACGGATCGGGGTTATCCAAATCGCCAAAGGGCCTTTTGACTTGCGGCCTGAGGCGTTCTCCAGTAAAATCGGAATAAGTAAAGAGTATGTCTTTCCGCTGCCGGTTGGGGCGTTTACCATTCCACTATAGCCGGCTCCATAGGCTTGCCAGGCCTCTCGCTGAAATTCGAATGAACTCCATCCTTGCGTCTTAAACCAACTCTCCCCTTTTTTCCAAGTAGTAGGATCCATTCAATTATTTAATCAGCTCAAAGTAACAATTTATATTTTTGGGTGTTTTTGTTTAAAGTTTGGCTGCAAAATATGGGCAAATATTCAATAAAAGAGTTAGAACAGCTTTCGGGGATTAAAGCCCACACCATTCGTATCTGGGAAAAACGCCACAGACTTATTGAACCCAAGCGGTCCACCACCAACATCCGGTCTTACTCGGATGATGACTTAAAGAAAATTATCAACGTAGCTGTCCTTAACAACAACGGGGTAAAAATTTCGAAAATAGTACAGTTAAGTCTGGCTGAAATAAATCAGCAAGTAGTAGATCTCAGTGAGTCGAAAAATGATATCGACATCTTTATTGAGCAGCTTATCGTGGCCATGGTTGACATGGAAGAAGAGGTGTTTGAGAAGCTACTGGGATCACTGACCCTTAAGTTCGGTTTTGAAAAAACCATGCTGGAGATTGTGTATCCCTTCATGGAAAAAATTGGGGTACTTTGGCTGACCGACAACATTACCCCCGCACAGGAGCATTTTATCTCACATCTGATCCGCCAAAAAATAATTGTAGCCATCGATGCGCTACCTATTGCGCCCAAAACAGAGAAAAAAGCTGTTTTGTTTTTGCGCGAAACGGAACTCCATGAGTTAGGACTGCTCTTTTATCATTACATGGTCAAGAAAATGGGAATCCGCACCTATTACTTGGGTCAAACTGTACCTCATAAATCACTGGTTTCAGCGTGTAGCGAACATCAACCCGACTTGATTATTACAGCTCTGACGGCTGGACCTAAACCATCTGAAATGCAAAAGTATCTGGATCAACTTTCATCTGATTTCCCTAATTCCCGACTATTAATTACGGGGTATGCCTTGAAAAAAACGGATGTAAACCTGCCCAAGAACATTTCAATCTTCCCGAATGTATTGATTCTCAAGGAGATACTTTCAAAAAATTAATTGTTCACTCTTTCTTTAATAATATTAAACAAAATGTTGCTATTGTCAATATAAAAGGTACTTTTGTTTATCATTTCACATAAATAGATAAACAAAATGACCGCAATTGACTTCGATCAGCAGCTTGCAAGCATGAGGCCGACACTCAGAAGTTTCACCCATCGCTTCACTCGCGATCGGGAAGAGTCGTTGGATTTAGTACAAGACACCATTTTAAAAGCGTTAACCTACAGAAATAAATTTCGCGAAGACACCAACTTAAAAGGCTGGCTTTTCACCATCATGCGAAATACATATATCAACACCTATCGCAAGTCAAAGAGGGAAAGAACTTCTACAGACAGCACCAAAGAACTATACCACCTTAACGTGGAGGACATGCATACTTTCAACCGTCCGGAAGGTAGCATTGAGTTCAAGGAAGTATGGCGTAATGTCAATTCGGTGAAGGATGAGTTGTTGATTCCCTTCAAAATGCACACAACTGGTTATAAATACCATGAAATTGCAGAGCATTTGAAACTTCCCATTGGAACTGTAAAGAATAGAATTTTCCATGCTCGCAAAGAGATTCAGAAAAAACTAACAGGCTACGAGTAGGATAAAATTCGTTCTCATTTTGAAATCCTTTCAACACTGAAAGGATTTTTGTGTTTTAAGGGGTATTATTGAGCATGAAATGGCCAATCCACTCTTGACACTTGATCACCATTATCTTGGCCATTCCATCTGGCGCTAAAAAATAAAAATAGCAGATGAAAAAAGTAGCAGTGATCGGTTCAGGATTTGCGGGTTTGGCAGCAGCATCTTGCCTTGCCAAAAATAAATTTGATGTAACCGTCTTTGAAAAAAATGCATCGGCTGGTGGCCGTGCTCGCAAATTTGAAACCAATGGTTTTGTTTTTGACATGGGCCCCAGTTGGTACTGGATGCCGGATATCTTCGAAAAGTATTTTGCCTTATTTGGCAAAACGCCCGCTGATTTCTACCAACTGAAAAGACTTGATCCCTCCTACCGCGTATTTTTTTCTGAAACCGATTACAAAGACATCCCTGCGGGAGAAAAAGCATTATTCGATTTTTTTGAAAGTATTGAGCGAGGAAGCAGCATTCACCTTGCTCAATTTTTGAAGGAAGGAAAATACAAATATGACATTGGAATCAATAAGCTGGTTTACAAACCCGGATTATCCATTTTGGAACTTGCTGATCTTGAATTACTAAAGGGTGTATTTCAGCTACATGTTTTTGAATCAGTTACCGCCTACGTAAAAAAGTATTTCAAAGATCCTCGGCTTATTCAATTGCTAGAATTTCCGGTTTTATTTCTAGGTGCTCCTGCCGACAAGACTCCTGCACTTTACACCTTAATGAATTATGCAGACATGGCGCTTGGTACGTGGTATCCCATGGATGGCATGCACAAAATCGTAGAGGGAATGGTAAAGGTGGCTGAGGATTTGGGAGTAAAATTTGAGTTTAACAGTGAAGTAGAGAAAATAAATGTAAGTGAAACGTTGGCACAAAGCCTTCAGGTCAAAGGAATCCAAAGAGGTTTCGATTATGTTGTGGCGGGAGGCGATTATCACCACATTGAACAGAACCTTTTGCCTGAAACACATCGCAGGTACACTGAAAGTTATTGGCAAAATCGAGTGATGGCACCTTCCAGCTTGATTTATTATCTGGGCGTTTCCAAAAAAGTCAAAAACCTAATACACCATAATTTATTTTTTGACCGTGATTTTGGAAAGCACGCTCAAGAGATATACACGAGCCCTCAGTGGCCAACGGATCCATTGTTCTACGTTTCAGTACCATCCAAAACCGACCCATCTGTTGCCCCCGAAGGGCATGAAAACATTTTCTTGTTGATGCCGGTAGCGCCCGGCCTCCAAGATGACGAAGCCACCCGAGAAAAATATTTCAACCTCATGATGGATCGAATCGAAAAACTAACAGGTGACAGCTGGCGAGAATACATTGTTTTTAAAAGAAGCTATGCGCATGCCGACTTCGAGTCTGACTATCATGCATTTAAAGGAAACGCGTACGGTTTAGCGAACACCATCACGCAGACAGCGAATTTGAAGCCTTCGATGATAAACAAAAAGGTAAAAAACCTGTTTTATACGGGTCAGTTAACTGTGCCTGGACCAGGTGTTCCGCCTTCGCTGATTTCAGGGCAGGTGGTAGCTAGTGAATTGACAAAAGCGGACGTTCGACTATAAGCAAAATAGTTAAATTTGCTAGTTATCCGCCCGCAAAACCGAAGACCATGAGTAAGGAATTATTTGATAAGGTATCAGCAAAATGTAGCCGCATAACTACACGCGCCTATAGCACTTCTTTTTCTCTTGGCATTAAATGTTTAGAAAAGGAACTTCGTGAACCCATTTATGCAATTTATGGGTTCGTACGTTTTGCTGATGAAATAGTGGATACGTTCCATGATTACAATAAAGAGTTGCTTCTATCTCGTTTCAAAACAGAAACATACCAAGCCATCGAAGAGAAAATTAGTCTCAATCCAATTCTAAATAGCTTTCAAAAAACAGTTAATTTTTACGGAATAGAGCCAGCCCTTTATAACCAGTTCCTGAAAAGTATGGAAATGGATTTGATGAATACCTCATACGATGAAAAAGGGATTAGTGAATATATCTTAGGTTCCGCAGAAGTGGTAGGTCTGATGTCATTGCGGGTATTTTGTAAAAATGATAAGGAAATGTATGAGCGCTTGAAGCCTTCCGCGATGAAGCTAGGTTCAGCCTTCCAGAAAATCAATTTTCTACGTGATTTGAACGCAGATTACAATCAAATGGGGCGCACATATTTTCCTGGTGTTGACCTGTCCCACTTCGATGAATCAACAAAAAAGCAATTAGAACAAGATATTGCTGCTGATTTCAAAGCAGGATACGAAGGCATTAAACAGCTTCCAAAGTCAGCACGATTTGGCGTTTACGTTGCCTATGTTTACTATCTGGCACTATTTGAAAAAATAAAAAATACACCCAGCAGCACGGTGTTGACTAAAAGAATCAGGGTTAGAAATAGAAGGAAGTTATCTATCCTGGCTTATTCCTACGTCAGACATCAGTTAAATCTCATTTGATGGACTCAGTGATACTTGTGGATGAAGAAGATAACGCCATTGGTATCATGGAAAAAATGGAAGCTCACGAAAAAGGACAATTGCATAGAGCCTTTTCGGTAGTCGTTTTTAATTCGCAAGGGCAAATGCTCATCCAGAAAAGAGCAGCGAAAAAATATCATAGCGGAGGCCTCTGGACAAATGCGTGCTGCAGCCATCCCACACCAAAAGAAGAAATTGAGCTGACAGTCAAAAAGCGACTTCTATATGAAATGGGCATCGAACTTTCCCCTCAATTCATTTACAAATTCGTATACCAAATAAATCTCGATCAAAACCTGATTGAGCACGAAGTCGACTATGTCTTTAAGGGTATTTATGATGGAGAGCCCAGTGTTAACGCTGAGGAAGTGGAAGATTGGAAATTTATTTCAATAGCCGATCTGGTAAATGAAATGGAAGCGAATCCTGATCAATACACGTATTGGTTCAAGTTGATTGTTAACCATCCTGAGTTTCAGTATTTGGCATCCTATCCGAGTAAATAGCGAGCGTTTGCCGTTAAAATAAAACTGATTCGATCTCTAAAAATGTTCAGATAAAAGTCAAATCTCTTTTCTACCTTTTGCTCAAGCAACCGTTAAAAAACATGAGATACTTACTAGTCGTACTGTGTTGGTTTATAACCACAACACTATTCTGCCAGTCCTTCGACCCTAAAACATTTTCTAATCTCAAATTCCGTTTCATTGGGCCGGACGGCAACCGCATGATATCAACAGTTGGTGAACCGGGAAATCCGATGGTGTCGTACGCAGGTGCTGCAAGCGGAGGTATCTGGAAAACCGAGGACATGGGCACCACCTGGAAGTCGATTTTTGATGATACTGAGGATTCGTCCATCGGGGCGTTGGCTATCGCGCCCTCCAACCATAAACAAGTTTGGGCTGGCACAGGTGAAACTTTTTTGATCCGCCCCGCGCATGCCGTTGGTAATGGAGTTTATAAATCTTCTGACGCGGGCAATACGTGGAAGAATCTTGGCTTAGAAAAAACGTTTCGTATCAGTCGTGTCATTGTGCATCCGACCGATACGAACACCGTTTATGTCGCATCACTGGGTCACACACATGGCCCCCAGCAAGAACGTGGTGTTTACAAAACTGTTGATGGTGGAAAAAACTGGGAGCGTGTTTTCTTCGTGAATGAATATACAGGTTGTGCAGATTTGGCGATCGATCCCCAAAATCCGGATGTGTTGTATGCTGCGATGTGGGAAGTGGAAATAAAAACATGGAAGTTAAATAGTGGTGGCGCAGGCAGCGGCATCTATCGCACCAAAGATGGTGGTAAGACGTGGCAACCTCTGCGTAATGGAATAGAGAGTGGACCTACCCATCCGGTTGGGAAAACATCCGTGGATGTTGCTTACTCCAACCCAAAAGTGGTGTATGCGTTGGTAGAAGATAAAGAACCACGGCTGTATCGATCTGAAGACGGTGGTGACAGTTGGAAGTTAATGCACCAACACCACGGCATGGGACAACGCGCGGGCTATTACACTCGCCTTCGGGTTTCGACCGCTGATGAAAATACCGTCTACACCATTTCAGTAGGCATCATGAAAACTACAGACGGGGGTAAAACATTCGACAAGAAATTCAATCAATGGGCGCCTGGTGGCGATAATCATGACATGTGGTTTGATCCCAAGAATGGCAAACGTATTTTATGTGCACACGATGGTTGCCTCAACATGACCTTCAATGAAGGTAAAACCTGGAGCAATATTAACCTGCCCATAGCTCAAATGTATCACGTGGCCGTTGATAATCAGATTCCCTATTACATATATTCCAATCGACAAGACGGATGGAGCTATCGAGGGCCGAGTAGATACCTGGGCGGCTACAACATTCCATTGGGCGCATGGCATGGAGTAGGCGGTTGTGAAAGTGGATTTGCACAGCCTGATCCGTTTGACAATACGATTGTATGGAGTGGTTGCTACGATGGAGGTCTGGATGTGTTTGATTTGAAAACGATGCACCCACGCGATGTGCGCGTGTGGCCACAAACGCAAATTGGTTCTAAGCCGGCAGATGCAAAGTATCGTTGGCATTGGAATTTTCCGATGGTGTTAAGCAAACACGTAAAAGGTCGTGTGTGGGTTGGCAGTCAGTTTGTTCATGAGACAAATAGCGTTGGCCAAAACTGGCAAGTGATAAGTCCTGACTTAACCACCAACGATAAAACGCACCAACAAAACTCGGGGGGAATTGCCAATGATAATTTAATGACCTGGGATGGATGCACACTTTACTCGATGGCAGAATCTCCTGTGAAGGAAGGAGTGTTATGGACGGGCAGCAATGATGGTCAGGTGAACGTGACACAAGACGGTGGTAAAACATGGTCAAATGTTTCTGCCAATATTTCAGGCTTGCCCAAATGGAGCACTATTCGAAATATCGATGCCTCTAATTTTGATGCGGGCACTTGCTACCTATCGGTAGACGCACATCACGTCAATGATTTTGGCTCTTATGTTTTTAAAACTACCGATTTTGGAAAGTCATGGACGCGTTTGAAAATTGAGTTATCTACATCGAACTCAAACTTTGTCAATCAAATAAAAGAAGATCCAGCGCAGGCAGGCCTGTTGTGGTTAGGAACTGACAAGTCGTTGTATTTTTCACCCGATGATGGAAAAAACTGGATTCATCTGAAAAACAATTTACCGCCTGTTCCGATTTACGGAATTGAAATCCAAAAGAATTTCAGAGACCTGGTGATCGGTACTTATGGGAGAGGCATTTACATCTTGGATGACATTACACCTATTCGCGAGTTTAGTGAGCAAGTAAAAAATGGAGAGGCTCATTTATTTTCACTCAGGCCCACTTACCGCTTTCAGGATGTAAATGGCATCAAAACAGATCGCAGCTTTGTGAATGGACAAAATCCACCTGATGGCACAGCTATTTCTTATTACCTGAAAGAAAAGTCGAAAGACAGTGTAGAACTTTTGGTGTACAACTCGAGCGGTGAACTTGTTCAGAAGTTGAAGGCTAAGAATCAACCCGGCATCCAACGGGTATGGTGGAACCTGAGACTGCAAGAACACACTATGCCCAAGTTGCGCACAAAACCACGAGGTAAAGACTGGGTAGCATTAGATGAGAAAGGAGAACGCAATTTGTTTATACCTGATTTAGATATTGGCCCTGGATTAACACCTCCTATGGCTCCGGTGGGTAACTACACCATTGTATTTAAAGCAAATGGAAAAGAGTATAAACAAGTGCTACCTCTTCTTAAAGATCCCAACACGCCATCTACTGACGAGCATATGGCTAAGCAGTATGCACTTGGAGTAAAACTCTATACCGCCACCAAGACAGCTCTACAGCTGATTGACGAAATGGAAAAAATGCGAAGTGTTTTGCTGGGAAAAAAGGGCGACCGCAAAGCAGCAGCGTTGGAAGAAAAAATCTATCAGCTCGAAGCTGTGTTGTTTGACATTAATCAAACCGGTGCCCGATGGGATATTTTTAGAAGTGGTGCACAGGTGCTGGAACGATTGCTTGCGCTTGGCAAAGAAAGCCAGGTATTTAGTGCAGACGCCCCACCGACAAATCAGCAGGGTGAAGTATATGAACTCACTGTAAAACGATTAGAAGAGGTACAAAGCCAGTTTGAATTGATCCGAAAAAACCCTGAAATCAAGCGAATTGAGCAGAAAAAGTAATCCAATGTTAAGTTTTTTTAACTTTTTGGTAATATATGGGTAACATTCTATTTTCGTGTTCACACTAGCCAAAAACGTTATGGAAAAACTCATCTTAAAAGGAAAAAAAGAAGTAAAAAATTTATTGGTTGACTCTTTACACCAAACGATTCAAGCATTGGGAGTTTCGAAAGCCACTAAGAAGACTGACAAACTTGTGGAGCGCAGTGCGAAGAAAATTGCGGCTGTTGTGGGAAAGCAAATGAAAAAAGACTCAAGGAAGATCAACAAAATGAAAAAGAAAGTTGAGTCGAAGAAATTAACCAAAGAAGCAGTAGCTGCGTAATTAGTCTAGCGTCCAAATAATAAAAGAGCGTCAGGAATTAGTCTTGACGCTTTTTTTTTGAAAGACCTCGAAAAGTGAAATATTCAACAAGATTAGCAGCATACCATAAAAAGTATCCTCTACAGGTATAGTACCCAAGCGAATGTCCAAGTTCTCCGAATTATTGTACCAAATAATGGGTTCTTCAATTCCTGTCCCTGTCAAGACACCGTTCACAATAAAAAAAGGAATTAAAATAAAAGAGAACGCTAAGTAGAACCGTCCTAAGAAAATTGGTTTCCAAATCCATTGGACAAAAAAGAGAAAAATCGAAAGCGCAAAGAAAGTAACAGACGTATATAGTCTACCATAATTTAACGAGCCAACGACTGCCAGGAAGAAAATAATCAGGACTGAAAAAAAAACTGCCTTCTTGTTCAGTATATCCTCTCTGAAATAATAGTTAACAGCCTCGTAGGAAAAAATACAAGCATACGGAATACATATAAACCAAAGCACCTCTTCTAAAGGTAGATGAAAGAAATATATGCCAATGATATATTTTTGATTGAATCCCCAAACACCCCACGAGGCAAACAAATTATCCCAAAACAAAAAAAGGATACCTGGAATTAGAATGGCGGGTACTATCGCTCTCCATTTTTTGTAGACTGGATTGATCGGTAAAAAACTTAGAACAAGTGGAAAAATGATTGTTAGAAAATCAACGATGGCGTAGAGGTAATTGTCTGGGATCATTTCTTTCGATAGCTATGCGCCTCAGGCTACACGCCACAAGCTGGCAGCCTGTAGCTTGCGGCTTAAAGCATATGATTTACTGCGTTTCAGAACGCTCCTTTCTTAAAATAAATTTCCTGGGCTCAAATTTTTTAGGTGCATACAAAAACCCAAAGGCTTCGCAATCTTCTTTGGTGTGCTTGCTGTGATGGATGTAGTGGGCGTGAATCATCCGCTGCAGGTAACTTCCTCTTTTTTTGGGAAGCCATTTAATGCGCTGGTGAACAATTACATCATGAAAAACAAAATAGAAAATACCATAGCAAATAATACCAATGCCTATGGAGAAAACATAAACACTGTGAAACAGAGTGGTAGACATAACCATCAACGTCATGGCAGGAATACTGAATACGACCGCAAACAAATCATTCCTTTCAAACGTGTGCGTGTGTACGCGGTGGTGTGATCGGTGCCATGTCCACAAAAAACCGTGCATGATATATTTATGGGAAAACCAAGCCACTCCCTCCATCGCTAGGAACGTGCCGATGATGATGAGTACGCAAAGAAATATTGAGAAACCGTCCATTACCGCTTAAAGTAGCGCTCCAACACTTGGTAGCGATGGTCAAAAATACGATTTACCTCTTTGCCAACAAAAAGCCAGTGTGCCAGCCTACCGATCAACCCATACCCAATAGCATAGTTCACTTCGTCAGTCATTTCTACCCCTCCTTCAACTTCTTTGAAATGGTGCTGATGGTGCCAAAGTGTATAGGGTCCAAAGCGCTGCTCGTCAATAAAATGAAGGGGCTCTTTTACTTGGGTAATTTCAGTAACCCAATGCAGTTTAACACCCGGCAATACACTCACATTGTATCTAATTATTTGGCCGGCATATGCTTTTTCACCTCCGGAAATGTACAATATTTCGAAACCCATATGTTCGGGTGTAATTTTCGAAAGATTTTTAGGAGTGGAAAAAAAATCCCAAGCTTCTTTCAATGATATCGGCAATAGCTGTTTTCGCTGGAGGTTGTATATCTTCATCACTGTGAAAAACAGCAAAAATGAAAATTTGTTTTGAAGCGGAAAATAGATAATCATCATTAACTTTACTCTCATAATAGCACCTGATGACCGAACGAGAGCTCATTAAATTGGAAGCCACTATACGGAATAAAATGGAGGAAATCAGAAAACAACGCGTAAGCTTAAGAGACTCGGGCATTGGCGGACTGATGAACTCCCTGAAGAAAGTAGACGAAGCACTGTACGAGAGAATACTGCCGGAGTATAAAAAAATGGCGATCGAAAGTAATATTTTTAAAAAGTGACTTTGTAAGCTCTTTCAAGCTAGCCGCTTTCAAATAACCCAGTAATTATGCTTTAATAAGACATGCAAGGCTTGGCGTGGCGCAGGTAACGCTTTCCTCCACCCTTCACTCACCCTCCTTCTATTTTAATTTCGACAGGAATTCAATACTTTGGCGACCCTTTTTAACGAACCGTTGAAATAATGGCCAATGCCTTAGATTCGAATAGAATGACCTTCAAACTACAATTTCACTACTGGTTTAGCGATAAATCACATACGATGGACGCCTTGATCCACAATAAATGTGAGCGTGAACTACTTGAATTGACCAAAGCAGTTACAAAAATCTGTGGGGTAAACATAAAAATGGAGACCGAACCTTCGGGCAAAGGCGGGCTAAAAAACTGGCTGACTATAACCGCGAAATCTCCTAAAAAAACAGCCGTGACTAAAATTGCGTTGGTCAACACAGTAGTGGCAGCGTGTGTTGCCACGCCTGGCCAAACATCAATGAGTGAAGTGGGAAATGCCTTGCTGGATTCACTTGCAGGTAAAGTATCCCAAGAGGCCGGCAAGGAACAGCTTCAAAAAGACGTCCATGCGTTGAAGATCGAGTTTGCCAATCTGTTGCCATTACTAGACCAAAGCAGTGTTGTAAAGAAACGCAGATCAACCTTTTATGATCTGCTACGCAAATATCAAAAAGTGAAAAGCATCTCTGTAGCGTTGACTGATGAAACAAAGAAACCCATTACAGAAGAACAATTGGTAGCCAGGGAAGAATTTAAGTCATTTATTGTTAGTTCAAATACCGTAGCTCCGCAAATTATTGAAAACGCGGAGATTGAAATCATATCGCCAGTATTGATGAAAGGCAAACACAAATGGCGGGGTATGTACAAAGGCGAGCCAATTTCATTTGTAATGAAGTCAGATGACTTTATGACACTTGTGCAATCTGGTAAAGTAGAGTTCAAGAGCGGCTCTACCATCGCCTGCACCTTGCAAATCGAAAAGAAGATAAACGGTGTTGGCGTAGAAAGAATTATGGGATATAATATTCTTGGCGTTGGCAGCTATTCTGAAAATGGAAAAACAATCGAAACGCCAGAAGCTAAGCAAAAACAAAAGCAGGCCGTTGTAAGCAAAAGGCAATTGGATCTTTTTGGATAAAATACATTGAGAAGTCAAGCGTGCAATTGTGCTGCACTGACCCGCAGGTTTCCGACTAGTCGATCTTCTTCATTTCATTCCATAGCTTTTCAAATTCACTGGCAAATGATTTGATTACGTTTACCTCCCGCGTCAACAAAATATTTTCATGATTGTACCTGGCTGCACTCAATGTCCAGTTGTAACTACCAGTAATCAACGTGTGCTGATCGGCAATCATGAATTTATGATGCATGTGATTGGACGTGATATCCATTTTAACTGCAATACCTGCTCGTGCCAATTGATCGATATCAGAACCCTGATCTAAACTTTTGTCATTGTCTGTAATCACGTTAATCTGAACTTTTCTTCGATGGGCAGCCAAGAGGCTCTTGGTGATGCTATCGTCACTAATGGTAAATACACAAATTTGCAATTGTTTGATCGCACCGTCAATGCGCTGAATGATCGTATTGCGACATGCATCGCCCGGGCTAAAAAACGCATCGGTTGTTGAAGCCGTTGATGGCACCAATGCACTGGTTGCTGTTTTTATCCAATCCATAATAAAGGGGTAGTTGGCGGGAGTGATCTTGGCATTGGCCAACTCAAATACTTTGCCGCGCAGAGTGTTCAATTGATTTATATCCAATGCTCTTTCCTCCACCATCGATTTGAGAGTTCGCTTTTCTTCCTTTGAAAGGATTTCATCAGCAATAGTTCGTTGAAGGTAATCGATCAATTCATCCATGCCTCTAAGCTACCAAGTTGCCTGGCATTGCGCAAGCAGCCTAACAGGAAGACCCATGCATTTTTGTAACATTCCGCAAACAAAAAAACCGTATATCAATTTGGCTTATTTTATCCCAAACTATGCATTAGGAATGCATAGTTTGCCCAGGGGGTTGACGATCCGCCTAAGGCGGATGTCAAGGTTAAACCTCGTGACGCTTTCGGTCAGAGTCAGACATTTATCGTCTGACCT
>JADBYK010000069.1 GCA_020403045.1 Cytophagales bacterium
AAGCGTCATTTTAAGACCTAATTCCCCTACGGAAATATGACTTTTTAGACTAGTTTAGTCGGACAAGAATGAAAAAAAATCATTCAATGTTCTTTTTAGATGATAAATCTTATGCCTTACTATGAGATTTTTACAATCATCTTGCCTTCATTTTTTCCCTCAAACAAATCAAGAAAGGCTTGTGGAATATGTTCGAATCCTTCCACAATGGTTTCTGAATAAGAAAGTTTTCCTTCTTTCAACCATGTTGCCAACTGTGTGATTCCTTCTTCAAAGCGATTTGCAAAATCGGAAATAATGAATCCACACATAGTGGACTATTACTTAATACTAGGGGTTGAACCCGCAGCCCCAACGGCAGCTGGGTCTCATTATAAAGCGAAATCGCTCCGCAGAAAAGAGATGAAGATGCTGATGGTATATCCGATAAATACGACAAATGTCCTAACACACCATCCGCAATAGTGGTTGACAAAACAGGTTGCCCACTTGATAAAGATAAAGATGGTATTGCCGATTATTTAGATGAATGTCCGGATGTTGCGGGCACTGAAGCGTTGAAAGGATGTCCGGATAAAGACGGAGATCTTGTGATTGACAAAGAAGATTCATGTCCAGATGCTGCTGGTCTGAAAAATCTAAAAGGTTGCCCAGACACAGATAGCGATGGCGTAGCGGATCAGGATGATTCTTGCCCAGGCACGAAAGTCGGCTATGCTGTTGACGCAAAAGGTTGCGTTATCGATACAGATAGTGATGGTATTGTAAATGAAGACGATACCTGCCCAGACAAAGCTGGTGTGGCAGCATTAAGTGGTTGCCCAGATACAGATGGAGATGGTGTAGCCGATAATGTAGATCGTTGCCCTACTGTTTCAGAAACAATAGCCAACAAAGGTTGTCCTGAGATTTCAAAGGAAGACGTAAAAAAGATCACGCAAATCGCCAGCAAAATTTTCATGCAGACGAACAGCGACAAGTTGGTCAACGCTTCGTTGGCACAGTTGGACGAACTGGCTTCTATACTCAAACGCTACGAACAAGCAAACTTAGTCATAGAAGGTCATACTGATAGCCAAGGTGATGACGCTTCCAACATGGTGTTATCACAAAAACGCACAGAGGCTGTTAAAACCTATTTGATGGGCAGAGGCATTATGGAATCACGCTTAACAGCCGTGGGCTACGGTGAGACAAAACCGATAGCAGATAACAAAACAGCTGCAGGCCGCGCGAAGAATAGAAGGGTGGAATTGAAGACTTCATATTAGAAAAATCAGATTCTAAAATTTCTTATGAAGGCTGTTGAGAGATCAACAGCTTTTTTTCAGAAAAAATATTGGAAAGCCAGGATCATGACCCATTACCCCATATCATTAAGATGGACTTCCAGAATATTTCACTTAAAGACTTTTATCCCAAACTATGCATTAGGAATGCATAGTTTGCCCAGGGGGTTGACGATCCGCCTGAGGCGGATGTCAGGGTTAAACCTCGTGACGCTTGCGGTCAGAGTCAGACATTTATCGTCTGACCTGACAATGAAAATCACCAACTTGGTTTTCTTACTTGGGGCTAAATCGTTGATTTTCATTCGTCAATTATGCAATGCTGACAGTACCGTCAGCATCGCATAATCTGGGTTAAATATTTAGGAGCTCTGGATTCTTGAAATTATTCCAGAAAGTGATCAAATCGATTTGCTGATCGGATACAATTCGGTAATAGAGGCTGATTTGTTTAACAACAACACATCGATGAACCTGATCCTCCCTCTTCACAAGGGGGTAAAGACGTGGATTGGATTTTATTCTTGAAACTACCTCGTCCACACGGTCGAGGAAATCGGCAGTTACTCTGTCACCCCACTCGATAAGCAAGAATTCAATATTAGCGTTAAACGTCTCTTTTGCTTCCGGAGTCCAAATGATTTTCATTTTGGCAGTCGAGCCCGAAAATCTTTCATCACTTCGTCATGGGCAACTCCTAAACCTCGTTTTGATTGTTCAAGGCCACGATCGATGGACTCTTTTAGGTGTGGGTTTAAGTCATCCCAAATTAAAACGTTACTCCCTTCCAGAATTGCTTTTATTTGATTCAGCAACAATTCATCTTCGGTGGTAGAAAGTATTTCAATTAAATTATGCCTTTTTTGGCGATTGTTCATATACCGAAGATGAAAAATAGTAATGAAAAAGCTACATAAAGAAATTAGAAAATAGCTGAAATTTAATTATCGAAATCAGGATCATAACTTGCCTCTTTCGCATCGCTGCCACTATCATCAAAATCGTCACCTCCGGCTGAGCTGTCGAAATCGTCATCATCGGCAACTGGCTTTAGGTCATCGTCTTCACCATCAAACTCTTGCTTCTTGCCAGACTCTACATCGTAGCCTCCATCGCTATTCTTAGTAGCGGGCACTTTCACCAGGAAAACAGAATCGTCTGTTTCTAACGGAAAGACGAAAATGGGCTCTTTTTTCGCATTCATTATTCGTGAAATACTGGCCTCATATCCATTCGGGTATTGTTCGCGCATCAAATCGTGCAGATCGCCCGAAAGGTTTTCGAGACTTTTAATTACTCTTTTCTTCATTACAGCCATATTTATCGCTTGATTTCAAAAAACGGTTCAATTAGCGAAAGAAATTATACAAGAGGCAAGATTTTCGTAATAATTTTTTGGCTTTTCGAAAAATAGTTCTATTTTTCACCTCGCAATAATAAAAAAACTAACCCCCACACTATCGAACGACATCTCTACGTTACTTAAACGCAAAACAGATGATTGACAAAAGATGCAGCGACACAGAGTTAGTTTCGCTTTATCAAACGGGTAACGAAGCCGCGTTCGAAATGCTCCTTCACAGACACAAATCCAGAGTTTATACTGCTATCTACTTGATAGTGAAAGATCGCTATGAGGCAGAAGACCTGCTTCAAGACACTTTTATAAAAGCGATCAACACGATTAAAGCAGGGCGGTATAACGAAGAGGGTAAATTCCTGCCATGGGTTTGTCGGATAGCCCATAATCTAGCGATCGATCACTTCAGAAAACGTAAGCGTTACCCGGAGGTAACTTTGGAGGACGGAAGTCAACTGTTTGACTCCATGCGTTTTGCAGAAGAATCGTATGAAGACAAGCAAATGTTCCGCGATACGCGCTCGCGGATGCGGGATTTGATCAAAGAATTGCCGGACGAACAAAAGCAGGTGTTAATTATGCGTCACTACCTGCAGATGACCTTTCAGGAAATAGCCGAACGCACAGAGGTGAGCATTAATACCGCCTTGGGGAGGATGAGGTACGCGTTGATCAACTTGAGAAAGAAGATGATAAAAAACAATATAGCCTATGACGAAAACTTTTACCCAAAACGATTTGATCAGGTTTCTATACCACGAGACCAACGAGGACCAGACGAAAGAGATTAACAAAGCATTACTCGGTGATGCGGAGTTAAGAGCTCAGCTGGCTGAAATGAAATCCAGCCAGAAATTACTTGATGCCGCACAGCTTAAACCTTCACCAGAATCAGTATTGAACATCCTGAGTTATGCAAGGGGGCTTCAAGAACATTAAATAAACTGTAATCAAATTAAAGACAGCTCTGTTAGGGGCTGTCTTTTTTATTTTTATCTATTTGAGAAATCGACTATACCACTCTCTATGGAAAAATTCCTTTCGCTATTACTTATCATACACATTGCTGGCGGAACAATAGCGTTGATCAGCGGCCTATTTGCTATGCTTACTGTAAAGGGGAGTAAGAATCATCACCTGGCCGGCAAAATCTATTTTTGGGGAATGACAGCCGTGTTCATCGGAGCGGTGATTGTGGCAATTGGCCACCACAAAGATTTTTTATTGATGGTTGGTTTTTTTAGTTACTACATGACAGTGCGTGGCTATCGCATTCTTTCATTAAAAAAATTGGACCAAGGTCAACCACCAGCTCTTTTTGACTGGTTAATAATTACTGTGTCCGGTGTTTTCATTATTGCGCTGATAAGTTACGGCATTTGGCTGGTGAAGAACGGAAATGGAATGGGCATACCCGCAATTGTGTTTGGATCCATCGGCTCAACTCTTTTGATCTTAGACGTAAAAAATTTCATTTCGCCTCCGAAAGAAAAAATGCATTGGTGGTTTACTCATCTTGGCAGTATGGGAGGCAGCTATATTTCAGCGACTACTGCATTTGTAGTGGTGAATATTGAACTTCCCCAATATGGTTGGGTATTATGGATCTTGCCGACAATTGTTGGAAGTACACTCATCACATTTACCATCATAAAATACAAACGTCAATTTAAGAAAGCTTGATTGGGAGCCTCTCTTTAGCGAATCAATAAATACTGAAACGAATACCCAATCAACCATTCGTCAGCTAGAAATCGTTCGCGATTACCTTAGTCAACTTGACACTCATATTGCTGACTTAAAAAAGGGCTTGGCCGCAAAAACTTTTGAAATCAACGAATTTGCTGACCTTCTACATATTCACCCTACTCATCTCAGCAATACACTCTCGCTGGTATTGGGTCAATCTCCTTGCGACCTCTATGAGCAACGCCTGGTAAAAGTTGCGAAAGAGCTTTTACGAGAAACCAATTTGCCGATTGGCGATATAGCCCGTCAATTGTTTTACGACCCATCCAATTTCACTAAGTTTTTTAACCCAAATTTTGCAGCCAAATGCGAAATCTGGGTTAAATAAACATTGCCACTTGCTCTACCAGCTCTTTTGATTTTAGATTATGACCCAATCCTGTTGTAGTGATGAGTGAAGAGCTTTTCCACGCCTCATTCATATCCAAAGCAGTTTGGTAGGGTGCTTCTTTGTCCTCCGTGTCGTGGATAATTAGCCCTGGCAAGGTTAGCGACTTACTAAACTCTTTCATTTTGAAGTAAGACGGAGGATGTCCTATGAAGTTCTCAAAGTAACCATTGATCAATCGAATGGTTTTTTTTGACAACCGCAACAAATGCTGATAATAGAGAAAGAAAAACTCTACTTCACCCGGTGCAGCCATCACCACCATTTTCGCCACTTGCAAATGGGGTAGTCGATGCAGCGTATAAACCGAAGCAAATCCACCGAACGAATGGGTGAGAATAGCGTGTAGAGATTTCTGTTCAATAATAAACTTCTCGATCAATCCACTGTAATGCGGCAGGTTTAAGAAATCACCCTCTGATAACCCATGACCCGGAGCATCTAGTGAGAAAATAGTAAACTCTTCCTTCGACAAGCGATTGATCACATAGCGCCACCAATAGCTGTGGCTTTGCCAACCGTGCAAGAGCAATACCTTTTTAGAGCCATTTCCCCACCGGTAAGCCTGCACTTTCTTTCCGGCATAGTCGATTTTGAATTGCTCGTCTGCCTGATTTAAAAACTCCAATTGGTGCAGCTTCATCTTGATTCTTCGAGGCCAGCAAAATAATTCAAACCCCTTTCTGGCGGCCATCCTGGGTGCAAGCAACGCAAGCGTATTCAAATAAAACCCGATGGAGCGAATGATAATCTTATTCATTTCTATTTCTTCAGACTAAAAATCTAATTCTCTATTGTCTTAATCGTTGCTTCCAAATGTCTGATGATCATACCGATATCATGATTGGTTCTGGACAGTTTACTCATCATGATGGCTCCCTCCAGGCTGGCAATGATCACCGTGGCGTAGTACTCTTTATCAATGTCCTTTCTGATTTGCTCGAACTTAATGCCGTTAGCTAAAATTGTTTTGATGGACTCCCTCAGCACTTCCAGAATGGCATGAGCCTTTTTTCGCAAGTGGGGACTATTGTCATCTGCTTCAATGGCAACATTCAACAGGGGGCATCCGCCCTTAATGGGTGATTTGGTTACATACGATTCAAAGAAATAGAAAATCGCTTTCAGTTTATCGCTAGCCGTTTCGTGCTCCTTTATCTGAATGCGAAGTTTTTCAAACATAATCTCCGTCAAATAAACCAACGACTGTTCCTCGAGTTTCTCTTTATTCTTAAAGTGACGGTAAATAGCCCCCTTGGTGTAGCCCGTAGCTTCCGTAATGTTGCTAATTGAGGTTGCTTTATAACCCCGCACGTTGAAAAGGCTACCCGCATGATGCAGAATAGCCCCTTTCGTTTCGTCTGGATTTCGCATGGCCCAAAGATACCGATCGGTATCTATAATAAAAATAGTATAATATTTATTTGGCCAGAACCTGTTTTAAAGAAAATTACTTCTTCGATAGCCGATTATAGATTTAGGCCAGTATCTATCTAGCAAATCAACAAATACGCTTTATTTGCTTTTTTACTTGTTCAACAAATTCAGCGATCTTTTTGACTGGTCGATATTTTAACACACTTTTGGCTTCAATTTCTTATATCAAAATGATTTCAAAGAATATTTTCCGTTACCTCACTATTTTTTTTGTGCTCGTGATAACATTCGTTGTTGTCTCCTTTTTTTGCATTTATCTTAGACAACAGGAGATAACCCAGTGGGCGATTGAAAAAGTGAACAAAAACTTCGATGGTCATATAAAAGTTACAGAAAGTCGCGTTTCGCTTTTTCATGACTTTCCTTACGTGGACCTCGATCTTCGCGGTATCTCATTTTATGAATCCAAGAACAAAGATTCTGTTCCGCTATATGAAATTGACCATCTCTATCTCGGCTTTAGGTGGGTTGATATACTTCGGTCTTTTTTTGATATCCGGCTAATTGACGTAAAGGGAGGCCACGCGAACATTGTCGAATTGGCAAACGGTGATATCAACATTTTAGTAGCGAAAAAAATCAAACCATCCTCCAGTGAAGATTCTTCATCACCTTTTCAACTACATTTAAAAAAATTCGTAATCGAAAATTTTGCGATTTCCTATTCAAGAATGTTGGACTCAACTGAATACCGAGCTGGTATTCGGAAAGCATCTATCGCTGTCAAAATTGATTCAGATCAACTTTTACTTTCCGTGCAAACAGAGCTGAATGGTACGATGTTGAAAAACAATAAAGTTACCTTCCTTCATGACAAAAAAATAAAAATCAAATCTGATTTTAGCTACCAATCAAATAGCAAACAAGCAAAGTTTACCGACACCCATATTCAACTAGAAAATGCATCTTTCGCCATCGATGGAACAATCCACACACATGATGTCCTTGATTTTGACTTGAACCTAAAAGGAGAAAAGCCGGATTTTAGTTTGTTTACTTCGCTTGCCCCGCCAGAAGCCGCAGAATTGATAGCACAATACCAAAACCAAGGACAAGTCTATTTCCTTGGGACAATCAAAGGCAAGTCAACGGCCACGCAGCAACCCGAATTAAACTTTCAATTTGGTTGCAAAAATGGATTGATCGAAAACATCCAGGGCAAAAAGAGTATTGATCAATTAGCGTTCGTGGGGTCGTTCACAAATGGTGTTGAGCGTAATTCAAAAACAGCTGTGTTTGAAATGCGTGATTTTTCTTTCCGCCCTGCTAAGGGTTCTTTTCGCGGCAGCTTTCGCATTCAAGATTTTACCAATCCACAAGTAGCCGTTAGCCTTGTTTCCGACTTAGATCTTGATTTCCTGGCTGGGTTTCTTGGGATCAAAAATGTGGAGGGGCTTAAGGGCCAGGTGTTGTTGAATATGAACTTTAGTGAACTCATAGACTTTCAAAAACCAGAAAACTCTTTTGCCAAATTGAAAGAGGGCATTGAAAGTGAATTGATTGTAAAAGATCTTGGATTTTCGTTGCCGAACAAAATACAACGAGTGGATCGTATGAACGTCCACGCCTTTATGAGTGCAGGAAAATTCACACTCGATTCACTGGCTGTCTACTCCGGAGATTCTGATCTAAAACTATCTGGAACGATAAGCGATTTGCCCGCACTTTTCCATCGCCCCAATAAAAAGGTATCCATTCGATTTGATGCCGCTTCCAACAAAATAAATCTTCCTCAGCTGTTGCGTTTCGATACCGCATTGGCAAAAACGATCGATGAAGAAATAAGAGGCTTTCGCATCCGCTGTACACTGGAGACATCTGTCAGCAATCTTAAACGGAGTCCACTTCCCTTAGGTGAATTTTTTATCGATGATTTCTATGCTAAAGTGAAGGGCTACCCACATACGCTGCATGACATACATGCTGATGTAATTGTTACCGATTCGTCATTTCAACTAAAAGATTTGAGTGGTGCAATCGACCAGTCTGATTTTCACTTCAATGGCAAACTGCTCAATTATGCGATTTGGTTCGATTCCCTAAAACGGGGCGACACTCGCTTTGAATTTGATCTGTACTCGCAGCAGTTGAAACTTAACAATCTACTAACTTACCGGGGTGAGAGCTATCTCCCGAAGGACTACCAAAGCGAGGGGATCAAGGATCTTCGCTTACATGGGTCAACGGATTTGTTTTTTGACAACCATTTTCGCTCGGCCGATTTGGTGGTAAGCAAAGTAGAAGGCAAGCTGCGCGTGCACCCACTGAAGATTGAGAGGTTAATGGGTCGCATTCACTACGAAGATGATCATCTGACGATTCAAAATCTATCGGCCAGAATGGGTGCAAGTGATTTCTTAGTCAATCTGAATTACTACACCGGCAAAAACATAAAACTGAGAAAGCGTGATAACGCGTTCTCTTTTCAAGCAGAAAATCTCGATCTGGACCAACTACTCAACTTTAAAAAAGATTCATTAAAAACGGCTGCCCACCATAGCAAAGCCTTTAATGTTTTCGAAATTCCGTTTACCGACATGAGACTTGAGGCTGACATAAAAAAATTAAATCACCATAATATTAAAATTAACAACCTGAAAAGTAATTTAAGACTCCAAGCCAACCATTATTTGTACATCGATACCCTGGCCATGGAACTGGCGGGAGGGTCAATGGCTATGAGTGGCTATTTCAACGCCTCAAATCCTAAAAAGATATACTTCAAAAACGAAACACAATTCAACAATATTAACCTAGATCAGTTGCTCATTAAGTTCGACAACTTTGGCCAAGATGTAATGGTTAGCAAAAATCTCCATGGCTCGCTATCCGGCAAGGTCACAAGTTTGTTTCATGTACACCCCGACCTCACTCCGATACTCAATGAAGGCGAAGCTCATCTGGATGTGCGCATTGCGAAAGGAAGTCTGGTTGACTTTGCCCCCCTGCAAGCTATGGCCGGCTACTTTCAAGACAAAAATATTCGGCTTGTGCGCTTCGATACGCTGCAAAATAAGTTAGACCTAAAAAATGGTGTGCTTCAAATCCCTGCGATGACGATCAATACTTCGCTTGGGTTCATTGAAATAGAAGGCACTCAGTCACTCAACTTACAAATGGATTACCTTATCCGGGTGCCTTGGCGAATGGTTACTCAGGTAGGCTTTCAGGCGTTGTTTGGCGGCAAGAAAAAAGAAGAAGTTGATCCTGACCAGGTAGATGCCATTCAGTATAGAGATAAAGACAAACGAATTCGATTTTTGAATGTGCGTGTTAAGGGTACGCCAGCTAAGTTTGATTTTTCGTTGGGGAAGTAGAGGGGATTGGGTTGTGTAACTAATATCAGAATTTCCAAAAGTTGAAATAGTCTGGTTACTCATACTCTACTACAAAACAAAATGGGGCGGATTTTGCGACCATGGAAAAATCCTCAGCATATATTAAAAAGGCAATGCAGTATTTCCGAGCTTGTCGTGAGTTCACAAAAATCCATATCTTGAAACCATAAATCGTAATTATGCAAAACCCATTTTCACTAGAAGGAAAAGTTGCCCTTGTAACAGGCGCATCAAAAGGCATTGGTCAGGCCATTGCCGAATATTACGCGGCCGCGGGGGCAAAAGTAATTGTCAGTAGTCGCAAGCAGGAAGCCGTAGATGCAGTGGCTGCGGAAATAAAAGCCAAGGGTTTTGAAGTGACGGCCATTGCTTGCCACATGGGCGACATGGCAGATGTACATAGGCTGGCAGATGCAACGCTGGCCAAATATGGCACTATCGATATTGTGGTAAACAACGCGGCAACCAATCCTGTATTCGGACCAGTGGTTGACACCAGTTTGGAAGCTTTTGACAAAATCATAGCGGTGAACGTGAAAGGTCCCTTTGAACTCGCAAAGAAGCTCTACCCAACTCTGAAAGCAAAAAAATCCGGCTCTGTCATTAACATCAGTTCGATTGGCGGATTGCGCCCCGAAGGTGGCCTGGGGATTTACAGCATGAGTAAGGCGGCTCTCATTTCGCTAACCAAAGTAATGGCAAAAGAATGGGGTGATGATAACATTCGGGCGAATGCTATTTGCCCAGGTTTAATTAAAACAAAATTCAGCGAAGCGTTGTGGAGCAATGATAAAATGATGGCGATGATGATGAAAGTGTTGCCTATCAAACGCGTGGGTACACCTGAAGAAATTGCCGCGCTTGCACTGTACTTGGCCTCAGATTCTTCGGCTTATTGTACCGGAAGCGTGTTTACGGCCGATGGAGGGTTTACTATTTAAAGGTCGATAGTCTACGGTCAACAGTCAATAGTCAACAGTCAATAGCCAACAGTCAATAGTCCACAGCCGATAGTCCATAGTTGATAATCTTGGTCACATTAACTATGGACTATTGACCATCGACTTAACTCTATTTAATCCCGGGCACTCCTACCGGCACCGCCTGATCTTTTGCGAAATTGGGCGCTTTACGGACGGTTGGGTACACTTCATCAAGTGTGTTACCATCGTACAGCCTTCCATTCTTCATTACCTGATTGACGGAATTAGTGTTCCTTAAATTCTCCAATGGGTTTTTGTCTAAGATAATCAGGTCGGCAAGCTTTCCTGCTTCGATACTTCCAATGTCGGTATCCAACCCAATAGCCCTTGCGCCATGAATAGTTGCCACTTTCAAAGCATCAATATTGCGCATGCCGCCAGAAGCCACACTCCAAAGCTCCCAATGATAGCCCAGACCTTGCAACTGTCCGTGTGAACCAACCCCCGCATTGCCACCCGCCTTTACTAAATCATTCACAAAATTAGCATGGTCTTCAAACACGTGTTCTTCCTTCATAAACCATCCTGGTCTTCTTCTTGATTTCTCGTCCAGTTCAGATTTTGCTGTGAAGTGATTCAGTTTTGGATCGCCATTTACGTTTTCAGTAGCGTAATAAAAATTCTCTGCCCAAGGCCCACCATATGCAACCAACAGCGTTGGCGTGTAGGTCATCTTTGCTTCCGCAATAGAAGTGGCTACATCTTTGTACAATGGATAAATAGGTAATGCGTGCTCGTGACCCGGATATCCATCAATCAAGTTGGTCATATTCAATTTAAAATCGAGGCCTCCTTCGGTTGTTGGCATCAAGCTTTGTTCTTTCGCAGCTTGAATAATCCACTGACGATGTTGTCTGTTTCCGGTCAAATACATTTTGATGGTCTTCGTATTGTAGTATTCTGAATACTGTTTCAAAATATCTTTTGCCTGATCAAAGTCTTTGATGTTATAGGCCCAGAACCCAACGCCAGGTCCGGTAGAATAAATCCGGGGACCAATGATTTGGCCTGTCTCAACCATGTCACCATAAGTCAGTACGTCTGTTGTTGCAGTCTGTGGATCTCTGGTGGTGGTTACTCCGTAGGCAAGATTGGCGGCATACATCCATACTTGATTTTTGTGAATGCCCCAGGCGGGCCACATGTGCGAGTGTGTGTCTACAAATCCAGGAACGATGGTCTTTCCCTTCAAATCCATTTTTTGAACAGAACCGTCAACTGCTATCGAGCCAGCTGCACCCACTTGCTTGATCCGCGCATTCTCGATCAGCACATCTCCACTTTCAATTACCTCATCACCCTTCATGGTTACAATGCGTGCATTCTGCAATAAGATTTTTGCTTGAGGCACATCCTTTTGCACAGTCACTTTTATCCTTACCTCAGTTGGCTTGTAGCCTGCCTGTCCGGCAGGCAGGCCTTCGTCTTTCTTCTCATCTTTCTTATCATCCTTTTTATCGCCCTTCGCCTCCTCTAGCTCCTTTGCTTTTTCTTCGGCAGCTTTCTTTTTCTTGAGAGCATCTTCTTTTACCTTCGCTGAATCCAAATTATAAGTGAAGAAAGCATTGCCTAATGTAAAATAAACTGTCTTTGCATTGCTGCTCCAACTGGCAAATTCGCCTCCTATTTTGGTTATTTTACGCGAAGGGAATTGCGCTTTGTCTGCTTCGGCTACAGAAATTTTTGGTGTATCACCACCTGTCTTTGGGATAGTAACGACATAAATGTCATTGTTGACCTGAGCCAATGCCTTGTCGCCCTCAGGTGCTATTTTAATCACATCAGCAATGGATGGCTCTTGGGCGGGTTCCATTTCTGATTCATTCAACATACAATTGTCAGCCATCAGCACCGAGCCATAAACCGTAATACCTGTTACTCGCAGGTGCGCTTTTTCATCGGTGCCATCCCAACGAACAGAGAGCAAACCTTTTTGACCATTGTATAAATAGATACGATCTTCTGATTTAGTGAAGTGCGGATTACTTCTGCCTTTTGCTTTTGCTATGAAGTTGAGTGGACCACCATCGCCAGAAATCCAAACTAGATCTTCCTGCGCTCCTTGAAAGAATGGGCTATCCGCGTCTTTGAATGTTTGTGTCGCTCCACGGAAGAAAACAATTTTATTGCCTTGATAGGACCAAACGGGTTCGGTGTATAATCCCGCAACAGTCGTAAGCCGAACCGGCTTGGCATCTTTCAATTTCAAATTCAATTTGTAAACATGACCAACATTATTTTCCCAAGTAACCCATGCTAACTGACTGCCATCTGGGCTCCAGGTCGGTTGTGCTTCGGTAAAATTGTTAGCCGTTATTCTTTTGTAGGACGCCTTTTGAATATCGTACAAATACAATCGATTCAATACCGTTAGCGCCACCTGCTTTCCATCCGGAGAAACAACCGCATCACGGATTTGAGTTGCAATCATATCCTTGTCGTCTTTGATGGGGTATTTAAAATCTACGCGTGGTCCAACTAAAAACTCGGTCTCCATTTCAAATGGAATAGTGATAGCGTCACCTCCTGCTACCGGGATACGATAAAACTTTCCACCGTAGGAAGCCACTACTTCTTTGCTGTCTGGGGTGAATGACATTGCTGGCAACACACCCAGCGGAGCGATCGACTCTTGTTCATCGCGCTGCACCGGATAGGCAAGCCATCTTTCATCACCTGACTTTATATCGCGAAGTAGTAATCCTGTTTGATCATTGTGTCTGGTTCCATACACCAGCCACTTGCCATCGGGCGAAAGGGTAGGTGAAAAAGCAGAACCATACCGCTGCGTCTTTCTTTCAATCTCTCCGTTATCACGGTCATACGTGCTGATTTGATATTGCGGTAATTGAGCGTTGTAGTTCCACGCTCCTGTTCGGTGAGCAAACCAAACGTATCGGCCATCATTGCCAAATGCAGGTTCTACCGTTTTTAGATTATCAGGCTTGCTGATGAGTTGCGCACCGGAACCGCCCTCCTTGTGAAACATCCAAAGCTTTAAATTTCTAATTCCACGGGAAGCAACAATGTAGGTTCCATCGGGAGTCCATTCTGCGGATTGATAATGCTCATTGTTCCCCTTCGTTACCTGAAGAGAATCTTTCTTATCCAGATTGAACCACCAAATATTTTCACCTCCACTGCGATCGGAGATAAACAACAACTTAGTTCCATCCGGGCTAAACTTTGGATGAGAGTCAAAAGACATTCCTTTAGTGAATTGAACCGGCTTTCCACCAGTAATAGGCATGGTGAAAATATCGCCCAGGAAATCAAACGCAATCGTTTTTCCATCCGGACTCACATCCAGTGACATCCAACTGCCTTCGTTTGTTTTTATTGAAATACGCCTCGCTATCTCTAACGGAAGATCCTTCTTCTTCTTAGATTTTTCCTTTTTTGTTGAATCTGCCTTTATTTCCTTTTTGGGCTCCTGCGCTAATACGTATTGACTATAAACTAGTGCGAACACAATAAAGCAAAGACTAACTATTTTTTTCATTTGAATGGGTATTTGGTGAATTCGAAACTGATTTCAATAGGAAAAATAAAGATTTCCAATCTCTACAGCCCACCCATTTACATGGTCGGTAGAAACCGATTAAAATTCATTCTTGCCCAGCGATATAGGTGGTAGTCTAGTTGTTCTTCTTTCTAAAGAATTTATTCAGCTTATTCTGAAGTGCTTCTTTTACGGGATCTGCTTTCGTTGTATCGGTTTTTGTGGAATCTTTTTTAGTACCACCTCCCAAAATACCATTCACTAAATCTCTGGCCGGTGTATCTTTAATTACATCCTTCAATACTTCTTTCCCTTTGTCAACGGCCACATTAGTGACCGCCTCTTTTACCTGCTGTTTTTGCTCCTGCATTAGTAAAGTGGCTTTTGGAGCACTGAACAATCCTGTCAATCCAATTGTAACGGGGATTTCTGAAGTTGAATTTTGAGATCCGGTTGCTTGATTCAAAAATCCTTGAAACTGCGAACCTAATTGCCCAGCTGGCACCATCATCGTCAGCGTATAGTCGATGGATTTGTCCAAGCCAGAACTACCACTGATTGTAGTTACATAATCGCCAAACTTCACATTGAATGGCTTTACGCTAAGTCTTCCATCAGTAATCGTTGCTGACATTAGTACATCCCGAAGGCTAACATTATCCGTATTGTTTAGCTTCGTGAGGGACGTAATACCGGAAACTAAATTTGATTTAGTCAACGAGGCCTGTGCAATTTTAATCAATCCTGTGCCTGTTACTGTATTTAACTTGGGCATCATATCTTGACCCAACTCTCCGTTAATTTTAAAGTCCGTACCAAAATTACCATTGACCAATCCGGCAATGGGTGCATACGTCTTAACAACCGAAAATGAATTGGCCGCTTGTTGAATAGATAGGTTTTCAATCTTCAGCGCAAAATCATACTTAGGGTGATTTATGTCTTTTGTATTGTACGCCCCACTTACACCAAAAGAACCACCTAACATATTAAACTTAACGTCACTGAGATTGGCAACCCCGTCCCTTAAAACAACATCGCCATTTGCATTGGTAAGCACGTACTCCATCATTTTTACTGTTTTGATATCAGAGTGTAGCGTAAAATCAATGTTTTGTGGTATCGGTATCACACCAAAAGACGCAGTATCTTTTTTAGCCGGCTCAGTTGATTCTGTCATGAACTCATTCAGGTCTAGTAGCGTAGAATTGAAATTCATATTTCCTTTGATGGTCGCCTTGCCAAATACATAGCCTATGTAGTTACTCACCGACCCGTTTACGTTAAAATCACTTTTCCCGATTGTACCACTCGTATTTTTCAACTCAATTTTTTGCGGATTAAACGTGGCCTCCGCTTGTGATATTCCTACTGCGTAGGCAAGCGTCTTTGAATTAAACTTGAAATCTCTTAATGAAGCAGAACCACTCGTGGGTAATTTATCATATTGCTTGGCATTGACATCCGAAAACTTGCCCTTCGTTTCTATGTTTGCTTTTACTTTTCCTGCAAGCGCCATCCCATCGAGAGGAAAAATTTTTGTCATTTTCTCGATGTCAATCCCACCATTCACTTTCAAATCCCAGGTGTAATCGTCCAGGTTCTGTAGCAGTAACTCCGCAGCAAATTTTTCGCCTTCCATCACCATTGCAAAGTCTTTTACGGTAATAAATGTTTCAGCCATTTTGCCGGAGGAGTTCCTGACGGTAGATGTGAAATGAATATCCTCCAAGGGAAGAGGAAACTGACTAGCTTTGGCGTATCCACCATCTAACCGCATCGACACGTCAATAGCCGGAATAATTTTGCGAATACTATCATAAACCCCTTTTGCATTTGCATCTACTGCAAAAATGCCTTTGAGTTCCATCCCCTGTGTGGGTACCATTTTTGTCAGCTCAGTCAGGTTCAACTTCGCCTTTACGTTGGCATCCATTCGGAAATCCTTCAAGTTTTCAATCAACAATCGCGCATCCACTGGATTGGATCCAAAATCCAGATGTAGTTTTTTTAAGTCAATCAAGGTATTCTCGACAAGACCCGTTTTATTGTCCACCAACAGATCCATGTTAATATTGGTTACTGCAGATGGCAGATCAGGATACTTGAACATAGCATCATTTACACGCAACCCAAGATTAAATGCGGGCATTTGCGTCTCGCTATAAGTTCCCTTTACAAATCCGTTAAAATCAAGCTCTCCCTTTGTTTCAATTTTCGAGAAGTCTTTTGAATACATACCCGGTACCAGAGATAGCAAGCTCTTGAAAGAATTCTCAGGGCTTTTAAAACTGATATCCATGCCATAGCCCTTTTCATTTATTGTAAACCAACCGTCAAAATTGACGGTAAAGTCATTCAGCTTAGCCGTATTTTCTTTGAATGTGTATTTCGTATAGGCTTCACTGATACCGATGGTCATTTCAACTTCTGCGCGTTTGTTGGAGAGGTATTCAACTCCACCATACGATACTGTCAGTGAGTCACCAATACTTGTTGTTTTCAAATCAAACTCAACCTCATTAAAGTTGCCGCTTCCGGAGTGGTCTAAATCTTTAATCGACATAAAGTACAGCATGGATTGGTCGTCATAAACGAATGATCCATTTATCACCTTCCAATGGTCAATTCCAAATGAAAATTTGCTGGGCTCTGTTGATTGCTGTTGCACCGGATCCGCAGACGGAATGACGATATCGTAGTTTGCTTTTCCGTCTTTCAACACCTTGATGCTGATTTGCGGATGCACCAACTTAATTCCTTTCACCCGCAATTGATCTCCAAAGAGAATATCTACCAGATTGATTTCAACCTGAAACTCATCAATTATAAATAACGGATGACCTTCAAAAGGTGCCCGGTTGAAAACGCCCAACTCTTTTACTTCTACGGTCATGTTCGGAAAGTTGCTGAAGAGCGACAAACCAAAGTTGTTCACATCAAAAATAACATCCGCATTGATCGTTTTTGCTAGTTCGCGATCAACGGCTGCCTTGATGTCGTCCTTAAAAACACGTGGTAAAATAATAGCAGCGGCAAATAGCAAGCCGATAACGATAACAAAAACGATCAATACTTTTTTCGCAATTTTCATAGGGTACAGGATTGACTTGACAAAGGTAGTGAAACACAATGCATGCAAACGAACGCTGGCGACTTGCTAAAAGTATTTTAACATGAGTTTAACGATAAACGCTTTAAGTTTCGATTGAAAGGGAGGGTAAAGAAAACCAATAGATGAAAACCGGCTCATTTGGTGAAGCACCGGTTTTTGATTTGAGAATTCCAAAAATCCGTAGTAGCCGTGCGATTTCCCGATTCCACTATTGTTTACTCCGCCAAAAGGTAGGTTGGCATGAGTAAATTGGATCACACATTCGTTGATACAGACTGATCCAGCAGAGGTAGCGGCCAAAACTCTATTTCTGGATTTACAATCATGACTAAAGACGTACAGTGCCAATGGCTTTGGCTTACTATTTACAATGTCAATCACTTCGGTATCTGTCTCATAACTAATGATTGGCAAAACTGGCCCAAAGATTTCTTCCTCCATCATCCGAGACGAAGCGGAAACATTGGTAAGAATCAAGGGATGAATAAAGTTGGTTTGTTCATTTACTGTACCACCCATTTCGATTTTAGCCCCGCCTGCAATAGCGTCTTCAATGAGCGAGCTAAGCCTGCCAAAGTGTCGATGATTTACAATTCGTGAATAGTTCGAACTCGCCTCGTCAATTTTATTGTCCTCTCCAAAAAGAAGAATAACTTCCTTTTTCAGCGCTTCCACAAATTTGTCTTTGACTTCGCTGTGGATTAATACATAATCCGGAGCAATACAGGTTTGTCCATTGTTCAAGAATTTTCCGAATGCGATGCGCTTCGCTGCATCGGCAATGCGCGCAGTTTTGTCGATGATCGTTGGTGACTTCCCTCCAAGCTCGAGTGTAACGGAGCTCAGGTTTTCTGCAGCCGCTTTCATAACCACTTTTCCAACTGCTGGGCTACCGGTAAAGAAAATATGATCGAAGGGTAAGCGCAACAATTCGGTCGACACGTCCTGTCCACCTTCAAACACGGTTACCAGATCTTCTTCAAAAAACTCGCGAACTAGTTCGGCAATTAATCGGGCGGTGTGGGGCGTTAGCTCTGAAGGCTTGATGATGGCCGTGTTCCCCGCAGCCAAGCAAGAAACCAATGGCCCAAGACATAAACTAAAAGGATAATTCCACGGAGCAATTATTAAACAGACCCCCTTTGGCTCGAATACAATTTTTGAACGCGTCCCCAAATAGGTAAGAGGAGCATCAATCTTTTGGGGCGCAGTCCATTGATCCAATTTCTCGATAGCATGCCTTAGTTCGCTCAATACTGGATAAATCTCTGAAAGATCTACTTCTAGCAATGGCTTCTTAAAATCATTGTGAACCGCATTCCCAATTCGTTCCCTGTTGGACAAAATAAAATCGCTGAAGCGTCTCAATAGCTTTTTTCGGTCGGCAATCGGCTGCTTTCGAAGCTGCATGCTTCTATTATGGTGTGAGCTGAAAGATTTTTGGATTTGCTCTTTGGTTGCGAAAATGGCCTCTTTTATCACTTTTTGGGGTTTTTTACAAGATATCGAAAATTAGCACAACATCGAATGTTAAGTTTTTAGTCATTTATTTGGCCAATGTTATCAAATTATTACCTTTATCATAACAATTTGGTAACATTGGCTTAACATGCAAAAAAGGCTTTGGCTCTTCTTCGTTCTGATCCCGCTGCTTGGTGCGGGCCAGAATAACTTATTGCCCAGCCTACTAAAGACAACTCCTTCAGCCAACACTGATCTCATCAATGAAAAGGTAGTCGACTTCATCTCACTTCAGCAAACAAAACAAGCTAAGTCTAAAAGCGAGATTAAGTTCTTGCATTCTCTCTTCAATGAATCACACAGAAAATTTCTGAAACATTACAAGCCCTATAGCCAGTTCAACGAACCCTTCGAGAGCGGCCATTACGATTGCTTAAGTGGCACGGCCTTCTTTAGCCTAATGCTGGAGTCCCTGCAAATGAACTACAAGATCATAGAAACCAATTATCATATTTTCTTGCTGGTAGAAACCCACGAAGGACAAGTGTTGTTGGAAACTACTGATCGTCTTTTTGGGTTCAAGACAAATCCGTTAGAAATTGATAAGTGTTTAAAAGACTACAAAGAGAATTTACTTACTGCCTCTAGCGGCAAAATGCACTACTACCAATTTCAGTCAAGACTCTTTCGCGAAGTAAAATCTACTCAACTCAGCGGTCTTCTCTACTTTAATCAAGCGGTAGTGGCCTACAACAATCGTGAATGGGTACAATGCGTTTACCATTTGGAAAAAGCACGATTTATTTACGATAATGCAAGAGTGTCGGAATTGACTCAGCTTTTGGTTGAAACCATATCGCACGTTGAACTGAATGAAAATTCAAGGCAGGAATTGCTTATACAACTGAGCCCTTTTGTAACGGACTTGCCCGTAGTGGCGGGTCGCTAGTTTTCCAGTATCCGAAGTTCCACTCTTCGATTCATTTTATGCGCCTGCTCTGTGTTTTCCATGCTAAGAGGTGATGTTCCTCCAAAAGCCTTTGTTTTAATCTTCGACTTAGCAGAACCCTTTGAAATGAGATAGGATTTTACCGCATCCACTCTATCTTGTGATAGCTTCATGTTCAATTTCGGATCACCCTTTGCATCTGTATGCCCCTCCAACTGTACAATCATAGTAGGATTGTTATTTAGCATAGCAACTACTTCGTCTAACTCATCGTGCGATTCAGGTGAAATCCTGGCGGTGCCTACTGCAAAAATCAAGTTATCCAAACGCATGGTATGGCCCGGGCGATGCGAAGTGGTTTCTGAATTTTTGGCAACTGTGGCAGGTAGGCCAAGTTCTACATCCTTAATAATCTTTCTTTCTGTGTTGGCCTGAGTTGGATCCAATAAATACTTAGCGGGTGCAAAACCGGGTGCTTCTATGGTTATTGAATATTTCTCCCCATCAAAAAGAGGAAACGAAAACGAAGATCCGGTTAGCGATCCAACCACATTTGCGTAGGGTTCACTTTGATACATTATCTTGGCGTTTATTGGCTCTTTGGTTGTTGCGTTAAGGATCTTTCCCTGAGCGTAAATAAGTGTATCTGTTGTTTGGGCACCTGAGAATATCGTAATGAAAACAGCAAGAGTTGTCAAAAATAATTTCATAGTTTCCTATTTAAACAGTTCAATAGTAGGGACCCCAAAATGACATTTACATCTTCACTATCTTAAATTCGACTCTGCGATTTTTCGCATTACCAGCCTTGGTATTGGTGGTGTCTACAGGTTTTGATTCGCCAAAAAAAGTTGTACTGATGCGTTCTTGCGAAACACCTTTTTTCACCAGATAGTTAGTCACTGCTTTTGCCCTTCTTTCTGATAGCTTTAGATTGTAACTATCAGGCCCCAAATTGTCTGTGTGACCAGCTATCTCGACCTGCAAGGTAGGTCGTTCACTCATCAGTCCGACAATTCGATTTAACTCCGGAAACGACTTCTGACTTAATGTTGATGTGGCAAACGCAAAGAAGATATTGTTTAAAAGAATCTTGGTATTTTCTGCTATTGGCGTCACCTCGATTGGAGCGATATCTCCTGGTTTTCCCTCTACTGGCTTACCAACTACTGGCTTACCATCGACAGGTTTACCATCGGCAACCACCGCATCGGTGGGCGTGAGTTTTACATCCCGGCTTATTGGGCCATAGGCAATCCTTCGAAGGTCAAGATTTTGATTGGTTGAGAGATGGTCTTTTGCTTCTGCCCGAACACCATAGATACTCCCCACCGGTAACTGAATCTCGTAATCTCCGGTAACAGGGTCTGATTGTACCGTGCCCACCTGTTTTCCATCGGGTAGGCTCTCATAGATGACTTTGGCGCCAAGGGGTTTGCCTGTTTTAGCATCGATCAGTTTTCCCTTAACAAGCACAACTGGATCGGGCAACATAAAAACAGGAATCTTCAATCGAAAAATATCTACGTTATTCTCGGCTACACCTTTTGAAAAGTACGCGAACTCGCTACTGGCTGGAATATTGAAAAACAAATCGTCAAATTTTGAGTTGACTTCTGATCCTAAGTTTTCGGGTTCGCTCCAGTTAGTCCAGGTGTCATCAAGCCTTACGGATCGGTAAATGTCAGTACCTCCGTATCCACTAAATCCTTTTGATGAAAAATACAGCGTTTTATTATCAGCCGCCAGAAAAGGTGAAGCATCTTCAGTAGCCGTATTTATCGTTCTACCCAAATTAACTGGTTCCGACCAAACTGAATCATTTTTTGGAAAACTGACATATATATCACGATCGCCATAAGAGTCCTCTCTTTCTACAGACATCAACAGCGCCATGCGTGTATTGGCCAGAAAATAATGTGACTTCTCATTAAAGTTATAATCGTTTTCAATCTTCACTGCCCGCGGTGCTGTCCATTCTCCGTTGACATTGTTACTGATTGACATTCCGGCCAGCATTTTTTTGCCCTCCTTCAAATACTGATTGCCTAACACCATGATGGCTGATTTACCATCCGGAGTTACAGAAGAAATACCATTTATGAAATTGGGATATTCATTGTTGAACTTTGGCCCCATATTTTCAGCAAGTGACCATTTGCCGTTTGCATCTAATGTCGAGTACCAGATGTCTTCTTTATCGTTTATACCCCCCATGTTCCCGGGATGATTTCGTCTGCTGAAGTAGAGCGTTTTACCATCGGGTGACAAAATTCCATTCAAATCGTTATACTCACTATTTACATTGTTATCCAAACGTTCTGAGATCAATCCTTTTGCCAACAACTCTGGTATATTAATGATGGCAGTGATCGGAAGATTGGAATCGGTAATGGCGATGGCATCAATTGAAAAATAATCTGTCAGAGCAGCTCCGTCAAATTCCAATTTAATAGAGGCCACTTTGTAGGGCGTCTTTTCAATAAAGATGTTTTTCATTCTCCCTTTTACAGGAATCGTCTGGGGCACGAGCGTCTGAATCACGTGCTCCTGTCCATTTTCTTCGTATGCAGTGACTCTGTAAAGGCCGCTGGGATTATTCGACTCTGCAATCGCAACCTGTTGAATCTGCATCGGATTTTCAAATCCTACTTTGATGGACTCCTTTCTCTTTGGCCGGTCAGGGGTCCAGGCATTTGGGTTTTGCCCTGCAGAAGGCAGAACGTTTGGCTTACCTAGAATCTGCTGAGCAGAGTATTGCACGGGAGTCAATTCAGAAGAAAAATCAATAACTTTTGAGGCCCATTGCACTACCTGACTTTCTGCCATGGTTATTGACGTTACTAATAGAACAAGTGCGAGAAATTTCTTCATAAAAGCAGTATAGCCGGTGTACGTCAATCCTTCCAAGGTTTAAACTTAGCTAAAAATTGAAAAATGCCGAAAAAGTCATGCAAAAAAGAAATTCTCGGCTTTTGACTTGCAAACGATTGACCCCAGATTATGCAATGCTGACGGTACTGTCAGCATTGCATAATTGACGAATGAAAATCAACGATTTAGCCACAAGTACGAAGACCAAGTTGGTGATTTTCATTTTCAGGTCAGACTATAAATGTCTGACTCTGACCGCAA
>JADBYK010000007.1 GCA_020403045.1 Cytophagales bacterium
CGATTGTCGCTTGTAAAATGGTTAACAAATGTGTTTTTGCCATTGATTGAAAATACTCTGTGCGAAGCGCCAGTCGGTAAAGTCACCCACTACCAAATACTCGATTCTTTTTTATCCTTAAGTTAATGACTATGGTGAAGAACACCAACATGGGCAAGGTTCACTAAAATAGAAAAAGGGGCTCATCGCCCCCTTTTTTTGTTTGTTACCGATTCGTTACTTTTTCAGTTCCAGTAATCTAGCATGTGCAGCTGCTAATCGAGCCACAGGTACTCTCGGGCCGGAACACGATACATAGTTTAATCCAATTTCATGGCAAAATAGAATCGACTCTGGATGTCCACCATGCTCACCACAAATTCCAACTTTCAGGTCTTTGTTTGTTTTCCTTCCATCTTCCACGGCCATCTTCATCAATTTGCCCATTGCTTTGCGATCTAGCACCTCGAATGGATTATCTTTTAGCAGGCCTTTGCTGATGTAGAACGGTAAAAATTTATTTTCAGCATCCTCGCGTGAGAAAGAAAATGTTGCTTGTGTTAAATCGTTGGTTCCAAAAGAAAAGAATTCTGCAACATTTGCTAACTGATCGGCTTGCAAGCAGGCACGAACAACTTCGATCATCGAACCAAATTTGAACTGAAGCTTAATCTTGTTGGCGGTCTCAATTTGAGTTCTTATTTCGTCAACAAATACTTTTACTTGTTCCAATTCTTCGGCCGTGCACACTTGGGGCACCATGATTTCAGGCCTTACATCAATACCGGCTTTTTGACACTCGGCAGTTGCTTCCAGAATAGCTTGAATTTGCATCCGATAAATTTCGGGGAAGCTTAATCCCAACCGCACTCCTCGATGACCTAACATCGGATTTACTTCGTGTAACTCACGCGCTTTTTTCAACATTTGCCCTTTTTTCGCAATCGCTTTTTCGATCAATTCTACACCGGCTAATGTGAAAGGCTCGGATGACCGCTCAATCATTTTCAAATCTCCATTGAGCAATCGTAGGCTACTGAATAAATCGGTGACACCACTAACTGTTCCTCTCAATTTCTGCAAGTGTTCGAGCTCGTCTTTTAACACATCCTCTGTAGGGAGAAACTCATGAATAGGTGGGTCCAATAGTCGCACGGTGACGGGACGTGGCGCCATGGCCAGAAAAATCTCCTTGAAGTCTTGCGCTTGCATTTTTTTCAATCGGTCAAGCGCTGATTCACGTTCTTCGACAGTGACTGCCAGAATCATTTCAACTACTACGGGTAGACGTTCCACATCGTTAAACATCCGTTCTGTACGGCATAGACCAATTCCCATGGCTCCAAATTCAAGTGCTTTCTTGGCAGCACCGGGTGTATCTGCGTTTGCCATCACTTTTAATTTAGCGTTTTCATCCGCCCAGGTCAACAGCGTTTTCAATTCGTCAGAAAACGTAGGCTCGACAGTTGGAATTACTCCCTGATAAACATAGCCTGTTCCTCCATCAATGGTGATATAATCACCTTCGAGCAATGTCTTCTCACCAACTTTGGCTACCCGCAACTTAGTGTCGACATGAATGCCTTCGGCACCAGCAACACATGGTTTGCCCATGCCTCGGGCAACCACTGCAGCATGTGAAGTTTTGCCTCCTCTACTGGTAAGGATTCCTTGAGCAGCAAAGAATCCGTGGATATCTTCAGGCTTGGTTTCTTCTCTTACTAGTATAACTTTTTCACCTGCTTTCCCTAACAGCTCGGCACGATCTGCATCAAACACCACGTGCCCTGAGGCTGCGCCCGGAGAGGCAGGTAGTCCGTGAGCCAACGGTTCAGTTTTGTGAAGAGAATCTAGCCTCGGGTGTAACAATTGCTCGAGCATGTCCGGCTTGATTCGCAATAGCGATTCTTCTTTTGTGATGAGTTTTTCCTTTGTCATTTCTACGGAAGTACGTACCATGGCGGTGGTATTCATTTTGCCGTTGCGTGTTTGCAAGCAAAACAATACTCCCTTTTCGATGGTATATTCGAAATCCTGTACCTCTCTGTAGTGGGTTTCTAATTTATTGCGCAGTTCTTCCAACTGCCTGTAAAGTTCAGGCATTTCTTTGGCCAACTCACTTACTGGCTTCGGTGTCCGTATCCCTGCCACCACGTCTTCACCCTGGGCGTTGGTCAGGTATTCTCCAAACATCACGTTTTCTCCGGTGCCTGGGTCGCGCGTAAAGCCCACCCCGGTAGCGCAGTCATTTCCCATATTGCCAAAAACCATCGTCACCACATTGACAGCTGTACCATTTGCCATGGCGGGAGTAATCTTGAATTCTCTGCGATAGTCGATTGCACGTTTTCCCATCCAGGAATTAAACACGGCTTTAATGGCAATTTCCAATTGTTCAAACACATCGTCAGGAAATGGTTTGCCAATGTGATCGCTGACTACTTTTAAGAACCGATCACTGATTTCACTTAAGTTATTGGTGTTCAAACCGACATCCACTTTTACCCCTGCTTTCTTTTTCACTTCTTCGAAATGAGTATCGAATTTTTCATCGGGCACACCTAAGGCTACTTTACCAAAAAGTTGGATGAACCTGCGATAAGCGTCATATCCAAATCGCTCGTTGCCCGTTTGTGCAATAAGGCCTTTTAGTGTGCGTGAATTCAAACCGAGATTCAATATCGTATCCATCATACCTGGCATTGACATTGCTGAACCTGACCGAACCGAGACCAGCAAAGGGTTTGTGGCATCACCAAATTTCTTTCCGGTTGATTTTTCAATGGCTTTGATCTGTTCACGCACATCGTCCATTAGACCCTTAGGTAGCGATTTGTCATTCGTTGCTAGGTAGGTTAAGCAGGCTTCGGTCGAGATAACAAACCCGGGCGGAACGTTCAAACCGATCTGCGTCATCTCGCACAAATTTGCGCCCTTGCCTCCTAATAAGTGTTTATTTTTTCCGTCACCCTCTTTAAAAGAATAGACAAATTTTTTGGTGGTCGGTTTAGTTGCAATTGGTTCCAAAACATCAGCGGTTTTCATAGCGTGTGTGGGTTAATTATGTTCGAAAGTAACCGTCACGTCAGGCGCACCGAATGACATTGGTCAGTAGGATAGAGGATTTAAATCAATACCAGTTTATTGATAAGATGCTACCAATTTTACGGTGTAAGTAGTTCGCATTTTTTTCCTACTTTGTACTTCGTATGACAGCCGAAAAACAGCGACTTATTGAGGATCGAGACAAAAAGAAAAACTGGCGTCAGTGGGGCCCGTATTTAACAGATCGGCAGTGGGGCACTGTGCGCGAAGATTACAGCGCCAAGGGAGATGCCTGGCACTATGTGTCTCATGATATGGCGCGAAGCAAGGCCTATCGGTGGGGGGAAGAGGGGATTGCCGGAATTTCGGATGATCAGCAAATATTATGTCTGACTGTTGCTTTTTGGAATAAAAAGGATCCTATTCTTAAGGAACGATTTTTCGGATTGACAAATCCGGAAGGGAATCATGGGGAAGATGTGAAGGAGCTCTATTATCACCTAGACTCCACGCCAACGCATTCGTTTATGCGGATGTTGTACAAGTATCCGCATCAGGAATTTCCTTACGCAACCCTAGCTGTGGAAGCGGGCAAGCGCGGTAAGACAGAAAGAGAATACGAACTACTGGATACCGGCATTTTTAATAATGATCGGTACTTCGATATAGAGGTGAGTTATGCAAAGGCGGAATTCAATGATGTTTTGGTTCAGATTACCATTGCTAATCGCGGAACGGAATCGGCTGCTATTGAAGTCTTGCCGACACTTTGGTTTCGGAACACGTGGGCCTGGGGTCATAGTACCAACAAACCGGAAATCTACCTTGATACTAAGAATGGCATGAAGTCAACGCACGAGCAGTTGGGTACATACTATTTGTATTGTGACGCAAAAGCCGAAGCTATCTTTTGTGAAAATGAGACAAATACGAGTCGGTTGTATGGGCATAGTAGCCCCGGGACATTTAAAGATGGTATCAATGATTTCATCATCTACGACAATCCTTCGGCTCTTAACAAAATACATAAAGGCACAAAGGCTGCCTTCCGAATTGACACATTGGTTGAAGGCGGAAAGTCAAAGACATTTAGATTACGTCTTTCGGCCGACTACCAAACAAAACCTTTTGTGAATTTTGACGAGGTATTCAAACAAAGGCAGCGCGAAGCCGATGATTTTTATGAAGGGCTGCAGAAGCATTGCAAAAATACCGATGAGCGTTTGGTACAGCGGCAGGCATTAGCTGGAATGCTCTGGAACAAACAGTTTTATTATTACGATGTAGATGTTTGGTTGAAAGGCGATCCGTCCCAGCCTCCGCCTCCCACAGAACGCAAGCGTGGAAGAAATCAGGAATGGGAGCACCTGAACAATGCAGATATTATTTCCATGCCCGATAAGTGGGAGTATCCCTGGTATGCGGCTTGGGATCTGGCTTTTCATGCCATACCCTTTGCAATGATTGATCCTGAGTTTGCAAAGCATCAGTTATTGCTGCTCACCAAAGAATGGTACATGCACCCCAATGGTCAGTTGCCTGCCTATGAATGGTCGTTTAGCGATGTTAATCCGCCCGTTCATGCCTGGGCTGCTTGGCGCGTATACAAAATGGATAGCAAGCAGCAAGACGGTGTGTTGGATAGAAAATTTCTTGAAGAGATATTTCATAAGCTGTTGCTCAACTTTACCTGGTGGGTGAATAAGAAAGACGCCAACGGCAACAATATTTTTCAAGGCGGGTTTTTAGGAATGGATAATATTGGTGTGTTCGATCGAAGCAGCACACACTTGCCAACAGGCGGATACATTGAACAATCTGACGGCACCAGTTGGATGGCTATGTTTACCCTGAACATGCTCCGCATTTCATTGGAGTTGGCAAAGCAAAATTCTGTCTATCAGAGTCTGGCGAGCAAATTCTTTGAACACTTTCTCTATATCGCAGGAGCAATGGCGAATGTTGGAAACAACGGAATCAACCTGTGGGATGAAGAGGATGAATTTTTCTATGATGTGCTCCATTTGCCCAATAACGATCGCGTGAAGTTGAAAGTAAGATCGATGGTAGGCTTGATTCCTTTTTTTGCCGTGGAGGTATTGGACGAAGAGGTGTTTCAAAAAATGCCGGAGTTTACTCAGCGATTGGATTGGTTTCTGCAAAACAGACCTGACCTTGCTAACCTGATTTCCCGATGGGGCGAGAGAGGTAAAAACCAACGGCACTTGTTGTCGTTGCTGCGCGGGCATCGTATGAAGCAGCTTCTTAAGCGAATGTTAGACGAGCGAGAATTTTTGTCGCCTTATGGCATACGTGCACTGTCGCGAATCCATCTTGACAATCCCTATCGTTTGTTTGCGAATGGAACGGAGTTTACGGTAAGATACAATCCGGGAGAAAGTGATTCGTATATGTTTGGAGGCAACTCCAATTGGCGTGGACCCATTTGGTTTCCTGTCAATTTTCTAATCATTGAATCCCTGGAACGGTTTCATCATTATTATGGTGACGACTTCAAGGTAGAGTATCCAACTGGTTCTGGTGAGCTTCTTACCTTGCGGGAGATTGCAATTCAGTTGTCGCGAAGGATGGTCTCGTTATTTGTAAAAGATGCGGATGGACACCGACCTATCCACGGAGGTGATTTATTACAGCGAAATGCGCATTTTGAAAACAACCTTTTGTTTCACGAATATTTTGATGGAGATACGGGCAGAGGCCTCGGTGCCAACCACCAAACAGGCTGGACTGGGTTGGTAGCAAAATTGATTCAGTCGATCCATACGCCACGGAAGAGGTAGTACTTCAACAAAGCTATCTGACCACCTTCCGATGTGCCACCAACCATCGAGATCGTTGCATACCTAACAGCTGGTAGGCCTAGAAGTAGGATTCAGAATCAGCGACTTTACTTGGGGCTGGTGAATTAAACAAGGCTCCTTTATGCCGTTTATTTGGAAACGATTGCATTTCAACCCGTGAAACAAGCAACTCAACGATATGGATTTTTGATTTTACTGTGATTGATGCACCTTTCGGTCATAATAGCAGTCAATATGGAAAAGAAAAGACTACTCAAGGGATTCATTAATGCACTGTTGATAGAATCTATCGTTTTATTATTTTTTATACTCTAAGTAATAGTAACAGCCGATACCGGAACCTGCAAGCAATGCTTGTAGGTTTTTTTGTTTTAAGGTAAACGCCAAAATCTTATTTGGTCGATCAAAACGCCTCAGGAGACTATTTTTTGAAAATAAAAAAGGCGACAATAATTGTCACCTTTTTTTTCAAGTTTGTTTTGACTAAATAAATATAATCTGAGTTCCTTCGCCATCAGCAAGCGCATACATGTCGCCCACTGTAATGATCCCTTTCACCTCGGGTAAAAAGTCTTCTTTTTTGAGGTGGAACATATCGGCTGCAAGTTTGCAGGCATAGATTTCGCCACCACCGGCATCGATCATTTGTATAAACTCGGTTACGTGCGGCATGTCCAATTTATCCATTTCTTTCTTCATCATGTAAGAAGCGAAAGCCTCAAAGCCGGGTAGGCCGCCAAGCATCGTTGGTAAGCCCGGCATAAAAGCAGGATTACCCACTGTTGCGGTATGTAAGTGATCGGCATTTTTCTTGGTAATCGCTTCCAATCCAAAGAATGTAAAAAACATTTTGGCTTCAATTCCTTCCATCAATGCCCCATTGGCCATCACCAAAGCGGCATAGACATCTTCAATTTTCCCTTTTGAGCAAATGATCAATACCTTTTTCACTTTTGCTTTTTCTTTCTTGGCAGGTGCTTCGGTATGTTTAGTTTGAATTTTTTCCATTACATCGTTCATAGTGTTAGTGTCCTTTGGACTTTTCGTTGATAGTTAGATACAACTTACGGGCTTTGGAATACCAGCAATTTTGCTGGAGATTTTAAGTGGCCCTCCGGGAAATAGTTGATAGAACTCTTTGATATCCACCAATCCTGAATTACCGACTTTGCGGATGCTTAGCGCTACTCCTTCGGCTTGTTTTGCTCGAAGCCAATTCAATACTTCAAAATGCCTATCAGTCAATTCAATATTGACTTCTTTGGCTATTTCATGTGCAAGCTCGGGAGTCCATTGGGCAGGGTTTTTCAAATACCCTTCCTCGTTTACGTCAACCTTTAAATTATTCATCACAAGTGTTTCCATATAGTTTGTTTTTAAACGCTTTTTTCCTTCTCAATTTCTTTTCCTGCCATTGACATGTGGCTGCTTACAGGCAAAGATTTTCCGGTGAGTAGAATGTGCCAGTAAATCCATTTGAAAGCAAGTTTTCCAAAGTGATTGGCTCTATTGACTTTGAGTAGTCCCATTGGTCCCACAACAGGCCATGGAAATTTCCCAGCCAGTGGCTCTGTTTCATAATTAAAATCAATAAGTGCGGCTTTGCCATATCCAGTTTCAATAAAGCAGTTGGCGTGTCCATCGAATTTCGCTTCCAACGGAAGTTTATTGATGTAGCTTAAAATATTTTCCAATAGAATTTCACCTTCGAAATGCGCTACAGATCCAGCCTTCGAAGCCGGCACATTGGTGGCATCACCTATCACAAATACATTCTCAAATTTTTTAGATTGCAATGTTTGCTTGTCAGTAGGCACAAAGTTTAGTCCGTCTTCATCGCCAAGATTGCTGGCTGCAATCATATCCGCACCTTTGTTCACCGGTATGGAGACAAGCAAATCAAAAGGCACTTCCTTTTGATCGTAGGATACCAATACTTTTCGATCGTTATCCACTTCTTGTAAGTAAAAATCAGGTACAACATGTATCTGCTTTTCTTCCAGTAACGCACTGAGCATCTTGGTTGCTTTTGGCTTTGTGAATGCCCCTGATAAGGGCGTAACATAGGATATTTCCACCTTGCTCCGCATTCCTTTTTCGGTGAAATAGGCATCGGCCAAAAAAGCAAATTCTAGTGGTGCAACGGGGCACTTGATTAATGTCTCGGCTAGATTGATCACTAGTTTTCCGCCTTCCCAATTTTCTAATTTCTTGGCTAGGTGAGTAGCTCCCTCGTACGTATAGAAATCAAAAATGTCCTTATGCCATAAAGATCCGGTCAGTCCCGGAGTCTCTTCGGGAACAACATTTGCGCCTGTCGCAATGACCAGTATATCGTACGGGAGTGTCCGTCCGCCTTTTAATAGAACTTGGTTTTTCTCCCCCTCGATGCGTGCAATATCGCCAATGATGAAGTTAACTCCCTTAGGTAGAAACTCCGCCTTTGTGCGCACCACGTCTTCGGGCTGATAAATGCCAAAGGGGATAAACAAAAAACCTGGTTGGTAGTAATGTATTTCGTCCTTATCGATGATAGTAATGTTCCAAATTTTGCGATTCAAATCGCGATACAGCTTGTTGGCCATCATGGTACCAGCTGTGCCTGCTCCTAATATGACTAAGTTTTTCATAACCTTTTACTTTAGAGTGGATTGACAGGTAAGCATATTATGTGCTTTTGTTGATCAAAAATACCCCCTATACTTTTTCAAATGAATGACTCAATTCAGATATTCCATTGATTTTAATCATAAGATTCCCTGACAACTCGCAGGTGGCGAGGCTTATCATTCGTCTAATTTTCCAGCATTAAACAAATGCTAAAAGCTGACCTCATGAAAAATAAACCTACCTATATTAATACAGATGGAAACTCGGCCGTAGCCAATATTGCCTATGGTTTTAGCGAAGTAGCAGCCATTTATCCGATTACGCCTTCTTCCGACATGGGCGAGAAAGCAGATGCGTGGTCGGCAGAGGGAAGAAAAAACATATTTGGAGAAAGCGTAGATGTTGTCCAAATGCAATCTGAAGGCGGAGCTGCAGGGGCCATACATGGCGCGCTTACCGGAGGGGCAATGGCAACCACCTTCACGGCTTCGCAAGGTTTGATGCTCATGGTGCCAAACATGTTTAAGATAGCCGGTGAAATGATTCCTACTGTTTTCCACGTTTCGGCTCGCTCACTGGCATGCCAGGCGCTGTCGATTTTTGGAGACCACTCAGATGTGATGGCCACACGAGGTACTGGCTTTGCCATGCTGTCATCGGGCAACGTTCAGGAAGCGCAGGATTTAGCGGTAGTGGCACACCTTTCCACATTAGAAGCACGCATTCCCTTTCTACATTTCTTCGATGGCTTTCGGACTTCACATTCAATTCAAAAAATTGTTCCGATTGAGTATGATACGTTGCGCGAGATGCTCGACATGAAATATGTGGAAGAGTTTCGCAAGCTCGCGCTGAAGCCCGAGGATCCGATGTGCAAGGTAGGTGCCCAAAACCCTGACGTGTATTTTCAGGGAAGGGAAACCGTAAACAAATATTATGACGCTTGTCCTGGGATTGTAAAAAAATACATGGACCTGTTTGCCAAGAAAACGGGCCGCCAATACAAACTGTATGAATATGTAGGAGACCCCAAAGCAACAAAAATTATTATCTCCATGGGCTCTTCCATTGAAACCATTGAGGAGACCATTAACTATCTCTTAAAAAAAGGAGAAAAAGTAGGCGCCATCAAAGTAAGATTGTATCGACCCTTTGCGCTCGAAGATTTTCTGAGCGTAATCCCCACTAGCGTAAAAAAGATAGTCGTACTTGATCGTACCAAAGAACCTGGCTCATTGGGAGAACCACTTTTCCTTGATGTGGTAGCTGCACTCCGCACACGACAAGACATTCAGATTATTGGCGGCCGCTATGGATTGTCTTCCAAAGAATTCACCCCCTCCATGGTGAAGGCAGTGTTTGATCATCTGGAAGCCGGAGGATGGCATGGCTTTACTGTTGGGATCAATGACGATGTCACTAAGAAGTCCATTACGGTGAAAGAAGAAATCGATACTGAACAGGAAGGCATTGTTCGTTGCAAATTCTGGGGTTACGGATCGGATGGAACCGTAAGCGCGAATAAAAACGCCATCAAAATCATTGGCGAAAGCACCGATCTATTTGTGCAGGGATATTTTCAATACGACTCTAACAAGTCAGGCGGTTATACCGTGTCGCATTTGCGTTTTGGGAAAAAGCCGATTCAATCAGAATACCTGTTGAATAAAGTTGACTTTGTGGCGCTGCATCGTCCGCAATACATCGGTCAATATGATATCCTAGAAGGAATTTCAACCGGTGGAACATTTCTCATCAATAGTAGTCAGAAGCCGGAAAATATTTTCAGGCTTTTTACCCGCGACATGCAGGAGACCATCTGGAAGAAGAAAATAGAAGTGTACGCGATCGATGCTTCTAAAATTGCCAAGAGTGTTGGATTGGGTGGAAGAATCAATTCCGTGATGCAAACGGCTTTCTTTAAAGTGTCGGGTGTAGTGCCGGAGGCGGAAGCGATAGCGCTGATTAAAAAATATGTAGAAAAGCAATTTGTAAGGAAAGGGCCGGAGATTGTTGAAATGAACTGGAAAGCCATCGATGTTACCTGCGAGGCCATCGTGCAAGTGCCGATCCCTACGGAATCAGAAAAATTTGCTGAGATCACTCAACTGATTCCGGCCGGCTCTGGCGATTTTGCCGACCATGTTATTGACCCAATTCTTAGATTGAAAGGCGACACGATTCCCGTTTCTAGGATGCCGCTCAATGGTGCCGTGCCCACAGGCACAAAGAAACTAGAATATCGTGGAGTAGCGGGTAATGCGGCCACTTGGATTGAGAAACTCCCATTTGTGCAAGAGCCTTATATAGCTGAGCCTTACATCGAGTATGCTCCCAGCTGTTCCGGTTGCGGAGAGGTTCCTTACATTCATTTAGCTACGCAATTATTTGGCGATCGAATGATGATCGCAAACGCTACAGGCTGTACATCAATTTATGGAGGTACATTCCCCACTACACCTTATACGAAAGACAGTAAAGGCAAAGGACCTGCTTGGGCTAATTCACTATTTGAAGACAACGCAGAGTTTGGTTTTGGTATGAGGATGGCGGTGGATGCCAATAGAAAACAATTGAAGACGAACGCACATGCATTGATACCTTTGTTGAACAATGCTCCTTTGCGCGCTGCCCTTGAAAAGGGCCTGATGCTTTTTGATGTGATCACGCGCGAGGCGCGCGATCATGCGGATGCCATCAAACAGTTATTGGCTGAAGAACACAAAAGAAGTTCAGGTAAAAAAGAATTACGTGTGTTGCTCGATAAGGTGATTGAGCTGCAAGACTATTTTGTCGATAAGAGTGTTTGGATATTTGGTGGTGACGGCTGGGCTTATGATATTGGTTTTGGCGGACTGGATCATGTGATGGCCTCTAACAAAAACGTCAATGTGCTGGTTATGGATACCGAAGTGTACTCGAACACCGGTGGGCAGGCATCGAAAGCAACGCCACGTGGAGCGGTAGCAAAATTTGCGTCAGATGGAAAAAAATTGAGCAAGAAAAACTTGGGCTTAATGATGACGACCTATGGCAATGCCTACGTGGCCGTGGTAAACATGGGCATGGATCGCGAGAAGACAGCGCTGGCGTTTGTAGAAGCCGAGAAGCACAACGGCCCATCTATCATTATCGCTTACTCGCCTTGCATTGCGCATGGATATGATATGAGATTGACCAAAAAACAATCTGAGAAAGCCAGCAAGAGTGGTTACTGGCCTATGTATCGCTTCAATCCGGATTTGCGTGCGGAGGGAAAGAATCCTTTTATCTGGGATGTGCCCGTGACGGAGGATGCCGTGTCATTCAAGAATTATTTGGAAGAAGAACTTCGCTACAAAACGCTAAACCTTTCTAACCCTGAAGAGGCGGTGCGGCTAGAGGAGTTGGCACAGAAAGATAATGAACAACGATTCAAAGACATCAAGCACTTATCTGAAGTTTAACCCTTAAACTCTCTTACTATGGTCGATCTAACAACAAAATACTGTGGACTCACCCTAAAAAACCCAATTGTGGTGGGAGCCAGCAACCTGGTTACCGATCTGGACAATTTAGTGAAGCTTGAAAAGGCGGGTGCAGCTGCAATAGTTTACAAATCCCTTTTTGAAGAGCAAATTCAACTGGAGTCGTTGGACATGGAGAACGCCCAGGAGACGTTTAGCAACTGGGATGCTGAACATGATTCGTTCTTTCCCACATTAAAACATGGCGGACCTGCCGAACATTTACTGCGCCTGCGGCAAGCAAAAAGAGCCGTATCGATTCCACTAATAGGGAGTCTCAACTGTGTATACCGCGACACGTGGGTAGAATATGCCCAGAAAATGGCAGAGACGGGAATTGATGCATTGGAGCTGAATTTCTATACCAGCGAAATTGGTTTTGAGACAGACGGTGCGCATGTAGTCAATGAGCAAATTGAAGTATTAAGAAATGTGCACAAGGCAATCCGTATCCCGGTCATTGTTAAACTTAGCCCTTTCTATACTAATTCACTTTCAGTAATTTCCAAGATGGATAAAGCAGGTGCATCAGGCGTTGTATTGTTTAACCGACTCTTTCAACCAGACATTGACGTGGATAAAGAGATGCATCACTATCCTTATAATTTCAGTAGTGAAAACGACAGCCGTTTGGCGTTGCGTTATGCCGGTTTGCTTTATAGTAAGATCGATGCCAGTATCATCGCGAACACGGGTATTTTTTCAGGCATTGATGTGATCAAGATGTTATTGGCCGGAGCCGATGCGGTGCAAGTGGTGAGTGCAATTTATAAAAAAGGAATTCCTGTTATCGAGTCAATGCTAGCTGAAATGACAAAATGGATGGAGAAGAAGAAATACCCTTCTATACAGGAGTTTAAAGGTAAATTGTCGAAAGAGAATATGTTTGATCCGTTTGCTTACAAGCGCGCGCAGTATGTTGATATTCTTATGCGATCTGAGATTTTTATGCAGTATCACCCCAAGCACGGTGAGCTAAAAGATGATCGGGAAGAAATTTAGTAGAACAACTTAAAATGATTATATAACTCTAAAAAAAGTAACGATGGCGAAAATTGGAATCTTTTTCGGTTCAACCGAAGGCAACACAGAAAGAGTAGTAGCACAAATTCAAACGGCTCTCGGTGGTGAGCCAGAAGTGGTGCTGCACAATGTCAATTCAGCAACTGCGGATGATCTTCAACCTTATTCAAACTTAATATTAGCATGTCCCACCTGGGAGATCGGGCAACTGCAAGAAGATTGGGATGCTTTTATTGACGAGTTGGATGATGTTGACTTCAAAGGAAAGAAAGTGGCGTTTCAAGGTTGTGGTGATGCAGACGGGTATCCCGACACCTTCTTAGATGCACCGGGCATTATTTACGACCGTATCAAAGACAAAGGGGCCACCTTCGTGGGCGCTTGGCCTACCGATGGCTACAATTTTGAAGCGTCCAAGGCGGTGGTCAATGGAAAATTTTTAGGTCTGGCAATCGATGAGGACAACCAGAAAGACTTAACTGCCGGGCGCATTGAAAAATGGGCTGCACAGTTGAAAAGCGAGTTTTAACAAATTAAGTAAATGGCAGATATCCGATTTAAGAAGCCGCTCTTTCCCGTAAGTGTTTCCTTGCGAAATTACTTGCAAAAAACACAACGTGAAATTGATGTGCCAATCGGATATACTGACTTATTACACTATAATAGTTCGATCACCTTCTTCGACAAAAAGGGCGAGGATACCCTTTGGGAGACACTCATTTATTCTGAGTCTGACCGGCAGTTTATTCATGAATCGCTAAGAAAGGTTTATGCTTTGCTGAAAGTGGGTGGTGATATGTCGGTGATCGAACATTTATACATCGATCGGGTAGATTACTGCCTGTATGCCAATACACACCCTGTCCGGGTGCGGATAGTGAACCGTCTCAATGATTTGTTCGACTATTTTTACATTAAACAAGCAGATGCATCCCGCGTCTATGGGATGGAGCTAGAACACTTGCTATCTCCCAATAAAATAAACTACCTCATTAAAGGTGACACGTTCATCGAGGAGCACATACAAGGTATTCCAGGAGATACTTTTATTAAGCATTACCTCACGGAACATCACGACTACAACCCGCTACGCATTGCAAAAGAGTTTGTAAAATTCAATGAGCGCAGTTTAGTACAATTACTAGGAGACATGCGAAGAGATAATTTTGTGGTAGAAATTATTCCTGATTTTGATGAATTGCATTTTCGCCTACGTGCTATTGACTTTGACCAAGAATGCTTTGAGGGGAGTGTGAAGATTTACATGCCGCAATATTTCAAAGAAAACAACCCGATCATCAATTTAGGGTTTAAGAGTATGTCACCTGTACTGGAATTGCAATACCAACGAGAAGAGCGCATGCGCCTGAGCAATCGAGTAAAGGCGTCACAACCCCAGTTAGAGATGCTTCTGTCGGCCATGACCAAGGACACATTGTCGACTCTTGAACATTTTAGCCAGCTTAAAGGTGAATTAGGGGAATTATATCAAGATACCGCTTTTGTTTCTTGCCAGAGTATGGGCGAGCTGGTGCAAACAAGTATATTGCTTTTGGAAAAATATCCTGTGAGAAAGCGCTACAAAATGAAATCGGCAATCGTATAACTAAAAAGCAGATTATGAGATTAATCACAATTCTGTTCTTTTCATTCATCGTTGTATTTGCTACGCAAGCACAGACGTATATTCTATCCTCGCCAAAAAAAGCAATCAAAGTCAATATTTCGTTAACCCCTCGTGGGGAGTTGGTGTATGGTGTAAATTATAAAGGCAAGGAAGTGGTTCTGGCTTCAGCTCTTGGATTTGAATTGGCAAACAGTTCACTGAAAGATAACTTCATGATCAGTAAGATCGATTCTTTGAGTGTGAATGAAAATTGGCAACCTGTTTGGGGAGAAGTAAGAGAGATATCGAATTATTATAAAGAATACACTTTTCATTTAGCTGAAAAGACTGACAAAGCAAGGCTGATCAATATTGTCTTTCGTCTATTTGATGATGGTGCCGGGTTTTGCTACGTATTTCCTGCACAGCCTAACTTGCAACACTTTGTCATAAAAGAAGAACTTACTGAATTCAATTTGACAGGCGACCATAAGGCATTTTGGATACCTGGCGACTATGATACAAACGAATACACCTACACTACCTCAAAACTAAGCGAGGTTGATGGTTTGAAAGCGAAAGACATGGCAACCGAAATAGGAACCAGATATATAAAAGATCCCTCGTCTGTGCAGACTCCTTTGACAATGAAGACAAAGGAAGGATTGTATATTAACATTCATGAAGCATCGCTACTCAATTATCCGGCCATGCAGTTGCACGTGGATAAAGCTACACACCGATTGAGCAGTAGTTTGGTGCCAGATGCGGTGGAAAACAAAGCCTATCTACAAACTCCATCTAAAACACCGTGGCGCACCATCGTTGTCAGCGACAAAGCGATTGATCTACTTTCCTCCAAGTTGATACTCAACTTGAACGAGCCTTCAAAAATTGAAGACACTTCCTGGATTAAACCCACTAAATACATCGGCATCTGGTGGGAAATGCACGTGGGTAAAGGCACGTGGGATTTTGCAGGAAGTCAGGATGCATTTAGCATGGAAAGCACAAAGGGCCTAAAACCCTCCGGTAAACACGTGGCGACTACAGAGCGAACCAAGCAATATATCGACTTTGCTGCGCAGCATGGTTTTGATGGAGTTCTGGTGGAAGGTTGGAACACGGGGTGGGAAGACTGGTTTGGAAATTGGAAAGAAGATGTGTTTGATTTTATAACACCGTACCCAGATTTTAACCTAAAAGAGTTACAACAATACGTTGCTGCAAAAAGTGTGAAGTTAATTATGCATCACGAAACATCTGGTTCTGTCACCAACTACGAAAGATGGATGGATACCGCCTATGATTTTATGAAAACCAACGGGTATGATGCAGTAAAAACAGGCTACGTGGGAAAAATTATTCCAAGAGGTGAATACCACGATGGTCAATGGATGGTACGTCACTATCAACGTGTGGCGGAGAAGACAGCAGCCAAACAAATTATGTTGGACGCACACGAGCCGGTCCGTTCTACCGGTTTACACCGTACCTATCCCAACTGGCTAGCTAGCGAAGCGGCCAGAGGGAATGAATTCAATGCATGGAGCACTGGCAACCCACCGGAACATGAAACTATCTTACCTTTTACCCGATTGATGGGCGGACCGATGGATTATACTCCGGGGATATTTGGAATCAAATTAGATCGTTATGGAAAGGCAGGCTATCAGGTGCACACCACGTTGACAAAACAACTTGCTCTGTACGTTACCATGTATAGCCCTTTACAAATGGCGGCTGATTTGCCGGAAGTATACAACGAACACCTTGCTGCCTTTCGGTTTATTAAAGACGTAGCCGTTGATTGGGATGACACCAAAATAATAGAAGCTGAGCCCGGTGATTTTATTTCGATAGCCAGAAAACAAAAAGGCAAAGACAATTGGTTCATCGGTGCAATAACAGACGAAAACAAAAGAATAGCGGTCCTGCCGCTGGCGTTTTTAGACAAGGGAAAGAAATATGTGGCTACTGTTTATAAAGATGCAGCCACTGCGCATTGGCAAAAAAAACCTGAAGCATATGTGATTGAAAAAGGGTTAGTGGATGAGAAGACAGTGTTATCAGTTCGGCTTGCGGAAGGTGGAGGATGTGCCATAAGTATCATGCCAGCCACGGCTTCGGAAGTTAAACAAATGAAAAGATTGAAATAGAAGTGCTCGGTTAGCCGAATGAATCATGAAAAAGGAATCAGATTATTTTGAATCACTTGGGTTCGTAACCAGTAGTCTCAATGGGACGCTCAAAATAGCGCTGACTGGATCTGGCTGTTCTGCGTGTCACCATAGCTTGTGTATGTTGGGCGAGAGCAAGGCCAAAGAATTGGAAGTGACCATCACCGATAGCGCCTTCCTCGTGGGAGAAGAAGTGTTGATTCGAGTCAACCCGGCTTCTGCGTATTTGGGTTTAGTGGTTTTGTACCTCCTACCTTTTCTGTTACTCGTTGGGTTGTTGATTGGTTTTTTGCAAATGGGATATACGGAGTCGATTGCGGGGTCTATCTCGTTAGCGAGCTTGGTGCCATACTTTCTGCTTTTGTTTTTATTTCGCAGACAACTGGCCACTCAGTGTAGAGTGAATATTATCAAAAAAGTATGAGCACCGAAATTATTTATACCGTAATAAGTCTTACAGCGATTGGGATAATTGCAGCTGTTGTAATCTATTTCGTTTCCAAAAAGTTTGCTGTCCAAGAAGATCCACGCATAAGTAATGTTGAAAGTGTACTGCCCAACACAAATTGTGGCGGTTGTGGCCACCCCGGATGCCATGCGTTTGCCGTGGCCGTGGTCAACGCGGGAGACCTTTCTAGTCTACATTGCCCTGTTGGGGGTAACTCGGTGATGAAACGAGTAGCTGATATCCTTGGGGTGCAAGCGGTTGAAAAAGATCCCTACATCGCGGTGGTACGTTGTTCGGGTTCTTTTGAGCACCGAAAAAAAACAAGTGTGTACAATGGCACAAGCTCTTGTAAAATAGAAGCGAATCTGTACAGTGGCGATACCGGCTGCGCCTATGGCTGCCTAGGCCATGGCGACTGTGTAGATGTCTGTGACTTTGATGCCATGTACATAGATGAGAAGACCGGTTTGCCTGTAATTGTTGAAGACAAATGCACTGCCTGCAACGCCTGTGTCAACGAATGCCCGAAAGATATTTTAGAGCTGTGGCCAAAAGGAAAGAAAAATCAACGCGTATATGTTGCTTGCCTCAATGAGGAAAAAGGTAGCACTGCCCGTAAAGAATGTGCAGTGGCATGCTCTGGCTGTTCTAAGTGTTTTGAATCCTGTCGTTACGATGCCATCAGCATGGTTAATAATCTGGCTCATATTGATCCAGACAAATGCAAGTTGTGCATGGAATGTGTAGGAACATGCGATGTACATAACATCATTACCGCCAATGTAACGCCTGAGAAGTTACAGCAAGGTGATGAACAACGGCTGAAGCATGAAGAACGTGCTCGTAAAAAAAGAGAAGCAGAAAAATTAGCAGCCCAACAAAGTAACAATGAGCCTCCACAAGCATAAAACATTTAGCATCGGAGGGGTGCACCCGGATGAAAATAAGTTATCGGCACATACGCCCATTACCCCCCTGGAGTTGCCCAAGATGGTGATCATCCCCATTACTCAACATATTGGAGCACCTGCGAAGATCATCGTTCAACGAGGTGATGCGGTGAAGGCTGGACAAATTATTGCCACACACGAAGGGTTCGTTTCTTCCAACATTCATTCTTCCGTTTCCGGAAAAGTAGGCATCATTGAAGAGGTGATGGATAGTACCGGTTTTAAACATACAGCCATTTCTATTCGTGTGAAGGGCGATGAATGGGTGGAAAACATTGATCGCACCGATACACTCATCGAAGAAGTAGCATTGTCTCCCAAAGAGATTGTAGCGCGGATTATGGAATCCGGTGTAGTAGGCATGGGTGGAGCAGCCTTCCCATCTCATGTAAAACTCAGTGTCCCGGAAGGCAAACACGTGGATCATTTGATTATTAATGGTGTTGAGTGCGAGCCGTTCCTCACAGCGGATCATCGACTGATGGTTGAAAAGCCAAAGGAAATTATCGTTGGTGTCAAAATATTGATGAAGGCGTTGGGCGTTGACAAGGCCATCATCGGCATTGAAGATAATAAAGCCGATGCCATTGAAATTTTTGAGAATCTATTGGTGACAGAACCCGGGATTTCAGTGGAGGCCCTCGAAGTGCAATATCCACAAGGAGGAGAGAAACAATTGATTCAGGCGCTATTGAATCGCGAAGTTCCTTCGGGTGGCTTGCCTTCAGATGTAGGCGTCATCGTTCACAATGTAGGCACTACGTATGCCATCTATCAGGCTGTTCAAAAAAATATACCATTGGTTGAACGAGTTGTAACAGTCACTGGCAAGTCGGTCAAACAACCCTCCAATTTTTTAGTGCGAATTGGAACTCCTGTAATCGATGTATTGATTGCTGCGGGTGGGGTGCCTGAAGATACGGGTAAGATTGTAAGTGGCGGGCCCATGATGGGCAAAGCCATTGCTGATTTAGATGTACCGGTGGCGAAAGGTACCTCCGGTATTTTGCTCATACCTAAGGAAGATTCGATGCGCGAAGAAGTGTACAACTGCGTGCATTGTGGGAAATGCATTGAGGCATGTCCTATGGGTCTTGAGCCTTATCGTTTGTTGTTGTTGGCGAAAAAAGGAAATCACTCACGAGCAAAAGAAGAACACATTATTGATTGCATTGAATGTGGATCATGTTCCTTCGTTTGTCCTTCCAATCGCCCCATCTTGGATTATATACGACTGGGTAAGACGCAATTAAAAAAACAAAAGAAACCATGAGTGCTGGATTGCTCACTGTATCTCCTTCTCCTCATATTCATAGTGAGTTGACCGTGCCGCAAATTATGCGGGCCGTAATTATTGCCATGGTGCCGGCATTTTTACTCGCTATCTACAATTTTGGACTAGGTGCGGTGTATTTAACGGCTCTCTCCGTATTTTTTTGCGTAGCCATTGAATATCTGATTGCCCGCTATCTATTGAATAAGTCTGCATCTATCTACGATGGCTCGGCCGTGATCACAGGCGTATTGCTGGCATTTAACGTGCCTTCCAATTTGCCTTGGTACATTATCTTGATCGGAAGTATGGTATCCATTGGCATAGGAAAGATGAGTTTCGGTGGACTTGGAAATAATCCATTCAATCCGGCATTGGTTGGTCGTGTGTTTTTATTGTTGTCGTTTCCAGTTCAGATGACGTCCTGGCCAATCGCCAAGGCAACTCTTTCACTGGACGCCATCACAAGTGCAACGCCTTTGGGAATATTCAAAGAAGGCCTTCGTGCAGGAGAATCCGTACAAGCATTGATGACAAAAATGCCTTCGTATGCAGATTTCTTTTTCGGTACGCAAAGTGGTTCGCTGGGTGAGATGTCAACCTTTGCTTTGTTAATTGGTCTGGCCTACATGCTTTATAAAAAGATCATTACTTGGCATATTCCTGTGTCTATGCTGGTTACCGTTTTTGTGATCACGGGGATTTTCTGGTTGATCGACCCTTCGAAGTATGCAACACCTCTTTTTCACATTCTAACCGGAGGCGTCATGTTGGGCGCGGTGTTTATGGCTACTGATTATGTGACTTCTCCCTTTACCCATCGGGGCATGCTGATTTTTGGTTTTGGTATTGGATTGCTCACGGTGTTGATTCGTTTGTTTGGCAGCTATCCGGAAGGGGTATCGTTCGCGATCTTAATTATGAATGCCGTTGTGCCGTTTATTAACCGGTTTGCGAAAGAACCCCGTTACGGAGCAAAACGTGCGAAGGATAAGGAGCTCGAAACCGTAATGCACTAGTGATGGCAGCTGCAAGATCATCTTTCCTGAATTTATTGGTCACATTAACCATTGTCACGCTGGTCGCTTCTCTCTCACTCGGTTATGTATATGAATGGACGAAAGAGCCGATCGCACGGGCGCAGATGGCCAAGCAATTGAAAGCCATTGAGTCTGTCGTGAGCGGCTACGACAATAATCCTGTGTTAGAAAGTTACCGTTTGCCCACACCGAATGGGAAGGATAGTCTTGATTTTTTTCCCGCCAAAAAGAAAGGTGAGTTGATTGGTGTGGCAGTCAAAACCAAATCCTCAAAAGCATATAACGGTGATATTTGGTTAATGGTTGGATTTAATGTGAAGGGTGAGATTCAAAATATTTTTGTGATCGAGCATAAAGAGACTCCGGGGCTCGGTTCAAAAATGACGACCCCAAAATTTCTTCAGCAATTCATGGGACGTAATCTAACTACCATGAAGCTAACCGTAAAAAAAGAGGGTGGCGATGTGGACGCAATAACGGGGGCTACTATTAGCACCAGGGCTTTTTCAGGAGCTGTCCAAACAGCCTACGAAACATTTATTAATTCAGCGAGTCATGGAGCAGCCAATTAGTTTGAAGGATAATTTTTTAAAGGGCGTCATAAAAGAGAATCCAGTCTTTGTGTTGCTACTCGGCTGCTGTCCTACGTTGGGCGTTACGTCCTCTGCGGTGAATGGGCTAGGTATGGGGGCTGCTACTGCATTTGTATTAGTGATGTCTAATCTGGCGATTGCGTTGGTAAAAAATGTGATTCCAGATAAAGTGCGGATCCCAGCATTTATTGTCATAATCGCAGCGTTTGTAACGGTCGTTCAACTCTTGATGGCTGCCTACACGCCAGCGTTAAATGAACAGCTGGGATTGTTTATCCCCTTGATCGTAGTGAACTGCATCGTACTTGGTAGGGCAGAAGCCTTTGCTTCGCGCAACACGGCAGGAGCCAGTATGATTGATGGGCTAGGCATGGGGGTTGGGTTTACGTTTGCACTTTTGCTGCTTGGAACTATTCGTGAGCTATTGGGCAACCTATCACTCTTTGGGTATAAGCTGGTAGAAGCCGATGGTATTTTGATTTTTGTTTTAGCACCGGGAGCTTTTATTACGTTGGGTTTTATCATCGCCACCATGAAATGGTTAAAGGATAGAGAAAATAAAAAGAGCCATTAATTCATTCGTATGCAATACCTCATCATTATCATCTCCTCAATTTTCATTAACAACATTGTGTTGGCTAAGTTTTTAGGAATCTGCCCTTTCCTCGGGGTTTCCAAGAATACTTCTACGGCTGTAGGCATGGGCGCGGCTGTTGTATTTGTGATGACGCTTTCCACCATTATGACGTACCTGGTGCAACACTACATTCTGTTGCCGTTGGGGATCGCTTATATGCAAACCGTCACTTATATTTTGGTGATTGCCTTTTTAGTGCAGGTGGTCGAGATCATCTTAAAAAAAGTAAGTCCAGATCTATACCAAGCACTCGGTGTATACCTTCCATTGATCACGACAAATTGTACCATACTAGGAGTTGCGATTTTAGTCATTCAAAACAACTTTAACCTACTGCAGAGTGTAGTATTTGCCGTGGGCAATTCAGTAGGGTTTACGCTTGCGATTGCGCTTTTCTCCACCATCCGCGAACAACTAGACAATGCCGACCTACCCGAGTATATGCAAGGAATTCCAGCCGCTCTTATCACCGCAAGTATTTTGTCAATGGCGTTTATGGGTTTTGCGGGATTGGTTTAGGACTTTCGTTTCGATTCACTGTAAATCTAGCATCAACAAATTCTCGAAGCCGTTCCACGGTCAACCGATTCAACACCGGTCTTTATCCGATGATACTGTTGAGGATGACTTGTTTTGGGTGTTCGGTGGTGACCTGATCAATCACACAGGCGTAGGCGGTGGCTGATCATTCACTGCAAGCAAATCTCATATTTTTGCGAATTCCCTTGTCTGCATCTATTTTATCGCACGTACTCCAATTCGCTAACTGGCCGAACGAGAAATATTCATCATTGTAGAAATCTTATATTGAAGACCAACAGCATGGGGCGGACATCTAACGTGGCAGCAGACCAGAAAGTTGAATTAGCTAAAGCTCCGCGTAGTCGACCGCGTTCTTTTTGTAAAACATCTCCAAAAACAAAAGCAGGAGATTCTTATCGCCTTTCATTTCTTGCTTCTCAAAAAATATATCTATATCTCGAAAACCGGTAAGTTGTTCAGCGTCCTCAAAAGTCAGCCTTTTAAATCCCATGGTCCAACCTTTGAAAATACGCTCAGGGGAGTTGCCCTGGATGACAGTCACTACTTTGGTGTGTCGTGCATCTGCTTTTATCTTTGCATAGATCTGCTCAACAACTAATTTTTCACCCTCCAACACTTGGATAAATTTCCCTTGCAGGTGAAGGAGCATTCCGGTAATTCCGTTTTGCTTGTTGAAACCTCGACATTCTTTAAGTAACTCGATAAGGTCATGCTCAGCAAACTCTTTAGTGGCATGGCTTGTATAAACCAAATGATACATGCAGTAAACCTAATTTTTTATTTTCTAAAGCGCCAGTATCTTTTAAGCAAATGGATCATAAATTTTATTGAAAGTAATACTATTAAATTCAATTCTAAATTTAAATAGTAACTGTAGTGACCATAACAGAAAACCCAAAGTTGGTAACTTCTTCTCGCTCGACAGCTAAAAAAGACTGAAAGAAAAATTAGTTATATCTCCCAATGACTTGCACCGAGTAATAGGCTCTCCAGGTTTCCAATTCCTTTCGCCTCTACTTCATGTTGAATTTGTTCAACCACTCTCTCTTCATATGAACTTCGATTGGTGAGGCTTTGTAAAACGCCCATTGGTCTGGGCAGATTTTCAGCGTAAGTCATATTGGCCAGAATAAAAGCAAGGGTGGAGTCATGCTGGTCATGAACCAATACATCATTGATACTATTGCCACGTTCGGTTAGTTCAATCACGGTTGGGCGAAAGCCATCTAACTTGATGCCTTTGTTTTTTTGTTTGCCGAAAACCATTGGCTTACCATGCTCCAACCACACCGAATGTTCTTCGCGTGTTTCTGCATTGGTATATAAATCAAAAGCACCATCGTTAAAAATGCGACAGTTGGTATATATCTCCACAAAAGAAAATCCCTTGTGCTGATGGGCTTGTAATAGCAAGTTTTGTAGTTGTTGCCGGTCTTTGTCATGGCCTCGTGCAACAAACGTGGCGCTTGCACCTAATGCCAATGCTACCGGATTAAATGGATCATCCAATGCACCGAGCGGTGAAGACTTCGTAATTTGTCCACGATGTGAGGTCGGAGAGTATTGTCCCTTGGTAAGGCTGTACACCTCATTGTTAAACATCAATACGTTCATATCCACATTTCTGCGACATGCATGGATAAAGTGATTTCCGCCAATGCTCATATTATCACCATCGCCCGTTACCACCCACACACTTAAATCAGGTCGGGCAATTTTCAAACCACTGGCAATTGGTAGCGCTCTGCCGTGAATGCCGTGAAAACCATACGTATCCATGTAGTATGGAAAACGTCCTGAGCATCCTATGCCCGAGATAAAAACAATCTTCTCTTTTGGTATACCCAACTCGGGCATGAGACGCTGCGCAGGGGAGAGCACGGAGATCGCTCCACAACCCGCACACCAACGCACATCTACATCGGGTTTAAAATCTTTTGATGTGTAATGACTTTCTCCACTGTGTGGTTTATTGACGAGATCATCGATAATCGTATTCATAATTTTTGTTTTTAGAGATCAACCGGAATGTCAAGATTTGATTTTTTGGACGGCCACTTCTTTATGTTGGTCATGGTAAGTAATACGGAAATTTTTTCTTCCAACTCAATTGCTTTAAAAGGTTTTCCTTGCACCTTGTTAATGCCAATTACTCGCTTCAAGTACTTAGCCTGAATCAAATTTTTCAATTGTCCTAAATTCAATTCAGGAATTACCACTCGATCAAAGCGATGCAATACATCTCCTAAATTTTTTGGGAAAGGATTCAGGTAACGCAAATGACCAAATGATAGCTTGTGGCCCTGCGATCTTAAATTTTCGTAGGCATTTTTAGCAGCCCCGTAGGTACTACCCCAACTCAAGAGTAACAGGTCTCCTTTGGGTTCACCCATCACTTCCAAATCAGGAATATCATTTGCAATTCCATCTACTTTTTTCTGGCGTAGTTCCACCATCTTTTGATGGTTTATCGGATCGTGACTAACCACACCGCTGCCATCTTCTTTTTCTAATCCTCCAATGCGGTGTTCCATCCCTTGCATGCCTGGTATTGCCCACAAACGACCCAATGTTTCGGGATTGCGGACATAAGGTTTGAATGTGGAAGGGTCGGCAGCGAAGTTGGGTGCAATGTCGGGCAACTTATCTACATCCGGTATGCGCCAGGGTTCTGAAGCTTGCCCGATATAGCCATCAGTGAGCAACATCACAGGTGTCATATATTTTAGAGCAATACGTGCTGCCTCCAGTGTCATGTTGAAACAATCTGCCGAGCTGGCAGCAGCGAGCACTGGCATAGGCGCTTCACCATGGCGTCCATACATAGCTTGCATTAAATCACTTTGTTCTGTTTTTGTTGGTAAACCTGTAGATGGACCAGCTCGTTGAACATCGACAATAATCAATGGCAACTCAGTCATGATGGCCAAGCCAATGGCTTCCGTTTTTAAAGAAAGCCCCGGGCCACTAGTGGTTGTTACGGCCAGGCTTCCACCAAATGCGGCACCGATAGCACTTGTGATGGCAGCAATCTCATCTTCAGCTTGCAGATGTTTAACTCCGTATTGCTTGTAGCCGGAGATAGCGTGCAAAATATCAGTTGCAGGAGTGATGGGGTAGGAGCCCAAAAAAAGAGGGAGATGGGCTTTTGTAGCCGCGACTACTAACCCTAACGCTACCGCTTGATTTCCCGTGATGCTTCTATATTTTCCGGGTGGCAGTTTTGATTTATCGATCACATATTGTTTTCTGAAATCCGGATTCTTCTCGGCAAAATTCCAACCGCCTTGCAATGCATGTGCGTTGGCCAAGATCACATCTTCTTTACCCTTAAACTTTTTATTGATCCACGACACGGTGGGATCAAGAGGTCTATTAAAAAGCCAATACGTAATTCCAAGAGCAAAAATATTTCTTGTTTTTTGAATAAGTTTTGATGGAAGTTCCACTTCGATAAAAGCTTTTTTCAATTCTTTGCTCATATCAATAGCAAATACATGGTTCTTTGCGAGTCCCACATCTTCTAGCGGATTACGAGCATAGCCGGCAAGTTTTAGGTTACGGTCGTCAAAGCCTTCCCTATCTACAATGACGATACCTCCTTCTCGAACCTGTGCTAAATTTACTTTCAAGCTGGCCGCGTTCATTGCCACCAGTACATCCACAAAGTCACCTGATGTGGTGATGTGCTTACTACCAAAGTGAACTTGAAAAGCACTTACACCATAGAGTGTGCCTTCCGGAGCGCGAATTTCTGACGGGTAATCCGGAAAGGTATTTACTTCATTGCCTGCAAACCCGGCTGTATCCGAAAATTGAGTTCCTATCAACTGCATACCATCACCGCTATCTCCGGCAAAGCGTACAGTTACTTCTTCCAAATGTTCGATTAGCTTATCCATAGAAAACGGGATTTATTACTTTGTAAGAGTACCACTATAGTGAAGTCAATAAAATGATAAATGTCATGCTGAAGGAAAAAATAAAATGAAGTACCCTACTGGAGCTCAGCATTGAAATTGGAGCGTGAGAAAAATCACTCCTCGATCCAATTTTGCTCATAGATTGTGCGAAGAGACAAATCGATATTAGCTGTGTAATCAAAGAGAATTTAAACACCAGTTGTATGGAAACCAAGAAAAATCCAAAAGCGGATATTGGACGGTGGCATGGTCTTCTGTTCAGTTTTAGTTTGTTGATCACTATGGTGCTCATCGTGTCTGCGTTTGAATGGAGAACGCCAGATAGGGATGCAAAAGTTGAGTTGACACGCAGCACGAATATTTTCGAGCCATTGGCAGAAATCCCACCCACTGACATAAAGACTCCACCACCACCTGTTATCCAGCAGCCTACTTTGGTAGTTGTGCCCAATGAAGAAGAGATCAAACAAGAAATCAAGTTTGACTTAGACGTGGAAGTAACTACTGACACAAAAGTACAAGAATACGTGCCTGTGGAACTACCGAAAGTGGTCGAAGAAGAAACGGACAAAATTTTCTTGGTGGTGGAGCAAACAGCGGCCCCCAAAAATGGAATGGCGGGATTTTATAAATACGTTTCCGAAAATCTCAAGTATCCTGCTCCTGCTCGCAGGATGGGTGTAGAGGGAAAAATATACGTTCAGTTTGTGGTGGACAAGGATGGAAACATTACCGATGTTACCACAGTGAATAGCTTGGGAGCTGGCTTGGAAGAAGAGGCGATTCGGATACTAAAAAATGCACCACCCTGGACGCCAGGTCGTCAGCGCGGTAAGCCAGTTAAACAAAGAATGGTAATCCCAATCTTTTTCAAACTAGCTCAATGAGAGCTAACAGGGGGTGCAAAAAACCGCAGTGTAGTTAATCGAATAAAGTCAAATTTCCGAACTGATCGGCAGCGGGAACGGGCAATAATAACGAAGGCCGATCAAACTGAATCGAATTCAGTTGTGGTGACACTGTAAAGCCATCAAAGTCTATTCCATTTGCCCGGTGCAAAAGGGCAAGAAGTGCTGATTCCTCTGTGTCATTTTTCAACCAGATTGCTTCATCTTCCCTGGAAAGAGCTAGTGGTTGTCTATCAGAAACGGTAGCTGATAGCCCTTTAGCAACAGCGGTGATGATGGTAAAAGTGTGAAACGCATCGCCATCTTCTTCGTATTCTTCCCATAATCCGGCCATCGAGAACACTTCTTTTGACGGAAGGACAAATCGCCATGGGATCATTGTCTTTTTACCTACTTTCTTCCAGGCATAAAAGCCATCCGCGGGAATAACGCATCGGTATTTTTTCAGACTCTTTGCCAACACTGGTTTTTCAATGATTTGTTCGGCACGCACATTGATCAGTCGCTCGGCTATTGACTTGTTCTTCGCCCATTGGGGAGCAACGCCCCAATAGAAATAGGAAAAACCCTCTGGGCTTTGGCTAGTTAGAACAGGAAACAGTTGTGAAGGTGCGCCATTGTATCGGGGAAGGAAGGTTGGCTCCTCCGTCTTATACCGCTCGGCTAATCGGCTGGCAGAAATCCCCACGGAAAATCGTTCGATCATGTTTTGTAAATAAAATCCAGAGCTCTCATCTCTGACCAGTATAGTCCGTTTTCGTCAAAATGAGCAAACCCTACGTGACCACCATGTAGCGGGTATTCTGTTCTTACAAAGGTATGGTCTTTCAGATCAGGAAAACACTCACGACTGAGAAATGGATCATTTTTCGCGTTGACGATCAATGTGTTTGTTTTAATAGCTTTTAGGAAATGAATGGAGCTAGAGCATAAGTAGTAGTCAATCGCATCGGCAAATCCGTGAATGGGGGCTGTGAAGTGATCATCAAATTCCATCAATGTTTTCACTCGATGAAGATGATCGACTCGGATAGCCGGCTGTTGGGTTGACTTCTGAAGTACCTTTGTTTTTAGACTTTTGAGGAATCGCTGATGATATATCCAGTTGGAAGGTTTCATAATTTCCATACAACTCGTGTGCAAATCCAAAGGCACGGAAAAGACAACAGCTGTAGTTAGCTTTTTGTAGCTCGTGCCGATTTCGCCTAAAAATTTCAAGGTCAGATTGCCGCCTAAACTAAAACCAACTAATGAGATGGATTGGTAGGTAGGGTAGACTTTTTCAATAACCGTTTTAAGATCTTCGGTAGCTCCACTGTGATAAAAGCGAGGCTGCCAATTCATTTCTTCACTACAGCCTCTGTAGTTCCAAGCCAATACATCAAAGCCTTTCGCAAAAAATGCTTTCGCCATCCCCTTGATGTAGGATCTTTCTGTGTTGCCTTCTAAGCCATGGGATAGTATTACTAGGTGGGACGCGCCTTGCCGTAGAAAGTCTAAATCCAAGAAGTCTTTATCCGGTGTTTCGATTCGCTCCCGTTGATAGGATTGCAATTCGACTTTACGAAAAAACGAAGGGTAAATTGTTTCAAGGTGCCGATTTGGGAGCAATAGGGGACGTACATAATTTTCCATGAATGTTAACGTGCTTCTCCCTTGATCACTTATGACCAGCCTCTCTTTGCTTTCAGCGCGGTCACATGCGCCAAATGGTGATCTCCATGCCAGGCATACATGCCAAGGAGCTGCCCTAGGCTTATTTGTTTTTTTGTGTCTGGGTGAATAAAGAATCTACTCAGGTCTTTCTCGGGGATTTGTTTTGCCAATGCTACAAATTTTACATGCAATGTGTGGAGAAGGTTTATGGAAATAGCAATGGGTAGATTTGTTTCAGGTGTTTCTGCCCACCTTTTTTCATCGTATGCTTTAATCACCGGATTTTCTTCTGTGAGCGTCCACTTGATTCTTATGTAGGCATTCATATGACTATCTGCTACATGATGAATCACTTGTCGAATTGTCCATCCGCCTTCCCGATAGGGCGTATCTAATTGGTTGTCATTTAGTCCAGCAACCGCATCTGCGAGTTTTTCTGGCAACGCTTCTATCCTCGAGATAAAATCATTGATTTCTTGAGAGCTATTGGCTGCAGCCGGTTTAAATTTTCCGATGGGGTACCGGTCAGGATCAGGATGTAATTCGGTCATATAAAAAGTGTCAAATAGTGTTTGTCAGTCCATCTTTTTGACCGCGTCATTGATTTCGCTTTCGGAAAAAGGCTTATGGAGTACAACCGGCTTTTTCTTCTTCGCATTCCGTTTCTTTTTAACGCGGATGTTGGTAAGCTCAATAAGGAGTGAAAAGGCAACCGCGAAATAGATATATCCTTTTGGAACGACATATTCCAGCGCCTCTAAAAATAACATGAAGCCAATTAAGATCAAGAAGCCTAATGCCAGTACTTCCATGGATGGATGCTGTTGGATGAATTTACTAATTGCCCCAGAGAAGAACATCATTACTCCAATGGAGATCATCACCGCAAAAATCATGATGATCACCTGATCTACGATTCCAATTGCAGTTAGAATAGAATCAAATGAGAAGATGATATCAAGCAAAATAATCTGAAAGATAGTGGCCGAAAGAGTAGGTACTTTTGGTTTACCACTCACCCCATCTTCATCTTCGTCCCCCTCCATCTCGTGGTTTATCTCGTTTGTACTTTTTGCAATAAGAAATAAACCACCAAAGCCGAGGATTAAATCGCGCCCGCTAAACGTATGATCTCCATGGAATCCCAGGAATTTGATCAGCCAATCCGGCAGGAAATCATTCACGGCAAACAAAGGCTCTTTGAAACTGATTATCCACGTAATGCAAAGAAGGAATACAATACGTACAAACATCGCCAAAAACAGACCTATATTCCGGGCTCTACTTCGCTGAGCTTCAGGCAGCTTGTTGGATACAATCGAGATGAAAATGATATTGTCAATACCGAGTACAATTTCTAAAAAACAAAGCGTAATAAGAGCAAGCCAGGCATCTGCTTTTAAGAATATTTCCATATACAGTACAAATTCAAATTTGTGTCCAAATTAGACAAAGCATTGAACTTAAAAAATGTATCTCCAAACAAAAGAAAATCAGTCTTTTAATCCCATTTTTGACCAATCTATTTTTGATTTACTGTTTTAATGCCACATACGTTTTCATCAAAAACACGTGAATTGTCAATCCGGCAGATGGCTACTGAATCGATGGATTTGGTGGTAGTTGGCGGAGGCATTACAGGGGCGGGTATTGCCCTTGACGCTGCGTCACGCGGACTTACCGTTGCTTTGATCGAAAAAAATGACTTTGCATTTGGCACCAGTAGTCGCTCCACAAAATTGATACATGGAGGCTTGCGTTACCTTAAGCAGTTGGAATTTGGGCTGGTGAAGGAAGTGGGCAGCGAACGAGCAATTGTTCATCGACTTGCGCCACATCTGGTTATACCAGAGAAGATGTTGCTTCCACTTTATGAAAAACGAGGGATGGGTTACTGGCTCGCTTCGTTGGGGCTCAAGATTTACGATTGGCTGGCTGGCGTAAAGCAGCAAGATCGGAGGGTAATGCTCACCCGCGGGCAAACACTCCGAGCAGAACCATTGCTGAAGCCGGAGGACGTAAAGGGCGGAGCGATTTATGCGGAATACCGAACCGATGATGCGAGGCTGACCATTGAAATAATCAAGACTGCAAATAGCAAAGGCGCTATTATTGCCAACTATTGCCGGGTTACGGATTTTGTTTACGCGGAGAATCGCGTGGCAGGAGTTCAGGTTACTGATTTAATCACCGGAAATACCTTTACCGTTAAGGCTACTACTGTTGTGAATGCGGCCGGTCCATGGGTAGATGAATTGCGCGAGCTGAATCACTCCATAAAAACTAAGCGACTCCACCTCACCAAAGGGGTTCATTTGGTTGTTTCCCACAATAAGTTTCCTATAAAGCAGGCAATCTATTTTGACGTAGATGATGGTAGAATGATTTTTGCCATTCCACGTGGAAGAACGACCTACATTGGGACCACGGACACGAACTATAACGGGAGTAAAGATGACGTGCTAACAACGTTAGGTGATCTGACTTATATTATCAACGCAACCAATCGCACCTTTCCTAAGGTCGGGTTGACGATCAATGATATTGAATCAAGTTGGGCCGGACTGCGGCCGTTAATTCACGAAGACGGTAAGTCGGCTTCTGAGCTTTCCCGAAAAGACGAAATTTTCGAATCAGAAACCGGTCTGATCTCTATCGCGGGTGGTAAGCTAACGGGCTATCGGAAGATGGCGGAACGAATTGTTGATCGGGTGGTGTCCACCAGTTTCCCTCAACTCAAAATTAAATGCTTTACAGAGTCAATGCCTTTTTCGGGTGCTCAGTTTAGAAACTATGATGAGGTAAGAAATTATAAGGGAAGTTTACTGATTCAGCTTAGCGTGTTACATCTTGCAGATCATGTTAACTATTTGGTTGCTAACTATGGCAAGCAATGCGACTTGATCCTGGAACGCCTTAGAACCAATTTGGAGAAGGACACGGACGTTGCTTTGTTGAAAGCAGAATTATGGTATTGCCTCGAATATGAGATGGTTTTGACCCCTGAAGATTTTCTGGTGAGGCGAACCGGTATGCTTTATTTTGACTTGCCCAGACTGCAGAAAGCCAAAGAAGTGGTGTTCCTAGAGTTTAAATCATTTTTCAATTGGTCATCGAATGACCTGGGCATTGCACGGGAAAGACTAGAAAAGCTAATTTTACAGGCAACTCAATTTTTACCAAGTAACAATCCATGAAGATCTTTTTGTTTTTAGTCGGCATCGTTCTATTAATAGGGGTAGAGGTAGCACGTGTGTATTATATCATGCCCTTTCCGGGAAGTCAAGTAGATGAGGCAGTTGAGCTCGCGTACTTCATTCAAAATTACATCTGGTTATTTCGTATAGTTGGTGTTTTGATTATTGGTTACCCTGCATTTTTCTATTTAGTTGGAAATAATGCTTACATCAAATGGACTGTTGCGTCCATGCTGGCATTTTGGATTATTGTCTGCTATGCATTCAATTTTCAGTTCCTGGCAGATAAAATGTTCCTTCAAACTGAGTCTGTTTCGTTACTGAAGGCAAATAGTAGTAAAATTGATGATAATCAGCTTGTTATAGGCCTTAGTATTAATGGTCAGTCGAGGGCATATCCCATCGAGATTATTGGTTATCATCACCAGGTAAGAGATACCGTGGGTGGCCAAGATGTAATGGTTACGTACTGTACGGTGTGCAGATCTGGGCGTGTATTTAGTCCGTTTGTAAACGGCAAGTCAGAGATATTCAGGCTTGTGGGGATGGATCATTTTAATGCCATGTTTGAGGATGCTACTACGAAAAGTTGGTGGCGGCAGGTAAACGGAACGGCCATCATAGGCCCGTTGAAGGGCGCACAACTGACCGAAATTACTTCACAGCAAATGACACTTCGAGCGTGGCTTTCGATGCATCCTGAATCATTGATTCTTCAACCCGATCCAAAATTTAAAGATCAATATGAGACATTGGCAAAGTATGACGAAGGAAAGATGGAGGGGAGTCTTGAGGGTCGCGATTCGTTATCGTGGAAAGACAAATCATGGGTCGTAGGCGTGCCAATGGGTTTGTTTGCAAAAGCCTATGACTGGAATGAGTTGGTCGAACGAAGAGTTATCAATGACCAAATCAGCGGTCGCCCGGTAGTACTAGTATTGGAAGCCGATTCTGCTTCTTTTCACACCTGGGTGCCCATAGCAGGAATGGATACACTTCAGTTTTCGCTAAATGATAGTTTGAATGTATTGATCGATCAGCAATCGGACTCGCGATGGAATTGGAAGGGCCAATGCGAAAGTGGAAAATATGCTGGCAGTCAGCTTGAAGTGCTTCCCTCATATCAGGAGTTTTGGCATTCGTGGAAAACGTTCCATCCCAATACGGAGCAATTTACCTCATCGAAAGTGAAAGAAAATGAGTGACCGGGTTTGGTGGAAAGAAGCGATTGTCTATCAAATCTATCCCAGAAGCTTTAAAGACAGCAATGGAGATGGAGTAGGTGATCTTCAGGGAATTATCTCAAAGTTAGATTATATCAAATCATTGGGCGTGGATGCCGTTTGGCTGAATCCAATCTATAAGTCTCCGAATGATGACGGTGGTTACGATATCAGCGACTACTATTCCATTCAACCCGAATTCGGATCGATGCAAGACTTCGATGAACTGTTGGCCGGGCTTCACCAACGCGGGCTGAAGTTGATTATGGATTTGGTCCTTAACCATTCATCCGATGAGCATCCCTGGTTTGTGGAGTCAAAAAAATCGAAGTCTAATCCTTTCCGTGATTACTATTTTTGGAAACCGGGCAAAAACGGACATCCACCAAATAATTGGCCGTCATTCTTTGGAGGCAATGCATGGCAATTGGATGAACAAACAGGTGAGTATTACCTACACCTTTTCTCCGTCAAGCAACCTGATTTGAATTGGGAGAACACTGCCTTGCGAAAAGAGGTCCATGAGCTAATGTGCTACTGGTTGAAAAGAGGAGTGGATGGCCTTCGACTCGATGTAATCTCTGCGATTTCCAAGCGCACAGATTTTCCGCCTACAGATACAGTTGATTTTAATGAAACCATTCGCAGGTATTATTCAAATGGTCCGCGACTGCAAGAGTTTATTGAAGAAGTCAGAACTAAAGTCATCAATGAATACAAAGATGTAATGACCGTGGGTGAAGGGCCTGGAATTACACCACAAAACGCGCTTGATTACTTAGATCCGGAGAAGGGTTTAAATATGATTTTTCATTTTGGTCATATGTTTATGGATCAAGGTCCAGGCGGCAGATTTGACCCTATTCCCTGGTCCATGACGGATTTCAAAAGAGTATTTAAGACATGGGACGACACGTTCGCCAAAACCGGGTGGGGAAGTATATTTCTTGGTAATCATGATTTTGCCCGAATGGTCTCCAGATGGGGAGATGATAGCAGCTATTGGAGAGAATCATCCACGTTACTGATAACACTGTTATTGTCAATGAGGGGCACGCCTTTTATTTTTCAGGGTGATGAAATAGGGATGACCAATACCAAGCTAAAAGCGGTCGCAGATTCCAAAGACATAGAAACTCAAAATGGATGGCGTGAAGCCCAAAAGCGAGGAATGTCAGAAGATCAATTTCTTTCGCTAGCCAACTATTCCGGACGAGATAATGCGCGCACTCCGATGCAGTGGGACGACAGTGTTTTTGGTGGTTTCACCGATGGCCACCCATGGATGGATCTAAATCCGAACAAATCTCGGATCAATGTCGCGACTCAAACAACTGACCCCCATTCCATCCTAAACTATTTTAGGTCAATGACCTCGTTGCGAAAGGCACATCCTGTTTTAACCTATGGCACTTACGAACCGATTGAAACAAAAGACGATCGGGTATTTGCCTACTACCGCCAAGAGGGCAAAGAAAAATATCAGATAGTTCTTCATTTTTCTAATGAGAATAGTACCTTTCCAATCCCGCTAAATGCACAAAGACTCATTGGCAACTATGCCAATGAAAGTTTAAGTCTGCGTCCGTGGGAAGCAACGATATATAAACTATGAGTGACCGAAAAAACATTCTATGGGGCATCGACCTTGGAGGCACAAAAGCGGAGGGAGTAGTACTTGGGCCTGGCGGATTAGGTGAAATACTTTTTCGTGACCGAGTCCCCACGGGTGCCGAACATGGATACCAACACATTCTCAACCAAATAGAAAAGTTGGTAGGGATGATGGAAAGCAAGATGGGCTATCGGCCCGCAAAGCTTGGCATCGGTACACCCGGCACACTAGATCCTAAGTTGGGTACGATGAAGGGTTGTAATTCTGAATGTATGAATTTCCAACCAATGAAAAGTGATCTGGAAAAGTTATTAGGTCTGGAGATTTTTATAGCCAACGATGCCAATTGTTTTGCCTTAGCTGAAGCAAAAATGGGCGTGGTAAAAGAGAAATACCCGGAAGCAAAAGTGGTGTTTGGAGTAATCATGGGTACAGGTGTGGGTGGAGGCTTGGTGGTAGATGGAAGAGTGATCAATGGATTACATGGAATTGGAGGCGAATGGGGTCACAATTATTTAGATGAGTCGGGTGGCCCGTGTTACTGCGGCAAGAGCGGCTGCGTGGAAAAAGTATTGGCCGGTCCTTCGCTGGAAAGATATTATTATTCGATCACAGGGCAACAGACCAGGCTTAAAGAGATCTACGAATTGTACAAAACAGGTGATGAAAATGCTACCAAGACGATTCAGCGGATGTCACATTTTTTTGGAAAGGCGATTAGTGTCATTATCAATATCATCGATCCGGATGTAATAGTTATTGGAGGAGGAGTGGGGAACATTGATGAGATCTATACAGATGGCATTGAGTCAACCCGAAAGTATATTTTTAATAATGGCGTGGTGAATACACCCATTGTAAAGCCACTGCTGGGCGATAGTGCAGGCGTATTCGGAGCAGCTTATTTAACCGCCTAAAACACTTTCAACTTTGAACCTTCAACTTTAGACTACAAACCTTGAATCTTAAACCTTGAACTTCAACTTTGAATTTTGAATTCTAACTCAGCTTGAAATGAAAAAAATTGCCATCGTAGGCCCTATCCCTCGCGACCATATTGTTACTCACCAGGGCGACTTAATTCAAAAGTGGGGATGCGTTACACACCCGGTGATCGCGCTGTCAATCATGGCCGGAGATAAATTGGAGGTGGTGCCGGTTTCGCATTTGCGCAAAGTAGATAGGGATAATGTGCTGGAGGTTTTTAAAGGGTATAAAGGCATCAACACAAAATTCATTTCATCCAAGAATGATCAGGGAGATATAATTAGTCTTCGTTTTGTAGATGTCAACAATCGATTGGAGCGACAAACGGGGTTCATGGATCCCATCATGCCAGCCGACTTTAAGGACCTGTTGGATTGTAAAGTCTTTGTGTTCATTCCCATCAGTGATTATGAAATTTCTTTGGATACCTTGAAGTACTTAAAGAAAAGGAGTAAAGGCATAATTATTTTTGATGCCCACGGCCCGACTACTGCCTGTCTGGCAAATGGCGAACGCCAGCGTAAATTCTGGATTGATCGCGATCAGTGGCTTCCCTACGTAGATGTGTTAAAGATGAACCTGGAAGAGGCCCAGGCGTCATGGTTCAAGAAAGAATATGAAAGTCAGGATTTTTCAATTTCTGAAGAACCCGATCGGGAAGAATTAAGAAAATTTGCGTTACACTGCTTATCTCAGGGAGTCAAGTGTGTATGTATCACAGTGGACTCCAGAGGTTGTTTGGTCTATCGAAAAGAAAGGGGAAAATTCAAAGAAGATTTAGTTTCAGCTATCAAAGTCGAACAGGTGATTGACACAACAGGTTGTGGCGATTCTTTTGCAGGCGGTGTCGGCTTTGGGCTACTTCACAAGCCAACTGATTACCTCAATGCTGTGAGTTATGGAAATGCGTTAGGAGCTCTTAGAACGCAGGGGAAAACGTTTGCGGTATTTAAATCTCAGGCAGAAACCGAACAAATAATTAAGCAGGGCTATATTCGCGCGTGAAATGGAATACAAGATTTTGAATACAGAAGTTAGAAGTCAGAATTTACAATTTGGGTTTCTCTTAAGCTTCTGAATTCTGACTTCAATATTCTGAATTCTTTTAATTTATATTTTAAAAATGATAAAAGCCGTAATATTTGATCTGGATGGAGTGATTGTAGATACTGCCCATTATCATTTTGTGGCATGGCAACGGCTTGCGAAAGAGTTGGGCATTTCGTTTACAGAAAAAGAGAATGAGAGATTGAAAGGTGTGAGTAGAATGCGCTCTCTGGAAATTATATTAGAGATAGGTGGCGTGTCGCTGCCCGAAGAGAAGAAAGAAGAGTTGGCCACCAAAAAGAATAACTGGTTTGTGGAGTACATTGAGGCAATTAAACCGGACGAAATATTTTCTGGCGTGCGGGAGATGCTGAGTTCACTGCGCCAGCAGGGGTTCAAAGTTGCCCTTGCGTCAAGTAGTAAAAATGCCGAGACCGTTTTGCGCCTCCTACAAATTAAGCCGCTCTTCGACACCGTGGTTGACGGCACCATGATCACACACAGCAAACCGGATCCCGAGATATTTCTATTGGCAGCTGCCAGACTTGGCATTGAACCAGAGCATTGTGTCGTTTTTGAAGACGCAGAAGCAGGGGTGGAGGCAGCGCTGGCGGCTGGCATGAAATGCGTGGGGGTTGGCTCTGGAGATCAGTTGGGTAAGGCAGATGCCATTGTTAACAGCACGGCTGATTTCCGGATTGAAAATTTGCATTCATTATAATTTAATTCGACATTGACCATTGACCATTGACCATTGACCATATTTACACTACATCTTTATTTTTCGCATGAAGCAATATCTCAAACACCACGAATGGGAAATTATCGAAGAGGGGTTTGATCCCCATTTTAATCGAATCTCGGAAAGTATTTTTAGTTTGGGCAATGGACGTATGGGCCAACGCGCGAATTTTGAAGAACACTACTCTGGAGATACTCATCAGGGTACCTACGTGGCGGGTGTTTACTATCCGGATAAGACGCGTGTGGGTTGGTGGAAAAACGGGTATCCAGAATATTTTGCCAAGGTGCTCAATGCGCCCAGTTGGATTGGCATTGATATTAAGATTGACCAGCAACAATTTGACTTGGCCAAGTGTACGGTTACAGATTTCGTTCGTACGCTGGATATGAAGCGCGGGACGTTGCATCGCTCATTCACCGCTACGTTGGGCGATGGCAAGAAAGTCAAAATCAGTGCCCACCGTTTTTGTTCGATGGCCGATGGCGAAGTCGGAGCGATCAGGTATGCCATAACTCCAATCAATTTTTCTTCTGCCGCATCCATTCGGTTAAGTATTGATGCAGATGTGGTGAACAAAGATTCAAACTATGATGAAAAGTTTTGGGATGAAGTCTACAAAGAATCACAACTTGGTTATGCGGTAGTAACAGCCAAAACAAAGAAAACAGATTTTCATGTTTGCACGTCTATTGAATATGATCTGGAAGAAGCCGGAAAACGTGTAAAAGGGAAAGTGTTTACCAACATCAAGTCAAAGTATGTTGACAATGTGGTGGGGGTAGATTTGAAAGAGGGCGTTGAACTAGTCGTTTATAAGTATGCTGTGGTAATGTCATCCGAGAATCACCCGAAAGATACACTGGTGAAGGTGTGTCATAAAAAGCTGGACGAGGTTGCAAAGATGGGATTTGACCAATTATTGAAAGCACACGAGTCGGTTTGGAAAGAGATATGGGAGAAATGCGATATCACGATTGAGGGCGACATTGCCGCCCAGCAAGGTATCCGATTCAATATTTTTCAACTCATGCAAACGTACACGGGTGCTGATGAACGATTGAACATCGGACCCAAAGGATTTACAGGTGAGAAATATGGCGGAAGTACCTACTGGGACACTGAAGCCTACTGTTTGCCTTTTTATCTTGGTACGTCAGACCCGCAGGTGGCGAGAAATTTATTGGTGTATAGACATAAACATTTGCAACGGGCTATCGAAAATGCTGCGAAGTTAGGGTTTACCGATGGCGCTGCATTGTACCCAATGGTGACAATGAACGGAGAAGAGTGTCACAACGAATGGGAAATTACCTTTGAGGAAATCCATCGAAACGGAGCGATTGCTTTTGCTATTTATGAATATATCCGCTACACAGGAGATGAAAAGTACTTGACTGAATTCGGTCTGGAAGTGCTGATTGGCATTTCGCGATTCTGGTCGCAGCGAATCACTTTTTCAGAGGCTAAAAAGCAATATGTGATGCTTGGCGTGACGGGGCCCAACGAATATGAAAACAACGTAAACAACAATTGGTACACCAGTTATATTGCTTGCTGGACAATGGAGTATACCCAGAAGGCACTGGATTTTGTTCGAAAGGATGATCACGCGAATTTCAGTTCGCTAATGGAGAAACTAAATTTTAATGAGTTTCAGGAGACATCTCGATGGGCAGAGATTCGTGGTAATATGTATTTGGGTGAGGACAAACAGTTGGGAATTTTTCTTCAACAAGATGGTTTCTTAGACAAGGAAATCATTCCTGTCAGGAATCTTCGCCCGCAGGACAGACCTTTAAATCAAAAGTGGTCGTGGGATCGAATTTTGCGTTCGTGCTACATCAAGCAGGCAGATGTATTGCAGGGCCTTTATTTATTTGACGATCGATTTGATATCGAAACGATCAAGCGAAATTTTGATTTCTATGAACCCTTAACTGTTCATGAGTCATCACTGTCCCCCTGTGTTCATGTTATCCTCGCCTCTAAGCTTGGCTACAAAGAAAAGGCCTATGAAATGTATCTTCGCACCTCGCGCTTAGACCTTGATGACTACAATAACGACACCGAAGATGGTTGTCATATTACAAGTATGGCAGGTACCTGGATGAGTGTGGTCAAAGGGTTTGGTGGAATGCGTGTGAAGGAAGGCGTTTTACATTTTAGTCCCTATATCCCTGATCATTGGGAATCTTATTCTTTCCGGATTGATTTTAGAGGGCGGGTGATCAAGGTGCGGGCGCTGAAAGAAAAAACAGAGTTAGTGCTTGAATCCGGTGAGCCCATAGAGATCATGCTGAATGGAAAGATGGTAAAGCTTTAGAGCTGTTATTTTTTTACGATGTAATTGGAATTGCCTTAGTTGTCATTACTATTGCTGACCAATGATCAAGCCTTTCCATGAGCAAACGAGTTGCTATCATCCAGTCAAATTATATTCCGTGGCGAGGCTATTTTGATATTATTAATAGCGTAGATGCATTTGTCTTGTTGGACGATGTGCAATACACCAGACGGGACTGGCGCAATCGCAATCAAATCAAAACAGCGCAGGGATTGCAATGGCTAACCATACCGGTTGATGTGAAGGGGCAGTTTGACGTCAAGATCAAGGATGTAACCGTTGCAAATGCTGACTGGGCACCGGATCATTGGAATAAAATCACTCAGGCCTACAGGAAGGCGCCCCATTTTGCAACTTACTGCGATGCATTCGAAGACGCTTATCTAAACTGCACCGAGAACTACTTAAGTCAGATCAACTTCCGGTTTTTACGGTTAATTAACTCGATACTTAGTATTCAAACGCCCATCTATTGGTCTCACGATTTTGCAGTGTCACAAGACAAGTCAGAGCGCCTGCTGGAGATATGTTTACAGCTAAAAGCGTCCACCTATGTGTCGGGCCCGGCTGCAAAGGATTATTTGCAGACTGATAAATTTGAAGGGGCGGGTGTGAAGGTCGAATGGATGAACTATGAGGGATATCGAACCTATCAGCAGTTGCATGGTGACTTTGTACCCAACGTATCAGTAATCGACCTGATTTTTAATCAAGGGCCTGAGGCAAAGCAATATTTCAAACGATTTAGCCCCTGACTATTACCAAAAACTGTTAATTTGTCCCCGAACGCATTCTGGTCAATTTTGAAGCGTTCGCTGAAAAGAAAGACAAATTGTATACGGTGAAGATATCCATTGTTTCAACGCTTTATTACTCACAAAGCTACCTTCAGGAGTTTTGCGAACGTTGTATTGCCTCGGCACAGAAACTTACCGATGATTTTGAATTGATACTCGTCAATGACGGATCACCCGACCAATCGCTGTCTACAGCTTTGGAACTTCAGAGGCGGTTTCCTAAAATCATAATCGTAGATCTTTCGCGCAACTTTGGGCATCACCGCGCCATCATGACAGGGCTACGGCACGCATCAGGAGAGTTGGTTTTCTTGATCGATTCGGACCTGGAGGAATCGCCCGAGTTGCTGGAAACGTTTTTTCAGGAAATGCAAACTAAGCAAGATGTGGATGTGGTGTTTGGGATTCAGAACAGGAGGAAAGGCAACTGGTTTGAAAGGTTTAGCGGAATTGTTTTCTATAAGGTTTTATCCATTTTGAGTTCTATCGAATATCCGGCCAATACTTTTACAGCGCGGCTGATGACCAGACGTTATGTGGATTCCGTTTTGTCCTATCAAGAAAAGGAACTTGATATCTGGGGTGTTTTCGTGTTAACAGGCTATAATCAGGTAGGGATTGTAGCAACCAAGGGATTCAAAGGAAAGTCATCCTATTCGCTGTACAAAAAAATCAGAATGGCGATCGAAATCATTACGAGTTTGAGCCACCGACCGCTTTACTTTACATTCATGTTAGGTGTAGTTACTACGGTTATATCAGCGATCATTATTGGTTCGCTTATCAATAACAAACTCGTACATAACATTGATGTAGAGGGGTGGGCGAGTATACTGGCTAGTGTTTGGTTACTCGGAGGATTGATTTTGTTAGTGTTAGGAGTGATTGGTATTTACCTTTCAAAGATCTTTTTAGAAATAAAAAACAGACCTCTTTCGCTGATCAAAAAGATTTATGACACAAATGATCAAAAATGATGGAGCAGTTAAATACCTACTACCGTGCGAATTTAGCCAGCCATGGTGCCGGGGCAAAAGGCGTTGGTTGGAAAAATGAAGAGGCACAACAAGTACGATTTGATCAATTGCAAAAAGTAATTTACACTGAAAGGTTCTCCGTGAATGATGCAGGCTGTGGCGTGGGTGACCTGGTATTCTCGCTTAGAAGTGCGCATGAAAATGTGAACTATCGGGGATATGATTTGATGCCCGAAATGATTGAGGGTGCCAAGACGAAATTCCCGGAAGAGCAGTTTTTTTTAGTGAAGGCGCTGGATGAAATGCAAGTGGCCGATTATTCGATGGCAAGCGGTATTTTGAATCTCAAGTTTGACTATTCCGAGGTGAGGTGGAAAGAATATATTCTAGAAACGATTTCTATCTTAAACCAAAAAAGCACATTGGGATTTTCTTTTAATGCATTGACGAAGTATTCTGATGTAGAGTTCATGAAACCCGAATTGTATTATTCTGATCCGCTTTGGCTATTCGATTATTGCAAAATACATTTTGCGAAGAATGTGGCGCTCCTGCATGATTATAGTCAGTATGACTTTACTATTTTGGTGAAGAAAAATTTTTAGAAATGGGCTATCTATATATCGCGATCACCATCGTTTTATCTTCCTACGGCCAACTTATTCTGAAATGGCGATTGAACCAGTTGGGTGCGTTGCCAACACCGCTATGGAATAAATTTGTATTTTTATTCTGGTCTCTCTTTGATCCTTTCATATTCTCTAGTTTCGTAGCGGCTTTTTTGGCCAGCCTTACCTGGATGGCAGCACTTTCCAAATTTCAGTTATCATTTGCCTATCCATTTATGAGCCTTTCTTTTGTTTTGGTGATGATTGCCAGCTATTGGTTGTTGGGCGAGCAAGTTACAATAGCCCGATTCCTTGGTTGCCTTTTGATAGTCGCAGGTGTAGTTTTAATCTCACGCTAGTATGATTGGTTTCAACAAACCCTATCACACAGGCAAAGAGATCGAATACATTCAGCACGCCATTCAATTGGAGAAACTGTCCGGCAATGGTTTTTTTACACATAAATGTCATGCTTTCTTCAAGAAGCAATATCAGTTTAAGAAGGTCCTTCTTACCCAATCCTGCACGGCAGCGCTTGAAATGGCGGCAATTCTGACTGATGTAAAGCCTGGTGACGAAGTAATTTTACCTTCCTACACCTTTGTTTCTACCGCCAATGCTTTTGCCTTACGTGGAGCAAAATTGGTTTTCGCTGACTCTTCGCGATTTCACCCGAATATTTCGATCGACTCGATCAAAAAGCTGATTTCAAAAAAAACAAAAGTGATTGTGGCTGTTCACTATGCGGGTATTGCCTGCGATATGGATCCAATCATGGAATTGGCCGTCAAACATAACTTGCTGGTAGTTGAAGATGCCGCCCAAGCCATCGATTCATTTTATAAAAATAGACCGCTGGGGAGCATTGGTCATTTGGCCGCCTTTTCATTCCATGAAACGAAAAACATCAGCTCCGGGGAAGGAGGCATGCTAGTTGTTAATGACGAGCGATTTGAAAAAAGGGCAGAGATTATTTGGGAGAAAGGCACCAATCGGTCCGCTTTTTTTCGAGGAGAAGTTGACAAATACAGTTGGGTCGACATCGGCTCGTCTTATTTGCCTTCGGAAATTACAGCAGCATTTTTATGGGCGCAGTTGGAAAAAATAGAATTCATACAACGAAAAAGAAAGCAACTATGGGCTTCTTACCGCGATCAGTTAGCTGTGCTCGAGGAGAACGGATTGGCCACTTTACCAGTTGTGCCCGACTACGCTACCAATAACGCACATATTTTTTATCTGCTCACAAAAGACCATCAGCAGCAGCTCGATTTGCTGAAGCACATGAGGTTGAATCAGATACAAGCTATTTTTCATTATTTGCCTTTGCATCTAAGTCCATTCTATACAAAGGATCATAAAGCTAAATCCCTGACTCACGCTGAGCGGTTTGGAAAAGCACTCGTTCGGCTTCCGCTGTACTGCGAACTTACCCAGCGGCAAGTGAAGAAGGTAGCTGATGCAGTTAAGGAGTTTTACGGTATTTGAGCCGCCTACGGAAGTTTATTCCACCCAACATCAATATCGATACGTTTCTGTTGAAAAAAATGCTATTTTTCATTCTCAAATAATCGTACATCAGCTATGAACAGAAAATTGAGAATGGGCATGGTAGGTGGAGGTAAGGATGCCTTCATAGGATCGATTCACCGACTGGCTGCCAACATGGACGGCCTTATTGAAATTGTTTCGGGGGCGCTCAGTATAAATCCTGAGATTGCCAAAGAAAGTGGAAAGGCTTTGTTCTTGGCAGAAGATCGCACCTACTTGACCTACGAAGAGATGATGGAAAAGGAGAGTAGGTTGCCAGCTGACAAACGCATCGATTTTGTGACAATCGTAACACCGAACTTTGCCCATTTTGCGCCCGCGATGCTGGCGTTAGAGAAAGGCTTTCATGTCGTCATCGAAAAGCCTATCACATTTACACTCGATGAAGCACGTCAACTCAAAAAGAAAGTAGACGAGACGGGTTTGATTTTATGTTTGACACATACCTATTCAGGTTATCCGATGGTGAGGCAGGCACGTGCTATGGTGCGCGAGGGTGCGCTGGGTAAAATTAGAAAAATAGTAGTTGAATATCCCCAAGGTTGGTTAAGTAAATTAAGTGAACGCGAAGGAAATGCACAAGCCGCTTGGAGAACAGATCCGAAAAAATCGGGCAAGGCAGGCTCAATGGGTGATATTGGTACACATGCGGCTCATTTGGCAGAGTTTATTTCAGGACTCAAGATCACTCATTTGTGTGCCGACTTAAACATTCTTGTAGCAGGTCGTGCACTGGATGACGATGGCAATGTGCTGCTGAAATTTGATAATGGTGCTTCGGGTGTATTGATTGCATCACAAGTAGCGGCTGGTGAAGAAAATGCATTGCGGATAAAGATTTATGGAGAGAACGGTGGCTTAGAGTGGGCACAAATGGAACCCAATACGCTGATCGCAAAATGGCTCGACAAGCCAACTCAACTTTTACGTGCGGGTACCAATGGTTTTTTGCACTCGGAAGCGATTTTCAACGCACGCACACCGGCCGGACACCCAGAGGGCTATTTGGAAGCCTTTGCTAATCTCTATCGCAATTTCGCATTAACATTGTCTGCACGAATAGATGGTTCTCCTGTCCCCAAAGAAGTAAATTTTCCTACTGTTGAAGATGGCATTCGTGGGATGGCGTTTATTGACAATGTGGTGAAGAGCGGGCAGAGTAAAGATAAATGGACACCGTTTGAAATTTGATTCAATTTGAAAATTCGGTGATTCGGCAATTTGAAAATGATGTTCAGTCTTAAGTCTCAAATCTCAAATCTCAAATCTTAAATCTTAAATCTTAAATCTTAAATCTTAAATCTTAAATCTTAAATCTTAAATC
>JADBYK010000070.1 GCA_020403045.1 Cytophagales bacterium
GATTACTTGCATTAGCACACAATCTGGCGAAAATGGCAGCCTGAACCCACGCCTATTTTTCATTTAAACTAAAATCCCGACAACAAACTCTCCAATAAAAAAAAAGACCGCCTCAGACTTTTGAGACGGCCTCTTTTTTTGATAAACGCCAAACTAATTTTTTTTCGCATACGCCATCACCGCTCTCAACTGTCCATAGCCAAATTTCCCTTTCATTGCATCAAACAAATCTTTAGACGTGGAACCTTCCGGTAATTGCCGATGAACATTGATGATCTCCATCACTGTTTCCTCGGGCATGAATTTGAAAATATCGGCACGCCCTTCGGCCACAGCCTTCGCTAAATGGGTTTCTATAGTGCTCACTACCATACCTCGCTCTTTGGCAATTTGCTCTACGGTCAATCCGTTGTTCAGCAATTCCAAGGTGATGTCGTAGGTGGTACGACCATCATCTTTTTTGGGTTTTCGATCTTTGCGCGCCTTTCTTTTACTTGAACTCGGAGTTTCCTTTTCAACTTCCTTTCTAATCTCGCTCAAGATGGCATTCCGCTGAATGGACCTTTCTTTATTCAGTGCACTAAACTCAAATTTATCTTCACCCTTCAAGATTGATTCTGTCAGAAATACGGCTTTGTCAACCTCTTCCAATTTTTTGCTTAAAGATTGATCAAGGTCGGTCAGTTGTGTAAGGTAGGTTTTTACTCGCTTTTGCTGGCGTGTCACTTCCAGATGATGCAACAGTAATTTGCTGTTTTGCCAGAGGTGATTTTTATAGTAGTCGCTGCCCTTGCGGATGCGCTCTACCAGTCCGGCCTGATTGTTTGCATTGAGCAACTCTGTTAATTGCCTTCTAAATCTCTCTGTGTTGATTTGCTCAGCTTCCAATGCCACGGTAATCTGAGTCAGCACAGGTTTCATTGATTTTTCTGAAAATCCTTCTTCGCCCTGCTCTTTCTGGATATAACGAATGTCTTTGATCAATGTCGTGAAATCAAATGTTTTATCGAGCAACTGTCTGATAAACTGTTGTTGCCGCACCTTCATGACTTCACTCAACTGATCAGGATGATGATTGCTTTTTACAAACGCCACCACTTGTTGGTCGGTGCTTATGACCGATGTATTAATTCGAGTGCGCAATACGAGGCCTTCCAGAGTACGCAGTCGCGAAAGCGCTACATACACCTGTCCATCGGCAAACGCCTGGCCTACATCTATAATGGCTTTGTCAAAAGTGAGCCCCTGGCTTTTATGCACGGTGATGGCCCACGCAAGTTTAATTGGAAATTGCTCGAACCCACCAATCACATCTTCTTCTAGCTCCTTGCTATCCTCGTGAACCATGTATTTTTTATTCTCCCACCGCTCGCGTTTCAACTTATAACGGACATGGCTTTCGGCCATCTCCACCCACACATCACCCCCTTTTATTTCTTTGACGGTTGCCAGCTTTCCGTTGAAATACATTTTACTCTCGTTGTCGTTGCGAACGAACATAATCTGCGCGCCCTCTTTTAACTCAATCGTTGGCAATACCGGGTACATGCTTTCGGGAAATTCGCCTTCTAAATGTGCATCAAAAAAATGAGCAGTTGACTTGACAGCAAGCAACTCTCTCTGATTGATCTCATCGGCTTTGTTGTTGTGCGTAGTCAGGGTAATTACTTCGCTTAAGCTACTAATTTCGTCTGCGGTTTTATAATGTTGATTGAGCACATCAATATCTTCGGCCGTGGTGACGTTATTGCGTAGATTGTTGAGAATGGAAATAAATCCATTATCCGTTTGGCGAAATATTTTATCCAGCTCAATATAGACCAGTTGATTGTCTTGCAATGCTTTGGCTTCATAGAACCAAAAACTATGGTAGTATCGACTCAACATTTCCCGCTCTTCATTGCGAACCACTGGTGGCAACTGATAGAGGTCGCCTATGAAAAGCACTTGTACCCCACCAAAACTTTCTCTGAAATTACCGCGGGCGGCTCGCATCCGATAATCGATGGCGTCCAACAAATCTGCCCGAAGCATGCTTACTTCATCAATCACCAAAAGATCAATCGATCGCAATACCTGTTTGCGGGCGCTATTGAGGGGATGCTTTCGTGCCAATGTATTTTGATTGATGACTCTTCCACCTTCGCTGAAATCATCAGACAAAAAGCGGTCGGGCAAAAAGGTGAGTGGCGGTAGTAGAAATTGAGAGTGAATGGTAACGCCTCCAGCGTTGAGTGCTGCAATGCCAGTGGGTGCTACCACAATAAATGATTTGTGGGTAAGCTTAGGTAGGTTTTTTAAAAAGGTGGTCTTTCCAGTGCCAGCTTTGCCTGTAAGAAAAATATGACTTGAGGTCGTGTTGATGAACTGTGCGGCTGCAGAAAGAAAGTCTTCCATCCTGTAAAGCTACAACTGTCAACGCATTCGCAAAAAATCGGCTTGTCAGTTTATCTAAAATACGACTTAATTCTTTTGTTTCAACGGCATACACCTTTTTCAATGACATAACACAAAGGTAGCCGCTATTAGAGCAGGCAGCACTTTTGAGAGCTAGGTGATCTTCTCCCACCACTTCATGTTGGGATAGTGCCTGTAAATCTTTATTGGTTCGCCCATCAATGGAGTGGTTAACCGAACTTGATTTTATTCGCCTGCGATGGTTGCACACCCAATCGGCTCTTTCCGGGAGTGTAGCGATAACTTAAATTTTCCCAATGAATCGGCATCAAGACAGTTGCATTTAAATCGATACTCGCCTGCACGGTTTGTTCGGGAGTCATGCGAATACACGGCCAATCTTGGTTGGATTACCCACATTCTAACAATGCCAAGTCAAAAGAGCCAAATTTCTCACCAATCTGCTTGAAGTGATTATCATAGCCAGAATCACCACCTAAATAAAGAGTATGATCGGATGTTTTTAAGATGAATGACGACCACAACGATTTGTACCTCGCAAAATCCCGCCCTGAAAAATGTCGAGCGGGGGCAGCCGTTAGCTCTATCCCCTCGGCCACCACATTACCTTCCCACCAGTCTAACTCGATAATTTGTCGAGGCGAGATTCCCCATCTTTCTAAATGAGCACCTACGCCAAGGGAAGTGCAAAACAACTTTGTCTTGGATTTTAATCCCAGATTATGCAATGCTGACGGTACTGTCAGCATTGCATAATTGACGAATGAAAATCAACGATTTAGCCCCAAGTAAGAAAACCAAGTTGGTGATTTTCATTGTCAGGTCAGACGATAAATGTCTGACTCTGACC
>JADBYK010000071.1 GCA_020403045.1 Cytophagales bacterium
AAAAGTTATAACCCTTCGCAAATCTATACCCGATCACTTGACCAACCTACTAACCAAACTCAGTCTGCCGCACTAAACCGGACAAGTCAGGAGATCTTCCAAACTCGGTGGAAGCATCATCACTTGGTTGGGAGTGTAGTTCTTAAAAACTACTTTTGATTTTGGTTGCACACATGCAAGATAATGCCTTGTATCAAGAAGAGGACTCCGGTTCTCTTCTTTTTTTGTGTTCTGCTAAATAAAAAAGAGACTGCCCTTTTGAGACAGCCTCATTTTTTTGATAGCTAAAATAGAATTTGATCTAAAATGCAAATCCCAAACAAAGGCCGGCTCGTAGACCGAATCCATCAAATGCACCGGTTTCGAATTGACTGCTTGTTCCAGAAGTTACTTTAAGACTACCGCTTGAATAGCCTGGGCCGATGAAAATGTCAAGGACAATTTTTTCTTTGAATAACCATTGCTTTCCCAAAATTACACCAGCCCCGAAATTAGAAAGGGTTGCCTTCCCGTTGGAGATGGATTCTGTAAGCGAGAAGTTCTGATAACGTAAAAATGGTGCAATATAAACTCCCTGAGGAGCTTCGCTATCAGATAAATAAAAACGGTACTCAGGCGTGATGCCAATTCCGCTAAATGAAGTCTCGCTTACGGAGTACCCAGTGTAGAAAAAGCCAAGTTGAAAACTGCTGGTGGCATTTACTTTACGTTCGTATTGAACGTTGAAAGTTTTCACAATGGGACTGAGAATATTAATTTTTACAACATTCTCCTTTTGGGCATATCCTGCGCTGGCCACCATACTTAAAGCTACAATTAATAGTCTTTTCATCTTGATATAGTTTTTGTTTGTAAATAAACAATATAATTATTCTTTTTCCAAAAACGGATACCTATAATCCTTAGGGGTTACAAATGTTTCTTTGATGGTACGCATCGATACCCAGCGCAATAAATTCACTTTTGCGCCTGCTTTATCATTCGTGCCGCTGCCTCTGGCTCCACCAAAAGGTTGCTGGCCTACGACAGCTCCAGTAGGTTTATCGTTGATATAAAAATTACCTGCCGAGTTGCTGAGTTTTTTGGTGGCCATTTCTACGGCAAAGCGATCTTTAGCCATAATCGACCCTGTTAATGCATACGGAGATGTTTGATCAACCAACTCTAGTGTTTGTTCAAAATTTTCGGAGTGATAAACATAAATAGTAATCACCGGCCCAAAAATCTCCTCACACATTGTTAATGACGAAGCATCTTTTGTAAGTACGACCGTTGGTTCGATGAAATAGCCTTTACTCTTGTCGTACTTGCCACCGGCAATGATTTCGTTCATTGGGTTTTGGCGTGCTTTTTCAATGTAGCCGGTGATAGAGTTGAATGCTTTTTCATCGATTACCGCATTAATGAAGTTTCCGAAATCTTCTGTCGGGCCCATCTTCATGCTCTTCAAGTCTTCCAATAAATATTTTTTCACATCGTCCCACAGGTTGGATGGAATGTAACAACGGGATGCCGCGGAGCATTTTTGCCCCTGATATTCAAACGCACCACGGGCAATGGCGGTGGCCACTTGTTTGGCATCGGCACTCCTGTGCACCATAATAAAATCTTTGCCCCCCGTTTCACCTACAATGCGTGGATAGGATTTGTATTGATGAATATTTTGCCCAATCGTTTTCCAGATATTTTGGAAAACGCCTGTGCTGCCCGTGAAGTGAATGCCACCAAAATCTTTGTGTTTAAAAATGACGTCACCTGCATCGGGGCCAGTGACATAAATTAAATTGATTACGCCATCCGGCAGGCCGGCTTCTTTCAATACCTGCATGATTACGTTCGCAGCATAAATCTGTGTGTTGGCTGGTTTCCATACTACGGTGTTGCCCATCAGTGCCGCACTGGTTGGTAAATTGCCTGCAATAGCTGTGAAGTTAAAAGGGGTCAATGCAAAAACAAATCCTTCGAGCGGTCTGTATTCCAATCGATTCCACACACCGGGTGATGATTGTGGTTGGTCATTGTAAATCTCGCCCATGAAGTGGACGTTGAAGCGCAGGAAATCGATCAATTCGCAGGCAGCATCAATTTCTGCCTGGTAGGCATTCTTTGATTGCCCCAACATAGTAGCCGCGTTGATTTTATAGCGGTAAGGACCTGCTAACAAATCAGCCGCTTTCAAAAATATGCTCGCTCTATTTTCCCAACTCAGTCCTGCCCACAATTCTTTGGCGGCCATAGCTGCCTTTATGGCTTGCTCCACATGACTTTTGTCGCCTTCGTGGAAATAGCCAAGTGTATGCTTATGATCGTGTGGAGCTGTTAGTGGCTTTTTATTTTCAGTACGTACTTCTTCGGCACCAATGTACATGGGCACGTCAATGACTTGAGCGCGTGCTTCTTCGAGCGCCTTTTTTAAGGCTGCTCGTTCCTTGCTGCCGGGTGCATAAGACAATACGGATTCGTTTTTTGGCGCGGGAATGTGAAAAAATCCAGTAGACATATTGATTTGAGATTTGAGATATAAGAGGTACGATTTTGCGAGTAAAGTTACTAAATTAGACAACGATTATAGAATGTACTTCAGTTCAATCAGGCTTTCGATTTCATGAGTTAATTGTTCTCCGTGGGCAATTTTTTCCGGGTTAAAATAGATGGTGTCAATAGATGCATTTTTAGCTCCACCCATGTCGGTAGCCAGGTTGTCGCCAATCATTACAACTTCATTTGCCAGCAGGTTGTTAGTGCTGAGCGCATAGTCAAAAATTTCTTTGGAGGGTTTCTTATGCCCTGCTTTTTCAGAGGTGACCACGCTTTGAAAATACTTTTCTATACCGGATGACGCCATTTTTGTGCCTTGTATTTCGCTAAATCCATTGGTGATGATATGCATCGGATAAGTGGAGTGCAGGTGATCCAGCACTTCCTTTGCGTGTGGCAATAAGTTGGCCTTCTTGGGCGATTGGCTCACATACTCAGAGGAAAACGTAAGAGATAGTTCGTATTCTTCTACATCAAACTCTTGAAAGATGCGGTGGAAGCGTTGCAAGCGAATGACATCTTGTTTGATTTTACCCGTATCATAAAGATGCCACAATCCTGTATTAACCTTTTTAAATGCAGCAAGAAAGGCCTGCAATTCGATGCCTTTTCTGGCAAGTTGAAAGCTATGATGCAGTTCTGTAAGCGCTTCTCGCGAATTCGTTTCAAAATCCCAAAGTGTGTGATCCAGGTCGAAGAAGATGCTTTTATATTTTTTCATTGGAAGTTAACCGCGAGACATGAGACGTTAGACATAAGACCTGAGATGCGAGGCTCTGAGTTCAAAAAGTAAGTGGTTTGATATTTAATCTGTTAAGGGAGAGTTCGCGATTGGTGTACATGGTTTTGAAGACCGACTGATCTTGTTGCATCACCGGATCGCGACTGACGAATTGCAAGATTTGCTTGACGAGATCAAAAACTTCGTCTTTGATTTGGTAAAAGGCCCATTGGTTTATTTTTCGTGAAGTGAGGATTCCAGAATTTTTCAGGTACAACAGGTGACGCGAGGTTTTTGTTTGGGTGAACTCCAGGATTCGCTCTAGATCGGTAATGCACATTTCGCCATTGGTCAAAATAAGGTTAAGAATGCGCAGACGTGAGGTGTCCGAGCTAGCTAAAAAAATTTGTGCGCCTAATTCAATATTAAAGTGTTTTAGCCTCATCTCGAGCAAAAATACAGACAATATTTTTGCTCGTACTAAAACTTTTAGTTGTTTCCTTGACTCATTGAGGTGCAGCGATTTTATCAAAACACAATCAGTTTTGGAGCCTAACAAGTAGCTATAAAAAGGTGTATACAATAACATTTGAAATGCTACCTTTGTCCAGTTATATGAGGCTTGTAATAACTGGTTTTATTGTATCAGCGTTGCTTTTCAGTGGCAGCAGAGCGTTTTCCCAGACAAAGCGCAGAATTATTCAATTGTCGGGATTCGTAACCGACTCGTCATCAGCTGTTTTGCCTGGTGTGCACGTTTATGTGCCAAAAGCAGGGAGAGGTACTCCTACTACGCCTGCCGGTTTTTTCACCTTGCCTGTATTAGTGGGTGATAGCATTGTTTTTAGTGCCGTAGGATACAAACGGGCACATTATATCGTGCCCGACCAACCAAAGGATTCTTGGTCAATTTTTGTAGAACTGGCGACAGATATGACGTTTTTGAAGGGCGTTGTCATTACTGACCTACCTACTGAAGAGCTATTTAAAGAAGCAGTTCTGGCCATGAATATTCCTATGGAGAATGGACTCGATGCACGTGCGTTAAATTCAGAAATGATTGCTCTGATGGCTCGAACTACCCCGATGGACGGGTTGGGCAACTACCGAAACTATATCGACCAATGGGCAAGTTCACCCGGCAATCAATTCAGGCCTCAGTTCAATCCTTTTCTAGACCCGTTAAAATGGGCCAGGTTTATCAGAGACCTAAAGAAAAAGAAGAACAAATAGCCAGTATCTAATCTCTCTTTTTTAAATTGAATTTTACTATTATTGAGGCTCTTTTTGTGGAATATATAAATAATTCGAGGTGTAGCGCAGCCCGGTTAGCGCATCACGTTAGGGACGTGGAGGCCGGAGGTTCGAATCCTCTCACCTCGACCAGAAGAGTAGGCAGCCAATAGGTTGCCTTTTTCTTTTTTAAAGTGCGTAAACAAATCAAACCAATGCGACTTGGCGTTATTTTTTTATTGCTGTTTTTTACTAGCCTGAGTTTTGCTCAAACAACACTCAGGCAGGCACAAAGCCGCATGGAAAAAGGGCGATGGTCTGAAGCAAAAGAATTATTAACAAAGACGTGGAAAAAGGAAGGAACCAACACCGAGCTAAGCGCGGCATGGGCGCAATGGTTTTTTAGTAAAGCCAATCCAAGCTATCAAGTTGACTCAGCCTATCGCTATTGTCAGTTGGCAATTCTTCAGCTGCAACAACTTGAGGGTAAGAACAAAGATCGACTTCTAAGAATCGGATTCGACAGTACCCAACTCATTTTATATCGAGAAAAGATTGACAGCACTGCCTTCGCAGAAACAAAAGAAGTGAATACGGAAAAAGGGTACGAATCATTTATTCAGCGATTTCCAGATTCCAAACAACGTTCTGCTGCCGCAGAGTTAAGAGATGAAGTTAGTTTTCTGGATGCGCTCAAAACCAATTCCTACCAAGGTTTTGAAGACTATTTCAGGCTGCACCCTACCTCGCATCGAGCCCCTGAGGCAAAGACGAGATACGAGAAGCTGTTGTTCGATTCAAAAACGAAAGACCGAAAATTTAAAAGTTATGTTTCCTTCGTTAATGATTTCCAAACAAGTCCTTACCGTGTGTTGGCAGACCGTCAAATTTTTGAAATAGTAACTGCGCGAGGAGATACTTCTGCTTTTTTTTCATTCATAGATGAATTTCCCGGCAACGCGTGGAAGCCTGTGGCAGTCGATTGGCTCTTCCATTTATACAACGACTACGAAAAAAATATTCCTGCACGATTGTTGGATGACTCACTTCGAAATGTTATTCGTTTAAACCAAAGCTATTGGGTGCCCCTGCTCGACAAAGGGAAATTCGGTTTCCTTAATTCATCCGGAGGAGTAGCAATGACCCCAAGATTTGAGTCGGTTGAGGAACGTTATCGGTGCAGTAGTGTTTTTGATGACGTGCTATCGACCAGTGAAGGACTGGTCAGCCGCAATGGGAAATTAATCGTTAGACGCAAACCCATTCAACAGACGTTGGGCTTCGGGTTTTACAAAATAGGCGACAGTACGTGTGTTAAAGTAGTTCACAAATCAGGTCGCCTGGTAATCAACGATTGTTTGGAAGATGTCAAATTGTTGGGCGTTCATTTTTTTTCCGTAAAGAAAAAAGGGAGATGGAAGTTGTTAACACTGACAGGGCGGTCATTGTTGGGAGAAAGTTCGTGGGACGATATCGAGTTGTTAGAGCGTGTGTTGGTTCTTTCGCGCTTGGGTAAAAAGGTGGTCTTGAACTTGTCTTCCGTTGAGTCATCGGCAGATGGAAATCCAATTTCGGAAGAGTTAGTTTTTGATGAGGTTATCCGGGTGGGTGTGGATCGATTACTTGTTCGTAATGGGTCGCTCGAAGGGTTGATCAATTCTAACGCGGAGTTTGTTGTGCCCTTTGGACGTCAAACGCTTAGCATAAGATCTTTTGGATTGGTTAGAAGGATAAACGACCAATACTCAATAGCTGATCTGACCAACGAACTCGAAAATAAATGGTGGGATAATATTACGCTGTCAAAGCAATGGCTATTGCTAAGACGGGGAATCGCTCAGCAATTATTTGACTTGAACACCAAGAAAATCATTGACGACTCAGATAGCTGTTGGTTTGCCGGAGGCGTGGCCTTTGCCAAGCAAAAAGATTCAGTTCGAGTTCATCTTAATTCGGTTCGGACACTTACATTCTCAAAAGATAATAGGATACAGTTCATCAAATCGCGAGATTCGGTTCGATACTTTTTTACAGAATCAAAGCAAAAAAAAACAGTGTATGAAATTGCCACTGGCCAGCACCTCTTTACACGCGATTTTGAAAAACTAGAATCATATGGTGAAAATGTCCTGCTTATTTCCTGGAAAGGAAAGAAAGGGATTATATCAAAAACGGGAAAGATCGTACTGCCCATTGAGTATGATGCAATTGTGCCTTTTAATGGTGACTGTTGGTCTACCTACAAAGACAAGAAATTTGGTTTTTTCGATTCAAAAAGAAAAAAAGTCATAAAGCCAATATACAGCCGAAATATTAGTTTGTTGAATAAAGATGTACTAATCGTTTATAAAGATGGACTCTTTGGGCTGACCGATTGGGAAGGTAAGGGACTCACAGCATTTGCGTTTGACGAGGTGCAACCGTGGACAGATGAGCAACTATGGGTGAAACAGAAAGGCCAGTGGAGTTTATTAAACGTTCGATCCGGTAAATCCGAAGTTGAACGCATCAAAGATTTTCAAGCGATTGCAAACACACCGAATGAAAAGACCATGCTCATCAGAAGAGAAAATCTTTACGGAATTTTCAGTTCCAAAACAGGTATTGTCATTCCGACTACATTTACTGCAATTCATAATCTGGGAACAGACGAACATCCACTTTATTTTACAGATAAAGAAGTGAAGGAGGCGCAACTACATGTTGTAATCTATTATGACCAAAAGGGGAAGTTGATACGAAAGCAAGTGTATGAAGAGCCCGAATTTGAAACTATTTTTTGTGATGACTGATGGGCCTAATTGAGTTGATGATTTGATAACACGGGTTAGCTAATTTTTAACGGTTTTTAGCTTAATTTGGAGGAATTAGTTATCGAAGCAGTCAACTGATAACTGAGGTGGAAACATATAATACACTATGAAGAAAATAATTTCGCTAGCCTTATTACTACCTGCACTGTTGTGCCACTCGCAAGGGTCTCGCCCAAAACTGGTGGTAGGAATAGTCGTGGATCAAATGCGCCAAGAATATTTGTATCGCTTTGAAAACAAGTTTGGCGATGGCGGGTTCAAGCGTTTGGTCGGAAAGGGATTTATGCTTACTAATGCACATTATAATTATGTTCCCACCTACACCGGCCCTGGGCATGCATCTGTTTATTCCGGAGCAACACCTTCCGTCCATGGCATTATTGGAAATGATTGGTGGGATAAGGGAATGAAGAAATCTGTGAATTGCGTGGAAGATGATCGACACAAACCTGTGGGCAACCTGGAAGGAAATGGCGATGTGTCGCCATGGCGAATGTTATCATCGACTATTACGGATGAGTTGAAGATGGGCGCTCAGAAGAAATCCAAAGTCATTGGTATCTCAGTAAAAGATCGAGGAGCGGTATTGCCTGCTGGCCATTTGGCTGATGGTGCGTATTGGTATGATGGCAAATCGGGCAAGTTTATTACTAGTACTTATTATAGGAATGCATTGCCGCAATGGGTCGAAACATTTAACGGGTTGAAGTTGGCGGATTCCTATCTCAATCAAACCTGGAATACTGCACTACCGATCAATCAGTATACGGAAAGTAGCCAGGATGAATCGCCCTATGAAAGAAAATTGCAAGGCAAGGAAAAGCCGGTGTTCCCTTACAACTTAAAGGAGCTGAGAAAAGCAAATGGTGATTTCGACTTGTTGTCAGCTACACCTTTTGGCGATGATTTGCTAACGGAGTTTGCAAAGGCAAGTATTGCCGGTGAACAAATGGGTAAAGATGCTGATACAGATTTTCTGGCCATCTCTTATTCTTGCCCCGACATTGTTGGTCATGCGATGGGCCCGAATTCGATTGAGATTGAAGATACATATATCAGGCTAGATAGAAACATAGAAGACTTATTGAAAACCCTTGATAAAGAAGTGGGGGAAAATAATTATTTGGTTTTCCTCACGGCAGATCATGCAGTGGCTGAAGTGCCTCAGTACCTGAAAGACAATCGGATTCCTGCTGGAAATTTCGCGGTGTCATCGCTGGAAATAAATCTTAATGATTTTCTGCAAAAATATTTTCCGGGTAAAAAGATCATCGAAAAAATAAGCAACGATCAGATTTTTCTGAATCAGGATTTGTTTGCGGGTGACCCCAAAAGTGCTGGCATAGATTTGTTAATTGCCACTGAACTTATCACTAACTACCTTCAATCGGTGGAAGGGATAGCGCAGGTTTTTTCAAAGACGTTACTTAAGCAAGGCGCCCATAATGAAACGGGAATTAAAGGGATGATGGTGCGCGGATACAATTTTAAACGAAGTGGTGATATTGCTTATCAACTCGAGCCTCATTGGATTAGCGGTGGAGGAGCCCAAGGTACCACACACGGCTCGGCTTATAGCTATGATACACACGTGCCCATTCTATTTTACGGCAAAGGAATTAAGCAAGGTCACTCGTCTACTTATCATGCTATCACTGATATTGCTCCTACGTTGTCGGTGCTGCTAAAGATCAAATTTCCCAGTGGGTGCTCGGGGCAGCCGATTAACGAAATGCTAGATTAAAGAATTCAAAATTCAACATTCAAAATTGATAAAGATAAAAATTTTGAATCTTGATTTTTGAACGTTGAATTTGTTACCCAAACACGCCAAACATGTTCAAGATCACCATCCCAATAATAATCGGGCAAACAAAACGAATCATAAATAGCCAGATTTTGTAAGGGGCTATTCCAAGAATACTTCCTGTCTTAAAAGAAGGCATACCTTGTTCAATTTCATCTACCAATAATTCGGTTTTTATGAACCATCCGGTGAATAGGCACGTAGACATCACTACCACCATCATTAACAGACTTCCGAATAAATAATCGAAGATGTCCATAAAACTGGTCTTGATTATTCCAAGAAAATTCACTTGCATGATGGATAGACTTTCAACTCCGCCTGTCGAAAGAGCTGAGGGTATCCCAAAAATAAAGGCAGCGATAGCAACTGTCCAGGCCGCTTTTTTTCGACTCCATTTTTTCTGATCTATGTAATAAGCGGAGGGAGCCTCTAACATTGAAATGGTGGAGGTAATGGCTGCAAAGAAAAGCAACAGGAAAAATAGTGCTCCGGCAATATTACCCAGAGGCATCTGCTGGAATACATTTGACAAAACCGTGAACACAAGCGTTGGACCCTCTGCGGGAGATTGATTGAAAGCAAATACAGCAGGGAAAACCATAAAGCCAGCCAACAATGCTACGGAAGTATCCATAGCGCCTACCCACAGACTGGAGGTCACAATATTTTGTGTTTTGGGCAGATAAGATCCATACGTAATCATCATACCCCAACCTACTCCCAAAGAAAAGAATGCTTGCGTCAATGCAGCTAAGACGATGTGTCCGTTAATTTTGGAAAAATCAGGTACGAGGTAATATTCTATTCCTTTTCCTGCACCGGGTAGTGTAACACTTCTGAAGATTACCACGATCAACAAAACGAAAAGCATGGGCATCATTATTTTTGTCGCTTTCTCAATCCCACCCGACACTCCACCTAACACAATCAATACGGTCAATAAAACAACGGCTGCACCGAGAGGCACCACTATAGCCGGGTTGGCAATAAATTCCGAGAAAGTTGTTTTTATTGAAAAAAGCGATGTAAAAATATAGCCGACTGTCCAGCCTGCAATGGTACTGTAATAGCTTAGCACCACGAACGTAACGATTAGCGGAAGCACCCCAACAAGAAGTACCCAAATCTTATTACCACCTAATTTTTGAACTGCCCCAACCGGATTTTTCCCGGTGAACCTGCCGAGTGCAATTTCATTGATCAGCATCGGTGCCCCCACTAGCACCACGCAGAAGATATAAATCAAAACGAATGCAGCTCCTCCGTGCTCTCCTGTCAGGTAGGGGAACCTCCAAATGTTGCCGAGCCCCACAGCCGAGCCTGCAGCTGCCATGATGAAACCAAATTTAGAACCCCACTGTCCGCGATTTTCTGCCATACCAGTTAATTAAAGTGCGTGAAGATTAGAAGAATTACAGGAAGTAGCAAACACAATTCCATGGTCTATGCGCTATGTCGATAGTCCATAGACCATGCACTGTATCGTAATAATCAGCGGAGCTGGGACTTTAAGACTTCCAAACCCTCTACAAAACTATGGGGCTGATAGCCCAGTTCTTTTTTTGCTTTGTCAATGATAAAACCTGTCTTAGGCGGGCGGGCGGCAGGTTGCTTAAATTGGATTGAATCAGTTTGTTTAATCAACGACTTGTCCGTTCCAAAGAAATCAGCGGTTTTGATAGCAATGTCATAGGGCGTCATCATCTCATCACCCGAGATGTTATAAATCCCTTTTGCTTTCTTGGTGGCGGCCAGGTAGCATCCCATCGCTAAATCTTCTGCTAACGTTGGAGTTCGCCATTGGTCGTTGACCACTCTGATCGTTTTTCCTTCTTCCAAACTTTTTTTCACCCACAGCACAATGTTCGATCGACTCATGTCTTTGGTACTGCCATAGACTAAAACCGTCCGCAAAATCGCCCAGTCAGCACTACTTTTTTGAACGGTCTCCTCCGCAGCCAATTTGCTTTTGCCGTAAAAAGAAATCGGGTTTGGCTTTGCGGTTTCATCCAAAGGGCCATATGTTCCATCAAAGATAAAATCGGTGGATACCTGGATGAAGTGTGTTTTTGTCTGCTCGCACGCAGATACTAGGTTTTCTACTGCTGTCACATTATTTAGCCAGCACTTCTCTTGTTCACTTTCACATTGATCCACTTGCGTCATCGCAGCCGTGTTGATAATAACATCGGGCTTAGAGTTCTGTAGTACGCGTTCTACTTCGTTGCGATTGGTAATGTCAAGCGAATGATATTCCCCACGCGGAAGATCAATAACCAACTTTGATTTGGCAGTCGCGATCAAGTAGTCATTCTTGGTTGAGATTAACTCAACTAATTTTTGACCAAGCAGTCCATTCGCGCCAGTTACAAGGATTCTCATTTTTTTACTTCAGGATAAACGTATCCGTAAAGTTTGGTTATTTTTTTCTTGGGCAACTCTTCCACGGTAACAAACATCCGGACATCCTCCACCGGCCTTTCATTACTGGTTTGAACCGCTGCTATTTTATCAATCACGTCTAGCCCTTTGATCACTTTTCCAAATACAGTATAGTCACCATCCAGATGTGCCGCACCGCCCACTGTGGTATATGCTTTGATTTTTTCAGCCGAGACGTCTTTGGTTATTTTCATTCCAGTTTCTTTTTCAATGCGCGGTACCAAAGCAAATATTTTTCTTTTGTAGCCCTCCATATCTCCAGTCATGTACACTTGATTCAACGAATCAATAAGCGGTTTGCTGGCGGGATTTTGCATCAGTTGACGAAAGCCCATGTTTAACTTCATTTGATCGATTCGTAAGTCTTGCATGTTTGATTCAGGAATAATGGTGCCTTGCACAATATAGAATTGACTCCCGCTCGATGCCTTGGTAGGATTTTGTCCATCGCCCAAGCGGGCTGCCGATAGAGCCCCTTTTTCATGGAAGAATTTGGGATTGAATTCCGCTTCTACTGTGTAACCAGGTCCGCCATTGCCTAGTTGTTCTCCCGGGCTAGCCTTTTTAGAGTTAGGATCTCCACCTTGTATCATGAATCCGGCAATCACGCGGTGAAATAACAAACTGTCGAAATAGTGTTCTTTTGCCAGCTTGATAAAATTCGCCTTATGCTTGGGTGTTTCGTCATATAGCAAAGCGATCATCTCACCCTGATTGGTTTTGATCGTTACCACATAGTCTGATTTTTGGGCGCAACTGGTAGCTAACGTGAAAGCTAGAAATAAGAATATGACGGATTTGTTCATAGGATTTATCTTGAGTGCTTTTTTGAAGCGACAAAAATAGAAAATGCCGCGTTGCTGTCAAATCGTGATTTAAGGATTGAGTATTTTTGAGATTTGGAGCGATAGGTCCAGAAAAATCATTTTGGCACTACCGTTTCTCTCAAGGTGATAAGAAGCATCTGAAATGAGTTGATTGACTTTCTCCACCTTGCCTACATTCATTACTTTGCCAAAGTCTTGCACAAATTTTACTTCGCTTCCTTTTACACGACTGATTTTAGAAGCGCCCGAAAAATGGATGAGCGTTTCGCGCATCATGGTGAGGCTGTACTGTAAAAAATTTCGTTGGCCTAACTTATCGCGTTCGTTAAACTCCTCCATTTGTTCTACCATCTTTCCATAGTCTCGCTTAAAACAAGTTCTCATCCACTCTGAAAATTTCTCTTGAAAGTGATCCTGCTCAGAGTCGATCAGTTTGATAGCCAGATTCAAATCACCCTCAGCCAATGCTACGATTTCTTGTTGACGATTGCCGGGTACGCCTTTGGTCGCCAAATGGTTTTCAATCTCCACGTCATCCAATAGTGGTATTTGTACAATTTGTGTGCGTGAAAGAATGGTTGGCAAGAGTCTTTCAATGGCATTTGTAACGAGTATAAAAAAAGTGTCTTTAGGTGGCTCCTCTAAAATTTTGAGAATGCCATTCGCGGCAGAAGGGTGCATGAATTCCGGTTGCCAGATAATCATGATCTTGTAAGCACTCTCAAAGGGTTTGAGGGTCAACATCTTTACGATCTCCCTGCTTTCTTCTCTGGAAATTAGCGCTTGCTTATCTTCTCCACCATAGGCGCTGATCCAGTCACCCAAATCACCAAAAGGTTGTTCAATGAGAAAGCTCCGCCAGGTCTTTAAAATATCTGCTTTAAAACGATCTTCATCTTTATCTCCTTTTACATTGCCAAGAGGAAAAACGAAATTTGTATCAGGGTGAATAAACTTCAGACTCTTTGAGCATGCCGCACAAGTTCCGCAAGCATCGGTGGGGCCTTTGTTTTGGCAGTGTAAGTACGTGGCGTATGCAAGCGCCAGAGTCAAATTGAGAGACCCAGGTTTACCGGCAAATAGTTGAGCGTGTGCTACGTGACTTGCTTGCACCGCATCAATCAGTTTCTTTTTAATCTCGACAAGTCCTGGTATAGCAGAGAAGGTCATGGATACTTACTATCATTTCGTTTTTTCCCATACCCGCTCCGAAGCACAGGTTTCGAATACTGTTTTGTAAATCTCTCTATCAATGTCTGATAACTGGAGTCCTCTGCGCTCCATTGCTTTGGCTGCGGTGAGCATGGCTTTTTCAAATTGATAGGTGCTAAATCCGGAGGCACCGCCCCATGCATAGGAAGGTATGAAATTTCGGGGGAAGCCATCGCCAAAAATATTCGCGCTAACGCCCGTCACGGTGCCCGTGTTGAACATGGTGTTGATTCCGCACTTGGTATGGTCTGCCATCATTAACCCACAAAACATCAAACCTGTATCTACGAATCCACCCTTAGTGTAATTCCAGATTTTCACATTTTCATAATTGTTCTTCAGGTTAGAGGTGTTACTGTCTGCACCGAAGTTACACCACTCACCAATCACCGAACAACCTAAGAAGCCATCGTGTGCTTTACTGCTATATCCAAAGAAAACAGAGGCACTCACTTCACCTCCTACTTTGCACCCCGGGCCTATGGATACATCGCCACGCATCTTTGCACCCATGTTTATCACGGAGCCTTCGCCCAACGCAAAGGGTCCACGGATCAACGCTCCTTCTTGTACTTGCGCATTTTTTCCAATGTAAATGGGGCCATTCTCTGCATTTAAAACAGCTGCGAGAACAACTGCACCCTCTTCAATGAAAATGTTTTCTTCGGCATATGTGCGAGTATGTTTGTCCTTTATTCCAATCGACTTTCTGCCAGCTGTTATCAATTCAAAATCAGCGCGAAGTTGAACGCCATTATATTGAAATATTTTCCAAACCTGATCGATCAATGTGATAGTTGAAGAATACTCTGTCACTTTTCCAACGATCACTTCCGGCACTTCATCGTCTGCCGTTCGCACCGCCAGAATCATCGCGTCTTTTACCAGCGCATCACCCATTTTCAGTTGACGAATCGTTGCCACTACATTGGCATCCGGGCAAAGGGCTCCATTGATCCACAAATTGTCACTTGTGTGGGTGAGTAAAAACTTTTTTGACAAGTACGCTTCGGTGGAAAACGAGGGTGTTGTAGCAAAATGCTTCTCCCACTTTTCGGCAATCGTAAGGATACCTGTACGAAAGGCAGCAACGGGTCGGGTAAAAGTAAAGGGCAGTAAATTTTGACGAATGGTAGGATTGTCAAAAAGAATAATATTCATGCTGCTAATGTACGGGGAGTAAGGGGAAAGTCGATACTTGATTTTGGGGCAAACACAAAAAAAGCCTCACGAGGAGGCTTTCTTTCTTAGTTCGGTAGAATCTTATTGTGCGGCTTCTTTCTTTCCGTATTTCTTTTGGAATTTCTCCACACGGCCAGCAGTATCCACAAACATTTTCTTTCCTGTGAAGAATGGATGGGAAGCTGAGCTCACCTCGACTTTTATTACAGGATATTCTTTGCCATCCTCCCATTTCATTGTTTCCTTTGGAACGGAGGTTGATCTAGACAAAAACTTGGTGTCGCTGGATGTATCCCAGAAAATCACATCTTTATACTCAGGGTGAATCGATTTTTTCATGTCTTTATTAGTTTTATGCCTCGCATGATTTCGGTCATGCTTTTTTATTAAAGGACTGCAAAAATAGGTATCTGGAGTCGATTTGCAAGGATGTGGTTTAGAATTTGTTTAAAACAGGTATTTTGCCATAAAATTGGGTGCTAAAACCTGATTTACTGAATGAAAAGAGCGGTTTTCGGGTTTTTGCTTTTCTTTTTGCCTGGTTTTCTGGTTGCGCAGAGCACCAATGCTACGCTGAATGAAGACTATTATCATTGGCTGACCAGATATGAGATTAAAGCTGGACGGATCGCGCCAGAATGGTTTACTGCCGTTAAGCCAGTAAAGCGAGATGTGCTGGTAGCATTTGTAGACTCCCTGAAGAAAAAGGACAACGTTTTTACCAGCCGTGCTGATCAATTCAACTACGACTATTTTCAGAATGACAATTGGGAGTGGAATAGAGCAGCATCTGGTGACAGTAAAAAGCCTATTCTTAAAAAACTGTATCAGAAGAAATCGGATTTTGTGTTTGTTGATCTTCCTGAATTTGATTTGCATGTCAGCCCGGTCTTATATGTCGGTTTCGGTACTGACTCCCGCACCAACCAACTGGCAAGTATTAACACGAGAGGAGTCGAGATCAGAGGAATGATCGATCGAAAAATCGGGTTCTATACGTTTCTGACGGATAACCAAATGATTTTGCCATCCTATGTCGGTGATGTGACTACCGGTGTTCCGCATGAAGGCTTCTTCAAACAATTTAAAACCACAGGTGTGGACTTCTTTCAAGCAAGAGCTTACATTGATTTTAATATTACCAAGCATATTTATTTTCAGTTTGGTCACGATCGAACATTTATCGGCAACGGCTATCGCTCTCTTATTTTTTCTGACTATTCGCCACCGAACCTTTTTTTGCGAGCCAATGCAAAAATCTGGAAGATCAATTATCTCTTTCAGCTCAACAGGCTTACGGCTAACGACCCCGTAGCTCGATTGGGATCTTTCCCCGGACAGCGTTTCCCAGATCGGTTTATGGCCTTTCATCATGCGAGCATTAATATCGGCAAGAAGTTTAACATTGGTTTTTTTGAGTCCGTGGTTTTTACTCCGAGAGATTCAGTGAATGGAAATACGTTTGACTTGAGTTATTTGAATCCCGTTATTTTTTACCGAGCCATTGAACAACAGAATGGTAGTAGCGACAACGCGTTACTAGGTTTGGATTTCAAATGGAATGCCATCAAAGGGATTTCTTTATATGGACAAGCAGTGCTAGATGAATTTGTTTTGTCGGAGATAAGATCAGGAAAGGGGTGGTGGGCGAACAAGTATGCATTGCAGGCTGGAGTGAAATACATTGATATTGCAGGAATCTCCAATCTGGATTTACAGTTGGAATACAACATGGCCAGGCCGTACACCTATTCGCACAACACATCGAGCAGTTATAGCAATTATAGCCAATCATTAGCGCATCCTTTTGGTGCCAACTTTAATGAGTGGGTGGCCATTGTTCGCTATCAGCCCGTACCAAAGCTTCAGCTAACAGCAAAAACATTTTTGACAAAGACCGGGCGCGATGAGACGGGCCAAAATTGGGGTGGCGATATTCTTAAGAGTTATGTGACGAGACAAAATGAATATGGAAATACCATCGGGCAGGGCAATAGAAACGAGGTGTTGTTTTTTGATTTCACCGCGTCCTACATGCTGAAACACAACTTGTTTATTGAAGGCAAACAAATCATTCGTAAGAGCGAGAGCGATTTGGCATCGTACAATAATAACACGTCTCTCACGTCACTGACTGTGCGATGGAATATTCCTGCCAGAACGTTTGAATTTTAAGTTTAATGAAGATTTTCTTGCGAATTCTTTCTTATGCCAATAGACTACCCCGTAGGCTGGCGTTCTTTTTTTTATACTCCATTCTGGGAATCATTTTTGGGGCATTCAATATAGTGCTGGTAATGCCCATGCTGGATATATTATTTAAGCAGACAGCGAAAATCACCCCCATTCCTGAGTTGCCTTCTTTCAATTTATCAGTCGACTACATCACCGGTGTTTTCAATCATTACTTTGTAAAAATAGTGGTGACGCAAGGTGCTGTCAGCTCATTGCTGTTTGTATGTGGGCTGATTGTCGCGTGTGTGATTTTAGCAAACCTCTTTCGCTACCTGGAAAGGGTCATGGCTACAAAAATCCGCGTTGACTTAGTGAAGAACATCCGCATGGACATATTTGGTAAAGTAACTCAATTGCATATAGGCTATTTTAACAATGAGCGAAAAGGTGATTTGATCTCCCGATTCACAAATGATGTAAACGAAGTGGAGGGCGCTGTCATGAATAGTTTGAAGGCCGTGCTAAAGGAGCCGATCACTATCGTAGTTTACTTCTATGTATTGTTCACCATTTCACCACAGCTTACATTGTTCACATTGCTTGTTTTGCCTCTTACAGGCGGAGTATTGGCGGAGATTATCAAAAGATTAAAAAAACAGGCTACTCAAAGTCAGGAATCGCTGGGACGTATACTCACCATCTTGGATGAAACATTTAGTGGCATGCGCGTGATCAAAGCGTTTAATGCACGCAAGTTTGTGATTGATCGAATTGAAAAGGAAAGTGGCTTCTACCGGGCGACCAGCAAATCGATGGCCTACAAGAACGAACTGGCTTCACCGGTCTCAGAAATTTTAGGGGTGCTGATCATGGCAGCTATCATTTTCTTTGGAGGCAATATGGTACTTAGCGATGATGCAACTCTTAAGTCCTCTGCCTTTATGACTTTTTTAGTGGTGTTTGCGATGATCATTCAACCGGCCAAGAGTTTTTCAAACGGAATTACGTCCCTCCAGCGAGGAACTGCCTCGGCCGCGCGAATCTTTTCGATCATTGATTTGCAACCTGTCATACGAAGTAAGCCAAATGCAATCGAACTAAAATCTTTTGAGAAGTTGATCGAGTTTAAAAATGTAAGCTTTGCGTACGATACTGAGCATGTATTGCAAAACATTAATCTGACCATTGAAAAGGGAAAGACAATCGCTTTGGTGGGGCCGTCCGGGGGCGGAAAGTCCACATTGGCTGACTTGGTGCCACGATTTTATGATCCCACCCAAGGAGAGTTGCTGCTCGATGGAAAGTCATTAATGGACTATGAATTAGAATCCCTTCGAAAACAGATTGGTGTGGTCACCCAAGAGTCTATTCTATTCAACGACACCATTTTCAATAACATTGCGTTTGGTATGCCCAACGTCAACGAAGAGAAGGTCATTCAGGCTGCAAAGATTGCCAACGCCCATGATTTTATTATGCAGACAGAGAATGGGTATCAGACTTTTATTGGAGAACGCGGATCTAAACTTTCTGGTGGCCAGCGGCAGCGGCTGAGCATTGCCAGGGCCGTGTTGAAGAACCCGCCTATTTTGATCTTAGATGAAGCGACATCCGCCCTGGATTCCGAATCGGAAAAGCTAGTGCAAGAAGCGTTATTCAATCTGATGAAAAATCGTACTTCTATTGTGATTGCCCATCGACTCAGCACGATCCAGCATGCCGATGAAATTGTGGTGATCCAGGAGGGTAAGGTGGCCGAACGGGGAACACACGAGCAACTCAGTGTCAAAAACGGACTTTATAAGAAGTTAGTCGATATTCAGAAAACGGTGTAATCGGGTTAACATATCAGTTATTTTTTTCGTGACTAATTCACCGATAAGTACAAATAAGGCTAAGAAGATTTGTGAAAATTCGTGCATTCGTGGCTAACCTAAGTTGGTTGTGGGCAGTGGGTAATTCTGATCTAGACAAAAAGTAAGTAAGGTTTTCTTGCTTATTCGACTTTTGGGACAATTGAAAAAGGCTAAGTTTGTATTCTTAAGCGACAAAAAATGAATAAACGAAGATTGATTTTCCTTTCTGTATTTGGTGGCTACCATTTGGCTACTCTCTTGTTCACTATTTTTGTTGAATCAAAGAAAAGTGATTTCTCCTCCCTGCTCAGTTTGTTTGGGAATATTTCCTTGTTCAAATACGGGGCATTTTTTGGATTGGTATTATTTGCAGTTGAAGCTTTCTGGACGTGGCGCGATGCAAAAAATGCCGAAAAGGAAAGAGAGGCTATGCGCCATGAAAACAATGTGCTGAAAGCGAAGGTTTACGATCTTAGCAATGGCAGTTCCACCCCTACTAAATAAGAACTGCATACAAATGTCTACTCTTCAAACTATTATAGCCGCAGAACTTAAAGAAGCGGCATCGGTACTCAACAATTTTTTGGCTGACCCAGCTCAATTGGAAAAAATTGAGGAGGCATCGAAGGCGATAGCTGATTCAATAAAGGAAGGCGGAAAAATTATATCCTGTGGCAATGGCGGGTCGCATTGCGATGCCATGCATTTTGCTGAAGAACTAACCGGAAAATATAGAGAGCCTCGAAAGGCAATACCCGCGATTTGTATTTCTGATCCCAGCCATATCTCATGTGTGAGCAATGACTATGGGTATGAATTTGTCTTCTCACGTTATTTAGAAGCACTGGGTAATAAAGGAGACGTGCTGCTGGGCATTAGCACCAGCGGAAATTCTGCCAACATCATTCGCGCTGCGCAAACCGCAAAGGAGAAAGGAATGAAAGTAATTATTCTTTCCGGAAAGGACGGTGGAAAGCTTGCACCACTGGCAGATATTGAATTACGCGTTCCTCATTTTGGATATGCAGATCGCATCCAGGAGGTACACATCAAGATCATTCACATTTTGATGTTGCTGATTGAAAAACAACTGGCTTAGTTTTTTTGCGGGGTTGCCTTTCCAAGGCACGATCAGTGTTTTCTGCCTTTTTTCAATAACTTCTTGTTTATTGGGTTTTGTCAGTAAATACCTAAATTCGCATAGACAAGTTTTTAAGTATGGAGCGGGAAAAGCTTTTAAAGAAAACGATAGAAGGATTAGCGAATCTATCTGATCCTAAACTTCAGGAGGCATCGAACTTCGTTGATTTCTTATTAGGTCAACTGGAAAACCGAATTCTTACTGAGGGTATTCAAAATAGGATTGCCGGTTCAAAGTCTTTTTCGTTCTTAGAAGAAGAGAAGGCCACCTACCAAATCACTGACCTTAAAGAAAGATATAAGTGAAAAAAGGGGATATTATTTTGATATCCTTTCCATTTACTGATTTGACAGGTTCAAAACTTAGACCTGCTATTGTTTTGGCATCTAGCCAATTGGACGTCACCGTTGCATTTATAACTACCCAGCTTAAGTGGCGCGAAGAGTTTGATGTTTTATTAAGTCCCACGGTAGCGAATGGACTGAAAATGGATTCAATGATTCGCTTAAGTAAAATCGCCACCTTAGATGTTGAACTAGTGGAGGGAAAGTTAGGTAATGTGACGATGGATGACATTTTACTAATCAACACTAGTCTAATTAAATTATTCAAGCTTAAAAATTAGACGAATGGTCTCAAAAACCTTTGGCAGCGCAGTGCATGGTGTAGACGCAAGAACGATCACCGTTGAGGTGAACGTAACCCAAGGCAAGCAATTCCACATGAGTGGCTTGCCTGATACGGCAGTCAAGGAAAGTGAACATCGTGTAGAGAGTTCGATGAAAAGCCTCGGCTATTTTATGCCTCGCAATAAAGTAGTAGTGAATCTCGCGCCTGCCGACATTCGCAAGGAAGGCTCGGCCTACGATTTGCCTATTGCCCTTTGTATTCTTTCTGCCTCTGGCCAAATCACCACCGATCAATTAGAAAAGTATGTGATCATGGGAGAGCTTTCGCTCGATGGAGACCTTCGCCCTATCAAAGGGGTACTGCCGATAGCTATTCAATCGCGAAAGGAGAATTTTAAAGGATTTATTTTGCCGAAGACCAATGCGCGAGAGGCAGCTATTGTCAATAACCTTGAAGTAATTGGTGTAGAGACATTGCAGGAAGCCATCGATTTTATCATTGGCAAAAAAGTAATAGAGCCGCTTGTGGTAGACACGAGAGACGTCTTTCAAAGCAAACTCAATAGCTACGATTCAGATTTTAAAGATGTACAAGGTCAGGAAAATATAAAACGAGCGCTGGAGATTGCAGCTGCCGGTGGGCACAACGCCATTATGATTGGCCCACCCGGGGCGGGTAAAACGATGTTGGCGAAACGCCTTCCTACCATTCTTCCTCCTCTCACACTTAATGAAGCATTGGAAACGACTAAGATTCATTCCGTTGCCGGAAGAATTGGAGCTGATTCTACTTTACTCACTACCCGTCCTTTCCGCTCGCCTCATCACACTATTTCGGATGTGGCCTTAGTTGGCGGTGGAGGCAATCCACAGCCTGGAGAAATTTCTCTATCGCACAATGGTGTTTTGTTTTTAGATGAGTTGCCGGAATTCAAACGCACAGTGTTGGAGGTAATGCGACAGCCCATGGAAGATCGAAAGGTCACTATCTCGCGCGCAAAAGTTTCGATCGAGTACCCGGCCAATTTCATGTTAGTGGCCAGTATGAATCCTTGCCCGTGTGGATATTACAATCACCCGGAAAAAGAATGTGTATGTGGGCCAGGTGTAGTGCAACGCTATTTGAGTAAAGTGAGTGGGCCCTTGCTGGATCGGATTGACTTGCATGTGGAAGTGGTGCCGGTCAGCTTTGATCAGATGACAGCTCTTCGCAAAAATGAAACAAGCGAAGAGATTCGTGCGCGCGTGGTAAAAGCACGTGAAATACAAACGGAACGTTTTAAAGGGCAAAAGGAAATTTACTGCAATGCCATGATGCCCTCCAACATGGTGAAAGAAATTTGCGTGATCACTGATGCAGGACGCACTTTATTGAAAACCGCGATGGAGCGTTTAGGACTTTCTGCGCGCGCCTACGATCGAATTCTCAAAGTCTCTCGCACCATTGCCGATCTGGCTGGAACACCCGATATTAAAATTGAACACTTGGCAGAGGCGATTCAGTACAGAAGTTTAGATAGAGAGGGATGGGCGGGATAGTTAATTATTCAACACGTGTTGATTCGAAAATTTGAAAATGGGTGTCCAGAGTTATTGAGGTAACTGGTTTTATGGAAGCACAAGCTGATCTTTGTGCTAGATGGGGTATAGCAATTTGCCCGCCTGCTTTACCGACCAGGGCTTTGTTGCTGTTAACTTTGAATACCATTCCTTCTGGCGAAATTTGCTCTCAGACATTGACAGGATGCCGCAACCTCGAATCTGTAGCGTGTTCATTAAATTCGCAGTACTCATGAACCCCTTCGTCCACTTCCTGCAGCAATACAGCCACCTCGGCCCGGCCGAGCTCGACCAACTGCAACAGGTGCTCACCACAAAAAAATACCCGGCCGGCCACACCATCCTCGCGGCCGGCAGCATCTGCGCCCACATCTCTTTCATCGTGTCCGGTAAGGCGCGATCGTATTTCGTTGACCCCTCCGGCCAGGAGTTCACCTGGAACTTCCAGTTCCACGATGCCGACTCCCGGTTTGAAAATTTTTTTCTGATCGATTACAATTCGTTCTTAACGCAGTCACCCAGCCCGCTTACGTTTACCGCCATCGAAGACACCGAAGTCACACAGTTTAGCTTCGAAGACCTCCGCACCCTCATGAGCCAAACCATTCACGCAGCCACCCTCGCCAGCAAAATGTCGGAGGCCGCCTACCAAACCGTGCACAAGCGCGCCTTTACGCTGCTCACCCTCAACGCCCGCGCCCGCTACGAGCTGTTGCTGCGCGAAGAGCCCCACCTGCTCAACAAATTTCAGCACTACCTCATCGCCTCCTACATCGGGGTAGCCCCCCAAAGCCTTAGCCGCCTGCGCAAAGAAATTTCTCAGCCATAGCGCATTTCTTCACAAATGTGAATGTACAGCCCCTCCGGTTGCTGTCTCTTTGTGTCATGAAACCAACAAAAAACATGACCACAACAAACACACGTAATGCCATGCGCTGGGTGCACATCGGCATTGGAGCCATCATCGCAGTCTACATCTACTCACCGTGGGGCAGCCTGCCGCTCTTTAAACTCGCGGTGCAGGCCATCGTACTGCCCTCCGTAATCCTATCCGGCCTGTGGCTGTGGAAGGGCCATCTGCTTCGAAAAATGGTGCCCCTGCTTTTCATCGCCACGCTGCCTGCCTTCACTCCGGTGAACTCCGAAACAACTACGGCCAGCCTCACCGTGGATGTAAAAGGCCTCACCAAAAAAGGCATCCTCTACGTGGGCCTCTACACCCCCGCTAACAAGTTTGCCGAACTCAGCGATAGCTTCAAAACGGTAACCATCTCCATCACCAACCAAACCGAAGCCCTGGCTACCTTTACCGATCTCCCGCCCGGTGAGTACGCCATCGCCATCTACCAGGATACCAACGGCAACAAGAAACTCGACACCAACCTGTTCGGCTACCCCAAAGAACCATTCGGTTTTTCAAACAATGTAAAACCCAAACTTTCAGCGCCCGGGTTTACCGACTGCCGCGTCACCCTCAGCGCTAACAAAACTATTACCATCAACACCCTCGACTAATACCACCATGAACGAAATCGCATTGATCACCGGAGCCTCGGGCGGCATTGGCTACCAAATCGCCCTTCTTTTTGCTCAAAAAAATATTCCCCTGCTGCTCGTGGCCCGCAACGAAGCGCGGCTGCGGCAACTCAAAGCTGAACTGGAGAAAGCTGAGGGCACCGCGGTGTATTATGTCGCGGCCGATCTCTCCACCAGCGAGGGTGTGGCCGAGCTCCTCCAGTACGTGCACGCCAATCAGTGGCACGTTACCTACCTGGTAAACAACGCAGGCTTTGGCGATTACGGCCCGTTTGTAGAGCGCAGCATGGAAAAGTATGCCGAAATGCTGCAGCTCAACATCGTCAGCCTCACCGAACTTACCCACCACTTTGCCCGCAGCATGGTGCAGCGCGGCAAGGGGCGCATCCTCAACGTAGCCTCTACGGCCGGGCTGCAGCCCGATCCCTGCTTTGCCGTCTATGGCGCCACCAAAGCGTACGTCATCAGCCTCACCGAAGCCCTCCACAAAGAACTCGAACACACCGGAGTCACCACCACCGTGCTCTCGCCCGGCCCCACCCAAACCGAGTTCATGGCGCGCGCAGACATGGCGGAGGCGAAGCTGTACGCTGCAGGTGTAATGACCGCAGCCGAAGTGGCACGCATCGGCTTCCGCGGCATGATGGCGGGCAAACTGCACGTCATCCCCGGACTCAAAAACCGCATCATGGGTTTCTTCTCCAGCATCACGCCACCCGGCCACCTGCGCCTGGCCGTGGCAGCGGGCATCATGGGTAAGAAAAACGGCAGCCACGCCACCCCGGCCGTACACTGAGTGGCAGGCAACCCGCTGTGGGCAACACCCGGCCTGCAATCACCATCGGTTTTTATGACCTGATCTTTTGGGCGTGCCCCCGCAGCTTTCGGGCTGCGGGGTCGCGCTGTCGGCACTCGCCACCCACCGCACACGCCCCTGCGGGCTCAAACAACTGCCTCCATCGCTCACGCGAGCGCGGAGCACACGTTAAGTGCTGGCTGCCACTAAAAATTCAAAATAGGGTTTGAGGACGATGAACAGCAACCCTGTCAATGCGCAGCAGCCGGTTTGAAGGTACTGCACGCGATGGTCAAATAGTGCTCGGGGTAATTCTACTGCGCGTGTAGCATCAACTCGCCAGGCAGTGCCTCCCATAAATCTGTGCGCCTCACTTTCTCCGGGCGTATGTGCGCGAATTCTGCAGCTAACACCTCCTGTG
>JADBYK010000072.1 GCA_020403045.1 Cytophagales bacterium
GACATTTATCGTCTGACCTGACAATGAAAATCACCAACTTGGTTTTATTACTTGGGGCTAAATCGTTGATTTTCATTCGTCAATTATGCAATGCTGACAGTACCGTCAGCATTGCATAATCTGGGTTTAAAGTTGTTTTTTAAAGGAGTAGCTCATCCTCGTTAATTTATCGCTATATAATTCTAAATACTTAACCTTCATATCATCTGTTAGGAATGAACGCCCTACCAGCTCAGTTACTTTTTCCTTATTGCTTAAAAACAAGTTAATTTCATCTTTAACTATGGCCTCGGGCAATCCTGCCCGCACACCAAGGCTAAGAAAGTCATCATAGGCATAAAACCCATTGCTATCAAAGCTTTCAGTAGAATACCCTTCAGCAAAAAGACCGTCTTTAAGCGCCAGATCCGGATCATTCACGTGTATTCTAGAACAGAGCAGGTCATAGGCCGGACTGAGAAGATAATCGCCATTGATAGTTTCCAATAATGAAAAGTTCTTCAGGTGAGCATCGCCATTAGAAAAGACATAGTTGAATAGGATCAGACGAAACAGTCGCTGGCTCTCAATTTTATAAGCGCCTACATTTTGATTCAATATTTTAAAAAGATCCTCAGCGCTAGCCTCGTACTTAAAATCCTCTCCATGGCTTTGTTTTGTCTTGCCAGCAAGAGACGAGAAATCTTCCATTCCGAACTTCTTACCGTCCAGTGTGCGATCAAATCTTTTGGTGATGTAGGCTGGTTGCCCATCTTGAAAAAATATCAAGGCATTTGGCGCTGTTTGAATACCAAAAACTTGTTCTGCCAGTTGCATCGTTAAATGTTCATTGGCTGGCACCTGATCAGCTTTTTTTAATTCATCAGGAATGGGTTTGAGAATATACAGGCCATGTTGTGTTGGATCTGTAAGGGTCAATATATTCTTCGCAAGAAATAGCGACAATTTTTTCTGAACGCCAGAAATACTAATCCGTGTTCGGTTCTTCATGAACAACTCTTTCACCTGTTCGTCTTTTTCAGGTGGTAGAAACGGAAGGATATGGCTTACTTTCTTGCCATAAAAGACTTTCTTGAGTGCGGTTGTGCTATAGGTACTAATTCCTTTTTTTAAAGTGGAAGGGCAATGGTCAACAATCATAGCGATTCGGCTTTAACAGTGATGCACCCAATAGTGTCTTCTCCGGCTGTTTTTGTTAAGAGAGAGAAGTAGTCATTCTCATCTATTTGTAGTTGGCGGCACTGCAATTTTTTATTAACGCCTTCTGCCAGCATGTTGAAAAAAAAGGGGAAGAAGATTTTACTTCTATATTCCTGTTGCACTTTTGGAAGGGTAAGGCTTATAGCCTTCTTGCCTTGATCTCTAAAGTAAAAATCATCGTAGCGGAAGATGTATTCCCTTTCTGATTCGGTCAGTTTTCCTGCCAAGTCATTATTTCGGTAGACCAGTGCCGTTCGCATGTCTTATTTATTTCTTAAGTTTTACTCTAAGTTCAAGGCCTAATATATCAAGCACTTTTTCAATCGTATCCAGTGATGGATTGCCAATGCCCTGTTCGAGTTTGTAGATCGTTTTCATCCCCACCTTCGAGAGCTTGGAGAGTTGCTCTTGTGTGATGCCCAGAACTTCTCTGCGGCCCACAATGGTCTTAGAGAGATCTTGCATGTGATAATCCAATATGGTCATATAATCAGTATTAAAGTGCTGAAATGGATGCAACTCAATACACAAAATTATGTAATTACATACTAATATGTACTATAGTACTGAATTATAAATATTCCGAATTTAAGTGCTGATTCTAATGAATTCGGGTCGATTGTAAACAGGAAATGATAACAATCAGTATTAAAGTACGGATACTTGCTGAGTCATTAAAGCTAACGAGCAGTCTCTTCCAATAATCTCTGAAGCACTAATGTCCTCCCATACCAGCCAAAATAATTACCTTCACCTTGTCGTAATTTGTACTATCGCCATTGATCATCGAAAAAAGCAGTCCAACTGCCTGCCCTACTTTTTTATCCCAAATTTTGCAGTAGCAAAATTTGCCTGCGGTTGACGCAAAATGCATGGCATTTTAGTAGAGCTTAACCCTGAAAATACTGAAGGTACCGTCAGTATTCTTCACCCTCCGGGCAGATCTTGCAGCCAACTGCAAAATCTGGGTTTATCAACAAAACGATCAAAACACAAAAAAGTTAATCCTGTTCCTACCTTGTTGCTGCTACTCTTTCCTCATGTGCGTTTGAAACTATCAATGCCCCGCATATGGTTCAAACGGGCCTACCAAGCAGGGACTAAAAGCAAAGAAGAACTACGGCAAACGTAGACTCTAGGCATCCATCATTCCATCTCTGATTTCCAGTCTGCGATCGGTAATAGAGGCCAATTCCTGATTGTGGGTAACAATCACGAAGGTTTGACCGAACTGATCGCGGAGACGAAAAAAGAGCTGATGTAATTCTGCCGCGTTTTTTGAATCCAAATTACCGCTTGGCTCGTCCGCCAGCACCAACAATGGAGAATTGATTAATGACCTGGCCACCGCCACCCGCTGTTGCTCCCCTCCCGACAACTCAGAAGGCTTATGATTTTGCCTTTCTGCCAAACCTAGAAGTTCAAGTAACTCGATAGCTCGCTTTTTCACTTTCCCTTGGCTAGTCTTGGCAATCAAACCGGGTATCATGACATTTTCGATGGCCGAAAATTCCGGCAGGAGATTGTGAAATTGGAAGACAAAGCCAATACTGCTGTTCCTGAAAGCTGCCAGCCCATCAGCGGTTTGCCGAAAGACATCTCGTCCATCTATTTCTAACGATCCCGCATCGGGCACATCCAACGTTCCTAAAATATGCAAGAGTGTGCTTTTGCCTGCACCTGAAGCGCCTACAATGGAGACAACCTCGCCTTTATCAATTTGAATATCAACACCCTTCAGGACTTTTAGATCCCCGTACGACTTCTGAAGGCCTCTTCCTTTTAGCATACTATCTCCTTTTATTTTGATCGTTGTTGGTTAGCAAAGTAATGATAATAACACTGCCAGATAGTCCTGAATAAAAATAATTCCGCAAGCTGCAATGCTAAAAAACACTTACCCTGTAGTGAAATAAGCATTAAAAAAAGTAGCTTGCTAGCAAAACTGACAATCATGAATATTCACGAGTACCAAGCCAAGGACATTCTTAAAAAATATGGCGTTGCCGTTCAAAGAGGTATTGTTGCAGACACCCCCGACAAAGCGGTGGCAGCAGCTAAAGAAATCCAAACCGAAACCGGATCCAAGTGGTTCGTGGTGAAATCACAGATTCATGCAGGCGGGCGCGGAAAAGGAACGGTGAAAGAAACGGGTTCGAGAGGGGTTGTGCTCGCAAAAAGTGTAGACGAAGTTTTTGAAAAATCAAAGGCCATATTGGGCGGAACTTTAGTGACTATCCAAACTGGCGCTGCCGGGAAAAAAGTGAATAAAGTACTGATTGCGGAAGATGTCTATTATCCGGGAGCAACAGAACCTAAAGAGTACTACATGAGCATCTTGCTGGATCGCTCAACGAGTAAGCCCGTAATCATGGCTTCTACCGAAGGAGGCATGAATATCGAGGAAGTAGCTGCCACTCATCCTGAAAAAATAGTGAAAGAATGGATCGATCCAACCATCGGCCTACAACCGTTTCAGGCTCGTAAAATTGCCTTTTCTCTTGGCTTAGAGGGAAATGCATTCAAGGAAATGGTCAAGTTTGTGAATTCGTTGTACAATGCTTACATGGGCTTAGATGCTTCCATGTTTGAAATCAATCCCGTTTTAAAGACGTCTGACAGCAAGATATTGGCCGTTGACGGTAAAGTGAACTTAGACGACAATGCCCTGTACAGACATAAAGATTTAGAAGAGCTGAGAGATATCAGTGAAGAAGATCCATTAGAAGTTGAAGCGGGCAAGTCGGGCTTAAACTATGTGAAGTTAGATGGGAATGTGGGCTGTATGGTAAACGGTGCCGGCCTTGCCATGGCAACCATGGACATTATTAAACTCTCCGGTGGCGATCCGGCCAATTTCCTGGACGTGGGTGGTGGTGCCAATGCAGAGACCGTAGAGGCGGGTTTTAGGATCATTTTAAAAGACCCTAACGTAAAGGCGATCTTGATCAATATTTTCGGTGGCATCGTGCGCTGCGACAGGGTAGCATCGGGGGTGGTTGAGGCCTACAAAAAGGTAGGAGATATTCCGGTGCCTATTATTGTTCGCCTGCAAGGCACCAATGCGGAAGAGGGGGCAAAAATTATCAAAGAATCAGGGTTAAAGGTTTTTTCTGCCATCCTCCTTAAAGAGGCTGCCGAGAAGATCAGGGAAGTTTTAGCTAAGTAGTTGGTTTCCTTATTGATAGAAATTCGATAAATTAGGGTTTTAAATGTTGGTAAATGGGTAAAATAGTTGGCTCAGTAATCTTATTATTGACGATTTCTTTTCTGACTGAAGCACAGAGTTTCTATTCAGCCAGAAGAGAGCGCTCTTTGATTCTCAGTGGAGGGCTGGGCACATCAACCTATTATGGTGATTTAGCTAATTCAAATGCCTACGTAAAGGCAAACCCTAACGTCAACGCTGCACTACAGTATTTCCTATCAAACAGAATAGGAGCCCGAGTTGAGTTGAATTGGTTTACATTAGCCGGAGATGACAAAGATGCAAATGGTGGTGGAAGAGTTGAGCGTAACCTTTCTTTCCAATCCAGTAATTTTGAGCTTAGTGCCGTAGGTATGATCAATCTGTTTACCCACGGTGATCGGTTTTATCGCAGGCCCGGAATAAATATTTATGGTTTTGCGGGAATTGGTCTTCTTTACTTTAACCCAAAAGCAACCGATCAACTTGGTAATTCTGTTTCGCTGCAGCCACTAAAAACAGAAGGAGTTTCTTATAGCCTCGTTGCACCCGTTGTCCCGGTTGGCTTAGGTATTAGATTCAAGGTTAGCCCACTTTTTAATTTGTCGATTGAAGCAGGTTTTAGAAAAACGTTTACTGATTACCTCGATGATGTGAGTACAACTTATCCGGGGTCTGCTTCCTTCAATGGTGACGCTCAGGCGATTTACTTTTCTGATCGAAGGGTAGACCCGGGGGTTAACGGAACCGTAGGGGGTATTCGCGGAAATCCAGATAACCTGGATTCTTACATGCTTCTTAATGCAAAAGTAGAATATTACTTGCCATGGGCTTTTGGCGGTGAGGATCGGAAAAAGTATTCAAAGAAAAGACGTTCTCAAAAGAAAAAGAGGCGCTAACGTCTTTGGTTTCAGCCCAAAACTATTGTTTTGTATCTAACATTTCATAGCGAGAGTAATTGCTTTTGTACTCCGGCACGAGTTCCTTCATCAATGCAACCATCTTTAGTTCATTCTTATCATAGACAAGATCATTGAACAACTCGACATATCTGTTGATCTCATCATAGGGATATTCCTTTACCTTGGCAATCATGATTTTGGCATGATGAGTTGGAACGGTATTCTCATTCTTAGTTAGTAGTTCTTCGTATAATTTTTCTCCTTCCCGAAGACCCGTAAAAACAATGTCTATATCGCGACCTGGCTCCAACCCGGATAGATAAACCATTTTCTTGGCGAGGTCAACGATTTTAATGGCCTTACCCATGTCAAAAATAAATATCTCCCCTCCTTTTCCCATGGTTCCTGCTTCCAGCACCAATTGGCACGCTTCAGGAATTGTCATAAAATAACGGGTGACTTCCGGGTGAGTAACAGTTATAGGGCCACCAGCCTGGATCTGTTTTTTAAACATTGGAATGACAGATCCGTTAGAACCCAACACATTTCCAAATCGGGTGGTCACAAAAGAAGTTGAAATTGCCTGTGCACCGCCCAACGAATTATTATACGACTGAACATAAATTTCCGCAATTCGTTTCGAGCAGCCCATCACATTTGTGGGATTAACGGCCTTGTCGGTGGAAACCATAACGAATTTAGAAACACCATATTCAACCGAAAGATCAGCCAGCAACTTAGTACCCAGTATGTTACAAAGCACCGCCTCCGAAGGATTGCTCTCCATCATGGGCACGTGCTTGTACGCTGCGGCATGATAGACAATCTCCGGCTTATGGTATTCAAAAATCGCTTTGATCCGATCTCGATTGGTAATATCTGCCAAGTAGAGCGTAATGTTGGCTCTGGAATCAAGCCCTTTTATTTCTCGCTCGATGGAATAGAGATCCGACTCAGCCTGATCAATTAGAACCAAACCAGCCGGAGCATATTGAATAATTTGCCTCACCAACTCACTGCCGATCGAGCCCGCTGCGCCCGTTATCAGGATTCGTTTTGCCCGCAAGTCATCCTTTACGTTCTGACGGTCTAGTCTAATCGACTCTCTCCCCAATAGATCCTCGATATTTATTTCTTTTATCTGGTTGAAACTGAGCTCCCCTTTTACCCATTTATCAACCGGGGGAACAGTGCGAATCTTCACCTGATTTTGGATACAGATATCCACCAGCTCATTCTTTTTCTCGAGCGACATATCGCGAACCGTAATGACGAGTTCGTCAACACCGATTTCCCTGATCAGCCGTTCCAGATCATCCGTATAAGCTTTATAAATCTTCACTCCATCGAGCAGTTTTCCGGCTTTGTTTTTATCATTCTCAAAAAAGCCCACCGTTTGCATGCGCGGTGAAGAATCAATGACATGTCTGGTAATAATGCCAGTCTGCCCTGCTCCATAAATAACAACGCGGGATTTTTTAACTACTGCATTTTTGTAATAGGCGAAGAAATATTTGACAAGTAATCGGTAATTAAACAGCAATAGCGATGACGAGAGGAACGTGATGACAATGACCGAATAAGGAATAAGATTGATCTCAAAATTATAGTGACTGACCAAATTAGCCACAGACGCGAGTAGCGCATTTAAGAATACCATGGTGATAATCCGCGCACCATCTTGCAGGCCGGTATATCGGATGATCCCTTTATAACTACTGGTTGCAAAAACAGTGATTGCCCCTAAAACCGTGTATGCAAAAATACCCTTAACAAAGCCGTTATGCTCGAGCTCAGGAAGTGAGAAATTAAATCGAAGGATATACCCTAGAAAACAGGAAAAAGAAATAATAGAAAGGTCAATAAAAATAATGACCCAACGGGGAAGGATTTTGATCGTTCGAATTAAACCGACAAACAATTACAGATTGTTTTTCTTTTTTGACATCATCTTCTTTAAGCCAAGCGCGCCACCTACTCCTAGCAACACCTCGATGCCCGTAATGGGTACTGACGGGTTCCCTCCACCTCCAGGGTCTCCACCGGGCTGGGCAAACACACTGAATGAATTCAGAATCAACAATAAGAATAAAGCCAACCGAATATTTCTCATCGTTTTAAAACTCTAATTGATTTGATCTCGTTGCCGGACGTAATATTGAGAATATATAAACCGGTGCCTGCTTGACCCATCTCAATTGTTTTTACGCCAGGTTCCAGGATTTTTTTGTCATTCTCGCTAGAATAAATCACCGATCCCTTCATATCATAAAGAAAAATGGAAAGAATAGGTGCGTCCAGTTGCTCAGGTATTACGATTGTTAGCCTACCATCAGAAGAAACAGGATTAGGGTAAACCAAAACTTCTTGCGATAGAGTTGGTTCAAGTGCCGTAACGATGTCTTTTCTGAAGACAAGTTCAAATCGCGCGCTTCCCGTTGTTGACGCATTTGAAGTAATCGAAAATTCGTACTCTTCATTATCCTCAATCTCAACTTCCTTTGAAAGGAATTTGTCCTTTAAGAAAATCTTATAGCCCAAATCAAACGTAGAAAGCTCGGTAAACTTTAGTGTATAATTACCATTTTTCGCATCGGCCACCTTCAGCGGTATTATTCGTGTGGCTTCAGTAGCAGAAAGCGGAGCAATTCCTTTGATTGCATAATCAATAGCAGCAGAAACAGTGTACACGGACAGATTCAGATAATTGTTTTGTCCAAGAGCTGACACATAGTTTCCATTCTTACGCTTAACAGCATCGAATTTTCCATTCAAATCATCTGAGCCGCCATCGGCAAAACGAATAACCGCTTCGTCAAGTTGATCAGCCCCGGTCAAGGTCAACCGAACGTAGTTTGTGGGTGTTTCTGTTCGTAGAAAGCGAACCGAATTGTTCGTTTTATCCGTTTCATTCAAGGTTAACGTTGACCCTCCTCCATTTGACTGCGTCCAAAACGATTGACCAATTGCAATTTCACCGCCCCAACCAACGAATGGCGGCAAGGTAGCAACCCCACCCACATAGGAGGAAAAAGTATTATTTCCAGTCCGTAGCCACAAGGAGTTATTGATGTTCGATTTGCTAATATTATCAAAATCAATTGGAGATGGATAAGGATTCGGCACCAAATTAAAATTGCCGTTTACATTAGAAATGGAAATAGGAACGCTGCCCGTTTCAATGGCACCGCGGTAAGAGGCTGTCGTTGAGCTGTTATTGTAGTTATATGCAACATAACCTGTTCTACTGCTTAGTGTGGTTGCCCCAGTCGTTACCCCGGTTACACCCACATAGGCTGTTCCGTTCCATGTGAATACTGAAGGATTGGTATTACCTGAATCCTGGATGTTAGCGAATTCTGAATTGACACTTCTATCTGAAAACGCACCGGTAACCCCGATCGCAGCTTTCCAGCGACTCAAATTGTTTTGGTTGGTTGTAACAGGCATTGAGAGGTACCGATAGTCTCCACCGGCCTGGCTATGAATAAAACGTTGAACAGTAACTTCTCCACTGAAATTGCCGGGGTTAGGCAACGCGGCTATACGACCGCCAGCGTTTTGATCTAGGGAAGCAACTGTAAATACTCCGCCACCAGAGCCATCTGCATCAAAAATACCGCTTGAACTAAGTGTCAACACACCATTGAGCGTAACATTTCCGTTAATAGAAACCGAACCACCAGAGGTGGTATTGCAATTAATGTTTGTCAATGTAGAAGTGCCAGAAATTGACTGCGCATTTGTACCATTGAATGTTATTGTACCATTGTTGGAATTAAATGACCCGGAATTAGATAAATTTCCAGCAATCGAGAAAGCAGAAGGCGCTGTAAAACTACCTGTTCCGCTTATTGTTAAATTGTTTAGGGATGGTGAGCCTGAGGTAATAGAAGTAGCTCCAGTGATTGTTAGAGTACTGTTTGAAGCAACCAAAGATCCACTGACCGATAAATTTCCTGAAAGGTTGACGTTATTTGAGCCAAGATCGAGCGTGCCGCTCGAAATAGTCAATCCATTTTGAATAGTGAGATTCTGAGAAATCGTAAGTGTTCCAGCAGATTTGTTCACTTGTAACCCTCCATTGAAATTGGCAGTGCCACCACCTGAAAAAGCCTGCGCACCTGATCCGTCAAAAATTACAGGGAACGAAGACGAACAAGTAATACCGGAGTTGGCAAATGAAAAATTTCCTGACACGTTCATTGATCCGCTTCCAGCAACTGTCTTTGTTCCGGAACCACTCAAAGTTAAATTTGTATAACTGCGTGTGTAAATATTTTGGCTCGGTCCGGAGTAATTAATTGTCGATGTGGGATCTAAAGTGACAGTGGTAGGTCTGTTGCTATTTGACCACCACCCTTCAGTCTGTGAACCGCCCGAGAAAGAACTATTTAGCCCCCCCCCGGCATTCATCAAGAAAGTTCCTGATGTGTTGAGTGCATTGGACACATTGATCGTACCTGTTATAGTTGTCGCATTTGTTGTTATAGTCCCACTCGAGTTCAATACTCCCCCGCTATTTACCGTTAAAGACCCCGCACCGCCTGCCGCAGAAATAGTGCTAGAGGTTTGGAGAGTACCAGAAATTTGATAGTTATTGAAATTTATCAGAGGATCATCAGTTATCAAAGATGCACCAGCATCAATTTGCAATGTGGCAGTTGAATTTCCTGAAAGGTCGGATCCTGGGTCGGCTGTCAATGATCCACTTTGAAGTCTTAAAATAGCTGATACCGATAGGGGGAAAAGTAAATTTTTTGTGCCACTAAAATTGAACGTAACTCGCCCGAGGGGTACTGTATTGTCCCAAAAGAATACTAGGTAAGGATCATAAGTAGGCTGAATATTTGCGCCAGTAAAAATCATACTTGAACCAGCTGCAAATGTCAAAACAGAAGTATTGGGAAATTCCTCAAACGTTCCTGCATCATCCCACCCATTCAAGGTGCCAGTAACGGTGATGGTCCGTCCTGCACTTATCGCTAGCGAATTTGCAATATTGTAGGAGATATTTAGATTTCTACAAGTAGCACTACCTGAAGGAAGTGTAACAAGAAAAGTATTAGTAAAAACATCATCGGTGGCCGTTGGAATGGCAGCAGAACCTGGTGCGCCCGCTGGAGTTGCCGCCCAAATGGCGGTATTCCATGGCCCGTTAGCACGAGCATACCGTTGAGCATGGCAAAAGAAGCTGATTAACATCAAACCTATTAATACTACTCCTCTAGACATTGACATAGTGAAAATTTAAACCAACTTCTATTGCAAATATAGCGTAAAAGTAACCAATTTTTATATTAATGATCAAGTTTGAACGGTATAGATTAGTCTAAATAACGCATTTCGCGGAACTCCTCCCCGCCCTTGTTGGTGTTGCGGGTTAGCAAATGGCGTATGGCTCACCCCGCCCTTGTTGGTGTTGCGCGTGAGCAAAGGCGCATTGGCTCACCAACAAGTGCTTTCCTTAATTTCGAGATGAACCCCCGCCCTTGTTGGTGTTGCGGGTTAGCAAATGGCGTATGGCTCACCAACAAGCTCCGCCCTTGTTGGTGTTGCGCGTGAGCAAAGGCGCGTAGGCTCACCAACAAGCGAGATGAACTCAAATAACAAGTGCTTTCCTTAATTTCCCCCGCCCTTATTGGTGTTGCGGGTTAGCAAATGGCGTATGGCTCACCAACAAGCGAGATGAACTTAAATAACAGGTACTTTCGTTAATCCCCCGCCCTTGTTGGTGTTGCGCGTGAGCAAAGGCGCGTAGGCTCACCAACAAGCGAGATGAACCCCCGCCCTTGTTGGTGTTGCGCGTGAGCAAAGGCGCGTAGGCTCACCAACAAGCGAGATGAACCTCCGCCCTTGTTGGTGTTGCGCGTGAGCAAACGCGCTTAGGCTCACCAACAAGCCCGCCCTTGTTGGTGTTGCGGGTTAGCAAATGGCGTATGGCTCACCAACAAGCGAGATGAACTCAAATAAAAAGTGCTTTCCTTAATTTTGTGTTGATGACGGAAGAAACTATTCTCTCAGAAGAGTATGCCGAGTTTTTGACCGTCACTTGTTTGGAGTGGAAGCACGTTTTGAAAGACGACAGATTTAAGGACATCATCACAGAAAGCCTCAACTATCTTGCCCAGTCCAACCGTGTTTATGTTTACGCGTTCGTAATCATGAGCAACCATTTCCATCTGATATGGCAAATGATGGGCGAACACAAAAAGGCAAATGTGCAGCGAGACTTTTTGAAATACACAAGCCAACAGATTTTGAAAGCAATGAAAACCGAAAAATCGAAACTGCTGAACGAGCTATTGGTCAACGCAAAAGACCGGAAATACCAAGTGTGGGAACGGAACTCGTTGGGTGTGCCGTTGTGGAAACCTGAAGTACTTGAGCAGAAGCTCGATTACATACACAACAACCCAGTGAAGGCAGGCTTCTGCCAGTACCCCGAGGATTACAAATATTCAAGCGCAAGGTTTTATGAGAAAAATTTAAAAGACTGGGTATTTTTAAGTCATCATGAAGGGTGAGCAGTGTCCAACGTTCATTAAGCTTGTTGGTGAAGCCATCCGCTTTTCCTTCGCGCAACACCAACAAGGGCGAAACGTTCATCAAGCTTGTTGGTGTAACCATCCGCTTTTCCTTCGCGCAACACCAACAAGGGCGAAGGAAAAAAATAAAAGACTGGGTATTTTTAAGTCATCATGAAGGGTGAGCAGTGTCCAACGTTCATCAGCTTGTTGGTGAAACCATCCGCTTTTCCTTCGCGCAACACCAACAAGGGCGAAGTGTCCAACGTTCATCAAGCTTGTTGGTAAAGCCGTCCGCTTTTCCTTCGCGCAACACCAACAAGGGCGAAAGGGTGAGTAGTGTCCAACGTTCATCAAGCTTGTTGGTGAAGCCATCCGCTTTTCCTTCGCGCAACACCAACAAGGGCGAAAATCATCATGAAGGGTGAGCAGTGTCCAACGTTCATCAAGCATTGGATTCCACAAAGAATGTATTTCGATTAATGCATTCTACATTTTGACAGCTTTCCGTCAGCTCAAAAGGTCCAAAATCAATATCGTCATTATTCTCAGTTCGTCTTCCTTTAACGCAGATCCCGAGGGCAAACAAAGACCTTGTTCAAACAGCTTTTCGCTCACCCCTCCCCCATAGTTTGGAAACTGTTGAAAAATAGGCTGCAAATGCATAGGCTTCCACAAAGGCCGGCTTTCAATATTCTCTTTTTCTAAGGCTAAACGGATATCTTCTCGCGTAACGCCCCCACTTTTAGAAGGATCGATGAGCATCGTGGTTAGCCAACGATTGGCGAATGAGCCGCTCATTTCGGGTTGAAAGGCTATGCCCGGCAAGTGCGAGAGCGCAGCTTGGTAAAAATCAAAGTTGGCTCTTCGCTGCCGAACGCGATCGTCAAGCACTTTTAATTGTCCCAGCCCAATGCCGGCAGATATATTACTCAACCGATAGTTATAGCCTATTTCTGAATGTTGGTAATGAGGGGCAGCATCTCTTGCCTGGGTAGCCAAAAACCGAGCCCTTTTAATCCAATCTTCATTTTTTGAAACGAGTGCACCTCCCCCCGAGGTGGTAATGATCTTGTTGCCGTTGAACGAATAGACACCAAAATCACCAAAAGTCCCGGCTTTCTGACCAAAATAGGTAGAACCAAGTGCCTCGGCTGCATCTTCGATAACCGGAATCTCGTATTTGCGGGAGATCGCCATGAGTTCGTTCAGTTTGGCGGGCATTCCATACAAATGCACGAGAATAATTGCCTTGGGTTTTTTGCCTTTCCTGATACGATCCAAAATTGCTTCTTCCAAAAGAACCGGATCCATGTTCCAGGTTTCTAATTCGGAGTCAACAAAGACAGGGATGGCACCAACATAGGCAATTGGGTTACAAGAGCCGGAGAAAGTGAAGGTGGAACAAATTACTTCGTCACCGTGCTTGATGCCTAATATGATCAACGCCAAATGAATGGCTGCCGTGCCTGACGACAAAGCAGCACAATACTCCATGCCATTGTAAGTAGCCAGTTCCTTTTCAAATGTATCGATGTGCGGCCCAGCCGGAGAAACCCAGTTGGTATCAAACGCCTGATGGATGTACGTTAGTTCTTCTCCGCCCATGTGTGGCGGAGACAAATAGATGCGTTTGCTCATTCCTTCTTTATAAACCGCTGGAAATATACGGCAGGAATAAGTAAAATCATGAGGGTGGGATTGACAATCAGACGATGAAATTGAGATAACAGTGGAGACGAGATTTCGATATCTCCTTCCACATTCAATTTCACCAATAAATAAACGGGAAGTAAAATGAAGAAATCAATCAGTTGAATAGCAAATGCCAGCCGAAGAACGGACCTCGACTGAAACCATCCGGCCAGCAATAGCAGCATAAAAAAATCATTGAGAAAAAGGCGAAGGGCTCGATTGACAGAAAAGGAAAAATAGGGCTGGTTCGCTTTATCAATCCAACCAGCCAAAAAACCAGCTTGTTGAAAAAGATAAACCACCGCCAGACCGACAACGCCTAACCCAACGAGCGCCCATCGAGCCGACCGAGATAGGGAAAGATCATCCTGCTGCCTCACGTTTTACTTTTTTTGCCCAAAGAAACCATAGCAAGAAAACAACGGCATAGATGCCCCCTGTAAAGAGGTATTTGTGGAAAAAATATAGGTATCGCTGCCAATAGATTTCAATGGCGTATAGCATTGCCACCCGAAACAAATTCATTAGATAAATAATGATCAGGCCACCCAAAGAAAAAATAAGAGTGGATTTTAACCTTCCACGGAATGCTGCCATAAAGGACACAAATACAATCATCACATTCACGCTATTGCAACCTTCAAATACTTCAATCACCGTTCGATAGCTATTTTTCAAGATCACATTTTTATAACCCGCTTTCAACGCATAAGTAACAGAGTCATCCCACCATGATAGCAACCACGCTACGTGTTTAGAAACGACAAGCGTAATAGGATCAGGCTGTGGCAAGAAAGAGTTGACATAAAAGCCGTAGATGGTATTCAATAGCAGATACAAACCAACGAAAGTGAGCAAGAAAAGAATGGCAGGTTTGTTTTCCCGGAAGAGTTTCATTTGGGAGCAAGAGGTTTTGCGGGAATCCCGACAGCTGTAACATCTGACCCAATGCTTCGAGAAACCACTGCCCCAGCTCCAATAATTGATCTCTCCCCTATAGCAACCTGATTAATAATCTTTGCGCCTGTTCCTATAAAAACGCATTCTCCGAGCTCGACTTCACCCGACACATTGACACCAGGCATTATGGAGCAATAGTCACCTATTTTGGTGTCGTGCCCAACTGTGGTTGACAGGTTTAAAATCACATGTGCACCAATTGAAATGTTAATGGTCACGATAACGCCTGCAGTAATTATCGTCCCCTTTCCAATAGAGACATCGTCCTTTCCAATTTGGCAATTGGGATGAATTAGGATGGGGAAAGAAAGCAGTGCATTCCCAGCTACTTTGTCAATCACTTTCTTCTTTACTACAGGATTGCCGATCGCGAAAACCACTTCTAATTGTTCTGCATACTTCAGCAACTCATCGCCCCCACCAAAAACCGGATATCCATTAACTACTTCTCCTTTTAGAATTCCATCATCAAAGAAGCCAATGAATTCCCATTGTTTAGAACCCTCGTTGATTTGATCAATCAACATTTTAACTTCCCGACCAAAACCTCCAGCCCCGAAAATCGCAATCTTCTTCATAAGCATTAGCTAATTTTTCCCATTGAATCTAGGCATCGTTTTTACTCCACTTGCTCCAATCCCCTCTGCCTTAAACACTTTCTTGATTGTTCTGGCGAAAATGGATGCGTCAACCGAAAAAGATACATGATCTACGTACCAGACATCATACTCAAACTTTTCTTTCCACGAGATCGAATTTCTTCCGTTTACTTGTGCCCAGCCTGTGATCCCCGGTCTCACCTCATGCCTCCTCCTCTGAACACTATCGTAGAGCGGGAGGTAGTCCACTAAAAGTGGACGCGGTCCAATGAGAGACATATGGCCGAGCAGCACATTCACCATTTGTGGCAATTCATCTAATGAGTATTTCCTAACGAAATTACCAATCGTTGTAATGCGCAAATCATCTGGTAAGAGTTTGCCTTCATTATCTTTGGCGTCATTCATTGTTTTAAATTTAATTAATCGAAACACACGTTCATCTTTCCCTGGTCGTGGCTGAACAAAGAATGGCATTCCACGATTGGCAACCGCTAAGGCGATCGTTACAATAGCAATTATTGGAGAAGTGACCACTAACATAAAGAAGACAAACAGTAGATCAAGCAGTCGCTTTATGACCTTATACTTCATTGACTAAAGATGCCATTAGCTCCAGATATTTTATTGAAAGTATTCTGCGATCAAAATTGTTCTTTGCGAAGAGGTATCCATTTTTTCCCATTTGCGATTTCAATCGGGGCTGATTAATTAAAAGCTTTGTTTTCTCAGCAAAGCTGTGTGGATCTTCCGGCTTAACAAATAGACCCGATTCAGAATATTCTACCAATTCGCGAGAAACACCATCAATCCCCATCAGTATTGGTTTTTCACATGCCATGTAATCAAATGTTTTATTGGAGTAGACCGTCTTGAAAGTTTCCACATTTTTCAAGACAGATGTTCCAACATCGGCAACAAGAATGTACTTATAAATTTCCGGTTTTGGAAAAGGCCCAAGAAACAATACATTTTCAATGGACTCCTTTTCTTTCCTTTCTATTAAACGTTTCTTTTCCATTCCATCGCCTATCAACAAGAACAACACGTTAGCGTCTTTAAGCAATAGCGCTGCATCTAAAAGTTGATCCAACTGATTGGCGACTCCATGTGCCCCTACATACGTGACTATGAATCTGCCCTTCCAACTATGTTTCTCAAGAAAAGCCTCTCTATCGAACGTACTCTTTAATATATCCACCGCACTAAAATCAGCGGCATTGGGAATCTCAATTATTTTGTTGCCTGGGACTTTTTTCTTGGCGATTAATGAAATCTTAAATGAAGGAGTTAAGACTACAATTTTTGAGGCCTTTTTATAGATGAATTTTTCAACCCAATAGGCCAACCTAATTACGGTATTATTTTTAAGTACTCCCGTATCTATTGCTGATTCGGGCCACAAGTCTCTAACTTCAAAAATCCACGGTATTCTTCTTACCCTTGACGTGATGTAACCAATCACACCAACAAAAAGTGGTGGGGATGTTGAAATTACTAAATCAAATTTTTGTGACCGCAATGTAAAAAGTGATGCTACTAAACCGGAGAGAACAAACGAAAAATAACCCCACAGCCTGCCCCTGAAACTCTTGTTGTAAGATGACGAAACATAACACCTAACCACATTGACTAACCCTTGTTTTTTTTCGACAAAAAATTTACCCTTGTATTCGTCCCTCTTTTCAGACGCATAGGCATGAACCATTCCGGCTATTACCGTTACTTCAAATCCTTGTTCCGTCCACAGTTTGGTAAATTCATTGAAGCGAGAACCTCCGGGTTCGTCTTCTTCTAAAAAATATTGATGGATTAGTAATATTCTCATCTTTTATTTTAGGAATATTCTAAGACCGTTGATATTGTTCGCGCTGCCGTAAAAAATTCAATTTGAAGTGCCTCTTCAATTTCTCCATAGGTATTAGAATAGTAGCGTTGACTCTGTTTCAACGAACATCCAGGGTCAGTCAGGCTGAACTTGATCTCTTGGGTTGGATGCCATACTTGGCGCATAATAGTATCGCCAGGGGCTTTTCCCTCGATCGAATCTTTGACAACCACTTGTTTTTTGGCGCAGTCAATTTCAAGCTTCCGATAATGGATAATATTACCGATACTGTCAAAAGCCTCAACTGCGCCATTAAACTCGATGACTCCATCTCTGGTTTCGCTCCACCCCGCTGTCAATGCTTTTGACCAATTTAACCAAATAAAACGCGAAGCTTTTTGCATTTGATCCGAATCGCCTAGCATCACGGTATTGTGCGACTCCGTTCCAAAAAAGTATTTAACAATCGTTTTTTCGGTGTTATACAGATACGAACCTCCATCACGCAGTACGTTCTTTCCATCATACCAAACGTCCAGATGAAGGTTATCTGCTTGCGATGGTCGATCTTTATAAGAAGCACAGACAACCATTGCGAGCAGTTTTTCTCGTCTGAATACATACAGACCGCCTGAGGTAAAAGAATAACAACCATCTTCAATAGTCAATCCCGGGTAACGTGTTTTTGACTTGCCCTCCAACCCAAACCATGCCCGATCTTCAAAACTGTTTGAATAAAAATTTCTACCTGTCAAATAGTAGTGTAATGCATCTAAAGCAGGAGAAAAATTTCGAAAGGACTCGTCATTCCAATTAAAAAACAATGAACCATCATTAGCACCATAGTTTGGCAACTGGCCGGATATTCGATCCTGGCAAGTAGCTAACAAGTGGAGAGTTCTATTGGCACTCTGATAAATTTGCTCGCTAAACTGATCATCGTGATACTCACTGATCGCAAATGCCCACGTTAATAATTGAACAACTACTCGTTGATAGTTGAAACTGAACTGAAGATAAGATCCATCTTCGTAAATCTGATATAGGATTTCTTCTTCCAACCATTTCTTTCCTTCTTTTTTCCATTGATTGGATTCTTGAAAAAATGGAAATAAAAGACCTGCCGTATAAAGGCATAACGTTTCAGTGATCGCGTGGTTATTGCGAACGGCAATTCGTGAAAAGTGAATATTTGCACGCACGTGTTTAACCTGCCAATAAATCGAATGAATTATCTTTTCAAAACGCGGTTCTGTTAGATGAACGGAATCTTTGTAGAAATAAAGCGCCAATATCCAGTTAAAAACGCGCAGCGAAATCTCTTGACTACATCGGTAATTAGGACCCAGATTGACAGGATTGTGGGCGATCCAACTTTCGATTTGCGAAAACACCCAATCGGATGAATCTTCATCAAAAGCAACATCACTGCGCAGAATGGGATGTAAAAAGCTAAATCTACTCTTCTCCCACACGTATTTGATGTCTCCCATTGACTCGTCAAAATCCGGAATTTCGCTCCAATATTTTTTGTTGGAATACTGATATTTGTTTGACGGATTCAATAACCACTCATCGAGTGCTATTCTGATCCACGCACCTTTAAAAAACTGAATCTCTCCAGCCTTAATTCGTAACGCTGATTCTCGCAAGCCAGAATTTGCGGTGACTTTTGATTTCAGAGATGCGCGCGATTCAAAAAAAAATGGCGGTGTTTTATCACGCCACTGTGAGAGTGTGATCCACTTTCGATGAGGAACTGAAGTTGGGAATCTCCGTTTGACAAGCCCGGTTTTGATTTGAATTTCGTGAAACAAACGGAATCCAATATAACGAATCCCCATCATCTCTGCCCACTTCATCCATTTCAAAATCGTTTTCAAACGGAAAGAACTTTTTCAAGTGCGGTTACAATTCTGCCCGCTGTTTGCCCATCCCATTTTTCAGGAATAATCCCTCTTTTCCAATTCCCTTCGAATACCTTCTGCATGGCCGGCCTAATCGCACTTGGATCGATTCCCAACAACTCGTTAGTGCCCATCGTGACTGTCTCCGGTCGTTCTGTACTCGTCCGCAAAGTCATGCATGGAACTCCCAACACTGTTGTTTCCTCTGTAACACCACCCGAATCGGTAATCACTGCTTTTGCATGTTTCACCAAATAGTTAAACTCAAGATAGCCCAATGGATCAACACAGAACAAGTTAGACCAGCTAAGATTTGCTGATAGAAGTGTTTTGCGTGTACGGGGATGAACAGGAAATATAATGGGTAGTTGTTGTGCACTCAAAGTGATTTCACTCAACAACTTTTGCAACTGATTTACTTCATCTACATTGGACGGACGGTGGAGTGTGATAATGAAATACTCCTTTTCTTTAAGACTGAGATCCTTCCAAAGAGACGGTTGCGAAAATCTCGATTGGTTTTTAAGAAGGGTATCGATCATCGTATTGCCTACAAAGAAAATAGCTTTCGGATCCACGCCTTCCTTTATCAAATTCTGATTAGCGACCTCGGATGTAGTGAAGAAATAGTCAGTAATAGAATCCGTGACCATGCGATTGATTTCTTCCGGCATTGTCAGATCGAATGAACGAATGCCACCTTCTACATGTGCCACTTTAATATTCAGTTTTTTAGCAGCAATACTACAAGCCATAGTAGACGTAACATCACCCACTACCAGACACAAATCACAAGGGGACTCCATCAGAAGTTTTTCGTAGCGGACCATGATATTTCCCGTTTGCTCGGCTTGGGTGCCGGAGCCAACCTCCAGATTTATATCCGGATCAGGAATATTTAGCTCTTCAAAAAAGCGCCCGCTCATTGCTTTATCATAATGTTGCCCAGTATGAACAAGGCGAAAAGATAGTTTGCTTCCATCTAGTTGCCGAATTCGTATGGCGTCTATGATTGGCGCAATCTTCATGAAATTAGGCCGCGCACCTGCAATAATGTCAATCCTCATATTGAAATGCGCGCGTTTTGTTTTAGGCTTTGAACCATTGCCAGCGTGACAGCCGTTACATGAAATAATTGACTTATCGGTATCAAGGGCTCGCCACTCTCAAACGCGATTTTCAGTTGTTTGATTTGTTCACTGTGACCTTTATCGATAGACGTTTTAAGCTTTGTGAAACCCGGCCATCCATAACCGGTCGTGATGCGGAAATTGTCCATCACCAAAGTCCTCTCCTGATAGTATAATTCAATCCTCTCTTTTGAATAGGCTTTTGAACCATTTGCAAAATAGTTAATGACTACATTAGAACCACTCTGCATCTCCAATAGAAAACTGGCATTGTCGGAATTGCTATTCGAGGAAATACCCAGCGACTGACCTGTTACGCTTGCGACTTCGCTTCCGGTAAGATACACCGCTAAATCTACCAGGTGGCAGGCCTCTCCGATTATTCTTCCACCCTCCTTCGGATCTAACGTCCAGTGGTTAGGCGGCAATGCTCCTGCATTCATGGTAATAATGAGATGCATAGCTCCCGGCTGTAAACCTACCAGCTTTTTCAGTTGTAAAATATGAGGGGAAAATCTCCGATTGAAACCCACGTGCAACAATGAAGCTTGCGGCTTTGTAGTAAAAAGTTCTTGCAGCACATGAAGTTCTTCCTCATTTACCGCTAATGGTTTTTCAACAAATACATTTTTGCCAGCTTGAATAGCTTTTGTAACCATGCCGGCATGCAGACTGTGGCGCGTTGTGATGATGACTAAATTAACATTTTCGTCTGCAAACAATTCCTGGTAGTCGGATGTAGAGAATTCAGCATTGTATTTTTTTGCCATGAGGGTGCCCGACAACCCATTGGCACTGGCAATACCTTGAATGGCAACTTGGTTTTTCTTCAAAGCCGGTAGCAAGGTTGCCATCGTAAAATTACCCGCACCGATAATTCCTACGCGCAGCGATCCAGCCGAAGAAATGACAGGTTGAGGAAATACCACTTTTCTTGAAAGTACTCGAGGCTGTGACGGATAGGCCAATAAGGATGCAATCCTGGTTGGGTTCTTCATATCGCCATACACAAGCTGAAAATCTGAAAATGGAACCTGCTCCGAAATCAGTGTCTTCACATTCACCGACTGAGATTCGATCGCTTGCAATACTGATTCAAAATTTCGTTGTGCTGTCCACCGTACGAAAGCCAGAGGATAATCATTTCCCTTTTGCTCATAGTTATCATCATAACGTCCGGGACCATAAGAACAAGACACCTGAAAGGTTAATTCCTTTTCATAAAAGTCCGCACGTTTTAAATCCAAACCTATCACGCCAATTAAAACGATACGTCCTCGTTTGCGGCTGATCAATGCCGCTTGATGAATAATCTCATCTCCTTTTGCAGAAGCCGTAATGAGAACGATATCTGCGCCAAGTCCTTGTGTAGCTTCTTTCACAGAAGCAATCGGATCATTGATCAGTGAATTAAATGATTTGATCCCAAGCAACCCTGCTAGTTTTACCTTTGCCTCATCGACATCATATCCTATAACCCGGCAACCATTTGCTTTCGCAAGCTGCGCTGTTAGCAAACCGATTAATCCCAATCCTATCACAACGACAGTTTCTCCAAGCGTGGGTTGAGCCAGTCGTAATCCTTGCAGGCCAATAGAACCAATAACAGCGAAGGAAGCTTCTTCATCGCTAACCCCAGCAGGAATTTTTGCCACCAGATTCTTTGGGACGCAAACAAATTCCGCATGAGAGCCATTCGAAACAACCCGATCGCCTATTTGAAACTCGGTGACACCATCACCTAGTTGCGCCACCACCCCAACATGACAATAACCTAATGGAATAGGCTGATCCAATTTGTTGAAGACCGCCTCTAAGGTGGGTAGTAAACCCTCCGCTCGTATTTTGTCAAGTACTTGCTGGACTTTATCGGGTTGCTGCCGCGCTTTTTGAAACAGCGAGGCCTTGCCGAACTCCACCAACATACGCTCGGTGCCCAACGATACAAGAGTGTGCGTTGTTTGAATTAAGACCTGCCCCCTCCCCGGCTGTGGTACGGGAATTTCCTCGAGAGATGTGATCCCTGTTTTAAGATTTTGAATTAGTTGTTTCAAGTATTTCGGTTGTCTTTTGCGTTGAGAATTGACGTATCCATGAATCGATAGCAAGCAATGACCAGATACTATATGATGCATCTATTTTCCCGGCTTCATTGTCGGCAATCAATTGCTGAATTTTTTGTGAATCAAAAATACCAACGCCACTAATACGCATGGGACTAAGTCGTTCAGCGATCAGGGGCTTCATGTCGGTTGTGATCCATTTGCGCACAGGCGCTCCAAATCCTGTTTTGGGTCGGTAGATCACTTCATTTGGTAAATACCGCTCGGCCACTTTTTTCAAGATATACTTCGTCTCCTGCCCTTTCATTTTTAATGATGGCGGAATGGTACATGCGAACTCTACCAACTCGTTATCCAGGAAAGGCACCCGAACTTCCACCCCATGAGCCATCGCCATCTTGTCGGTGTAGTTCAAATTATGATCCACTAAAAAAGAAGTCATTTCCCAATAGAGCATTCTATTGAGCCAGGAGTTTTCATTTGGAATGTCGGCTAATCGGTTAATTAGGTAGTCGGTAGGGTTATGTTGTTTGACGATGGATTGATACTGCTCGTCAAACAATTGGTCGACTGTTTCTTTTGAAAGCCACCGGTAATAATTAGCTAATCGCTGTGCTGTTGTCTGCGTTGACTCTATCAATACCTTCGTAACTCTTCGAAAGAGGGGATTTTTTCGATTCAGTGGTAATTTAAGTAGGCCCTCGCTTACCCACCGTGGCAATAGTTTCAAATACTTCTCAATCTCTAATGCCTGGTGTCTACGATAGCCGGAAAAAATATCATCACCGGCTGTGCCGCCAATCAACACTTTAAATCCCATTGAGCGGGCCTGCTGGCAGATGTTAGATACATTGAGTGGAGCTGCATCAGCCTGCGGCTCATCGAGGTGCCAAATCATCTTATCAAAATCCCGGAGGATGTCAATATCTGCTTTAACAACATGCAAATCCACCTTTAAATAATCGGCTACTTTTTTCGCATAGTCTAAATCAGAAGTGAAACCCTCGTCACTGATTTCCGCACCTGCGTCAATCGTGAAGCAATCTATTTTTTTTTGCGGATGTAGTCGTTTAGCCATGGCAACCAGAAGACTTGAATCTAATCCTCCGGAGAGAAAGAAACCTACCGGGACATCGGATAGCAATTGGCGATCAACGGCCTGAAGTATTTTTTTTTCGCATAGGTCAATTAGTTCTTTTTCGCTGCTATCAGAATACTTTCCGATGAACGGAACCTGGTAAAATTCTTTTTTTTCCATTTTCAGTTCTTCGCCAACAAAATAAAACTTAATAGAAGAACCAGGTTCCAATTTATTGACGCTTAGAAACGGTGTGCGCACGCCCGGAGACCAAAGGAAGGTCAAATAGTTATCGAGAGCCGTAACATCTATTGACCGATCGGAAATAACTGGTAAGAGTGCTTTCAATTCAGACGAAAAAGAAACGCTGTGTTTCAACGATGAAAAATAAAGTGGCTTTACACCAAAACGATCTCGTGCTAACAGTAGCGTTTGCTCTTGTCTATCGTAAAGCGCAAATGCAAAGATGCCGTTCAATTTTGCCAAACAATCAATACCCCATTGTTGATATGCTGCTAAAAGAGTTTCTGTATCCGAAGTAGAGCGATAGTGTCTGGCATTCAGTTCGCCACGCAATTCGAAATGATTGTATATCTCTCCATTAAAGATGATTACCAATCGGCCATCTTCCGAAAACATGGGCTGGTTTCCGCTTTCACTTAAGTCTTGGATTGAAAGTCTTGTGTGGCCGAGAAATACGTTCGCTTCCACAAAGGACGCCTGATGATCGGGGCCCCGATGCGCAATGGCGCCCATCATTTCTTCGATCGGCCATTGCTCCACACTACCAAATCCGCCTACGATGCCGCACATGGTTATTTATCTGCCTCAATAAGCATTGCCAGTCCGTGCTTTTTAAAAAAAGTTCTGATCAGCCAGCGCGGGTAAATTTTCCGCGCCAGGTCTAGTAAGAATCCTTTGTGTCTTTGGCCTGCTTGGGACGTTAGAAGGTCTCCATGACCCAAAATGGTTTCAATTCTCACATTCTTAAATGCGCTAAATAATTGCTTTGCTTCTTGTAGGCTATAGGCCTTCGTTCCCGGACTCTCCAGATACTTTGAGTAGATCGTCTCCAAACTTGTAAATGGCTTCAGCGTAAGTAGTGCATAACGAATCCATAACATATAACCAACCATGCTATGCTTATGGTATATCATTACTTTACAGCTGCCATTCGGCTTCAAGACGCGAAATATCTCATGTACACATTTTCTTGTGTTGGGACTATGATGAATGACGCCCCAACTATACACAAGGTCAAAAGTTTCATCACTAAATGAAAGATTCTCTGCATCACCTACGGCCAAATTGGATTTCAAACCAAACAAGGAAAGACGCTGGGTAGCATAACGTATGGCTCGTTCGGTAAGGTCAATTCCAGATAGCTCCGCGCCTTCTTCTGCAAATTGTTGGTGATCCGAACCCAGACCAACGCCAATCTCAAGCACTTTCTTTTTTTTAAAATTTTTGAAGTCGGCAAAATTCAAAATAAAAGGCTCGAGATGATATCGTTCTTGCATTTGGTTTTTAAATTGTTGCATCTCTTCTTCCCCTTTTAGATAAAGTTCTTCTCCGCAGGAAGCTTCATTCCAAAAATCTCTTACTTTCTCTTTTTCTTTGTCCATCATATACTAATTACTCAAAAAATCGAACGTCCGCCTTGATGTATTCTCCCACGAAAACGCCTGCGCACGGGTGAATGCCTTCTCGCTAAGTACGCGTCTCAGATATTCATCAGTTGCCAATTTCTCAATAGCCCGCTCTATTGATTTTACTTCTTGCGGATCGAAATATACGGCTGCATCTTGAGCTATTTCTTTAAATGAGGGGATCGAAGAACACGCAATGGGCATACCCAAGGCCAAACTTTCTGTAAGCGTCATCCCAAAAGACTCGCACGAAGACGCAATCAAACTGATGTCGCTTTTTTCATACTCAGCTATCTGTTCTTGGTGTGACATCACTCCTTTGATTTGCACCCAATTACGCCCGTTCGCCACTGATCCCATCACCCGCTGCAACCGCCTTAGGGTTGGCTTGTAACTGCTGCCGACCAAACTTAACTGCACGGGTATTGCTCTTTGATTGAGATTGATTACTGCCTGTGCAACGGTATCCTGGTGTTTGTACTGATCTATATTGGAAACATATAGAACTTTTGTTACGCCTTCAAATCGCGCATCCCCAGTCCTTTTAAATAAACGATGATCAATGCCATGATGGATAACCGTATGCTTCTTCAAATCTCTCTTTATTCTGGTTGGTAATACTTCGTAGCAATGTTGTGTAAGGAAAATTACACCCTCGGCATTTCGATATGCTTTTAAGTGAACAAACCGTAAAATCAACAAACGAAGAGTCACCAATGAAAAACCAAATCTCAACAACTCTCTTAGTTCCAACGGTAAAAGATTTTGGCAAATGGTGTAATAAGAATAGTCGAAAGGTGGTTTAATGGTTCCTACACAAAACAAAATCGGGTTACCATATGCTTTCAATACCTCTCTAAATCTAAACTTCCTCCATCGCCAACGGTCGAAATAAGAATTCGAATCGATCAGCATTTCTCCGTGCTTTATCAACCATGGATGATTGGGAAGTCTATTCAAGGTATCTGTTGAAGAGCAAACAATGACTTTTGAAAAAATGAACGATGTAGGATTTGCGTGTTCTAAAATTGAATTTAGGTGAACAAGCCCACCACCACCTCGTATGTTTGTTGCGTCTATGAAAAGATTCACCTCGCTGGCTCTTTTGTTTCTACTTCGACTAGCTTAGATAACTGGGAAGCCGAAAAAAATGGAGTGATTTCTCGAGATAGCGCCCGACTAAGTGCTCTGCCTCTTTCTACCTCATCCGGCTTCAAGGAAAGAAGATACATCAAGCCATTCACCAATTCATCTTGATCACTTGTTTTAAAAACATAACCGTTCTCATCTTGCCGAACGAAAGAATCACCAGCTCCACAGGCATCAGAACAACAAATCAGTAAGCCGGCTGCTGCCATCTCATGAACTACTACACCCCATGGCTCTTCCACACTAGGCAGACAAAAGATACGAGAAGCCTGAATGGCATCTTTAAGTAGAGATTGGTCGGCAAAATCATTACAAATAATCCATTCTTCGTGCGGTATTTGATCTTTCAAAGAACCACTACCATAAATCCTCAATTTGCCTGTAAAAGCGTTGCGAGTTTTCAATGTTCTAACTGCCTCTACCAGCAGCATTACTCCCTTAATCGGTTCCAATCTGCCCACGAACAAAATGTCGTCACCTGTAGCATTAATGGTCTTAAAGAGATCAATATTCGCGCAGTACAATCCTTCCACAATCCGATCGTTGGTAAAACCAACTTTATTGCAATACACACGCTGTCGCTCCCCAGGTATGCAGGCATGCGTAAAATAGGGTCGATAAAAATATTTTTGAAAAACGAAAAATATCCAATCTTTCCAGTTTCCTTTCCATTGTTTGTCAGAACCCATGATAACGGGGATGGAACGTGTCTTTGCCTGACGAGCAACATACAAATAATCACGATCCATTCTTCCCGAAACAAAAAGTGCCTCGGGTTTAATTGATTCAAACAATGAAATCAATGAGTTACGGTCATGCTCACTTCGCTTGTAAAAACTAAATTCAGATCCCGGGTATTGATACGGTGTTAACTTCTTATGATCCCAATAGACCACGTGGACATCGAAACCAAAATCAGATTTGAGTGACAACCAAACAGGTATATTGTAGGGCATAAACTCGGAATACAAAAAGAGTATTCGTTTAGGCATTGGCTACCATATCATAATAGAAGTCCAAGTACTCATCTGTAATTCGCTTTGGATTAAATTGTTTCGCGTGCTCCAAACCTTTTGACTGGAGTTCCGCATACCATGATTTGTTTTTCCAAAGCTCACAAATTGCATTGCGTATTTCACTGGCGCTTTTCCAGTCAACCAGAACGGCACAACCACCAGCAATTTCCTTCATAGGATCAATGTTAGCCGTAATCACAGGTCGACCACTTGCCATCGCCTCAATAATGGGCAAGCCAAATCCCTCATAGGATGAAGCGAAAAACAATAAATCACAATTGGCATAGCACTCGATCAATTGATTTTTTGTCAACCGACTACGAAACTCATAGTCTATTTTTTTTTGTTGTAGCAGAGAAATTAGATGTTCGCTGGCCGTTCTTACCAATATCAATTTGCATTTGATACCCATAACTGCCTCTATCAGCGTTTCGATATTTTTATTGGCACCACCACCAATCTGCAATATCACGGGATATTCATTTTCATGTTTTGGGAGGACGTGAAAATCAGCACTAACCGGGTTGTAAATCGTCTTTATTTTCTTTCCGTTGACATTGCAGTGTTTTTTGACTTCTCTTTGCGTGAAATCCGAAATAGTGGTAAGGTACCTGATTTTTTTTAAAGGTAAGTTCCAAAAAAGCAACTTATAGATTTCTTTCTTTATGCCTTTTAAAGTTTCCGTCAAATGTCCCAAGTCATGGATTGTCAATACCGTTCGGCTGGATGGTAAAGCGAGCGCAGCATAGTTAATCGCACCTGTTATATGGTGAACATCTGCTTGCAGTGTCTTCAGTTTTAGCAAATAGCCGATATCAAGAGTCCGAGATGCCGATAGGGAGGAATAAGTGATCCCGTCTGGCAAATTCTGCTGCACAGTTTCAAAAACATTCTCGATACTAAAATTGGTTGGTTCAGGCTTTCTATAATAGTAATTGATCGTCACAACTTATCTCCTACAGCTATTAAGTTCGAAGTGAAAATTCCTTTTCCACTGCCCGTCTCCACCGCTTTCCAAAATCGATGAACCAACACTTTGCATTTCCACAGAAGCGACCTCACCGAACTAACAAAACCATGCGGCACTGGGCCAGTCGGTCTACAAAATGAAGATGAAAAACCAGTATTGAGAAATAACTGGCTTACGGATGACTCTGTATAGGCCTGCTCATGCGTATAGTCTCCATAAAAAATCGATGTAAAATAAATTCCCTGGCCGTTGGGCACTTGCATGATGAATCGACCTGATTTTACTAACCGAGCGGAAACCAACAAAAGCAAATCAAACGCTTCTTGTCGGGTCAAATGTTCCACTACATCGCGGGCAATAATGCAATGGTATGTATTACTTTCCTCCAGTGCTGAAATCGCATCTTGCACTTTGATGTTCGTAATTCCCAGCTTGTGCCCTTCGTTAATCTGCTCAGCTGATAAATCGACTCCAAATGCATTTTTATAACCGCGTTGATGAAGATAATAAATAAAGCTTCCATTGCCACATCCGATATCAAGAATAGGGAGATTTAAATCGGTTGGAAGAATCGATTTATAATAATTGTCCCAAACCACAAAATTGCTTTCAATTATTGAAAGTGTTGGCTTGTCATAGAGAAGACCAGTATGGGTGGTGATGTAATTGGTATAGAGTTTTTGTTTGTACGAACCTGCCATCATTCTAAGAAAATTTTTTAATACAGTCCTGTAAGACACTAAGGTAGTCGTATCTGCTGGCAACACAACGGTGATAACCCGCTGTGGCGATTTTACCACGTGCATTTTCATTTTTTAGGTAGAAGATTACTTTTGACAAAAGTTCTTCATCGTTGTCAAAAAACTCAGCTTCTTCTCCCTCCTTAAAAAGCGACAAATGTTCAGTTGTGCGCTCTGCCAACAAAAAACCGCCACATGCAGGTATTTCAATACTTCTTTGGGTCTGCAAATCTCTATTACCTTTAAATAGAAAACCCAAATTAATTTTAGTTGCCGATATGGCTTTCGCGTAGTCCACACCGCTATAAAAAAAAGGATCAACCTTGAGTTGCGAAAAAGAGTTTCTCCATTCAACCCATTGCTTTCCTTTTACGTTTACAGGTACGCCATTCTTAACTAAGAAGAGAATTGAATTTAGACGGGGTTCCTCAAAATTACCAATAAAGCCAACATCCGCAGCCAATTCAATGAGTTCGCGTTGTTCCAATTTCATTGGCCGGTGGATTTTCGGATCATAAGAGTTAGAAACAAAATGAACATTTTGTGCTCCCAGTGCCTTGAACTCAGCTACGTTAAATGATTTTGTAGTAATTATTTGTTCGTACACTCTTATTGACCTGAGATAGTTGTTTGTTTGATTTATTGGATTAAACATGTCGTCTGGGCTATAGGAAACCAGTGTTGTTATTGGGCAATTAGATTTTACCCTACGCAAAGTACCTGGTCGAATAGTAATCCCTTTATCTATCCACAAATAGTCGTAGGCGTTGGTCTCAATTAGTCTTCTTATCTTGTTATTTGCACCGACTAGATCAAGGCCAAACCCAAGCTTATGAAAAATATTGACCAGCTTAACCAATAACCAATTGCTTCGCAAACTCGTATCCACCGAATCAACTATAAACCCAAGTTGACACAGTGCGTCTCTCCGCCACAATGCCGTGCTTCCATACCACAAATCCCCCACATATAATATCCTTTTTGAACCCACTATTTGTTTCCCCATTTCAAAAAATACTCTTACCTAACTGGTAGCATTACTTTTTCGCCATATGATGTTGTAAAAGAAAAGAGCCAATCATGAATCAAAAAAAGTTGTTCATTATTGAACGGTCGCCCGCTTAATCACAAAAGGCGACATGACAAAAGTAAAAAGATAACAAAAGAAAATCATATAAACAACTGTCCGAATGACACTGATCAGTGGCTCAATGTTAATAGTTGCAATAAAAACAAGGTACATATTCCCTACCCAAAAAACGGTAAACAAATCAACACCTTTCCGCGTAATTTTATTCAACAATATTCCTTCTGCGAGTAGACCTATTAATACTAAAAAAAACAAATTTACTAGAAAGCCAAATTTTCCATAGCGCCAAATGCCATCTGCCAGCGCAGAAAACTCCACGCTGTTTGAAAGATTCACAGAGTACCCATACAAATTAGCCGGGCCTGTACCCCAGAGCCGCTCCAAGTACTGCTCACGAGATTCCTCTAACGTTTTGCCGCTAATAAATGTATTGGTGAAAATGAAAGCAAGATCATTCTTAAGATTATCAAACCCAACACTGGGAACTTCCCGATCCGTCATAATCATTACCGACAAATTGGGCCATATAATGTTGCGGGCAAAACTTGACTCTGAACTTTTTTCATACTTTTCATTATTCTGGTACTCACGTGTTAGTAACTCAATTCGCTCCTGATCAACGTCTTCATACTCTAGTCGCCCAAACTCCGACCGAAAGAGTTCAATAAAGCCCAAGAAAGGAACCACCACAATCATGAGCAACGCCACTGCTAACAAATAATATCGAAATAGTACCCGGTTCTTTTGGTTGGCCAACATGCCATAGGTAAACGTGAAAAACATGACGGCCATATAACCACGACTGCCTACCAAAAGATTTAGCACCACAAAAAAAAGGGCCACTGCCAAAAAAACGAAAAGTGTCCTTCTTTTAAAATCCTGTATGAAATAGCCAATGAGCAAGGGGACAAAACTGATGTGGTAAAACCCGAGCCGCATGACCTTGGCGAAGAAATTATTCAAATCTGTAGAAACCAAAAAAATTAATGCTATCACGCTATAAACCAATATCAACTTGTCGATGGAAAAGAGCATAATATCTGTATCTATTTTTCTAAGAGCCGTGTTTTGTCTTGGAAAAAAGTAATAAAACAGTAGCCCAAAAAATAATATACCCGCAATATAAACTGCAAAATTTAAAAGAATAAAATCGATGTCACCCTCTTGAAGCAGTCGAAAATGAATAAAATTATTAGCAAGAAAATCGTCTAAAAAATAGTAGCCATAATAAACATAGACACTTTGTTGAAAAGGAACCAGACCCATCATAATCAAGATGAATGAACCCAACTTAATGAGGCGATATAAGAGAAAAGCGGAAACCGACAAAATCAGAACGGAGATGATCATGACGCATTTCGAATTTGCCAGCCTCTTGGAATAGCATCCTTGCACTCCCAGAAACTGAGGTCGGGTGCAAATATTTTTTTATTGACATAATTGCTGAGCCAGGCGGCCCACCAACTAAATGTGCTATTGGAGATAATAAAATGTTTGCATTGGCTCATCAGCCAAAAGTCTTCATGGCTACGATCGGCTCCATATTGGTTATGTGTAACAAAGGTAATCGGGTAGCGTGACTGCAGATTTTGCTGAAACCATTCTGGGTAGTCAGAGAAACAATAAAAATGCGGATTTTCTACCTGAACAGCCAACTCCTCCATGCATTGGTAATAATACGCCAGAGAGAGCGAACGCACCCCCGGCTTAGGTTTTGCATTTTTTTCATTGGGAACACCATGCAATCTGCGCGCATGCATGGCTATCGCATTGCGCGACTGGATCTCTTTTGCCCATGCTTTATTTTCATCATCGTGAATTTCTTTCATTTGAAATTCCTTACGAATAACTGACTCAATTGATTTAAAATAATAGTCCGATTGCCAGTATCCATCCAAATAGACGAAACCACGTTTTGGTTGGTCGAAAAATGCCGCATCTGCTCTTGAACCATCGCGCTCAGAATAATAGTATTGATGCATCCAATCATTTTTTGTTGCAAGCTTTCGTAGCGCTCCAATCGTTTGGATACCCGCTGGAAACTGAAAACTCTGCCAACTTTTTGCTGGCTGATAGGCAATATTAAAAAAATTGAGGATCGGTTCACGCCTATAAAAATCCTTCGTAAAGCCAGAACTTATATCCAATACCAATGAGTGACCACTATGCTCCGCTAAACTTTTGGCAGCTGCATAGCAAAATAGTTGGTTGCCCAAACCGCCAAAAATTCTTGCAATAATCATCTATGAAAACCCAGTTTGCGCAAAGCCCTCGACAATTGGCTTTGCTCTTACATCATCCAAGTTGTTACCAGTTCAGTAGTGATTGGACGACTGATTAGTTTAATACAGGTTTACAACGCTCTTTCCACTGCCGCTGCCCTTCATCTCTTGTTCAATCCAAGCATACGTTTGCCGCAAGCCATCTATCAACTTGATAGATGGCTCCCATCCAAATACCTGTTTAATCAATTCGTTATCACTGTTGCGACCACGCACACCTTTTGGAGCGTTCAAATTATAGCTTCGTTTCAATTTGATTCCGGCAATACCTTCTACGATGTCAACCAGTTGATTGATGCTCACCATTTGGTTGCTGCCTAGGTTTATCGGCTCATGCCAGTCGGATTGTAGAATATCAAATGTCCCCTTCAGGCAATCATCAATAAACATGAAACTGCGCGTTTGTTCGCCATCACCCCAAATTTCAATTTCATGCTTAGCGGACATTTTCGCCTCAATCACTTTACGACAAATAGCAGCCGGTGCTTTTTCTCGTCCACCTGCATAGGTACCGAATGGACCATACACATTGTGGTAGCGTGCCACCCGTGCGGCAATACCAAAGTCCTCTCTAAAATGGCGACACATTCTCTCGCTAAAAAGCTTTTCCCAGCCGTACCCATCTTCCGGTTCGGCCGGATAAGCATCAGCTTCCTTCAACGCAGTTACATCGGTGATCAATTGTTTGCCCGCGGCATATACGCATGCCGAAGAAGCAAAAAAGAAACGCTTCGCACCCACGTCTTTGGCAGCCTGCAACAAGTGCGTGTTTATTAAAACAGAAAGCATACAAAGCGCCTTGTTGTTTTCGATAAAGCCCATGCCGCCCATATCTGCCGCCAGATTGTATACTTCATCAATGCCCTGCATCGCTGTATAGCAATTGGGAAGAAGACTCAAATCCAGAGTTAGGTTTTCGATAGACGTGTTGCGTTGGTACCATTGTGTCTGTGGTTTTTTGTCCACAGCACGCACACGATACCCTTTCGCTAGAAGAAATTCAATTAAATGCCCGCCAATAAAACCACCGGCACCCGCTACTAATACGTTTACTGTTTTGTTGTTCATAATCTCTATCTTTTATTTACGTTTAAACTCATACAAGCCGCATCTATAGTCACATTACAAAGAGAAACAGCTCTTACATTCGCGAGTAACCGAAGTGGGTCTAAAGAAAAATGCAGAAAAAAAACGATGCCATCTGATGAGAAGTCGTTTTATTTCAATTCTTCGTTACGTTGCTTTATTGAAATCTCTTTCAATAATGAAGTGGGCGTGTATATATTTCTATTTCTCCATATATCCCAGCGGATGGATATTGCCTTTAATCCTAAGTATTGCTGCAGTATCACCTTTATACCAAACAAACAGTTTTTAAAACTCATTTTCACATTTACGCGTTTTAATAATTCTCTTCGAAACACCGAGGTAACGCGTGGATCTAAGTATAATGTCAGGTACCAGTTTGCTGCCTGGTACGCGAGCAATTCACGTGTTCTGTCAAGTGGCTTGTTCAATAAATCTGGATGGTTCATCAGTTCCAGTACTAACATGTCCATAACACCTGAGTTCCACCCATATGAATGGTTAAAGGGCGCATTTACTCGCTCGTGCAATGAAGTGCCCCGAATACAACCATGCCAATGGCATCCAATCACCTTCGCTGGGGTAAGTTGTATAGCTACCAGAAGATAGTAGGGAAACATGATGTTACGGGTTTCATAATCCAACCAGGTTTGGGTTTCCGTCCACTGTTTCGCTTGTTTGATGGCTGCTTTAAAGTTGGGCGTAAACCGGTAGGTTTGGCTGCCAATAAATACGTTGCCAAAATCTTCAAAATCTGAGAAGGAAAGAATTTGACCTTGGTCATCACGATTTCTCACAGGCCAATTTCCACGGTATTGAATGGATGTGATACTCAAAAAGGTCAACCCACTGCAAACACCTGTCAATAAAAAATCCGCTTGCCGCGTAGCTAACAACGATAGACGATCAGCCAAACTCCACGGGGTCAGTAAGTCATCGTCACCATGCAACACCACCATTTCTTCTTCATTGGCAAAATCCAAAATAGTTTGGTACCAGTTGTCAACAGCAGGTACTGTATTCAATTGGTGATGAAAAACTACTTGCCACTTGTTGAAGTTCGGATGAGAACAAAGGGTGGTTACAATTTCTTCAACAGCTTCACTGTGTGGCGGGTAGTTGTTGCTAATCACAAGCCTACACGTTTCATCGGGAGGCAACTCATTGTTAAAAATAGAAAGCAAAGACAGCCGTAAGCAATCCAGACGTTTATAAGTGGGCACCACGACAAGCATATTTACGTCAATTTAGATCGCCATTGGCGAAGCTGATATAGAAAACTCATTATTCCATCGTGCAGGAATTCTTGCAACCGATCATATAAAGTGAGTTGAATGGAAATATGGATAGGGTTTTCAAAACGCTGCAATTCTGCAGGAAGTAAACCGGTGAATGGAACTGCCTTCACCCAGTCTACTGAACAGAATGGATTAATGTTTCGTTTGTCGAAATGCCAGGCAAGCCACTTCCACTTAAACCAATTTTTATTGACTTGATGCGCATGCCCCCAAGTGCTAATCTTAATAAACATATCAATGTCTGAAAAGACGTAGGAAAGGTGAAAGCAAATTCCCTTAAGCTGGAATACACTGGTCGAATTTTTAGGCACACGTCTGCTTTCAAATTTCACCGGCAGGCGAAGATTTATAGCAAACAATGGGCATGTACTATAAAGTGTGTTGGATACACCAAGATGCTGCTTATGCACCAAGGCATACCGGGTTGACTTCCAAAAATTAATCCAGGGCGTTTGATACACCTCATACTGAGGGTTCTCCACCATCAGTTGAATATTCGATTCGTAATCTTCGGGCAGATAAAATTCGTCTGCATCTTGCACAATAAGAAAATCGTAGCCCTGCTCTTGCGCGATTAATCGACAGGCTTCCCTTTGTGCTTCTTCGGTTTCCCAAACACCTTGCACTATTTCCACTTTTGAATAGTTAATCGATTGCCGGACTATATCCAAAGAAGATTGGTTCTTGAAGTCGTTAAGTGCATCCTTGTTATACACTGACCATGGACTAGGGCTATATGACAAAAATATTTTATCTACATGGCTGACACAATTTGCCAGCGTATGTAGAATAAAGTGATGACTATTAAAGTAAAGAATTTGAACCGCGATCTTTTTATTATTTCTCAAGATCTTTGAAGGTATTTAGACAGGACTTCCACAATGTAGTTGTAATGTCGCAGGTCTAAGCCTGGCCATACTCCCAACCAAAATGATCTATTCATAATTGTATCGGTATTCGTTAGGTTGCCTACTACCCTATGATTGATATTTTTAAATGTGGGGTGGCGCAATAAGTTCCTTCCAAAAAAAAGTGGCTTAAGGTCAAGTCTTTTAAATCGCACACATTAATTCGTGAGGCTATTATTCGGAAAAACGATTGTTTTCAAGACTAATAGTCGTTTTATTATTGAGCGGTTACTTTCGTTTAACATAAAGAAATAGAAAGACAACGAATAAATTAAGATCAGTAAAAAACAGTCGCTAATTAGATTAAATGCTGAATAATAGACAAAAGCTGAACAAATCACTGCAAGAAGTAAGATAACGAAATTGAAGCCATAGTGCTTGAAATAGATAAAAATCCTGACCTGAAGTGAAGAAGATAACAAGTATGGCAAGTACCAAAAATTTGTTAAATAATGACCTGCTAAAGTACCAATGACCACACCGAACACGCCCAACGTCCTAACTAGCAAAAGAGATACTACCAAGTTTATAGTTAGCTCTAAAACTGACCCAGCTACCCTCTTTCTAAAAAGGTTTTTCGTATTAACCATCAAAGTTGTTGGAATTATTGTATTCAAATAAACGAAATTAGCCAACATAGCGTAAAGTATAACCCTGTCGAGAGGTTCGGTACCCATCCATCTACTATAAAATTCATCGAAAAAAACAATGATCAAGGGTGCAACTAGGATTACCAATACAAAACTTATTGCAAGAAGTTCGCTCCACAAAGATGCAACTTTAGAGGGATCACCTTTAGCAACCATTTCACCGGCACCTGCTTGTGCAACGTTAACGAATAAAAAAAATACTGAGGTGATCTGCATAAACAGGCTTACATATATTGAATAACGAGCTACATAAGAAACGTCCAAAAAATACGAGATAACCAGATAATCTGTTTGGAAGACAATTAAAACTAAAATTTTATCTATAAAAACATATTGGGCAGAGCCTTTAAGAAAAGTATAATCCCTAATTTCAGCAAAAACATTAAGCCAAGGAAGTCTTCGAGATATAACCAAATTTATAACTTGATAATAGAAAAAATTGATCAATACTGTTGCTACCCCAACCCCTAACAAGCTAAAACCAAGATAAACAGCGTATAATGAAACAAGGGATATTAACGGTTGCAGAAAGATATTGATCCAACCTATGTAGTAGCCCTTTTGAGTTGCATTCAATACGAGAGCAGGAACTCCAAAAAAATAGCTGAACGAGATGTTCAACCCAAAAAGTAGCAGTACAACACCAGCATTTTCAGTCTGTTTAAGGTGAAAAATATCCTGAAAATATAATGAAAGAATCGTAGTAAAAACAATAAGTATTACTCCTAAAAACGCATAGAATCTTTGCGCACCACTTGCATACGAATTAATCTGATCGAACCATTTTTTGTCAAGTGCTGAGTAGATTGATAAACTAAGGCTAACGCCAATCCCGAATTCAACCAAATTGAAATAGCTAACAATCTGAAGAATTAATTGATAGGTACCATACTCAGTCGCGCCAATAAAATGGAGGATTTTAGGTGTAACGTAGAAATAGGTAACAATACCTAATAGCTTTCCTGCATTTGCAATCAGCAGATTAAAAAGTGCATTCCTCGTTCTCACTATACCCTATTAAAACGATCTGAATGAACCCTATAGACCTTTCTCGTCAAATAGTAATTCGCAACCAACTTAAAAAGGTGGGAATTCCGCACTATTAGACTCAAAAAAATATAATCCAAATATTCGTTCAAAGTGGCAAAAGGCTTACGCAAGGAAAATATCAAATGAAAAATATATCGCAGCTGACTATGACTTGTGAAACCCCTTGAAAAAAGCAAAAGATTTAAGAACAAGGCTTTTGGTGGTAATGAACTCTCCGCCAATTTTGCTGCCAACCTTTTGAAATTTTTTTGAGAAATCTGCATGGGCAAGTGCAATAAATTCAATAAACCTAAACTTAGGGGTATCATTGACCAAGTGTCTTCTATGTCCGGAGTCTTCCATTTTACCAACTCATGCTCCGAAAAATACACCTTGCCGTCTTTACCTAAATTGCAAAAAAGTAACGCCAAATGAGGTGCAACTGTTATCGTATACATGACCGCAAATCGCAGCGATTTAGATAAAAGCGAAACATTATAAACGCCACTCGAAAAAAACAAAAGGTTCTGAAATGAATCAACTTTACACACCAGCTCATCCATACCTGTAGTCTCAAATGATCTGTTCCGACTCAATGTCCATTCATGCGTTGAAAAATTTATAAAGGTATAATCATCTTTGTCGATTAATGTGTCTTTAATTAATCCAACTGAATGTTCAGTAGGCAAATCGTCATCGCTCAACAGCCACATCCATTTAGTTTCGCAAAACTCAATGCACTTGATAAAGTTGCCAGCTAATCCCACATTCACTTTGTTACGTACCACTCGGAGTATGTTTGGATGTGTTTCTAACTCAACCTTAAGAGTCTGTTCTACTGGTATGTCAGAGGAGTTGTCGATTACAAGAATTACAACTCTTTCTAAATTTTGTCGTAAAACTGAAGACAAATTCGCTTGCAATTGAGTATTGCGATTAAACGTGGGGATTGCAATGGTTAAATCTTTCAAAATACTTTTAATTGCCGAGGGGCAATTTGCTACTTTAAACGTATTATGTCATCTACATTGTTACAAGCAAGAATGACTCTGGTAACAATTTCATTCGTCAATCAAATGACCGATCACTTAAGTGATAGAATTTAATAAATACCAACTATCTCCTCGTGCAGTCAGTTTTTTAGTTTTGAAACAACAAGGAATATCTTCACTTCACTGACGATTGGAATTAAAAAAAATAATGTTAAAGCCAATTATTTTGCCTATATACAAACAATTACTTGCCGAAAAAAAATAAACTTACTCAACGGGTATAATTCATGACAACATCACTAATGTACTCATAATGTGAATTATTAAGGCCTGGCCACACTCCCAACCAAAATGATCTATTCATAATCGTATCTGTGTTAATGAGGTCGCCTACTACCCTGTGATTGATATTTTTATATGCGGGTTGGCGCAATAAGTTACCCGCAAAAAGTAAACGCGTGCCAATTTTGTTTGCCTCCAGGTGTTTTACTAAATGATTTCGGTCGATCGGGCTGCTATCGCGTAAAGTTATCAAAAACCCAAACCAACTTGGGTCGCTGTGAGGCGTAGCTTCTGGTAAAATAAAATGCTCTTCAAAAGGTTTCAACATTTGATAGAGCAGCCGGTGGTTTTCGCGCCTGCGCTGCACAAAATGGTCTGCCTTTTTTAACTGACTGAGACCAATGGCAGCCTGCATGTCTGTCACTTTCAAATTAAACCCTATATGCGAGTAGGTATACTTGTGATCGTATCCAAAAGGCAAGTCACCCAATTGCCAGGCGTGCCGTTTCAGGCAGGTATTATCTTTACCCGGCTCGCAATAACAATCGCGGCCCCAGTCGCGGAAGCTCTCCACTATTTTTTTCAGTGCAAAAGAATTGATCAGCACGGCACCCCCCTCGCCCATGGTAATGTGGTGGGCCGGATAAAAAGACACAGTTGCTAACTCGCCAAAGGTGCCGGTTTTCTTGCCACGGTACGTGGCGCCCAGGCTATCACAGTCATCTTCTATCAACCACAGATTGTGTTGCTTTGCAAATGCCGTTACCACATCCAGGTTAAACGGATTGCCCAGTGTATGCGCAAGCATGATCGCCTTTGTTTTGGGACTTAGCGCGCGTTCCAATTGGGTAACATCAATATTGTAAGTTGGAATTTCTACATCCACAAAAACCGGCACACACCCAAATTGAATCATCGGGTTGACCGTAGTTGGGAAACCCGCTGCAACGGTAATTACTTCATCACCGGGTTTAATGGCACGCTCGTCAAGTTTGGGTGAAGTGAGCGCATAAAAGGCAACCAGGTTGGCCGAAGAACCACTGTTCACCAATGCCGAAAACCGTGCTCCAAAATAAGCGGCAAACTCTTTTTCAAACTGAGGCCCAAAACGCCCCGTGGTGAGCCAGCCATCCAACACCGCATCTACACCCATTAACAAATCATCGGCATCGAGTACTTTACCAGTCACAGGTATGTAGTCGTGCCCCGGCTTTATAGTCTTATCGGTTGTTTGTTGCGCCTTTGCTCTCAGCAATGCGAGCAGTTCAGTATCAAAGTTTTTATAGGTTATCATCCTGTATAATTGAAAAATTAGATTCTATATCCAAAAGAACCCTTTGGCCGCATAGGCAGATGCGAATGCATCAACATTAACATACGTTAAAAGAGGATCAAAGTCATAAAGTCTTTTGTTTACCAGACCACCCCTTAAAGGCCGAACTGCGCTCTGGCTTCCGCCCCCAGACTTCTGTGGTCGGATGTAAACTTGATGCCCAGGGACATAGGCTAGCACTTTTTGAGCAAGTTGAAATCTATTGTAATAGTCGGTTCCTGCAACATGAAAGATGGTTGCGCTTTTGCTACCAAGTACTAACTCAATTGACCTCGCAATGTCAAATGAGTATACAGGTGTGGCAAACTGGTCTTGTGGGATATCCAAATCTATTCTTTGACCAGCCTTTGCTTGTTTAATGAGTCTAACTACAAAATTTTTTCCTCTACTCTCTTCACCATACACATTCGTGACCCTAAAAATCGCAAAATTTGAAAGCTCACGTTGAATAATTTCCTCCGCTTTAAGTTTATGCCTTCCATAAACATTGATTGGGTTCACGTTATCTGTTTCGTAGTAAGGGCCCTTTAATCCATCAAAAACATAGTCTGTAGAAATATATAATAATTTGGCACTAGTATTTTTTATTTTATCTACTATCAACTGGGTTAATGAGACTGTGTTTTTAAAGCTAAAGTCAACTTCTTTTTCGCAAAGGTTTACATCTGTCAATGCGGCTGTCAAAATTATCGCGTCCCATTTTTGATCTAAAAGAGCCAAGCTTGAAGGATTGCCGAGGGGATCGAATACCAGAAAACGATGATCGCTTTTAAAAGATCTGAAAGTTCCTGTAACAATGTGCTGCGTGCTTTTGGAAAAATAATCAAAGCATGCACCGCCCACGAGACCAGAAGCTCCAATTATCAAAATATTCATAAAAATGGTGATCTGAATTCGGAAAGCGCTGGAAAAGACTGATCTCTCAAGGAAAGTGTAGGAATGTCAACCGGCCAATTAAAACCAAAAGAATTCCAAAATATACCGGCATCTGATGATTGATTATAAACCGTTGTCACGTTGTAGACTACCGTTGCAGAATCAGATAAAGTCAAAAATCCATGCGCACACCCTTTCGGAATAAAAACAGACGAACCAAAGGCCTGTAACCGAAGCGAAACAAATTGCTTAAATGTTGGCGATTCTGTCCTCAAGTCAAGGACAACATCTTCTACCTCACCATCTGTAACATAAACTAATTTTTCATGGTCAAAAGGCGGTAATTGAAAATGCATGCCCCGAACCACGTTTTTGACAGACTTTGAATAGTAGCTTTCTTTGAATGGTTTATCTAGTCCTTGCGATGCAAAATCCTGTTGATGAAATGTTTTTACAAAGACGCCACGATTGTCTACCGCTTTAAAATTGTCCACTAGAAATACGCCCGGCAATTTTGTTTCTTTAAACATTTCTAACTGGAGAATTCCTTGATTTGATTGCTAATAACATGCAACGCGTTTTCGGTGTCTTTAAAGATAGCTGAATACCATTGAATCGTACGTTCTATCGCACGAGTGGCATTCCAATTTGGAGCCCACCCGAGCTCCTCAACCGTTTTACTAATGTCTAACTTGAGTAGAGTAGCTTCATGTACTTGGTTTTCTAATGCAGGCTTAGCATATGTTCCACTTCCCCAAAAGCGTATGGCCAACTTTACTAGTGTCTCCACGTTTAATACATCCTGTTGAGACGGCCCAAAATTCCAGGCCCCTGAAAATGCAATCGGATCTTGTTGCATTTTTAAACCCAATTGGAGGTAGCCACCCAGTGGATCGAGCACATGTTGCCACGGTCTGATAGCAGCGGGATTTCTTACTATTACGTCTTCGCCTTTTTGCAAAGCCCGCACAATGTCAGGTATAATGCGATCTTTCGCCCAATCGCCACCACCAATCACATTCCCAGCGCGAGCACTGGCGATACTTTTTTTGTGGTGCTGGTAAGAGGCAGGATTAAAGAATGAATTTCTGTAACTAGCGATCACTAATTCTGCACCAGCTTTACTGGCACTGTAGGGGTCATAACCACCCAATCTATCAGATTCTCGATAAGGATAGTGCCACTCTTTGTTTTCGTACACTTTGTCGGTGGTAATAAGTACTACGGCACAAGGTTTTTCCAATTTTCTCGCTGCCTCCAGCAAGTAGGTTGTACCTAATACGTTTACTTCCCATGTTTCCAGAGGAATTTCATAAGAAAGCCTAACAAGTGGCTGGGCCGCCAAATGAAATATAAAATCGGGTTGGAACGTAAGTAACTCACTTTCAAATCTCTCTTTATCTCTGATATCTGCGATGACTGAATGGCAAAGTAAATCGCCCTGAATTCCAGTATAAAGCGCATTTTCGTCATTTGGTGCTAGTGCGTATCCCTTCACCAAAGCACCTAATTCTTGCAACCATGCCAACATCCATGAACCTTTAAAGCCCGTGTGGCCTGTTAGGAATACTTTCTTATTGCGGTAGGCTGAAAAGTCCAAAGTCAATTAGAATTATTTTACCAAGTTTTCCATTTGGCATGACCAGAAATCCAATCATTTTCAAGTTCCATTTTGTCGCGCAGCGTGTCCATCGGTTTCCAGAAACCGTGGTGTTTAAAAGCGGCCATTTGTCCATCTGCCGCCAACTGCTCAAGTGGTTCACGCTCCCAGGTGGTGGCATCCGCTTCTATGTAGTTCAATACCTCCGGCTGGCACACAAAAAACCCTCCATTGATCCAACTTCCGTCACCCTTAGGCTTTTCCAAAAAGGAGATTACTTGATTTCCCGAATCCAAGTTGAGGGCACCAAACCTACCAAAAGGCTGAACGGCCGTAACTGTGCATAATCTTCCTGTTGTTTTGTGATGTTCTACAAGCTGATCAATTGCCACATTTCCGACCCCGTCTCCATAGGTTAACAAAAAAGGAGAATTACCGATATGGGAGGCAACGCGTTTTATCCTTCCACCCGTCATGGTATTCATGCCTGTATCCACTAATGTTATTTTCCACGGTTCGGCTTGCGTATCATGAACACTCAACGCATTCGTTTTCAAATCTATAGTGACGTCTGATTGATGTAAAAAGTAATTGGCGAAATATTCTTTTATGAGATAGCCTTTGTAGCCCAAGCAAATTATAAAGTCATGGAAGCCGAAAGAAGAATATATTTTCATCACGTGCCATAAGATAGGCATCCCACCAATTTCAACCATCGGCTTTGGGCGAAGAGAGGTCTCTTCACTTAAGCGAGTTCCTAGTCCACCTGCTAATAGAACAACTTTCATTTACTGGAAATTATTAGCCATTATTCAGAATAATACCCGTAGCCATTCTTCCCTTTCTTTCCATACCCATAGGAATACCCGTAACTATACCCATATCCATACCCATACCCATACCCAGGTCCGTAGCGGTAAACATCGTTAAAAACAATACTAATATTTTTAAGTTTTCCGGTGGCATAGTAGTCCTGTGCAGTTTTCAATAATTCTTTCGGGGTATAATTTTGCCGAACAAGAAATATCGTATGATCTGCGTACTCGGTCAATGGAAAGGCATCTGTAATGATAGCCAAAGGCGGTGTATCTATCACTACGTAGTCGTATTGCTGGCGTGCCGCTGCCATAAATTCAGCCATTCGCTTGCCGAGTAATAATTCTGATGGGTTAGGCGGAACCGGACCCCCGCTTACCAAATCGAGGTTTTTGAATTTCGTTTTTTGAATGATCGTTTCGAAATCGGCAATTCCGGCCAAATAACTGCTGAGCCCCACATCGTTGGAGGCGTTAAAGTCTTTAAACAGTTTTGGCTTGCGCATGTCGGCCCCCACAATCAGGGTGCGTTTTTCTGATAGTGAAAAAACCGAGGCCAGATTAATAGACGTAAACGTCTTACCTTCTCCACTGATTGAACTGGTAATCAAAAACACCGCCTTTTCCTGCTTACCAAGAAAATAATTTAAATTAGATCGGAGGGCACGAAAGGACTCCGCAATGACTGACTTAGGTGAGTTGAGTACTTCAAGGTTGACATCCGTCCGCTTGTGACCAATGCCACCAATGAAAGGAATAGTGGTAAATTTTTCGATATCATCTTTCGATTGCACGCGAGTGTTTAAGTATTCAATCAAAATAAATATCAGCAATGGAATGGCCAATCCAACGATCGCAGCGATCATCAAGTTTTGGCTTACTTTCGGGACGATTGCATCACCCGCAACCATTGGCGGATTGACAGTGACCAGATCGGATACATTGGCGGCTTTGCTGATTTCCGCCTCTGCTTTCTTCTGCATGAGATAAACGTACAAATTTTCAAGCAACGAATAGTTGCGTTGAATGGAAATGTATTGGCGCTGCGCCAGAGGCAAATAGCCAATCTGCTTCTCTACCTCAGCTATTTGCTTATTAATGAAATCAAGTTTGATCTTATCGGTCGAGCGTAAACTCTCCACCGATTCAAGTACATCTCGTTTTAATTCGGTGAGCCTGTTCATGCGGCTGGTTACCAACGGATTGATTGATTTCTCCTTGTCGAGGTATAATTTAATCTCGAGTTGAAGGTTTATTACATTGTTAATGAGACCACTTAAAATTGGATCATTGACGCCAATCGCACTCGGCAAAATAATCTGATCAAGGTTTTTACTCTCAGCGATGTATTTCTTTAAATAAGAAAAATAGTTTGCCTTAATCAGTAGTTCTGTTTTCTGAACTTCCAGCCCTTCCACTTTGCCATACATACGCTGGCCATCAACCCCAAGGTCTCCCGCGGTACGATTGGTCTTTTTAAAAGCTTCCAGCTGCCGCTCAAATAGTTTTAAAGAATCTGAGATACTTAACAATTGCCCTTTGATAAATGTCACGGTGCGATCGGCTGTTTGGTTTTTCTTTTCCAGATCATACGATTGATAGTTGCGAACAAGGCTGTTGATAAAGTCGATTTCCTTCTCGGGGTTGGAGCCAACCAGATTGATATTCATTACACCAGCACCTTTTTCAGCCCATTTTACATTTAGTTTTCCTACGTATTCAGCAGCTACTTGCAACGGAGTTCGCAATACCATCAAGTAGGTGACATTGAGGTTTTCTTTCAAGGAACTTTCAGGGATTCTCGAAACAAGCAATTCTCGTTTATCAAATGTAAACGGACGCTCGAAATTGAAAACAACCGCGTCCTTTTTATCCTCCGAATCTGCTCTCCTGATAGAAAATTGCTGGTCATTTAAAATCAAAAAATAATACCTGCTGCCGGCTTTTGGCAATGTCTTGATTGCCGTCACTTTCACCGGTATCCCATTATAAATTTCAGTAGTGATAACTCGCCCCTCTAAAAAGAAAGAAGTCGTAAACTGCAGCTCTTCCGCAGCACGCGCCACCAGCGGGTAAGAACGCAAAATGTAAGGCTCGTTAAGGTAGTTACGGTATTGGTCGATTAACGTGTTTTTGTAAAGCAACTCCGCTCCACCGTTTGTTTCCTCTTTTTCTTTGACAATGATAGACGCAGACACAGGATAGATTTTCTGAGTGTATCTGTTTTTGTAGTAGGCAATTGACAAACAGATAAGCAGCGATAGCACCACTAAATGCCATTTCGTGACAGCATGGTACACAATCCTTTTTACGTCAATTGCATTGGCAGATGACTGTAGCAATTGTTTTGAGTCGGGCGTTGAAACGTTCACGTTACCTGGTGTAGTTAAGTACAATCAAGAGCAAAGAAATGGAGGAGATGATCAATGATATATTCTGACCGAAGTACTTTCGAAAGGGACGCTGGCGCAATGCCGGCACGATCAAAATATCATTTTGGTAAACATAGTAGTAGGGAGATTGGATAAAATTTTCATCCAGTACATTTAAATAAACGACCTCTGTGTCGTTTCCTTTTTGGCGTATGAGCTTGATACTGGTCTTATCAGCCAAATCAGTCAGCCCCCCGGCAAGCCCGATAGCCTCTAACATGGTTACACGATTATTGTTGAGTGTGATCGACCCTTCGCGGTTCACCTCACCTAAAAATGTAATGCGGTAGTTCAATAACCGGACTTTGACAATCGGTGACTCGAGGTATTGGTTGGCTATTTTTTGCAAATAATCCTGTATTTCATAAACGGTCATCCCAATTACCTTTACCTTGCCGACCACCGGAAAAGGCATTTCACCGTTTTCGTCCACTAAGTCGCCCAACAATAATGCACCTCCTACAAATGGGTTAGCCGCATTCGGATCGGCTCCTTTGGAGAGAAAATCGTACTCTTTTGGCGTTAGACTTTCGAATCTCACCGATAAGATATCGTTCGTCTGTATTTTGTAATCAAACGGCTCAATCGAATACTTGCGAAAAACCGAATCAGAAGGCATGTTCTGCTTATTCACATCGTTCTTCTGCATCATTTGGTACTTCTTATTGGTAACACAAGAGCCAAACACCAAAACAGACACGACCAATAGCGATAATAAACGCATTTACGAACTAAGTTAAAGGGTTAAAGGTAAGGATAACATTCACAATTGTAATAGTCTCTTCAAAGCTTCGCCTCCTCAGTCCCAAAGGGATGAGTAGGCACACCAAAAAATTCTTCCATGCTAAGCCCTGAGCTCAGCCTCATCACCCCACAGCCAAATGGCTTTTTCAGGATGAAGATTTCCTTTATTCAATTCGTACTCTGCAGGTGACAAAACAAGTGTCCGTATCTTTCTTTTTATTAATTTCTCCGCTTTCTGAACACATGTGCCTAAGTAGGGTTGATCGATCTCCCCTACCAATACCAAGTCAATGATGCCACTGTCTTTCCCACTGGCATAGTCTCCCACAATGAACACACCGTCTACTTTACCGAGGCGATCGACCACTTTATGAACTACACTATCAAGAATCGTTTCAAAGCCTAAGTACTTGTGCACTAGCTTCCTTAGCTCCTGATAAAGTAGGTGTTTGGTGTTGGCTCGGTAAGCAATGGTGCGACCCTCGCTGGAGGAGATTAAATAGCCCGCGCTCGAAAGCTTGTTCAATTCATGCCGGATCGAGTTAGTAGATTCACCAAACTCTTCCGCCATTTCACGGAGGTAGGCAGAGGAGTGACTGTTGGAAAAAAACTTCAACAGCATCTTGATTCGCGTGCGCGAAGTGATCAATGACTCTAACTCTAGCACGCCACAAATCTACACTTTTTGAGTAATTCTGTTACTCAATAAAGTACTAAATTATCAGTACCGAGCTATTCAGCTCTTTATCAGTAAGTTTCCTCACTGCATGCTTATCGATTTGTGCGGTAATCACCTGCCTGATCGACTCCAGAACCACACTAAATTGGTGTTTGTTGTGCACCGATGTGAGCCGGCCAATTGCGCCCTTTAGTGGCCCATCCAATACCTTCACAAGATCACCCACGGCAATTTGAGTAAAATCGGAACCGGCTTCTATAAGCCAACCCGTTTCGATAAATCGCTGGATAGTATTCAGTTCGTTCACATGTAGTACGGCCGGCTTGTCATTGTGTCTGATATTCCAGGCAATACCCGGCACCTGTAAGACGTCTGAAATTAGATGCTCTTCTACAAACACGAAAATATAAGAGTTGAATAGCGGCACGGTCACTTTCTTCTTTCGATCGCTCCACTGCCGCATGACCTGCTGCATGGGAAGAAAGGGTTCAAACTTCTTCTTGAGCAAGAGCTCGTTGACCTTCTTCTCTTGCCTGCTCTTGGTATAGAATACAAACCACTTTTTGTCCATGCATCAATCGGTAGCGCAAGTTAGATAAACCGCAATAATGCAATAGGAAAACCTATTGCATTATTTGACGAATACTGACGGTACCGTCAGTATTGTCAAGGTTAACCCTGCCAAACCATCGCCTGGCGAAGATTGGGTTAGACCTAATCAAAAAAAAGGATGCATACTGCTTTTTATGGGTAAAGTTTCATTTCGGGATTAGGATATTCAAGACGAAATGAAGTAGGTTTGTTTCAAGCATACTACTTATGAAGTTTCTAAAACCTATCCTCTCGCTAGCTATCACTGTTGCTCTTGTCGTCTTCCTTAACAAAAGCTGGAACTTTGGTTCACCTATCCCTCCACTCGGCAAGTTCTTAGATCCTTTTCATGGATTCTGGAAAAATGCAAAGACCAGCGAAGTGGAAAATGAATCTATTTCCTTATCTGGCTTGACCGACAAAGTATCCATCGTTTACGACAGCGCGTTAATCCCACATATCTATGCTGCTAATGATAATGATCTGTTTGCAGCCCAGGGCTATATCACCGCCAAGAATAGGTTGTGGCAGATGGAGTTTCAAACCCATGCTGCAGGGGGAAGACTGAGTGAAATAGTCGGCAAGGCCGCTCTTGACTTTGATAGAACTCAACGCAGGCTAGGAATGGTCTATGCCGCTGAGAATGCCGCCGAGTCGATGGAGTCTAATCGTATCGCTAAAGCGATGGTTGAGAGTTACACCAAAGGAGTCAATGCGTATATCCAATCGCTGGATTACGAGGCGCTACCTATCGAATATAAGTTGCTGGGGTATGAACCCGAATTATGGACCAACCTCAAATCAGGATTGCTTCTGAAGTACATGGCCAAAACCCTCAACATGGGAGAGAAAGATTTAGAAATGACCAATGCCTTGAAGCTGTTTGGCAAAGAAACACTAGATCTTTTGTATCCTGATCATGAAGGTGTTGGCGACCCTATTGTAGATAATACCGGCAACTGGAAATTCAACCCCGTTACATTAGACTCATTGCCGTTGGCAGAACCTACCGAATTGATTGCCATCCAACCCATGGAAAAAGTTTCGCATGAAATTGGCAGCAACAATTGGGCAGTGAGTGGTTCTAAAACAGCCACTGGCTCTCCTATTCTTTGCAATGATCCTCACCTTGAATTAAATCTTCCCTCTATCTGGTATGTTGTTCATTTATCTGCTCCCGGCATCAATACGATGGGTGCATCTCTTCCAGGTTCCCCGAATGTGATTAGTGGCTTCAATGACTCTATTGCCTGGGGTGTTACCAATGCTCAACGCGATTTGGTAGACTGGTTTAAGATTGAGTTCAAAGACAAAAACAAAAACGAATATTTAAGCGATGGCCAGTGGAAGCCAACCCGAAAAGTAATTGAAAAGATTCAACTGAAGGGTGAAAAGGCTTTTTATGATACCGTCATTTATACTCATCACGGTCCCGTGGTTTTTGATGAGAGGTTTCATGGTGAAAGTGAAAAAAATCATTACGCTTTCCGCTGGATAGCGCATGATCCATCCGAAGAAGTGATTGCATTTTACAAACTTAACCGGGCGAAGAATCACGCAGACTATATGGAAGCCCTTGATCATTACGGATCGCCTGCACAAAACTTCGTGTTTGCATGCGTTGACGGAGACATTGCCATGCGGATTCAAGGAAAATACCCCGTGCGTAGAAAAAATGAGGGTAAGTTTGTTTTAGATGGCACTAAAACCTCAAACGATTGGCATGCCTTTATTCCCAATGAACACAACATCGCTTACAAAAATCCAGAGCGCGGTTTTGTCAGCTCGGCCAACCAGTATCCGGTAGATCAATCCTATCCTTACTATATAAATGCGAGCAACTGGGAGGAGTATCGCAACAGACGAATTAACAAAATCTTGACTGAGTTAAACCAGATAAAGCCGATTGATTTGATGAAGTTGCAATTAGATAATTTCAATTTAAAAGCGTCTGAAAGTCTTCCGACATTCCTCAGCTATATCGACAGCACTCAACTGAAGGGAGCCGAAGCCATCGCTTTTCAAAAATTAAGTAAGTGGGACTATTATAACAACAAAGAATCGGAAGGCGCCTCTTATTATGAAGCCTGGATACGTGCTTTTGTTCCAATGGTGTGGGATGAGATCAGCTCCTCCAAAGTAGCTTTGCCCAGGCCCGCTACCTATATGACCATTCGCTTAATGAAAGAAAAACCTGATCTAAGTTTCTTTGATATCATCGAAACACCGGAAAAGGAAACCGTGAAAGAAGTAATCCGGAAATCATTTAGCGAAAGCGTGGCAGTGATAGAAAAATGGAAAGAAGAAAAGAAGGGCGATCCGACATGGGCTGATTACAAAGATGGATATGTGGGACATCTACTGCGACAGGAAGCGTTTAGCTATCATATCAAACATGGGGGGAATGGAAGTATTGTCAATGCGCATTCAAAATCGAATGGCCCCAGCTGGCGGATGGTAGTTAGTCTAGAAAAGTCAGGCATCCAGGCTTGGGGTGTTTATCCAGGCGGGCAATCCGGTAACCCGGGAAGCCCTTTTTACAATAACCTGTTAGACTTATGGACTGAAGGAAATTACGTTAAGTTCATTTTTACCGCTGATGTCTCAAAAATGAAAGAAAAAGAATTAGCCGTCATCACACTAAATCCTATTGCAAAATGAAATTCCTAATCCAGGTACTTATTACAATTGCTATTTGTTTTTTGATTCAGACATTTTTACCGTGGTGGACTATGGCTATCGGATCTCTTGCCATTGGCTACGGAATGGGGAACAAAGGAGGGGTTTCTTTTGCAGCCGGTTTCATTGGTGTTGGCGTACTTTGGTTTGGGATGGCCTACTTTATAGACCAGACCACGCACTCCATTTTAACCGAAAAGGTAAACAAGCTTTTACCGCTTAATTCATTTGTGCTTACCACGTTAATCGGTGGTTTGGTGGGAGGATTTGCAGCCCTTACCGGAGCGTTGTTAAAGCAAAAATGATGGGCCTTTCTTTGCAAAAAAGTGATCTACTTAATTGGGCTTTTCAAAAAAAACAAAAGATGGCGCGAAATAAGATCATTGTACCTTATATTTGAGTTCTTTTTTAGCTCCACGGAGAGGTGGGTGAGTGGCTGAAACCAATAGTTTGCTAAACTGTCGTACGGGTTAAACTGTACCGGGGGTTCGAATCCCCCCCTCTCCGCTGATTAGTATCTTAATCTTTATCAGGTTTAGGTATCAGTTTAATAGAACGTAAGATTGAATGATCTTTGACATGTTGGTCTCGTAGCTCAGCTGGATAGAGCAACTGCCTTTAACAAATAGGAGCCTTTGTTCAAAAACAAAAAATGGACAAAGTGGATGGTGCTGTATCGGTGAACCCTTCGTCAATTTTGTAAATTGGCATGGCAATACCGAGGAAATTTTCGGTCTTATTATTTTAAATATGAAAAAACATCATATTAAGAATAAAGGAGACTTAGGAGTATTAAAGGCTCAAGCTGATTTGTGCTCAAAAGGCTTTCTGGTTTGTTTGCCTTTGTCTGAGCATTCTCCCTTTGATCTGGTTATTTATCAAAATGGCAAATTCAAAAGAGTGCAAGTTAAGGCAAGAAGCCTAAATAGAGGAAGCCTTTCTGTAAGATTTGAGCATAGTTATTCCGATAGCAAAGGAGTACACACAACAAAAGTCGATATAGATTCAGTAGATGTTTATTGCATCTATTGTATTGATAACGATGAGTGTTACTACTTCAACGCGAAGGAATTCAGTAAAAATAGCACAGTAAGTTTGAGGGTAGATACCCCAAAAAATAGTCAAGGCCAAAACATAAATTGGGCTAAAGACTATCGGGAAGTTCCGTAGAGACTATACGCATCACACCTGAAATCGGTGAAGATATAGTCCAGACCACGAACCCCAGTCCAAAGGGGGCGATGAAAATCGAAGTGGTAAGCTAAGCAGTAGGTCGCTGGTTCGAATCCAGCCGGGATCACATTAAACTTTGATTCAAGGTTTGAAATTCAAAATTTAGACTACATTTGCGTCCTCAAATTTTGAGGTTCGCATTGTTGAATTTTAAACTTTGAATCATTTCGGGGTGTAGCGTAGCCCGGTATCGCGTGGCGCTTTTGGCGCCAAGGTCGCAGATACGAATCTAGGTTAAAGAAAATTCGGGGTGTAGCGTAGCCCGGTATCGCGTGGCGCTTTTGGCGCAAAGGTCGCAGATACGAAACGAGCTAGAGTATTTTGAAATTGTGAGTAGTAAATTCGGGGTGTAGCGTAGCCCGGTATCGCGTGGC
>JADBYK010000073.1 GCA_020403045.1 Cytophagales bacterium
ATGCAATGCTGACGGTACTGTCAGCATTGCATAATTGACGAATGAAAATCAACGATTTAGCCCCAAGTAAGAAAACCAAGTTGGTGATTTTCATTGTCAGGTCAGACGATAAATGTCTGACTCTGACCGAAAGCGTCACGCGGTTTAACCTTGACATCCGCCTCAGGCGGATCGTCAACCCCCTGGGCAAACTATGCTTTCCTAATGCATAGTTTGGGTTTATAGCTGAAAAACAATCTTCCCAACCTTGTTCGATTTGGTGATATCCGGGAACGACTCCACCATTCTTGAAAAAGGTCGAATAGAATCTACCATTGGGCGAAGTTGATGCTTCTCTACAAACGCAATCATATCTACAAATTCCTGATCGTTGCCCATGGTAGTGCCAATGAGTGAGAGCTGATTCCAAAACATGCGGTACAAATCAATCTTCGCGGGGAGCCCGTTGGTAGCACCATAGAAAACAATTTTACCCAACGGTCGTAATACTTTTATGAAATTATTCAATTGATCGCCACCTGCGCTGTCTATCACCAAATCAAAACCTCCTCTTGTTTTCCACAACTCTTCAAAGTTCACCTGTTTGCGATAATTGTAAGCACCCTTCGCGCCTAACTTCAACGCCTTCTCAATCTTTTCATCACTGCCTGACGAGACATACACATTGGCACCAGCCGCTTTGGCAAACAAAAAAGCAAACTGAGCTACTCCCCCACCAAACCCGGTGATGAGAACGTTCTGCCCGGTGCGTAAGCCTCCTTTTCTAAACAAGGCGCGATAGGCAGTGAGTCCGCCCAATGGCAACGCTGCAGCCTGCAAAAAATCCAGGTGTGCGGGCTTGCGGTGAATGCGATCAAGAGAAACAGAAATGTATTCGGCAAACGTACCATTGACCGGCATACCTAACACGGAATACTTTGAAGACTGAACCTCCGGGTCAGGACCCCAGTCGATATTGGGATTAATGATGACCTCGCTACCAACCCATGATTTATCTGCTTCATCAAAAACTTGTTCTACCACTCCTGCTCCGTCCGACCCGAGAATACCTCCAAATTTAATGTTGGGGTATTTCCCTTCGCGAATCCAGTCGTCTCTTCTATTGAGTGCAACGGCTTTCATTTTTACCAACACTTTTCCCGGACTCAAAGTGGGTATGGGTAGGTCTTTGAGTTCAATCTGTCCGGGACTACTTAGTACGAGAGATTTCATGTGTTATTAATTTTTTTAAGGCCACGTGGAATCGTGAATCTAGTTATCATACCGTTTAGTTCAGAGTATGTAAATAGCGATTTCGTGGGCAACTCAGCCATGATCAAAATACGCTATCAGTTCAGGTAAGTAAACACAGATTTTGAAATTATATTGTCTGACACGATCCAAAAGAACCCCTTAGTTCAGTGTCTAAAAAGGAGTTTCATCATCCGGCCGGACTGCGGGTGGCGGATCATTGCGGAACGTATTTACCCTGCTCTCGCGGGTGATACTACTCATCGGGATCATGCCATCCGGTGAATCGTAGTCGGCAAACTTGGTGTACTTGCCGATGAATTTCAACTTCACGTTCTCTAACGATCCATTCCGATGCTTGGCAATAATAACTTCGGCCATACCCTGAGTAGGCATGCCTTCTTCATCAACTGTAATTTTATAATATTCCGGTCGATACAAAAACATTACGATATCGGCATCTTGCTCGATAGAACCGGATTCACGTAAGTCAGAAAGTTGAGGTCTCTTATCTCCTCCCCTCGTTTCAACACCCCTGCTTAATTGCGACAATGCAATCACCGGCACGGATAACTCTTTGGCAATACCCTTGAGTGCTCGTGATATAGAAGCAATCTCCTGCTCGCGGTTGCCGCCCATCTCTCCTTTCATTAATTGCAAATAGTCGATTACAATCAATTGAATGTTGTGCTCTGCTTTCAGTCTACGGCACTTGGCACGAAGCTCCAGAATAGATAATGCGGGTGTATCGTCAATAAATATCGGTGCGCTGGACAGGCGCGTTGTTTTGGATACTAATTGCTGCCATTCAAAATCCGCCAGGTTTCCTTTCTTGATTTTGTCTGATTCCAGTTCGGCTTCTGCTGAGATTAGTCGATTGACCAATTGAAGAGAGGCCATCTCTAATGAAAAAATCGCCACCGGGAAATTAAAGTCGACAGCCGCATTGCGCATTGCCGAGACAATAAATGCCGTGTTATGCGTTACCGTCATATCTTCCAGAAGGAATAGTCGATTGCCATCTATTTCAAAACCATAGTAATCATCTAGTTTATCAAACTCAACTTTTATACCTGTATGCCTCCAATCTATGAATGATTCTCTTTTTCGTGCTTTCTTTCTTTCAATACGAGCAGGTATCGAATCTATGTCGCCACTCAGCCGAACCCGATAAACTTCTGTTTCAAACCCAATTTCTTTGATTGACGCAGTTTTAGAAACGAGCGAGGTCTTGAAACCCAGCGAGTCGCATAAAAATTTGATTTGTTTGGCAAGCGCTTTACTTTTTTGAGTGATCTCGTAAACATGATACTCATCGCTATAGTGCCCATCTGAATCAATTAGCCCGGCCAACAACTCCAATCTATTTTCACGGGTATTGATCAAAAAATCATCAGGGATGTGTTTATTCTCTAATAAATTCAGCTCGTTAAGCGTGCCCTGAACCGAATAGAAATCTTGCTTGCCCTGAAAACCTTTAGTAATTGCATAGTTATTTGTTCGATTCTCCTGCTTGTATTCAACCAACTCAAGCTGAAGTTCTTCCGCATATTGCCCTAAGAATTCGATCACTTCTTTGTCCTGATTGGTAATTCTTGAACTATACGAATGACCATCGCCCAGCCATAAACCCAAAAAATAAGGATTCAACGGAAGATGCTTTTCTTTAAACTCAACTGCGACTTTATAGCCTTTATAATTCGATTTGAACTTATCCGATTTCGGTAGGTAGTCTCTCACTTCAATATTCAGTACTTCTCCATGCTCGTGATTCCCTTCTCTTCTGCTTCTTTTTAGCGAGAGAATATGTGATTCGTTTACCCGGTAGGAGATACCATGATTCTGATGAACCCAATACATGTTTTCTCTGCCCCTTGTAGTCGATAGAACAGTGCGAGGGGTGGAGTCATCTCCCATTAATAGCTCCCCTGGTTTTACATCTTCCACATTTTGAAGTGTACCATCAAACATCAATACCTTCGTGCCTTTGCCCAAACATTTACCCATTCCGGGTCTTGCCGCAATGATAACCAAGTCAGATTTTTGCCAGCCAGATGTCACCCGATCCAATCGAGAGAAGCCGCTGGGCACACCCGTCAATCCATCTTTATGGTTTTTCTTTTCCTGCAGTTCCTGAATCGCCCGATACATCAACGACTTCATGTTGTCGTAGTTCTTGCGCAGGTTGGTATCTGAAATTTGAAAAATGGATTGCTCCGTTTTGTCGAGCAACTCAAATACATCGGTGGTATCTTCATACGCATCTTGATGCATCTGCGAGGCAATCTGAATCAAATCACGTTTGATGGCCATCTCGATGATGATACGCGCGTGGTATTCGATGTTGGCTGCTGAACTGACTTTAGAAGTAAGTTCGGCAATATAATAGGCGCCTCCCACCAATTCCAGCTTAGCATTTTTGCGCAGTTGAGCAACCACCGTTCGCATGTCGACTGGTTCAGTGGCTTTAAATAGGTCGATGATGGCGTTGTAAATCTCTTTGTGCTGCTCGGTGTAAAAGTGATCTGGGCGAAGAAACTCCACCACCGCGGTGAGCGCATTTTTCTCCAACATGAGGGCACCAAGAATGGCTTCCTCTAAGTCAATCGCCTGAGGGGGTAACTTGCCCAAACTTCCTGAGATATCTCTCACAAGTAATTTGGACTTGTTGCCCATTCCGCTCATGGCAGAACCTAACCTCACTGGCGATGACCGCTGCTCCATACTTCGTGGTTGTTGGTATTGAGTTGCTTTTTTTAGAAGGACAAACGTATTGTTTTAACAGTTCACATCTATTCACAATCGAACCCCAAAGTTATTAACACCACTCAACCAAAGTAATTATTCTGAATTCAGAATTTAGAATTTAGCATTCAGAATTGTTTTTGCCTAAATTTATGAACTGAAATGATTTAAGACCTTCCTAATGAACGAGTTAATCAGCAACATCGCAACCGGAGTTTGGACTCCCATCTTATTTCTTTTGATTCTCGGAGGGGTGTTCTTCTTCATCTACTCACGCTTCATTCACTACAAATATTTCTTTCATTCGATTGCAATTCTGAAGGGCAAGTTTCACAACCCAAATGACCCGGGACAAATCAGTCCCTACGAAGCACTTTCTACCGCTTTGGCTTCTACCGTTGGCATGGGCAATATTGCCGGTGTGGCAGCAGCCATTAGCATTGGGGGACCAGGAGCACTTTTCTGGATGTGGGTAACCGCTTTTGTTGGAATGTCTACTAACTTCTTCACCAGCACAATATCGGTGATGTATCGAGGGAAAGATTCCAACGGTATAATTCAAGGAGGCCCCATGTACGTAATCCGCGAAGCACTCGGTAAACCATTTTATCCGCTTGCTGTATTGTTTTGCCTATGTGCAATGATCGGATGCTTGCCGATATTCCAAGCGAATCAACTTACTCAGGCCATCGTTGATATCGGTATTGATTCACCGGAAATAAAAGCGGCCTCATTTTCATTAGCAGGTATTGAAGTTAACATCGCAAAGTTTGTGATTGGTATTGTTTTAACCATCATTTCAGGAGTTGTAATTATCGGTGGAATTCAACGCATTGGAGTTTGGGCCGGAAAGATGGTTCCACTCATGATTGTAATTTATTTTTTCTCTGTAGTAGCGATTCTGTTAATCAACTTTGACAAAGTGCCGCATTATTTTGCCCTGATTATAACAGATGCTTTTGCTGCCACCAATTATCATGGAAGTCCGGCATTAGGCGGAATGGTGGGAGGCCTTATTGTGGCAGGCGTGCGCAGAGCCTCTTTTTCAAATGAAGCAGGGATTGGAACAGCACCGATGGCATTAGGAGCCTCTCAAAGTTCTGAACCAGTTCGCGAAGGATTGGTTTCTATGCTCAGCCCGGCCATTGATACGTTACTGGTTTGCACCCTTACCGCACTCGCTATTTTAGTTACGGGTGTGTGGGATGTAGAAGGTACTCGTGGGCTAGGTGTTACACTTACCGCCAATGCCTTTCACACCGCCTTGCCCGGTATAGGAAAATACTTACTATTACTTTGCGCATTCTTTTTTGCGATCACTTCACTCTTTTCCTATAGTTATTATGGGAACAAGGCTCTTTCATTTTTGGTGGGTGTAAAAGCTGCTCGCTACTATGATTATTTTTATCTAGGCACCATTATTTTTGGAGCGATCGTATCAATGAATTTAGTAATAAACATCATTGACATTGCTTATGCCCTGATGGCTATCCCAACAATGGTATCTGGATTTATCCTTGCACCTAAGGTACTAGTCGAGGCGAGATCCTATTTTAAACGAATGAAGGAAGAAGGTAAATTGTAAATCAGCCAACTAGCCCTTGCTCTTTTTGCTTAAGCGGGTAGTCAAACAGACCCTGATCTTTGATCGCTTCTTCCACCTTATGTGGAACAAACTTTTCCCAGCCAGATTCGCCCTTGCGAATCATCGCCAATACATTGTCCGAGATGATATTCAAATTGGCAACATTTGCATCGTGGATGTCCTCAAGCTTATTGCTATCCATCAAATAGCGAAAAAGGTTCTTCAAATTGGGAGGGAGATCCGTTTCAAAATCCTTTAAAGTAAACAAACTTCCGTCTTTTCGTAAGGCAGGGTAAATGTATAATTTAATGTTAGTGCCGAACAAGGATGCGAAGCACTCCAAAATTCCACCGCGCAGGTTTTCATATGTCTTTTCGTCAAACACTTTTTGCAGTGCATAGATGCCCATCACCATACCTGTCTTTCTGCCTTTGGTGATCTTGGACAAATAATCGACAAGGCGGTAATACTCAAAATAATTGGATACCATCACATTTTGTCCCAACGAGCAGACAATATCCGCGCGATGCAGAAAGTCTTTTTCATCGATTGCACCTTCTGCACTCAAATCGTTCAATGTCAACTCTGTTATCGTAACGATTTTAGAGCGGTCTACATCGGGCTCGTTTTTAAAATGCCTTCTGGACGTAAGTAGCATGTCTACATTGACGTGTGTCACCGGGCGAAATCTTCCGCGCAATACCAATACATTCTTCTTGTAAAGGTATTCAGAAGGTTGCATGACTTGCCCATCTGGTCCGAACATTGCTGCTTTGGTCAAGCCATTCTTCACCAACTTAAGCGCCATCAATCGATTATCCACATGGCCAAAATCAGGTCCGTGGATACGAAACATGTCTACCTCCATTCTCCGAATGGTTAGCCCATCCAGCAAAGACGAAATGATTTGCTCTGGCTCTTTGAGAAACATACAGGCATAGAGGAGATTGACACCTACAATACCCAACGAAACTTGCTGTTGCAGCGGATCATTGTCATGCATCTTTACGTGAATCACGCAATCATTCGGCTCAGCCTTTGGTGTCAGTTGAAACCGCAACCCAATCCATCCATGGCCTTGGTTGGTGCGATCGAAATTCAATACTTCTACCGTATCTGCAAACGCAAAAAAACGTGTCTCTTCAATTCGATGAGGCAATCGTTCAGGAAGCAAAGGGTACTCATGCGCCAACATTCTCATCAACCGATCTTCGCACACGTAGCGATCGCCAACTCCATAAATTGCATCCGAAAATTTCATGTCATACGCTGACATCGTTTTGGCGATGGTTCCTGAAGCTCCACCCACTTTGAAAAAATTAGCAGCTACTTCTTGCCCGGCTCCTATTTCGGCAAACGAGCCGTAGATAGATTTGCTAAGATTTATTCGTAGTGCCTTTTCTTGCGTGGTTAACTTTTTTGCCTCTTCCATCCTATTGCTATTCAATTGTAAATATCCATGTTAATGTCACCAATTACAACGTTTTTTTGTTGCTACGTGTTTAACGAGTATTTTGCCGCAGAAATTTACGTATATGGCAAACAGAGGAGGCTTTTCAGGAAGAATAGGATTCATCTTAGCGGCTGCTGGGTCTGCTGTAGGATTAGGTAACATCTGGCGGTTTCCATATCTCGCAGGAACTAATGGCGGAGCAGGCTTTTTACTGATTTACCTGATCTGTATCTTATTGCTCTGCTTTCCTGTAATGGTGGGTGAAATTGCCATCGGCCGAAAAGCGGGCACAGACGCTTATGGCTCCTATCAAAAACTTGGGGGCGGTAAGTGGGGATACCTGGGTCTATTCGGTATACTTGCCGGCTTTTTTATTCTGTCTTTCTACAATGTGGTAGCCGGCTGGGCCTTTGGTTATTTTCTAGAAATCTCTTTTGGCGATCTGCTTACTCACCAGAATCTAGGCCAATTTTTTGGCGAGTATGTGAATAATATTGGCCCTTTGTTCCTCTTTTCTTTGGCCTTCATGGGACTCACGGCCTTCATTGTTTCTCAAGGAATAGCAAAGGGAATCGAAGCGGCAAACAAGATCATGATGCCGGGACTCTATATCATTCTTATTGGACTTATCATTTATAGCCTAACATTGCCCAATGCTATGGCGGGAGTCGAATTCTATTTGGTACCTGATCTGAATGAAATTACACCGCGCACGATTTTCTACGCTTTGACGCAGGCCTTCTTTTCGCTTTCACTCGGCATGGGTGCGTTGATTACCTACGGCTCATATGTTGGTAAAAATCAAAACATCGTTTCCTCTGCAGCCGTTATTTCAATTGCTGACACATCGGTCGCATTTCTCTCCGGACTGATGGTGTTTCCGCTGGTGTTTTCTTTAGGTGCCGAGCCGGGCCAAGGGCCTAAACTCATTTTTGTGATCTTGACAGAAGCCTTTCAAAATATGGGGCCTATTATGGGACGAATTGTCGGTGGGTCATTTTTCCTTTTGATTTGTTTTGCGGCCCTTACATCAACCATTTCGCTGTTGGAAGTTCCGGCTGCCTACTTAGTTGATCAGAAAAAGTTACCCAGGAAGCCGGTGGTGTGGGGTATTTCCGCGTTGATATTTATCTTCGGGCTACCTAGTTTGTTTAGCCAGGGTATTGTACCTTTTTTGAATAAGCTGCCTGTTCATAATTCACCCGATTTTCTGTCCTTTGTCTCTGACATGTGTGATATTAGCTTGACAGTAGGTGCCTGCTTTATGTGTTTCTTCATTCGCAATAGATGGAAAATCGGCAACTTCAATGACGAACTGGCGTTGGGCAACCCAAGCTTTTTCGGCTCGTCCATCCAGACCTATATTAACTTTGCCATCAGTTGGGTCTGTCCGGTGTTACTAAGTATTCTATCGATACTTGTTATTGTCGATAAATTTTTTGGTTTAGAGCATCTGTTCTAGCAGAGGCAAATTCAAAAAAAAGTCTATTTCTTTAAAGGAATTTTTCTTTAGCTAATTCGCGCATCTCGTCCTACTCACCGGAGTCAGGTGCTTTGCCTTTATCAAACACTTCGGTAAGGAGCCAGTTAACGATATTTTTTTTCAGGCTGAATTGCTTGGCCACGTCTTCGCAAAAAGCCACTTCTTTCTTTTCAACCCAAACTATGCATTAGGAATTCATAGTTTGCCCATCGGGTTGACGATCCGCCTGAGGCGGGTGTCAAGGTTAAACCGCGTGACGCTTGCGGTCAGAGTCAGACATTTATCGTCTGACCTGACAATGAAAATCACCAACTTGGTTTTCTTACTTTGGGGCTAAATCGTTGATTTTCATTCGTCAATTATGCAATGCTGACAGTACCGTCAGCATTGAATAATCTGGGTTCAACCATACCAGCCGCAAAAACAATTAGCATTTAATCATACAACACATTCATCCTGTCGTGATGGTTATCAGGTACATTAATCCAAATTTTTCCCTTGCTGTCTTAGATTTCTGTCACTTATCGATCCTTGAGACCATAGTGCTTCCCAATTCTGTAAATTAATGTTTCTTCCTTCGCATGTGCATGACCATAGGCTTTCGCAAATGCTCACAGTATTTTAATGTGATCCTTTTTGCAAGAGAGATATTGGTTTTTGAAGAAGCTAATCATATTGATTTTCAATTTAACAATTTTGAATTTTGAAATCTAATCCACCCACTCCGCTACAAACAAATTCGTATTTCTGGTGCCTCCATTATTTCTGTTAGATGAAAAAATAATTTTCTTCCCATCTGGCGAAAACATAGGGAATGAATCGAATACTTTATCATGCGAAATCTGCTCAAGCCCACTTCCATCGGTGTTTATCATAAAAAGGTTGAACTCGAAGCCTCTCTTTCCTTTGTGATTAGAGCTGAAGATAATCTTCTTGCCCGAAGGATGATAAAACGGTGCCCAGTTTGCCTTGCCCAACTGCGTCAGTTGTTTTAAATCAGAACCATCCACATTACATGTAAAAAGCTCCATAGCAGTTGGAGCAACAAGCCCTTGCTTTAAATAATCGATATATTCTTTTCTGGCTTCTTCAGTAGCAAAACGTGAAGCTCGAAAAACAATTTTAGTCCCATCTGGCGAGAAGAAAGCGCCTCCATCATAGCCCAGTTCGTTGGTTATTTGCTTGACATTTTCCCCATTGATGTCCATCGTATATAAATCAAGGTCGCCATTGCGCGTAGAAGTAAAAACAATTTTATCTCCTTTAGGCGAAACCGTAGCTTCCGCGTCATACCCGGGCGTGTTGGTTAACTGCTTTAACTGTTTACCTGTGAGGTCAGCGACAAAAATATCGTAGCTTTCATATATCGGCCATAAGTATTTTCCACCCGGAGTTCGCTCTACATCTTTCGGGCAATCTTTGCCTCCCAGGTGAGTGGATGCATACAAAATCGTTTTATTACCGGGAAGGAAAAAAGAACAAGTCGTTCTGCCCTGCCCGGTGCTAATCATGGTGGGTTTCTTTTTACCATTGCTTAGATCCATTCCCTGAATCGGCATGTAAAAAATCTGATCACAGTTTAACCCCCAGTCTTTGAAGTTAGATTGGAAGCTGACCATTTTACTGTCAAAACTCCAATACGCTTCTGCATTGTCTCCACCAAACGTAAGTTGACGCAAGTTCTTAAAATGGATCTCCTCGGTATAGCGCAGTGAATCAATAGCCGTGCTAGTTGATCGATGATTTACAGAGCTAAAAGATATAAGGACAATACTTATTAACAAAATCAAAAAAGGGATTGTTCTCATAGGACTATGTCAAATTTCATCATGCTGCTTTTTTTGCTTCCTCTTCTTTCAACGTTCGCCTTAATATTTTACCCACATTGGTTTTGGGCAGTTCCGTTCTAAACTCAAAGTATTTAGGCACCTTGTAGTTCGTCATGTTTTCGTGGCAGAATTTTTTGAGTTCTTCTTCTGTCAGACTTTGATCTTTCTTCACGATAAATGCTTTGATTACTTCACCCGACTTCGGATCCGCTACGCCAATCGCAGCTACTTCTAACACCTTGGGGTGGCTCGCCAGCACATTTTCAATTTCATTTGGAAAAACATTGAAGCCAGAAACTTTAATCATGTCTTTCTTTCTATCAACGATCTTGAAATAGCCATCTGTATCCATCAAACCAATATCACCCGTGCGAAACCAATCAGGGCTGAAGAATACGCCTTCATTATCTTTCTCCCAATACCCCTTCATTACCTGGGGACCACGCGCACAGATTTCACCAGTTTCTCCTTGAGGCAATTGATTTCCTTCATCATCAAAAATAGCAACTTCTGTGCTAGGCATCGGTATTCCGATTGTTCCACGTTTGTGATTTCCGGTAAGGGGGTTACAGCAAAGGACAGGAGACGTTTCGCTCAACCCATACCCTTCTACCAACGGACTTTTTGTAATCTCTTGCCATTTGATGGCCACCACATCTTGAACAGCCATTCCACCGCCCACGGCCCCTTTTAGCTTTGAAAAATCGCAAGAGGCAAAATCAGGATTATTGATTAGCCCATTGAACAACGTATTGACACCTGTAATGATGGCAAATTGATATTTCTTTATCTCCTTTACAAAGCCTGGAATATCTCTGGGGTTTGTAATCAATACATTGCGAAGTCCCTTGTGAAACATAAGCACGCCATTCACACTAAAAGCAAAAATATGATAAAGCGGCAAGGCAGTGATCACAATTTGTTGTTCAGATGGGTTGAGTAAGGGACCAAACCAATGGGATATCATCATGTTGTGCGCAATGATATTGCGATGGGATAGCTGCGCACCTTTGGAAATGCCAGTCGTGCCTCCAGTATACTGCAACACGGCCACATCTTCTACATCAATGGTTGGTTTGGCTAATTGAAGGCTTGCCCCTTTGGCTAATACTGACTTGAATGAAATGGCATTTGGCAAACTAAAAGCAGGTACCAGTTTTTTAATATTCTTGACGACAAAGTTCACGATCGCACCTTTAACAAAACCGAGCATATCGCCCATGTCAGTGACAATAATATGCTTTGCTGGAATTTTGTCCTTTATCTGCTGAAGGTTGTGGGCAAAATTTGATACAATTACAATTGCCGAAATACCGGCATCTTTAAACTGATGCTCCATCTCACGTGGCGTGTAAAGCGGATTCGTATTTACCACGATTAATCCTGCTTTCATTGAGCCAATCATGGCAATCGGAAACTGCAAGAGGTTAGGCATTTGGATAGCAATGCGATCTCCTTTTTTCAAGCCTAACTCGTTTTGTAAATAGGCGGCAAAATTGGTTGATAACCGATCTACTTCACGGTAAGTGATTTTCCCGCCCATGTTTTCAAAAGCGATTCGGTCTCCAAATTTCTTACAAGCCGTTTCAAATAACTCTGGCAATGAAGAGAACTCGAGCGGGTCGAGCTGTTGTGGAATGGCATCTGAGTAATTCTTGTACCAGGGAAAAGAAGTCATAGTAACGGAGTTTGAAACAACCCCCAATTAGGTCAAAAAAGTTGCGCCAAGCAATCGTTTGTTATGTGAGGCCTAAAATTTGTCGCTCGCTGAGACTTTAACGTGGCTACTACATGTTTTGTAGTGATTGAATCGTTGCGCATAAAAAAAGCCCTCCCGAAATCGAGAGGGCTTTGCTGTAGAGGAAGGGTTCGAACCTTCACGGGGAAGTTAGCTGCAAGGCACTAAGAAAACATTTAGTGGTCAACCCATTACCTTGCGTTTATCCTTGGCTCCCCACCCCCGAGACAGGAGGGCTTGTCTGCCAGTTTCAACACCCTACATTATAAATTATATTACAAAGTAACGCATATACCGATACGTAAGTCAATAATAGTTATTATATATTACACTATTTTTAATAAATATTGATAATTAATGTATTTTTAATAATTAAACGAAAGTGTTATGCCTAAAAATTATCAACTTGACAATACGGATTTGAAGATTCTTGAGATTCTAATGCAAGATGCGAAGCGACCCTACACAGAGGTGGCGAAGAAAGTCAATGTCTCTCAGGGAACAGTACATGTAAGAATGACCAAGATGGAAGATGCAGGCATCCTGGACAAAACCACTCTTAAAATCAACTACGCGAATCTTGGCTACGACATCACCGCCTTTATTGGTATTTATCTCGAAAAGAGTGCTTTATACGATAAAGTACTCACAAAACTCAAGGATATCCCAGAAATAGTTAGCATCCACTATACTACTGGCAACTACTCGATGTTCTTGAAGATTCATTGCCGAGATACCAACCACTTAAAAGAGGTTCTACATGACAAAATGCAGCAGGTAGAGGGCATCGATCGCACTGAAACAATGATATCTTTGGAAGAGAGCCTGGATCGAAATCTTAAGCTTACTAACTAAATAATTTAGAATACTTTGAACCTAAAAAGCCGTTTATTGTTCGTATTTTTACATTCTATTTTGAATTAGTCTAAATAGGTCGGAATGAGCAAAGACAATCAGCTATTAGAAGAGTTTACCTCCAAAGAGTACGAACATGGCTGGAATGTAAACCTGGAAGCAGATGAGGCCCCAAAAGGCCTTAGTGAAGATACCGTTCGCTTTATCTCAGCCAAAAAGAAAGAACCTACGTGGCTCTTGGAATGGCGCCTGAAAGCATATCGCCAATGGGAGAAAATGCCCGAACCGAAGTGGTCTAATGTTCACTATCCAAAGATCAATTATCAGGACATCATCTATTACTCGGCTCCCAAGCAGAAGAAAAGCCTGAGTGGCTTAGATGAAGTTGACCCCGAATTGATCAAGACTTTTGAGAAATTAGGTATCTCCATTACGGAGCAAAAACGGCTAACCGGAGTTGCCGTTGATGCAGTGATTGATAGCGTTTCCGTAGCTACTACATTCAAGTCCACCTTAGGAGAATTGGGTATCATATTCTGTTCTTTCAGTGAAGCAGTCAAAGAACATCCTGACTTGATTAAGAAATATCTAGGATCGGTTGTGCCCATGGGCGACAACTATTTTGCAGCCTTGAACTCAGCTGTGTTCTCAGATGGGTCATTTTGCTACATCCCGAAGGGAGTTCGATGCCCAATGGAATTGTCGACCTATTTTAGGATTAATGCAGCCAATACCGGTCAATTTGAAAGAACACTAATCATTGCTGATGAAGGTTCTTTCGTCAGCTATTTGGAGGGATGTACAGCTCCTATGCGAGATGAAAATCAGTTGCATGCAGCTGTAGTGGAGCTATATGCAATGAAGGATGCTGAGATCAAATATTCCACTGTTCAGAATTGGTATCCGGGCGACAAAAACGGAAAAGGCGGCATCTATAATTTCGTAACCAAACGCGGGCTTTGTTTTGGAGATCATTCCAAAATCTCGTGGACACAAGTAGAAACAGGCTCTGCGATCACTTGGAAATATCCTTCCTGTGTATTGAAAGGCGATTACTCCATGGGTGAATTCTACTCCGTGGCGGTCACCAACAATTACCAGCAAGCAGATACCGGAACGAAGATGATTCACATCGGTAAAAACACCAAATCAAGAATTGTTTCTAAGGGAATATCGGCAGGCAAATCACAGAATAGCTATCGCGGGCAGGTGCATATCATGAAGCGTGCTTCAAACGCCAGAAATTTTTCTCAGTGTGACTCTTTACTCATGGGCGATCTGTGCGGTGCGCACACATTCCCCTACATCGATGTGGAAAATCAAACGGCCAGGATAGAGCACGAAGCAACCACTTCAAAAATAGGTGAAGATCAAATCTTTTACTGCCTCCAACGCGGCATTGATGAAGAAGCGGCAGTAGCGCTGATTGTGAATGGCTATGCCAAGGAAGTACTCAATCAATTACCAATGGAGTTTGCAGTGGAAGCTCAGAAACTGTTAGCCCTTACTTTAGAAGGAAGTGTCGGCTAAATCCATTATGAACTTTGAACTTTGAATTAATTACTATGTTATCGATAAAGAATCTACAAGCTAAGATTGGTGAGAAGCAAATCTTAAACGGAATCGACCTTCAAGTGAATGCCGGAGAAGTGCACGCCATTATGGGGCCTAATGGCTCTGGAAAAAGTACTCTCGCTTCTATTTTGGCCGGAAGAGAAGATTATGAAGTTACCACTGGTGACGTTCAATTTAACGGCAAAGATCTTTTAGAACTCGAGCCGAGCGATCGTGCAGCCGAAGGTATTTTTTTGGCATTTCAGTATCCTGTCGAGATTCCGGGTGTGAGCACGATTAACTTCATGAAAACGGCTGTCAATAAAATTCGTCATTATCGCGGACAAGGCCCATTGGATGCAGTGGCGTTTCTGCAACTGATGAAAGAGAAAATGAAGTTGGTCGAGATCGATCAGTCGCTATTGAGCCGTTCATTGAATGAAGGATTTTCTGGTGGAGAAAAAAAGAGAAACGAGATCTTCCAAATGGCAATGCTGGAACCAAAGCTTGCGATACTTGACGAGACAGACTCAGGTTTGGATATTGACGCGCTAAAAATTGTCGCGCACGGTGTTAACTCGCTTCGCTCTAAAAACAACGCGACCATAGTGGTCACGCATTACCAACGATTGTTAGATTATATCGTGCCCGATTTTGTTCATGTACTGTACAAAGGAAAAATTGTAAAGTCGGGAACAAAGGAGCTTGCGAAAGAATTGGAAGCTAAGGGATACGATTGGATTAAGAACGAAGCTGCACTTGTTTAATCTATGACAACAGCTACCGAAACCTTTTTCAAAAGCATCCAGGAAAGTACTGTTCCCTCCTATTTTGGCGAAGGAAAAACGATACGCAAAACCGCATTGCAACGACTTTTAGAGATTGGGCTTCCTTCCAATAAATCAGAGGAATATCGATTTACACCGATCACAAAAACATTGGAGAAGAAGCTAGTATGGGAAACATCTACTCAGGCTTCTACTCTATCTTCGATTGAACCCTTTCTAATCCCAGGATTAGATGCCCATTTAATCGTTTTGATTAATGGAGCTTTTGCAAAGCAATTCTCTAACCTCGATGAATTAGAAAGCAGTGTAACCGTTACTACGTTCGCTGAAGCCAACACTCAGATAAAAGAAAAGATTGTTGCGCAACTAGGCTCGCTCAATAAATCAGATGATGCCTTTTCATTGTTGAATACTGCGTTCTATCAGGAAGGGATTTTTATTCACGTACCCAAAAACACAGTTGTCGCCAAGCCATTTTTGATTTTACATATCAACGATGCGCAGCAAAAGCAAGTAGTCAGCCATACTCGACTGCTCGTTACTGTCGAGAACGGAAGTGCTGTTTCGGTCATTGAGAAATCAGATTCTATAGGTGCTTATCCGTGTTTCCATACCTTCACTGAGGAAATTGTCGTTGGCGAAGATGCAACCTTTGACTACTGCAAAGTTCAAAATGATAGCGGTTCGATTCATCAAGTGTCAAACACCACGCTCTCACAATCGAATACTAGCAAAGTAAATACATTCACGCTTACCCTCAACGGCCAACTCATTCGCAACAATCTTTCTATTATTATTGACGGTGAGCACTGCGAATCTCATTTTCATGGGTTGTACCTGGTAACCGGAAACACATTGGTAGACAACCACACAGTGGTCGATCACCAAAAACCGAATTCATTCAGTAACGAACTGTACAAAGGCATCATGGATGAAAACTCCAAAGGTGTCTTTAATGGGAAGATCTATGTCCGTCCGCATGCACAGAAAACAAACGCCTTCCAGTCTAATCGGAATATCTTAATGAGTGAATCGGCTACGATCAACACGAAGCCACAATTAGAGATTTGGGCAGATGATGTAAAGTGCTCACATGGATGCACGACCGGGCAACTCGATGAAGAGGCATTATTCTACTTGCAAGCAAGAGGAATTCCGTATGATTCCGCAAAGGCGATGCTCTTGTATGCTTTTGCCTTGGACGTTGTAGCTCTCATTAAGAATGATACGCTAAAATCCTACGTGGATGACTTGATCACTGAAAGACTTCATAAAAATTTCTAAAATGACCACCCTACTTGCACCTGCATTGGATATTCAAAAGATCAGAAAGGAATTTCCGATTCTCGATCAGCAGGTCAATGGAAAGCCATTGATTTATTTTGACAATGCCGCCACTAACCAGAAGCCAAAAAGGGTGATCGAGGCACTTTCAACTTATTACGAAAAATATAACGCCAACATACACCGTGGCATTCACACTCTGGCAGAAAAAGCAACCCGAGCCTACGAGGATACCCGCTTGGCGATGCAGGAATTCATTCATGCAAAACAGGTGGAGGAAATCGTCTTTACAAGAGGTGTTACTGAGAGTGTCAATTTGGTGGCTTCATCGTATGGCCGAGCCTTTTTAAAAGAAGGAGATGAAATCATTCTCTCCGGACTAGAGCATCATTCGAATATTGTGCCGTGGCAAATGATAGCCGAAGAAAAGAAAGCTGTCATTAAAGTAATCACCGTCACTCCATCGGGCGAAATCGACTTGGACCATTACCGAGAATTACTTTCATCGCGCACCAAAATAGTGGCCGTTAATCACGCCTCAAATAGTTTGGGTACTATTAATCCAATTAAGGAAATGATCGCAATGGCTCACGATGTGGGAGCAGTTGTGTTGATCGATGGCGCTCAGGCATCTGCCCATCTAGCAATAGATGTCGTTGATTTGAACTGCGACTTCTATTGCATCTCATCACACAAGATGTATGGACCTACCGGCACCGGCATTTTGTACGGAAAGAAAGACCTTCTTGAAAAAATGCCGCCTTATATGGGAGGAGGTGAGATGATCAAGGATGTAACCTTTGCTAGAACGACTTACAACGAGTTGCCTTATAAGTTTGAAGCAGGCACTCCCAACATAGCCGATGTAGTCGCCCTGAAGGAAGCCGTTGGATTTATCAATCAACTAGGAAAAGAAAATATTGCCTCACATGAGTATGAACTATTGAGTTATGCTACCCAAAAACTTGCTTCTCTCTCTTCTGTTCGAATGATTGGAACAGGTTCAAAGAAAGTCAGTGTTCAGTCTTTTGTCATCGAAGGGATTCACCCATTTGATATTGGCCAAATGTTAGACGCCCGAGGGATCGCTGTTCGGACGGGCCACCACTGCACTCAGCCCTTGATGGACAGTTTGGGACTAGAAGGAACCGTGCGGGCATCTTTTGCGGTGTATAACACAAAGGAAGAGATTGACGTGTTGATCGATGGATTAAAAAGAATCATTAAATTTCTTAACTAAAAAATTCAGTTATGGAAAATGAGCAAAGAATAGTTGAACTCTTGGCCGAAACGCTGATAAAATTTGATCAAATGATTGATGAGCAAAAGCAAACCAATCAGCGGCTTGAAAAGGTGGAACACATTTCATCAAGTATGGAACATAGCCTAATCAGCATGGATAACCAACTTGAAAAACTAGAGAAGGGAATGAGTAAACTCAATCTTCAAACGGCTGAAAATTCAAGAGCAACTTTTAAGTTAGCCAATGAAATTGAAAATATTGCCCACCTCCATGAACGGGTAACCAAACTAGAAAAGGCAGTGTATAAATGACCATCAACGACACACAAGATCAAATTATTGGTGAATTCGCTCTGTTAGACGGAGACATGGAGATGACTGTGTTTTACATGATGGAACTGGGACAAAAACTTCCGGAAATGAAAGTCGCAGATAAATCCGAGTTGAATGAAGTCAAGGGTTGTCAATCAAAAGTCTGGATGACTGCTCATCTTGAAAATAACGGAGTCTATTTTCAGGCTGACAGCAATACCGCCATCACCAAAGGGCTGGTTAGTATGTTGGTGCGTATTTTTAATGGACAACGCCCTGAAGATATATTGAATGCCGACCTCTATTTTATGAAGAAGATTGGCATGGAACGCTTTATCGGTACTCAGCGCTCTAACGGTTTCGGGGCGATGATCAAACAGATCAAAATCTATGCATTGGCATTTCAGACACAACTGGCTGCAAACTAATGGACGAAGTTTCGACAAACAATGTAAGCCAAGACACCGGAGTTAACCTTCGAGATAAGGTATTAGCTGCCATTAAAACAGTCTACGATCCTGAGATTCCGGTGGATGTTTATGAATTAGGCTTGATTTATGAAATCAATATCTTCCCTGTAAATAATGTCTTTATTTTGATGACCCTCACCTCTCCATCCTGTCCTTCGGCAGAGGTAATACCTAGTGAAGTAGAGCAAAAAATTAGGGAAATTGAAGGTGTCAACGAAGTTAAAGTTGAAATTACGTTTGACCCGCCTTACTCGCAAGACATGATGAGTGAGGTAGCCAAACTGGAACTAGGTTTTATGTAATTGTGTTTATTAATTAATTTTGAATCCTAAATATTGATTTTTATGTATCCTGAACATTTAGTAGCCCCCATGAGAAATGATTTGACCGTGGCCGGCTTCAAAGAATTGAAGTCATCTGAAGCGGTTGACCAAGAGCTTAAAGACCAAAAAGGCACAACGCTTTTGGTCATTAATTCAGTTTGTGGATGTGCCGCTGGTGCAGCACGCCCTGGAATCAAATGGGCTCTTCAACATTCTGAAAAGAAGCCAGCTCATCTTGCCACCGTTTTTGCTGGTGTTGACAAAGAAGCAGTTTCCAAAGCTAGAGAGTATACACTCCCCTATCCACCCTCTTCTCCTGCCATTGCACTCTTTAAAGATGGAGAACTCGTTCATTTTGTAGAACGCCATCATATTGAAGGAAGAAATGCGCAGATGATTGGAGAACATCTCGTGGAGGTGTTTGATGAGTTCTGTTAACAAGGGAAAACGAAAAAGAAAAACGAGCTGCCCTCACAAGGCAGCTTTTTTTATCCCAAACTATGCATTAGTAATGCATAGTTTGCCCAGGGGGTTGACGATCCGCCTGAGGCGGATGTCAAGGTTAAACCGCGTGACGCTTTCTGTCAGAGTCAGACATTTATCTTCTGACCTGACAATGAAAATCACCAACTTGGTTTTCTTACTTGGGGCTAAATCGTTGATTTTCATTCATCAATTATGCAATGCTGACAGTACCGTCAGCATTGCATAATCTGGGTTTATTACTTGTCTCTTACAAATTTGAAAATCCCTCCGCCCTGCTTCAAAGTCATTTCGCCTGCGGAAGGAATGAACTCGAGAATGACGCCCGCCCTTTCAAACTTAAATTTATCCTTTTCGCTTGGCTCTAATGCAAAGGATGGCTGCCCGGTGGCTTGAGCCCTCAGCTCTGATTCGTTTTTTGAAATAGTGATTTTAAGCGGGATTTGAAGGCTCGAATACACTCCCACATATTGATCCAATTCAGTAGGCACCACAGAATAACCTGACTCCTTAAAGGTTGGAAAGGAATATGGCTTATCGAAATAGATACTGAGTACTCCAATCAAAATATCGTTCATTGAATAACGCTGGCCGTTGGTGCAATACGCAATCGCTAAACTATCTTCTGGAAAATAGGCCGTGTTGGACGAAAATCCATCGATACCTCCATTGTGACCAAACGCACGCTTGTTTCCGAAAGGAACTTGAAAAAGCCCCATCCCATAGCCATCTACTATTGTTTTCATTTTTAGCAAACTCGATTCTTTGACCAGTCTACCTGCAAACAACGCATCCATAAATTTAACTAAATCTGTTGGCGTAGAGACAATGGCGCCAGCTCCATGCGGAATGCTCATATCGGTTTCTGGTTCTCGTTTCCATTCATTATTTGTCCACTGATAAGAATAACACTCGTTGTTTTTCAAATCTGCTGCTTTACCGAAATATGTATCCGTGAGCCGAACCTTCTTCACAATTCGCTCATCAAGAATTTGCGCATACGATTTCTTTCTAAGTTTCTCCACGATAAACCCAAGTAGTACGAAATTTGAATTGCTGTACTGTGCCTTTGTATCAGGTGCAAAGTCGGGCTTGCTTTTGCTAATTGTAGAAATCATTTCCTCTTTCGACTTTGGCATGGTCATCCATGTTAGATAATCCGGATCATCCGTAAAATTATGAATGCCACTACGATGACCAAGTAGATTACTGATCGTGATAATCTTCGCATTTTGAACAGTCGGGAAAAATTTATTAAGAGTGGTAGTGAGTGATAATTTACCTTCTTCTATTAATTGAAAAATCAAGACCGTTGTGAACGTTTTGGTGATCGAGCCAATTCTATACTTTGTTTTTCCCGTGGCCAGAACTCTTGTGGCCGCCTCCAATGAACTAAAACCAATAGCCCTTGAATACAGTATCTTTCCATTTTTTGAGATCGCTACGCTTCCCATTGCCCGATCGTTATCAGCTAGGGCAGAAAAAAGACTGTCTAACTTAGGAGTATTGAGCTTCTGAGAGCTAGCTCCAAAAACTAATAAATGAACAAATGCAATGACCAAAAAAAATTGTTTCATTGTGTTAATGTTTAGGTTTTAAGGTCACATGGAATGGCCAGAATTATTATACCGTTGGGTGTGGACAACTTAATGGCCATTTCATATGCTAATTTCAAATTTCCTTCTTCACAGCCGTTTTATACAGCCACATACTCATGCCAGCGAAAAATAATACGCCAGTGATAAAGTAACCGTTCTGTCCAAGTGCATCTACGAATCCATGCTCTAAATTTACACTACCCATAAAATCTGGTGAAACAACTGTCAAAATAGCTACTACAACTCCAGTGATTGCGCCACCCGCAATTAATCCGGTAGCAAATAGACTTCCTCTACCCAAATCATCTTCTTCTTTCTTCTCGTTTTTCTTTTCAGATCGGTAGTCAACATATCCCTTTATTGCCCCTCCAATAAAAATCGGCAGCGTGGTAGCCAATGGCAAATATAAGCCGATGGCAAAGGCGAGTGCCTTGATGCCGCACAACTCAATCATCACGGCAATAAACACGCCAACCATTACAAACTGCCAGTCGAGATTAAAGGACAAAATACCCTTTGCCAAAGTAGCCATCAAGGTTGCTTGTGGCGCTGGAAACTTATCACTACCAACCGCATGTTGGATTCCCTGTGCTAACATCTCTGGAGATGGCGTATCCAGAATCTTCACTACAAGTCCGATAGCGATGGAGGAAACAATGGCTCCGATAAACAAGGCCAATTGCTGATAGCGAGGTGTTGCACCAACGATGTAGCCCGTTTTTAAATCTTGCGAAGTTGCTCCCGCATTAGCAGCCGCGATACAGATCATTCCTCCTACCACTAATGCCAATGGCTCATAGAGCTTTCCACTCCAACCAACAGCCGTAAAGATCAAACAGGTACCCATCAGCGTGGCTATCGTCATCCCCGAAATAGGGCTATTGCTGGAGCCAACCAAGCCCACTATTCGACTGGCTACCGTAACGAAGAAAAATCCAAAGATGATGATCAACACTCCAATGAATAATTTTTGCAAAATGCTGTCGCCCGGGATATTAGGCATAATGGCAAGTGTAGCAATCAAGACGATGCTTCCGATAATAACTACTTTAAAAGACAGATCTCGCTCTGTGCGTAGCACTCCCGTAGTTCCTTTTTCCTTTAGTGAACTCACACTTTCACTAAACGAACTGACGATGGTTGGAATTGTTTTTATTAAGGTGATAAACCCACCAGCAGCAACTGCACCTGCACCAATCTGGCGGATATAAGCTCTATATATGGCGTCTGCATAGCTACCAAATGAATGAGTAGTTGGATCCCAGCTACCAGGACCGCCAGCGGTATTTATATCAACCAAGTAACCTAGCTTAACCAATTGCAATGCAATTGTATCTGCAGGAACCAACGTTGCTAATAGTGGTGTCATTGCCCACCAGGCAAGAACAGAGCCAGCCACAAGAACACCAGAAATTTTGAATCCGATAATGTAGCCCACGCCAAGGTACTCTGGTGTGATCTCTCCACGGGTAGCTGCTGAAGGCCAAAACTTGTTTGCTTGACTGGTAACGTAAGCGGGTGTTTCTGCAATTACGTGCAATACTTTTTGCAAGATGGCATAAGCGAATGCAACGCCCATCCCAATGAAAGCAGTCTTGGCAAAATCTCCGCCCTTTTCTCCGGCTTGTAAAACAGAAGCGCATGCAGTACCTTCAGGATAGGGCAATGTGCCGTGTTCTTTTACAATCAATGACCTCCGGAGTGGAATCATCATTAACGTACCAAGCATCCCGCCAAAGGCTGCTAAAATCAAAATCGTCAGGTAGTTGAAATAACTTTCCCCAACACTCACACCGTCTGCACCAGGAGATAAAAACAAAAATCCAGGTAGAGTAAACACAACACCCGCTGCGATCGACTCTCCTGCCGAACCGGTAGTCTGTATAATGTTGTTCTCTAAAATAGTGGTCTTTAAAAACTTACGTCCAAGCGTAATGGCAATTACCGCAATCGGAATTGAGGCGGACACAGTGAGGCCTGCTTTCAACGCAAGGTATACCGTAGAGCAGCCAAACAAAATTCCAAAGAAGACGCCAAAAACTACTGACTTTACAGTAAACTCAGCGATGTTTTGCTCCGGAGCAATGTAGGGTTTGAAAATTTTAGATTCTTCCATAAGAGATCAATTACTTTTTTTAACAACAAGATTATAAACAATCATTAAAGCTGTAGACGTGAGGCCAATCCCCGAAAGGGTGTACCACATCATAGCCGGATCAGTGTCAAGATAAGAACTTCGAAGCCAATCAGAAAGAATACCTGCAGTAAACGAACCAATGGCAACCGGTAAAAAAGCGAAGCCCATAAAAGTTCCTACCTGACCTTTTGGCGCCAGAGAACTAACATACTCATAAAACCGGGGTGCTTGTGTCGCTTCGCCTAGTGCAAATAGCATGATACCAATGACAGTGAATAGTATCGTTCCCCCCACACCAATCACAATCCAAGATGCGCTGGCAATCGTGAACCCGATAATGATTGCTACCACAGGTTTCCACTTACTGACAAATGCTGTGACGGGTATGGTAATCAGAATAATCGTCCATGCATCGACCGTTTCAAGAAATTCGAAGGCTTCATAGTGCAATACTTTGGTTGCATAAAAGGGTAGCGTGTAAAACACTTGCCAAAACATCATCCAGAATCCGGAGAAAATCAAAAGGAAACTCATGAACTTGATATTGGCAAAAACCAATACCATATCGCTGAAAACTTTTGCAAATGTCTTCTTCTCCCCTGCTTCGCCATCAGGTTCTTTAAAGAAAAACCATGCGCCAAAAAACAATAAAAATGAAGTGATAGAAGACATGACCAACACAAACTCAATTCCCAGATCTTGACGAACATAAAAGGCAATGATCGGTCCAATGGCACCTCCTAAATTGACGAGTGTATAGTAAATCGAAAAACCCAATGCCTGAGCCCCTGGCTTAGAAGTCTTTGCGACTGTGCCCACAATACAGGGTTTAATTAACGAACCGCCAACCGCTGTCAGGAGTAAAACTCCTATCACGTAGTTTCTCTTCCCGATCACCTCTACAACTACCTGCCCATATTCCATCCCTGCCAAGCCGATCAAAAAATAGCCAACGCAAAAAATGGCAAAGCAGGCCATCAACGTTCGCTTGAAACCATATTTGTCTACGAATACGCCCGCCACAATAGGCAGTGAGTAGAGCACAGCGTTGAAAAGTCCTGCCAAAAAACCGGCTTCCTTTTCTAAGCCTACTTTGGTGGCCAAAAAAACTGTTAAGACCGCCTTCGAACCATAGTAAGCAAGACGCTCGAAAAGTTCTAAAGAATTAGCAATCCAAAAAGTAGAAGAAAAACCACTAACTATTATAGAGGCACGTGCTCGAAGACTCATTAGGTTGGTACAAGTTAAAACGCAAACAAAGTAGACTGATTAAATTGAAATAGCAACACTATACTGGAAGCTTTATTGGTTTAGGTTTGTTTAAACGCTCAAAAGTTGTAATAAATCCATGGCTAGCTAACAAAAAGATAAATGGGAGTACAGGTACAAGAAATCGACCATCCCAATTTTCGGATGTAAGTGAAATAGTCAACGCCAGCGAGGCAACGTATCCCAAAATGAAATACTTTTCATATTGAGTTTTGCCAAATCGAAAATATCCAATGATGGCGAAAATGTAAATAGGATAAAGTATGAGAACAATAATAGAGTTATGTATCGGTGAGAAATACGGCTTCACATTTCCAATAAACAAGATCAGTTTATAGAACGACAGTTTGGCGAAATAAACCGGATTATCAAAAGCAAACGTGAACAGCCTTGCAAAGGCAGGTTCATTCTTTGGTGGAATAATCAGGTCAGCCGGAATTTCAAGTCCTATAGAAATATTCGGATAAATCACCTCGCCCCGTGCGTAGCTGTCAATCAAATCACCTCCCTCCAACATATAGCACCCCAGCAAAAAAATTGCCACCGACACCACTACAATGGTTGAAACTAATAACCTCTTATCCATCTTATTTTTTACTAGAAAGACTAAGTAAAATATCAATCCGATTAGGAACGCAAAACCAGTTGGTCTGACAAAAAAAGTGAAAAGCGTCAATACAAAGACGAATACATACTGCCAATAGTGTTTGCTTCTCATCAGCAATGCAAGACAAATAATGCTGCAGCTTGTAAATAGAGACTCTGTGTATAAAATAGTATTCCACTCATGGATTTTGAGCCAGGATAAATAAAAAAATACGGTCAGAAAAGCCTCACTGGCTCTACCACTTACCAACACAGAAATTTTGTACAAGCATAAAGCTGCCACCCCTGACAAAAAAACCTGAAGCAGGATGATTGTAGAATTTGAGCCACCCAATAGGAATACAAATGCCAAAAAAGACGAATAGGAAACGTACCACATACCCCTACCTTGTGGCCATTGCCCACCGAGAAGATTTTTTGCATCCGAAAGATAAAGTTCGCTATCTATGGGTGTTTGAACCCCAAGTCGTAAAAACGTTGCAGCTTGAACAAAAGCCCACAACAGTAAAAGACCGATGAAAGCTAGTTTAGGATTTAAAATTGGCAGTTTCAATTTCTTTGAAAAATAGAGCCTAAAATTAATCATCGACTTGATTTTTACATGCCTGATAATTGCGACATAATTTTTAATTTGCAGACTTCAATAATCCAAATGCAAGCCATCAAAGAAACACACTTCAAGTTCCCGAATCAAACAGGTTTTTACAAAGGCAAAGTTCGCGATGTCTATTACTTTGGAGAGAAGATGGCGATGGTGGCTACTGACCGTATCTCCGCTTTTGACGTAGTCTTACCGAAAGGCATCCCCGACAAAGGCAGAATTTTAAACCAAATTGCGGGCTACAATCTCAATGCAACGAAAGACATCGTTCCTAACTGGGTGCTAAGCACACCTGACCCAAACGTCACCACAGGTTTCAAATGTGAGCCCTTTGCGGTTGAAATGGTGATAAGGGGGTATTTGGCAGGGCATGCCTGGCGAGAATACAAGCTCGGAAAACGATCCATTTGCGGAGTAGCTTTGCCGGAAGGTCTACGTGAGAACGACCGACTACCCCACCCAATTATTACACCAACCACCAAAGCGAAAGTCGGCCACGATGAAGATATTTCGCGTGAAGAGATCTTGAGCCGGGGTATTGTAGAGGAAGAAGACTATAGGATTCTGGAAGATTATACTTACAAACTTTACCAGCGGGGAACAGAGCTCGCGGCTTTACGGGGCCTCATACTTGTTGATACAAAGTATGAGTTCGGAAAACAACAAAACAAAATCTACCTCATCGATGAGGTGCACACGCCTGACTCTTCCCGCTACTTTTATAAAGAAGGCTACGAAGCAAGACAAAAATCGGGCGAAGCCCAGAAGCAACTTTCCAAAGAGTTTGTTAGGCAATGGTTGATTGAAAATGGCTTTCAAGGCAAGGAAGGCCAAAAAATACCGGAAATGACGGATCAAATCGTAGCAAACATTTCAAGTCGCTACCAGGAACTTTATCAGCAAATGACCGGTGAAAAATTGCCACCGATTGATTATTCCGGCATTGAAAAACGAATTGAGCAAAGTATCGTTAAATCGTTAAATTAGCGCCTTCATTATTGTAAAAGCCACATTTAGACTTCTATCTACCACACGAAATGAAATACACGATCGACAAGCAAGAAAAGTACACTTTAGTACGCCTCCATGAAGAAAAACTTGATTCTACTGCCGCCCCTCAACTAAAATCAGAGATGGTTACCCTGCATGCGGAGGGAGTACGGAATATCATTCTTGACTTAAGTGAAGTAAAATATACAGACTCTTCAGGGCTAAGCGCGTTGTTAGTTGGCAATCGAATTCTTCATGAAGATGGTGGCATTTTCGTACTCACGTCACTCTCGGACCACACGGCTAAGCTGATAAAAATTTCTCAACTAGATAGCGTTTTGAATATCCTTCCAACGGTGGAGGAAGCCATCGATGCTGTGTTTATGCATGAGATTGAAAAAGATATGAAGAGCGATGACTAACCTGATTCGTTGATGGTTTCATCGATGATTTGATAGGGTGTATTCAAATGACCGAGGAACTAATCATCCGATTACCCATTGAATAGTTTCAGCTTAACAATACTAGGTGCAAGTGGAGCAGTTCCGGTCTACGGAAGATTTCCATCCTCACAATACCTGGTTATCCAAAATAAACACTTTCTAATTGACTGTGGAGAAGGGTGTCAGCTTCAACTGGCGCGGTATGAAATACCTATCCATAAAATAGAACATATTTTTATCAGCCATCTGCATGGCGATCATTATCTTGGTCTAACGGGGCTTTTATTTTCAATGCATTTGCAAAAACGCAAAGCCGATTTGCACTTATACAGTCCGCCTGGACTAAACGAAATCATCTTGCTTCAGCTGAAGTATTCCAGATCGGTTTTGAATTATGCGTTACATTTTCATTCATTCGATCCGAACAAAAAATATCAGCTATTCGAAAATGATGGCTTGACGGTAGAGACAATTCCTCTCTTTCACAAACTTCCCTGTGCAGGTTTTTTATTTAGAGAAAAACCCAAACAAAGGCGAATTGACAAAGAAAGGCTTGTGAAGGGTATGCTGCTGCAACACATTGTAGCGTTAAAAACGGGACTCGATGTCTTTGATGATCAGGGTAAACTACTGTACAAAAATGAGGATTTTACCCTGGACCCCAAACGCTCTGTTTCTTATGCCTACTGCTCTGACACCGCTTTTTTCGAGCCCATCATTGAACAAATTCGCGATGTAGACCTTTTATATCATGAGGCAACATTTATGGATGAAGAACTGGGCAAGGCTATCGAAACAAGACACAGCACAGCTAGGCAAGCCGCGGAAATTGCAAAACGAAGCCAGGTGAAAAGGCTACTTATTGGCCACTTTTCCGCACGGTATAAAGATCTGGAACCACTGCTAGCGGAGGCAACATCAGTTTTTGAAAATTCCTCCTTAGCCATTGAAGGTCAAACTTTTACAATAGACGCATGACCACTTCCCTTCAAGACAAAAAAAATCGACTTTTCGTTATTCTGGCAGCTTTGTTTCTAACCAACGCAATTGTAGCTGAGCTAATCGGTGTAAAAATATTTTCCGGTGAAGGAGCACTTGGTCTTGCACCAGCTCATCTTCAACTACTGGGATTTGAAATGGATTTTAACCTGACGGCCGGTGCGGTCATTTGGCCGGTGGTTTTTATCACTTCTGATTTAATCAATGAATACTTTGGCAAGCCAGGCGTAAAACGCATCAGCTATCTTGCTGCATTCTTTATTGCTTATTCTTTTCTTGTCATTTTTCTAACGATGGAATTACCCCCCGCCCAGTGGTGGCTGGATGCAAATAACAAGGACGCAGCTGGCAACTATTTCAATATGGACTTTGCCTTTAACAAGATCCTTGGACAAGGCCAGCGGATTATCATCGCCTCCCTGGCGGCATTTCTAATAGGCCAACTTGTCGATGTCTATGTTTTCCAGAGGTTACGCAAACTCACAGGATCAAAAATGCTTTGGTTGCGCGCAACCGGATCTACTTTAGTTTCACAGTTTATTGATAGCTTCGTTGTGCTGTATCTAGCTTTTGTGGGGATATTCTCCAACCAACAGATCCTTGCAATTGGTTTCACAAATTACATCTACAAATTTTCGGTAGCCATACTCCTCACTCCTCTCATTTACCTCGGCCACTATGTAATCGACCGTTATCTAGGAAAAGAGAACGCAGCCCGACTATCTGAAGAGTCAGCTAAGCAAAGCGGATCATTTCTTTAGCCGCAGTACGTTATCCAGTATAACGGCTGTGGCGATAGAAGCATTGAGAGATTCGGCTTTGCCAATGCGCGGAATAGTAACGTGATGAGTGATTAAGCTGTGCAAGGCTGGTGAGATACCTTGTGACTCGTTTCCGATAACGATAAAGCCTTCTTCGCCAAAATTCGATTCATAAATTGATCTTCCAACCAACGAAGCACCGTAAACCGGCCAATCGGTTCCTACCAAATAGTTCGTCAATTGTGTATAGTAGATGTTCATTCGGCAGAAAGAGCCCATCGTAGCACTTATCACTTTGGGGTTGTACAAATCTGCCGTTTCTAACGAAGCAATGATGTGCCTTATTCCATACCAGTCGGCTGTGCGGATAATTGTTCCCAAATTGCCAGGATCTCGAATGTCATCTAAGACGAGTACAAATTCTTTGCTCAAGACTGGCGGGGATATGGGTTTGAACTTGGCAATCGCTATGGCTGAGTTATTTGTCTGAAAGCTACTCGCCCCTGACAGCTCTCGTTCGGTTGTTTCGACTACCTCTATGCCGTTCCGCCTGAGCAATGCTTCGTTTTCTCGGAGAAAATTTGCCGTGCCGGCTACCCAAATCACCTCAAAATCTGAATTTAACAGTTCAACAATTCCTTTGGCTCCTTCTACCGTAAAACATTGTTCGTCTTTTCGGTATTTCTTTAATTGCAGAGATTTGATGAATTTAACTTTTGCTTTGGAAATCATTGGCTCTTTTGGGTTTAGACAGGTGTCACGAGTGCTCTTCGTTGGGGCTCTTTTACTCCTGTTGAACAGCTGCTCGTCTACAAGATACCTCCAAGGAAATCAAAAGTTGCTATATCGCCAAACGATTGTGGCACCCAGGCATGTCAACAAGGATAATTTACAAAATCTTTATACTCAAAAATCCGCACGAAAAATATTTGGTGTCCCGATGAGTCTTTTGGGTTGGATGTATCACAAAGGGGAAAAATACTTTAAAGGCGAAAAAAGCTTTAGCAAAAAGAGATTCATTGAACAGAAGGAGCAGAACGAAAAAAAGTTCGATCGGAAAATAGCAAGAGCGAAAAATCCCCGAAAGAAAGATAATCTTGAATTCAGGAAGAAAAAGAAACAAGAATCGCTTGACAACAAAATTGAGAACGGAAACCTTTTCATGCAGTGGGGCGATCAAACAGCTGTATATGATTCCGCAAAGCTTCCAATTACCTTGGCCAAGATGAATAATTATCTATTTATCAAAGGGTACTTTAACGGAAAAGTGGATGCATCGGTGACAGAAAATGGCCGAAAGGTTTCTATCATTTACACGGTTTCACCGGGGAAACCATACTTCATCGACACCCTTTTGCTGCGAATACCCGATCAAAAAGTGCTAACACTTTTGGCAAACGATCTGGACCAAAGCAACATTAAGGAAGGCCAGCAATACGATCAGGAGCTGTTAACGAAAGAACGAGAGAGAATTGATAATTTTCTAAAAGATCGCGGGTATTACGATTTCAGTCGCCAGTATATTGATTTCCAGATTGACACAGTATCTAAAGGTAATCAGCGTATACTACTTGTCTTAGAAATTAATAACCCACAACAAAGCGATCACCACAGGCAGTTTAAGATTGATTCAATCAATTTTACAACCGATGTTGGAGTAAAATCAATTGTGCCCGGATTAAAACGCATCAATGACCCTTATGAGAATATCACCTTTAATTATTTTAACTATCAATTCAGCCGAAAAATTCTGGCTTCACGTGTATTTCTGAAAAAAGACAGCCTATACAGCAGAGCTCAAACTTTTAGAACGCAACGCCAGATGGCTAATTTGGATGTTTTCAAGTTTGTAAATATAAATTATGATACAACTGGAGGCCGGTTCATTGCCAATATTTTTGCGAGCCCATTGGAACGATATGGCTGGTCAAACGAAGCAGGTGCTACCGTAACACAGGGCTTTCCCGGCCCCTACATCAGTAGTAATTTGAAATGGCGCAATCTTTTTGGAGGTTTAGAAATCCTTGAACTAAATGGCCGCTATGGGTTTGAAGGTGTTGCGTCAGCAACTGAAAAAGGAAACTTCTATCAGAGTACTGAAGCGATCGGATCAGCATCTGTTACATTTCCAAGATTTCTTTTCCCGCTCACTAAAGCTGCCGTATTTAGATATGCAAAGTATAATCCGAGAACAAGACTTTCCGGTAGCTATACTTACACCGATCGGCCTGAATATCAAAGATCAATCACCAACGTCTCGGCCTCATTCCTCTGGGACTTTAGTCAGAAGTTACGGGTGACTTTTACGCCCACCAGTTTGAACATCATTAACTCTACATTGGACCAGGCGTTTAGAAAACAGCTAGATAGTTTACAGCGATTCCAAGGCAACAATCTGATCAACGCATTTAATCCATCTTTTGTCGGAAGTATGATACTATCAATTACTTGGAATAATGACTATGGCAGCACAAAACGGCATTCGAGTTTACTTAGAGGAACCATTGAAAGTGGAGGCACACTTCTTAACCTTTACACTCCGCAAATCATCATCAACCAAGGACTAGAACCATTTCAATTTATTCGCTTAAGCCTGGACTATCGGAGAAATACACTTATCAGTAAAACCGCTTCATTCTCCTATCGCATCAACACTGGATTTGGACTCCCCTATAGCAACAACCAAATTCTTCCCTATGAAAAGAATTTTTTTAGTGGCGGTAGCAACAGCGTACGTGCCTGGCGCCCCAGGCGCCTAGGGGTTGGATCTGAACCCCCTCCACTATCTGGTAGTCCGGTTGATAATCCGGTTGGTAATCCGGAAAAAGACGGTTACTTCAACTACCAGTTTGAAAAACCCGGAGAAATCTTAATTGAAGGAAGTATGGAATGGCGGCAAAAGCTTTTTGGATTTGTTAACTACGCACTCTTCCTGGATGCTGGCAACGTCTGGGCGAATAGGCCAGGTGCCAGCGAAGCGGCTCAATTTAAAACCAATACCTTTCTAAGTGAATTTGGAGTAGGCACCGGATTCGGCTTGCGCTTCGACTTTACCTTTTTAATTCTGCGACTTGATGTTGGCATGAAAGTCTGGGATCCTGCGCGCCCTGCAAGTGATCGATTTGTGTTGGGCAACACGCGATTCATTGGGCCTTACGGAAAAAATAGCGAACCGGTGATCTACAATATTGGTATCGGCTATCCTTTCTAATTTAAAATTCTAATACGACAATAATTTTCCAAGCTCGTTTTTTACTTTCTCAGCACTAGGCAACATCATTCGTTCCAGTTCTACATTGAGTGGAATGGCAGGGAGGCTGACTGCACCAAAAGTCCATACCGGTGCATCCAGGAATTGAAACAGCTCTTTCGAGATTCTTCCAGCCAACGACTCAGCAAAAGAATTTAACAATGGCTCTTCGGTGAGGATGAACGCACGACCATGCAATTTTACTCGCTCAGTGATCAAATCCCAATCGATGGGATTCAGTGTTCGCAAATCAATAACTTCAATTTGACTTTTGAACGATTGGGATGCTTCCTTCGCCCAGTACACACCCATTCCATAGGTGATCATCACTAGGCTCTCACCTGCCTCTACTTTTTCTTCGTTAGCCATTTGAACCTGACGTGCTTTGCCTAAAGGAATAACATAGTTCTCATCTGGCTCGATGGTTTTCGCGTCTAATGTCCCCGGCACTTTACTCCAGTACAACCCCTTGTGTTCTAACATCACTACCGGATTGGGATCATGGAAAGACGCTTTCATAAGCCCTTTCATATCGGCCGCGTTGGAAGGATATACAACTTTTATTCCGCGTATGGTTAGCAATGTTGATTCAATGCTACCTGAATGATAAGGACCTCCCCCACCATAAGCTCCAATAGGAACTCTAATCAACGATTGGATTGGGAATTTACCCTTAGAGAGATAACAACTCTTCGAAAGCTCTTCCACCAACTGATTCATAGCAGGCCAGATGTAATCAGCAAATTGAATTTCTACAATTGGCTTTACTCCCACAGCAGACATGCCGGCTGTCGATCCAACAATATAGGCCTCCTGAATGGGGGTGTTGAAGACGCGATCCTCACCGTACTTTTGAGCCAAGGTAGCCGCTTCCCTAAATACACCACCCAACCGTGCTCCTACATCCTGACCATAAAATATGGCTTCCGGATGCTGTCGCAAAATTTCGTCTACGGCATGAAGGGCTGCATCAACTATTGTTACCTTTTCACCACCTTTTGGAGATCTGGTTCCCTTCTCTTCCAGAATTTTTGTGAGCGCAAATTCATGGGAGTCAAAATCAGTTGGATCCGGATCAGGCATCAACAAGGCCTGCTCATAGTCTTCTTGTACTTTTTTTCTCGAAAGATCTTGAATTTTCTTGAGCGATGCCGAAGATTGACCATTCGCTAAGAGATAGACTTCCAATTTAACAATCGGATCGTCTTTTTCTTGTTCCAACAAATTTTCTCCGCGATACCACTCTTTCCTCACACCTGAAGTATGATGCCCCAATAATGGACATGTAGCATGAACCAGTATAGGCCTTCGCTCCTTTCTTACTAAATCGAATGCTTTCGTCAGGCCATTGTAACTTTCTATAAAATCAGAACCATCCACTCGCATGCGCTCAAGCCCCTTAAAACCAGCAGCATACTCATAGGCATCCATCGTACGCATTTCGCTGCCAGTAGCAGATATTCCCCAATCATTGTCTTGCACCAAATAGATAATTGGCAATTTTTTCAACACCGCCATCTGGAAGGCTTCTGCCACTTCGCCTTCTGTTACAGAACCATCGCCCAGTGAACAAAGTACTATACTTTCTTTTTCGACCAACAATCCTTGGGAATGTAAATAAGCCAAGCCATGAGCCATTCCCGTGGCAGGGATCGCCTGCATTCCCGTGGCCGAGCTCTGATGTGGAATAGTTGGAAAGCCCCGTCTCTTCAATGAAGGATGACCATAATAAGTTCTGCCCCCAGAAAAGGGATCATCTTTTTTGGCTAATAGCTGAAGCATAAGCTCCAGTGGCGTAAGCCCGATGGCTAGTAGAATCGATTCATCCCGATAGTATGGCGAGGCAAAATCACTGGCTGTTAGCAGAAGCCCGGCAGCGAGTTGAATCGCTTCATGGCCACGCGAGGTACTGTGTACATAACGGCTACAAATGTCTCGATTATCGTCATATAATTGAGCCATAGACCGAGCCACGCACATGAGCTCAAAAGCTCTTAACGCAATATCGTTGACCGTCTCTGTCTTCTGCTTAAGTTCCGCCATTCAAGTCATTCCCAATTTCCAACAAATATACATTTAGCGGGAAGTCTATTCCAAAACCACGAATGAATCAAAGAAGTTTCTTATTTTGTAGCCGCATGAATTTTTTCGACCGGATCAGCAATATTGGGCTAAGTTCAGAAAACACCATCCCCCTTCGGTACATACGGATGGCAAACCGCGTTAGTCTATTAATGTCAGCGTTCGTATTCGTTGCTGCGAGTAGTGCCGTTTTTTATTTTGGTTTTACGACTACTGTACTATTGGCCTTATTATTTGCGTTTGTTCCTCTCCTGTCGTTGCTCCTTAATTTTTTCGGACTTACCAATGCTAGCCGAATTTTTCTTTCGGTTAGCATTGGTCTAGCCTGTTTGATCGTTTCTCTTGTTGACAAAACAGACAATACCCAAGCCGTGGAGGCTCAATACTTAGAATTCAGAGTACTTATGTTGGGCGCGAGTATTCTTCCTTTTTTTTTATTTAGTCTGACCGAGACGCGACTATGGGTTACCGCCTTGCTATGCAATCTTTTTTTACTACTATCTTACGACCCTATTCATGAGTTTTTTGACCTCGGCTTTTTTCAATTGGGTTTAACAAACAAAGACTATCCTTTTCAGAATGTCATATTCGCTTCAAGTTTTTCCGTCCTGGTTGGGTGCACTTACTTTTTGAAACGGAGCTTTGAAAAATACGAATTAAAGAGTCATCGGCTAATTGAAGAGTTATCCGCCAAACAGAGTGAATTGGCACTTAGCAACCGGGAGATTGAACGTCAGCGAAAAACGCTTGTCGAAGAAAATGTAGAATTGAACCGCGAGCTTATTGAAAAAAATAATCAACTGACCCAGAGCAATGAAGCGCTGATCCAACACAACAATGATTTACAGCAATTTTCGTACACTGTTTCGCACAATCTTCGTGGGCCTGTAGCCAGTTTACTCGGGCTTTTGAGTCTTACTGACCAAACAAAACTTGACCAGGATACCAACGAGCTTTTCAATCACCTAAAAAAGTCGGCTACTTCACTCGATGTGATCATCAAAGACCTGGGCAATGTTATTGATATCAGAAATTCAGTTTCTAAAGTAAAGCAGCACATTGTTTTTCAAGATGAGATAAATCACATCAAAAATCTGCTTCAAAAAGAAATTAACGAACATGAGGTCAACTTGATTTCAGAGGTTGAAACAGCGAAAGATATTTACTCGGTAAAGCCGATGGTCAGTAGTATTCTATACAACCTAATTAGCAATTCGATCAAGTACCGGTCAAAAGACCGAAAGCCTAAAATCATCGTGACATCCTCGAAAGAAGGTTCCTACGTGAAGTTGATTATTGCCGATAACGGGCTGGGTCTTGACCTTGCAAGGTTTAAAGAAAAACTGTTTGGCATGTATAAACGATTTCACACTCATGTGGATGGTAAAGGGCTTGGTCTTTTCTTGGTGAAATTACAAGCAGCATCTCTGGGTGGTCAAGTCGACATTGAGAGTACACTTGGAAAAGGAACCACCATTACAATTTTAATCCCAGACACCCCAAATCCAGATCACCAAATTATTATGGACAAAGAGTGGGGACGATTGTACTACGATGCCCCCGTAGACACAGCCGTGGTAGTTTGGAAAAGAGCACTGCGCATAAATGAGTTTTTAGAATTTTACCAGCATTGCGTTGACTTTAGCAACTCACAATTGTGCACCAATTGGATTGTAGAAATTAAACAAGGAACCAAGGCAGAAGAAAACAATATCGAATACCAACAAGCCCGACAAAAATTTGCCAATGAAATGAAACGCACGAGCCTAAAACGAATGGGCTACGTTATTTCAGAAACAAATGAACCACCCGACTTTGAAGAGTACAAGAAACACCTGATTACCTTTTACCAAGGGCGGATAAGCTTTTTCAGAACCATCCATGACGCGCAGCACTGGATTTCCACTGAACAAAAAAAGGAAACAGAGGCACGCGCACTTAACTAATTTACCAGGAGTCTCGCAACTCAAAAGCCTCTTTCATTTTTCTAATCAACCTTTCTGATTCCGAAAAATCCAGGGTCTGTTGCGCATCGCTATAGGCTTCTTCCGGCTTTTGATGAGTCTCGTAGATTATTCCATCAGCTCCTGCCATTACTGCCGCCAACGCTACGGGCTCAACATACTCTCTGATTCCTATTCCATGAGAAGGATCGGCTACGACCGGTAAATGTGACTTTTCCTTTAGGATAGGAATAGCATTGATATCCATTGTGTTTCGGCTTGCCTTCTCATACGTGCGAATGCCCCGTTCACATAAGATTAATTTTTCATTGCCTCCAGAAAATACATACTCAGCAGAAGATAGAAGTTCTTCAATCGTCCCGGAAATTCCTCGTTTTATCATGACGGGTTTGTCTACTTTCCCAAGTTCATCGAGTAAATTAAAATTTTGCGTATTCCTCGCTCCCACCTGAAACACATCTACATAATCATACATTTCCGCAATTTGGCTTACCTGCATGACCTCGCTGATAATTTTGATACCGGCACCTTTAGCGAGTTGATGCCACATCTTTAACCCTTCCACACCCAAACCACGAAAAGCATAAGGAGAGCTGCGGGGCTTAAACACACCGCCTCTCATGATTTTGACGCCACTCTCTTTTAAATGTGTTAGGGTCAACTCCACTTGTTTTTCTGTTTCAATAGAACAAAGCCCCGCCATAATAGCAAGTGAACCTCCCCCAATAAAAACATCGTCTCCTACATCAACTCGCGTTTGATCTACTTTCCATTTCCGCGAAACCAACTTATACTCATCTGATACCCGTTGGATATCTGCAATTCCCGACATAAAGCCTAATTGCCTAATATCAAATTCCGTTTTTCCAATTGCGATAAGATAAGAGCCGAGTTGCGTATTAACCTCGGTTGATTTGTACCCTAAACCTGAGATTTTTGAAACGATGGAGTACTTTTGTGCCGATCGGATGGATGATTCTAATTGAATGATCATACTTTATAAAATTATCTGAGCCCTGTTATAAATCGCGTGATGTCCGACTCCAGGTCAGTACTGTCTTTTAAAAGATTAATGAAAGCACTCCCAACAATGGCGCCTGACGAATACTTACTTACCGTTGCAAATGTTTCATGATTAGAAACCCCAAACCCAATTAGAAAAGGGTTTTCTAACTTCATATCTTGCAATCTCTTGAAATACGATTCCTGCTCCGTTGAAAATCCCTTTTGAGCGCCCGTAGTACTGGAAGAAGAAACCGCATAAATAAATCCGTTAGTAACCGCGTCAATTTTTCGAATCCGTTCTTCTGAAGTAGTCGGAGAAATCAAAAAGGTATTGGTCAGTCCATTCTCATCAACCATTTTTTTATACATCACCAGGTATTCGTCTACGGGTAGATCCGGCAGAATCAAACCATCCACACCCACTCTTGCAGCTTCTTTTACAAACTTCTCAAATCCATATTGCAAGACCGGATTCAAATAACCCATCAAAATAATCGGAAGCCTTACACTTTTTCGAATCTGTTGTACTTGTTGAAGTAACAAATGGACGTTCATTCCATTATCCAAAGCTATTTTATTGCTTTCTTGAATAGTCGGACTTTTGCCCGTCCGGAAAAACACTTTCAATTTTATTTCCTTTCAATTGAATAGATGCGATAGGATCACAACAAATGAAAGACAAACTGTTTTCATGGCCATGATAATCTGAACTCTCCAATAAAATACTGCCAGCAAAGATGTCTCTCACTTTCAGATAGATGTTAACTGGCGTGAGTGTATTGGCCAGCATTTTCTTGGATTGGGTAGTTACTTTGTATCGCATACACTGCCGTTATTCGTGTTTATCCGTTCCCTTACCAAATAAAAAGCCCGCCCCGATGGATCGGGGCGGGCTTTTACAAGAATTATCTTAAAACTAAAACGCAGCCATGCACCGATCGAAATTCGATTTGTGCCACCACCACATCATAGTATTTACATTTTTCATCTATTCCGCAACCTCTTTCTTTTTAACAACTCGCTTTGCTTTTGGTTTTGCATCTGCTCCAGCAACCACTGCCTTCTTAACACTGGCGACACGCTTCAAACGGGCTTTAATCTTTTTCTTTGATCTACTTACCCCAAAAGAACCAATCGTTCTTTTTCCTTTAGCCGACTTTTTATCTCCTCTTCCCATTAGTAATTTGTTGATTATGGCGCAAGTATAACCACTCTTTGTTAAATAAAAAAAGGCACTGAACAATTTATTGATTTATGAGTTAATTTTATACGAAACAACAAACAAATGGCACACGTCAGCATAGCAGTCATTGATACATTAAGAGCAACCGCCTCTAAGATCGAATCCGATACAAGATACCAATGGGGCCATATGGGATTGTGCAACTGTGGATTCCTGGCACAGGAAATTACAAAACTGTCCAAATCAGAAATTCATACTTGCGCAATGCAACGCCATGGCGATTGGACAGAACAACTGAATGATTACTGCCCAACCAGCGGCTTGCCGATGGACCAAATAATAGATGAGCTTATCGCCTTTGGGTTCTCTGCCGATGATTTGCGTCATTTGGAGAAACTTTCGGACGGACAAATCCTGAGGTCACTGCCAATCCATGAAAGAAACCTTCATTATAATATCAAAAGGGATGTCGTCAAATACCTTAGAACTTGGGCCAACCTTGTAGAAGATCAGCTACTTGGGCAAATCAAGCTTTTGCTAAATGAGGAAAGACCAGAATTAGTTGAGGCATAGACTCACATTGGCAATTTGAATAAGATACAGTCTTTCGGTTGATTGCCTTGGTTAACAAAGCGATACCATTTTACCAAATGCGCCTCCTCTGTTAATCCACATTTATACAGCACTTTTGCGGAAGCAATGTTCTCGGCATCCACAAATGTTCCGATACGATAAACATCTGGGTTTGCCCTAAGAACCTCCAAAAGTTTCCGGCAAGTCTCCGTTGCATAACCCTTACCCCAATGAAGCGGCCCAAACACATAGCCGAAATGCGCTTTCCCACTGTCGTTGACAACACCAATACTTCCTACCAACCGACCGGACTCTTTGACCCGGATCGAGTACGAAAAATCTGTGCCCGCTTGCCAGGCCGCTCGAGCATATTGCAAAAATTGTCGTGTGTCTGCTATCACCTCATGGGTTGCCCAAGACAAGTATCGTGTTGCTTCAGGCTTACTGGCGTAGGTATAAAAAATCTCAGACGCATCTTCGTACCTTAGCCGCTGAATCAACAGTCGGTGCGTTTCAAAAATGTCTGGCATTTTCATCAGATGGCGAAAAACAGCAATATCGTTCACCAGTACTTCAGAAAAGAAGAGAACGGCACAAAAATAATTGTGCGGGTTAACCCCATTCACTGGACTGGCGCTGAATTGACGATTACAGACGCTGGAGCAGAAATGCGCGAAGTCGAATTGGATAGCGAAGTAATCGATGACCTTAAAATATATGGCTTTAAAGAAGTAAATGCCATAGAGTTTAATCTTTATTTGGCAGGGTTACTATGAATCTGCTATCTTTGCAAAGGCAAACTGGCACGACCAGCTCCTGCTGAACTCCCCCAGGATCGGAAGGTAGCAAGGGTAGGCGGTTGTAGCGGTGCGATGTTCAGTTTGCCACTTTTTGTTTTTGGCGGCCTGTGGGCACCGATTAAACGAGGGCTCTCGCAAAGCGGAACTATTCACTCTACTCCTCGTATGGCACTCATACCTTCGCTACTGCGGGGTGCTGTTACTATCCCTGGCCGATTGTCATCGCTAAGCCCAAAACACGCTACTCATTTCGAGTCTTTTAGTTAGTTTTGCTACACAAACCACTATCTAATAAATCACATGAAATTCTTCATTGACACTGCCAATCTTAACGAAATAAAAGAAGCTTACGATCTTGGCGTCCTGGATGGAGTAACCACCAATCCATCATTGATGGCTAAAGAGGGCATTGCCGGAAAGGAAAAAGTGATGGCTCACTACAAAGCCATTTGTAACATTGTTGATAATAATGTGAGTGCGGAAGTGATCGCAACTGATTTTGAGGGTATTATTCGAGAGGGAATGGAGTTGGCAAAAATTGACGATAAGATTGTGGTGAAGGTGCCCATGATAAAAGATGGTGTAAAAGCAATTAAGAAATTCAGTAGTGAGGGAATCCGCACCAATTGCACCCTGGTATTCTCGGCAGGCCAGGCGTTGTTAACGGCCAAAGCAGGAGCAAGTTATGTTTCCCCATTCATCGGCCGCTTGGATGACATCTCACAAGACGGCTTAGAGTTGATTGCGCAAATCAGATTAATCTATGATAACTACGGCTACCAAACCGAGATACTTGCAGCAAGTATTCGTCACACCATTCACCTAATAAAGTGCGCTGAGATTGGCGCAGATGTAGCGACCTGCCCACTAAACGTAATCATGGCTTTACTAAAGCATCCTTTGACGGATAGTGGCTTGGCGAAATTCCTGGCCGACCATAAAAAAGCAAATGGCTAATCTTGAATTTTCAACATTGAATTAGCAACATGTTTTCCACTGATCCCGTCCTTCGCGTAAAAGAGGCCACCATCTTCCAAGATCAAAACCCCGTGCTTGGCAACATCAGTTTTGAGATGGAAAAGGGCGAATTCGTTTTTATCATTGGCCGTACCGGATCCGGAAAATCCTCTTTGCTGAAAACGTTGTATGCGGATTTGCCCCTTCGCCTGGGCGACATTAGTGTAGCCGGCTTTAGCATCCGGGAAATTAAGAATCACGAAGTCCCATTGTTAAGGAGAAAAGTGGGCATCATTTTTCAGGATTTTCAACTCTTGCCCGACAGAACCGTTGCCGAGAATTTGCTCTTTGTGATGCGGGCAACAGGCTGGAAAGAAAATGCGAAAATGAAAAATCGTTTAGCTGATGTGCTGATGCAAGTTGGCCTGGGCGCAGTTGAGAAAAAATTACCGCACCAGCTTTCCGGTGGAGAGCAACAACGGGTTGTCATTGCCCGTGCACTCATCAACGAACCTGTTATGTTAATTGCCGATGAACCTACCGGCAACCTGGATCCTGAGGTCTCTCACGGCATTCTCAAAATATTTCAGCAGATCAACAAAAGCGGAACTGCTGTTTTAATGGCCACCCACAGTTATGGACTCATCAAAAAGTTTCCGGCTCGGGTGCTTAAATGCGATGAAGGTAGAATCCTGGATTCACGCATTCAAGAATTTGAGTTAAGTCCTGAACTATACTAAGAACGAACCGACACTTTTTTTTCAGGTTGTTTGTCTAGTTTATTCAATTGCTGATTCAACAAATCTATTCGCACGAGTAAGTTTAGGACAAGGGCATCCTTCACATCTGCTGAAGGTCTTTTCTCCATCTCTAACTTTAATACCTGATACATGGCCTCCAACTTTTGAAGATTCTGTGTTACCTCATCTTCCGTTAGCCCGGTATCGCTTTGGAATTGATTCACTAACTGTTTTTTTTCTGTGATCAGACTGCTGTAGAAAGATTCCAGATCGATAAACTCTCCCTGTAACTTTGCGCGCTCGTCACGGTTGTTTGGGAAATCGCGCGTTGAAAAAATCGCCACCAGCGAGACACCAAAAAGAAAAATCGCGGCCGCCCGCCATACCACCACAGAGTGCCAAATTGAAAGTGTTCGGTTAGGTAACTGGCCTTCAATCTTTTGCCATGCGTGGTCAGGAGGTTCGTGCGAATCAAAGCCATCGCGGTTTCGATTCACAAAGTCTTTTAATGAATCCTTCATATCAACTTCGTTCAAGTAATTCCTTTAATTTTTTTTTTGATCGATTGAATTGAGACTTTGATGTAGACTCACTAATGCCCAGAATCTCTGCAATTTCTCCGTGATCATACCCTTCCAGCAAATAGAGCGAAAGAACAGTTCGGTAGCCGTCAGGCAAAGCCTGAATAGCATTCTTCACCTTCTCAACAGTGAAAGGAAAGCCCTCAAAAATATCAGCCGACTCTTCTTCCTTTACATCCCAGTCCTCGTGTTCAGGGAATCGCTCAAACCGCCTCTTAGTAGCGTGTGTAATCGCTTTATTGATCACGATTCTTTTTAGCCACGCGCCAAATGCAGAATCACCTCGATAACTTTCAAGGTTATAAAATGCGCTGATGAATGCCTCTTGCAGCACATCCTGTGCCTCTTCTTCGTTGTTAACAATCCGGTAGCCAACGTTATACATGCTTTTGCTGTACAACTTATACAACTGGTAATAGGATTTCCTGTCGCCTTTTCGGCAACGATCGATTAGCTCCTGATGGATGTGTGGTATCGATTGTTCCAACGAATAACCTTTACTTAGTCAAAAGACCAAGTAAAGATAACAAGGTTGCATACTACTTGATCTTCGCCAGGTTTTCTTTTGCCAAGGCAAAGTCCGGGGCAATTACAAGCGCTTCCTGAAAGTACTTTTTCGCATTTATTTTGTCTCCTTGATCGAGTGCAAGCATGCCCTTCAAATTGACGACCGCCACTTTTACCGGAAACTCCTTGGCTTTTCCTTTCGAATCATTATAAGATGCTTTTACGCTGTCAAGGTCTTTCCTGGCAAGCAAAATTTCCGCAGAGTTCGCACTCTCTTTAAACCGTTTCATTTGATACTGAAGAAACGCCATTTTATAAAGCGCGGTAATGTTGTCAGTCAACAAGTAGAGGCTCTCATAGCTTTGTATAGACTTATCAAGAACACCCAACGCCTCGTATCCTCCGGCTGCCACTTCCAGCGCACCGGTATTCTTTGGATTCCTTTTCAATAACTCACTCGCAACCAATACAGCAGAGGCTGATTTCTGGTTTTGAAAGTAATAAACAGCCAAATCAAAAATGATTGAATCATTGCCCGGGTTTTCAATGATAAGGTCGTACAAAGCGTCTTTGGCAACTTCGTAGTCATTCCACTGAAGTGCAGCCGCGTATTTACGAGCAAAATGCTGAGTTAACGGGTTGATTCTGGGAAGTGTGTCATTCTTCACAGGTTCTACCTTTGGTGCCGGAGGTGTTGTTACTGCCGCTGGTTCCGGATCCATCTTTCGCTGCTCCTCTCCTTTCTTCTTTCGTTGGGCAAAAGAAGCAGATGCGATTCCTACCAATACGATCAACAAGTAAATTCGAATTTTCATAAACAAGTTTTATTTTTTCAGGGTGTATTTATTTTCAAGTGAATGCCTTTTTCAGAAGCGATTTTAAGCATCAGTGCGTACGCTTCTTGCCGGTCATTTTTAATTTGCCCGTCTAAGATGGCCTCTTTTATCTGATCTTTAATATCTCCGATTATCCTGCCGGGTTGGATGTCAAAAATAGTCATGATTTCATCGCCATCAATAGGTGGCTGAAAATTTCTCACCTGATCTTTTTCTTCTACCTCAATCATCTTCTGCTGAACTTTCTCAAAGTTCTTTAGGTACTTTGCCACTTTCTCGCTATTCTTTGAGGTAATATCGGCACGACACAGAATCATCAACGCATCCGCATCGTTTCCGGCTTCAAAAAGCAATCTGCGAATGGCGGAATCTGTAACCTCTTTCACCAGCGCGATGGGCCTTAGGTGAAGTCGGACCAACTTCTGAACAAAATCCATCTTTTCATTCATGGGCAACTTCAAACGTCTGAAAATGCCGGGAGTCATCCTGGCTCCTTTGTCTTCGTGCCCATGAAAAGTCCAGCCTGCTTCTTTGTCAAACCGCTTTGTTGCAGGCTTAGCGATGTCATGCAAAATCGCAGCCCAACGCAACCAAAGATCGGCTGATACTTTTGCCACATTATCCAACACCTGAAGCGTATGATAAAAATTGTCTTTGTGTGCTTTGTTATCCTGGTACTCCACTCCGTGCAACGCCACCATTTCCGGAAAAATTAATTTAAGAATCCCCGACTGAAAAAGGAGCTTAAATCCATAGGAAGGAACCGGAGATAAGATGATCTTGTTAAGTTCATCTGAAATGCGCTCCATGGAAACGATTTTCAAACGCTCTTTATTTCTGCCGATAGCCTCAAACGTAGCTGCTTCAATGTCAAAATTCAATTGAGAAGCAAATCGAATCGCTCGCATCATGCGAAGAGGGTCGTCAGAAAACGTGATATCCGGGCTAAGCGGAGTTTTAATCAACCTTTCTTTTAAGTGGCCAACACCACCAAATGGATCGAGCAGTTCGCCATAGTTTTTTGGCACGAGACTAATAGCCAATGCATTGATGGTGAAATCTCTGCGGCATTGGTCATCTTCTAGTGTGCCATCTTCCACGATTGGCTTTCTAGACTCACTGCGATAGGATTCCTTCCGGGCACCTACGAATTCCAATTCCAGATCACCATGCCTGATGTTCGCAGTTCCAAAATTTTTAAAAATAGTAACCTGCTTTTCACCCAGAATAGCGGCCACTTCTTTCGCAAGCTCGATGCCACTGCCAACACATACAAAATCTACATCTTTACTCGGTCGTTGAAGAATCAAATCGCGCACATAGCCACCGACCGCATACGCCTCAACGCCCAGCCTTTCAGCAGCTTGAGCTACAGCCTTAAAGGCAAGATTTGTGTTTATTTGAACGGAAAAGTTCACCGAAGAATTGTTTTGTAGCAACAGGTTGGCAAAGGTAAGACGAAATAGGGAATAGTTTTCCGCATCGACACTGCGGATTTCCAAATCTAACGGATATCAATTCACTTTGAACCCCACACCAACCGCTGTTGTTCTTGCCCAATGTTCAAGACCACTCGGAGCGGGTTAGGAATCATCACCAATTTCGTTTCCTTGCCGGGAAGTGAATCTACTTCCACGTAGACGCCTTCAGACTGGCCTACTGAAAACTCATTGGTTTGCGTTATCGTGTATGTCTTGGCCATGTAGGCAATGGGCAATAGAACATCTGTATCGGGGCAGTACTTGTCATGAATTTCTTGAAACACCCCTTCGAGGTAGTTGCCAAACTCATCCAGCAACGAGTCTTCCAAATCATGCAATTCTTCTTCCAGATCGTCATATTTGGGATTATTGTAGTCCAGCTTCTTTAACTCATTCCTTCTCAGCGCTATTGCCTGAACGGCCAGATCCAACTTTTTAAAATCCATATTCCAATTTTTTGCCAAGATTGCCCAAAGTCAAAATAAAAACAAGGGGAATGATTAATTTTACAACACTAAATGAACATTCCAATGGAACCAGACTTTCTACCCATCAATGGCACCGACTATATTGAGTTTTATGTGGGAAACGCCAAGCAGGCCTCGCTGTTTTATCAACATTGCTTCGGTTTCGAACTGGTGGCTTATGCTGGCCCTGAAACAGGGGTAAAAGACAGAGCTAGTTATGTGCTTCAACAACACAAAATACGTTTTGTTGTAACTACTTCGCTTCACCCTGATTCTGAAATTTCTGAACATCTCAGAAAACATGGAGACGGAGTCAAAGTGCTAGCGCTTTGGGTAGATGACGCTACCCAATCCTTTCAAGAAACAGTGCTACGCGGAGCTGAAATTGCTTTTGAACCTAAGACGTTAAAAGACAAACAAGGAGAAGTTGTTTTATCAGGTATTAAAACGTACGGAGAAACCATTCACACTTTTGTTGAACGAAAGAACTACAAGGGAGTCTTTATGCCGGGTTTCAAAGCTGTAAAAAGCAGTTTTGCGCCTACCTCCATTGGATTAAAACACGTTGACCATTGCGTGGGCAATGTGGAACTTGGACATATGAATAAGTGGGTTAAGTTTTATGAAGATGTCATGGGCTTCAAATTGTTGATCACTTTTGATGACAAAGACATCTCCACCGAATACAGTGCGCTAATGAGCAAAGTGGTTTCAAATGGAAACGGATACATCAAATTTCCTATCAACGAACCTGCCAAGGGCAAAAAGAAATCACAGATAGAAGAGTACCTTGATTTTTATAAGGGAGCAGGAGTGCAACATATTGCCATTGCTACAGATGACATTATTCAAACTGTGGGAGAACTGAAGAAGCGCGGTGTTGAATTTCTTCATGTACCTGATTCTTATTATGCAGAAGTCATCGAACGAGTAGGACACATCAATGAAGACTATAAAGAGCTACAAAAACTGAATATCCTTATTGATCGAGATGAAGAAGGCTACTTACTTCAGATATTTTCGAAACCGCTCCAAGATCGACCAACTTTGTTTTTCGAGATCATCGAACGCAATGGAGCCAAGTCTTTTGGGAAAGGGAATTTCAAAGCATTGTTTGAAGCCATCGAGCATGAACAGGAGTTAAGAGGAAATCTATAGAAATTAACAATGATTGAAGAGTTAAAAAAGATAGAACCTCGCGAGATCATGCCCGGTTTTTGGGGGCGCTTCGTCCACACCGATAACATGACCTTCGCCTATTGGGAGATTAAGAAGGGAAGTTCACTACCCGAACACTCCCATATGCATGAGCAGGTAGTCAATATGCTTGAGGGAGAATTTGAACTAGTGCTAGAGGGCACATCAAATCATCTTCGTAGTGGCATGGTATTGCCTATACCTTCAAACGCCAGGCATTCGGGACGGGCAATCACAGATTGTAAAATTTTAGATGTATTTTACCCCGTCCGAGAGGACTACAAGAAATAAAAAAACGAATGGATTTACTTGCGCAATCGAAAGAGAAAGCAGAGAAATGGCTTAACAGTTCTGCCATAGACGATGCCACCAAACAAGAAATACATAAACTTCTTGCAGATAGCAACACAAAAAACCTGATAGATAGCTTCTACAAAGAACTAGAATTTGGCACCGGTGGCTTGCGAGGCATAATGGGTGTTGGGGCCAATTGCATAAATAAATATACAATCGGTTCTGCTACGCAAGGGCTCGCTAACTACCTCAAGAAAAGTTTCCCTTCTCAAGAGATCCATGTAGCTATTGCCTACGATAGCCGCAATAACAGTAAACTATTTGCGAGCATTGTGGCGGATGTATTTTCTGCTAATGGAATTACTGTTCATTTGTTCCGGGAGCTTAGACCAACTCCCCTACTCTCTTTCGCCATTCGGTATTTGAAATGCCAGTCGGGTGTGGTTATTACGGCTTCACACAATCCGAAAGAATACAACGGCTACAAAGCGTATTGGGTAGATGGCGCGCAGCTTGTGCCCCCACATGATAAAAATGTGATTGAAGAAGTGAACGCCATCACCGATTTCGGGCAGATCAAGTTCACTGCTGATCCATCGAAAATCAAAATCATTGGAAGTGATGTGGAAGACGCATACTACGAGGAAGTAAAAAAATTAATTCCCAAAAAAGATAGTATCAGACTTCAGAAAAATATTCCCATAGTATATTCCAGTCTTCATGGAGCGGGCATCACAATGGTACCCGAATGCTTGAAACGCCTTGGCTTTGAGAACGTGCAAGTCGTAGAGGAACAAAAAATACCGGATGGAAATTTCCCAACGATTCAATCACCCAATCCGGAGGAAAAATCGGCCATGACCTTGGCTCTTCAAAAAGCGAAAAAACTAAATGCTGATTTGGTGATGGCCACCGACCCCGATACTGATCGAGTCGGAATTGGTATCAAAGACAACAAGGGTGAATTCTTCTTGCTGAATGGTAATCAGGCTTTTAGTTTGATGATGTGGTTTATTCTTAAAAATTTAAAGAATCCATCTGAGACATATATCGCCAAAACAATAGTTACCACGGAGTTGATTGATGACATGGCACACCAGGCTGGAGTGACTTGCTTTAACACACTGACTGGCTTCAAATATATTGCCGAGTTAATGCGTGAACAGGAAGGCAAAATGAAATTTATTGCCGCAGGCGAAGAAAGTTACGGGTATATGGTCGGTGACTTTGTTCGCGACAAAGATGCTGTATCTGCCTGTGCTTTTTTTGCCGCTATGGCAGCCGCTGCGAAACAAGAAGGCCAAACACTATACGATTGGCTGTTGCAAATGTATTGTGAAAACAGTTTTTACAAAGAAGGATTAGTTACGCTGGTTCGCAAAGGCGCAGAAGGCGAACAGCAAATCAAAGACATGATGAAAATGTTTCGCGAAAACCCACCTTCCAAATTGGGCGGAGCGCGGGTGATCCGAAAACTAGATTACAAACTAAGAGAAGAAACCAATTTGATTTCCGGAGAAAAAAAATCCATTGATCTGTCGTCCTCTGATGTTCTTCAATTCTATACCGAAACAGGAAACAAAATTTCCGTACGCCCTTCTGGTACGGAGCCGAAGATCAAATTTTATGTGAGTGTGAAGGCAAAATTGGGTTCGAAAGATGAGTTCGATGCAGTCTCCCAACAATTAGATACAATCATCAATGTCATCGAAAAAGAATTGATCCCTTGAATTCGTTCATTCAATCCATTCAAAAAATTATTGAAAGAGATCTCACAGTATTAGAAAAAGAACGTACATTCTATTCATCTGAGGATCTCATTTGGGCAGTAAGGGGAGATATCAGGAACTCAGCCGGCAACTTAAGCCTTCACCTGTGTGGAAACCTACAGTACTACATTGGAGCGGTTTCAGGTAATTAAGGCTATTCTCGAAATCGTGACAATGAATTCGCAGGATAGGGAATAACCAGTGTTGACCTGCTCGCTGAAGTAAAAAAGACCAGCAACGCTGTTCAAGTTGTATTGGATGGCATTCGCCCGGAAATAGTAGCTATGCCTTATCCCGAAGAAGTGTTCAAAGTACCCATGACCACCGAGTATTTTCTGATTCACCTGATAGCCCATCTCGGCTTTCACTTGGGCCAGATCAACTACCACCGAAGGATGATTCAAAACCCTTCCCTCTGAACCTCGCATCCTTTTTAGTTCTTGAATTCTCTTCCTTACCTTTGCGCCAACCTACATGAAGAAAGTCGCTTTTTATACGCTTGGCTGCAAACTAAACTTTTCGGAGACTTCAACGATCGCCCGGAAATTTGAGGAGAAAGGCTATCGGAAAGTAGATTTCACCGATCGGCCGGATATCTTCATTATCAATACTTGCTCGGTTACGGAAAATGCCGATAAGAAATGCCACAAGGTGGTTCGGGAAGCAAGAGCTATTTCGCCTGATGCATATGTCGCCATCATTGGCTGCTATGCGCAACTCAAGCCAAAAGAGATATCGGAAATACCGGGCGTTGATGCGGTACTAGGTGCAGCGGAGAAATTTCAGTTAGTAGACCTTTTAGACGGATTTGTTCGCCCAAGCCAGCCAATTGTTATTTCTTCAGATATCGAAAAGGCTTCCAGCTTCAACACCTCCTATTCGATGAATGACCGTACTCGTACTTTTTTGAAGGTGCAAGATGGATGTGATTACTCATGCTCATTCTGCACCATTCCGCTAGCGAGGGGTGCAAGTCGTAGCGATAGTATCGAACACATCGTTGCTACCGCCAAATCTATCGCGCTAACGAATGTGAAGGAGATTGTATTAACAGGAGTCAACACCGGTGACTTTGGCATTCAAGAGGGAGAACGAAAAGAGCGTTTCATCGACCTCATCAAAGCATTGGATGAAGTGGACGGCATAGATCGCTTCCGAATTTCCTCCATTGAACCCAATCTTCTCACAGACGAAATCATCGAATTTGTAGCAACCTCAAAAAAATTCGTTCCGCACTTTCACATTCCGTTACAGTCAGGGTCAAACAAAATATTAAAGTTGATGCGGAGGCGCTACCAACGCGAGTTGTACACAGCGCGCGTTGAGAAGATAAAAAACGCGATGCCTCATTGCTGCATTGGCGTAGATGTGATTGTTGGATTTCCTGGAGAATCACATGAGGATTTCCTTGAATCATATCAGTTTCTGAATGAGCTTGACATCTCCTATTTACATGTTTTTACCTACTCTGAGCGGAACGATACCTTAGCCGCAACACTTCCAGCGCGCGTTCTTCCACATATCAGGAGTGATCGGTCTAAAATGCTACACGGCCTATCCGATAAAAAAAGGCGAGCTTTTTATGAGCAAAATTTGCAAAAGGAGTATACCGTTCTCTTTGAAAATGACATCGAGAATGGAAAAATGCACGGTTTCACCGAAAACTACATCCGAATTAATGCCGTTTACGACCCATTATTGATTAGCGAGCTCAAAAAAGTGAAGCTCCTGTCAATCGATCCTAATGGCACCGTAGAGGTAGAAGACGCGGAAAAGGAAGTTTTCGTCCATTCTTAGCTTAAACCATTCCTCTAGCTAGTCAATCCAAGTACAGAAGTCTGTAAGGTTTCTATTCCATCCCTCATTTCCAATCTGCGATCGGTAATAGTGGCCAACTCCTGATTGTGCGTTACAATCACAAAGGCTTGGCCAAACTGATCACGGAGACGAAAAAAGAGCTGATGTAATTCTGCAGCATTTTTTGAATCCAAATTTCCGTTTGACTTATCCATGCCAAAAGCTGAGAATTTATTAAGTGTATGGCACCCCCAAAGAGCCAAGCAAATCAGCTATTCTCTTCTTTGCCTCTTATGACTCTTTAACCCAAACCATGCATTAGGAATGCATAGTTTGCCCAGGGGGTTGACGATCCGCCTGAGGCGGATGTCAAGGTTAAACCTCGTGACGCTTTCGGTCAGAGTCAGACATTTATCGTCTGACCTGACAATGAAAATCACCAACTTGGTTTTATTACTTGGGGCTAAATCGTTGATTTTCATTCGTCAATTATGC
>JADBYK010000074.1 GCA_020403045.1 Cytophagales bacterium
AGATGGAGAGGCTTTTGTAGAGAGCATAAAAATCTGCAAGGTTTTCGACATAAAGTTCTACTTTCTTGCAGATTTTTTCAACCAAAATCAATTCATATTCTCATTAATCTTAACCCTTTCAGCTTTTTAAGGGACAACTAGTATAGATGTAGAAAAACAAGGGAGACCCTTGCGCTAAAGTGGGGAGTTTTTCGTCAGGTCGTAAGACCTGACGACACGAAAGCTGGTGTAGATGTAGAAGATATAAGGGAGACCCTTGCGCCAGAGTGGGGAGTTTTCATTCTTAGCGGAGTCTCCTGAAAGGGACTCCGCGTTCGCCTGGTGTTCCTTATTACGCGGAGTCCCCGAGGCGAGAGACTCCGCTGGGAAAAGAACCAACATGTATTAGTATTGAAAGGGTTTATTGTAATTGGCCTATTTAAAACCTACGGAAAATCATAACTTACAAGTAAAATAAAATTCTTTGCTGAAACACCAGCTCTCCAAATCTACCTTCATGTATGGGTGCCAGTGCCCGAAGCGGTTGTTCCTGCATAAGTTTAAGCGAGGGTTGCGAAACCCCGCTGACGAAAAGCAACAAGCCATCCTCGATGCGGGCACCAACGTGGGCGAACTGGCCCGCCAGCTTTTTAAATATGGCGTTGACGCTTCTCCTCCCGACATCTACTCGTATCACCTTTCGGTAGAGAAGACCCAGGCTCTCATTAACCGCAATGTGCCTGTTATTTACGAAGCCGCCTTTCAGTACGAAGGTGTTTTATGTGCGCTGGATATTTTAGTAAAACAAGGAAAGCACTGGCATGCCTTTGAGGTAAAGAGTACAACATCGGTAAAGCCTCAACATATACAAGATGCCGCGCTTCAATACTTTGTGATGACCAATTGCGGTTTGCCCCTCGCAGACATTTCCATCATACACCTCGATAATACCTATGTGCGAAAAGGTGCGCTCGATATCCGGCAGTTATTTACCACAACCTCTGTATTGACTGACGTACTGAATCTGCAAGAATATGTAGCGAACAAAGTGCAAGAGTTGAAAACTCTATTAACACAAACAAATGAACCCGTTGTGGATATTGGACCGCATTGCTTTGCTCCTTACGAATGCGATTTTACCAATCATTGCTTTGCTCACGTGCCAAAAGAAAATTCCATCTTTGACTTGGCCAAAGGCCCGTGGTGGAAACTCTATGCAGATGGCTATACACATCTGGATGAGATACCCGAAGCGTATGAGCTGAGTGCTAATGTGGCTATGCAACTAGCACACCATCGATCGGGCGAAGTATATATTGATAAGGAAGCGATCCTGACATTTTTAGAACCCATCTCTTATCCTATTTATTTTTTTGATTTTGAAACCATCATGCCGGGCATACCGGAGTTTGATGACAGTAAACCGTATCAACAAATTCCATTTCAGTTTTCTTTACATGTGCAGCGCCATGCTGACGCTGTGCTGGAGCACCACGAATTTCTGGGTGATGGATTACATGACCCACGACCGGCTTTGATGGAGGCCATGATTGATCACCTCGGGCAAACCGGAAGTATCATCTGCTACAATAAGGGTTTTGAAATGACGCGTATTAAAGACTTAGTTACGGTTTATCCTCAGTTTGAAACCCCATTACTCGCCATCAATGAACGAATTCTGGACTTGATGATTCCGTTCCAAAAGAGATGGTATTATCATCCTGACTTTAAAGGAAGTTATTCCATAAAGGCAGTGTTGCCTGTGCTGGTGCCGGAACTACGGTATGATGAACTGGACATACCCGAGGGCGGAATGGCAAGTTTAGTGTACTCGCAATTGAAATATCAGGATCAGCATACAGCCACCATACAGCGGCAAGCGCTGCGAGCGTATTGCAAAATGGATACGCTGGCGATGGTGAAGATTGTTGATTACCTAAAAATGATAAGATAACTAATGTGGTGCGGTGATAACACCGACCACGGACAAAAGAACACCAACTAAGGTAAAAGGTTGTTTGTTGGTGAAAAACACCAAAGAGGGCTGGCGGGGCCCCCATGGGCAGGCCTGCCCTACTCAGGATTGGTTGTAATTAGTATAGTAAGGCAGTAATTCTGAGTGACAAGTACTACGGACTATTTAACACGCGAAAGTTTGATAAGAGTTGATGAAGAAGTATAGCGCAATGCATGAACGAAGAATCTCCTGATTTGAAAACGGCTTATTGCCCTGAAAAATTTTAACTTTGACTCTATTCACCAAGCAACACATGGCATCCGGCATTTTTACTATTCTAGATGATATAGCTGCCTTGATGGATGACGTATCACATGCCAGCCAGGTCGCCACGGTTAAAACGGCCGGTATACTGGGCGATGATTTAGCCGTGAACGCTGAAAAAGCAACCGGCTTCCTATCGGAACAAGAGCTTCCCGTCATCTGGGCCATCACCAAGGGCTCTTTCATCAACAAGCTGATCATTATTCCAGTGGCACTCATTCTCAATGCCACGTTCCCGATCGTAATGAAGGTCATGCTGATTATCGGAGGAATCTACCTGGCCTATGAAGGTGCTGAAAAGATTATTGAATACCTGATACACCGTTGGCTGAAAAATCACCCGGGGCTTGAGTCCCCTGCATCCAATACAAGCGATACTCATGAAACCCAGCAAGCCAAGATTAAATCGGCTATCCGAACCGACTTTGTGCTTTCGATAGAGATTGTCATCATTGCGTTGGGTACAGCCCTGGAGCAAAGTTTAGCTGTACAGATACTGGTTGTTGCATTTGTATCACTGCTGGCCACGGTTGGCGTCTATGGTTTGGTGGCGCTCATCGTGCGTATGGACGATGTTGGATTTAAGCTGATGGCGCATGCGAATAATAAAGGACTGTTGTCTAAACTGGGTCAGATACTGGTGAAGTCGTTGCCTATTGTTATACGGGCACTGAGTGTGGTGGGAACCATTGCGCTACTGTTGGTGTCGGGCGGAATTTTCACGCACAGTTTTGATTCTCTCGTTCAGCTGTTTCCGAATGTGCCCTTGCTGTTTAAAGATCTTTCGCTGGGGCTTATAACCGGCTTGGCTGCTGTTGCATTGGTTGCTGTTGGTAAGAAGGTGTATGCCTGGGTTTAAGGAAAGCAGCTTCGTTGATCGGAGTAAACTTATTTTTGGACGAGACATTTAAACATTAAACCATGGAAATCATTCAAAGCCCACTTATTGAACGTGTACTAACTGCTGAAGAGCAAAAAAGATTATCGCCCGATGATGTGCTCAATGGTTTAAAAGAGGGCAATAAACGATTTACCGCTGGCAACCTCACCTTGCGCGATCACTCCAAACAAATTTTCTTGTGCCGTCAGGTCTTTCGACCTGACGATCGGGTTAACTCACCCGTGGTTCGTGTCCTCACGAAATGCACTGCTTTTTTTTGCTTTATTCTCGAAGACACAAAGTGGGTTGTAAGATTGACGGTTCTTGTGCCGTCAGGTCTTTCGACCTGACGATCTACCCGGTTGATCTCAACCTCGTTCAAGCGTCACGCCTGGACTTTTGCCAGCTAGTATAGA
>JADBYK010000075.1 GCA_020403045.1 Cytophagales bacterium
AGAAGTTTCTAAAAACAGGAAAAGGCCGTGAATTCTTGAAAAACAAAATTGGCCAGAGCAACTGATCCGCCCAGGCGGAAGGGTCCCTGGTTCAAGTCCAGGAGGGAGAGCAAAACAAACGAAAATAAATGGGTCCTTTGCGACCCATTTTTTTATGCCTTTTTCAGTATACGTAATCAAAAGTGTCACCCCTGGTAAGCTTTACACTGGGCAGACACAGCAATTGGACAAAAGGCTTTTGCAACACAACGATGGCTCAAGTCCATATACCAAGAACCGGGGACCGTGGGTATTGATTTATGAAGAAACCTTCGCAACCCGCGCTGAGGCAATGGCAGAAGAGAAGTTTCTAAAAACAGGAAAAGGCCGTGAATTCTTGAAAAACAAAATTGGCCAGAGCAACTGATCCGCCCAGGCGGAAGGGTCCCTGGTTCAAGTCCAGGAGGGAGAGCAAAACAAACACTGCATATGCCGTGATTCCTTGTTATTTTTAAGCTGGATATACCGGAAATGGGAAATAAGCTGTGCATCATTCTTTCTCTTCTTTTTTCTGTGTGTAGCAACCTTGAGGCTCAGATCGATTCTAAAGCTCGGGAAAAGGATTTGATCGATATCTTCTCTGGTATCTTTGAAAAATCGGATAAGAAAAAACCTGAGGTAGCCAGAAAAGTTTCCTTTTCGATTATTCCAACTTCATCTACTAATGGGGGAAAAAGAGTTTTCGTGTCAAGCATCAATGCCGCTTTCGTTTTAGGGAACAAAGACTCCACGAATTTTTCAAGCGTCTTCTTTTTACCGTATACCAATTTCTCTGACAATATTGGCTTTGGCATCAAACAGAATCTATTTACTGCCCGCAACATCTGGAACTTGCCGGGCGAAATTCGGATCAGCAAACTGGCGCAGTATACTTACGGACTCGGAAGCCAAACCAACGAACAGCAACGAGTAGACCTGGACTATAGCAGTTTGAGGATTTACATGAACGCCAACCGCAGTGTAGCGCGCAATTTTTTTGCAGGATTGGGCTTCGAATATGACAATTACTACAACATCAGTTCTGTCGTTGCGCCCAATGGCGAAAATGCCTACACAAAATATGAATCTGGCTCACCAAATGCTTCGACCGCTCTTGGATTCAATTTTAACATTTTACATGATAATAGAAAGAATTCCATTAATCCTGCTGATGGGTGGTTTTCCGCACTGATCTATCGCATCAATCCGTTATCTGCTGGTGCGGGTCAATGGACCTCACTCTATTTGGATCTTCGAAAATATATTCGAATCCACTCCTCCTCCCGAAAGATTATCGCGATCTCTGGATTTTATTGGGGGACAGACGGAACGGTTCCTTACCTGAATCTTCCGGGCACACAACTAGAGTTTTATGGGCGATCAGGAAGAGGATATTCAGCCGGTCGCTTTCGCGGAAAAGAAATGCTTTATGTAGAAAGTGAATACCGCTTTGATATTTCCAAAGATGGTTTCTGGGGAGGTGTTCTTTTTATAAATGCACAATCATTATCTGATAGTAATAACAATTTTACAGCTATCAATCCGGCAGGCGGTTTTGGTGCACGAATAAAAGTCAACAAAACATCGGAAACAAATCTTACACTCGACTTTGGCTTCGGCAAAGACTCCTTTGGCTTTTACATTGGCCTTGGCGAGTTTTTCTAACTACGCATCTATTTTGCCACTTCAAAACAAAGAAAGCTGCTGATCTTTTCTTTTAACGAGCTGAGTGCTCCTTACCGCACCGTTACCAGCCACAATTTGATAAACATCGGTTGCAGAAGTTCGCGGTGCCACAATTACCTGAGTGCTACCCGCAACGCTTGAAAACAAACCTTCCACAATCTCGGGCTTGTTGTTATTCTTTGAAAGATGTGACAGAAACAAATGACTCATAAAAAGTGGACGATGCTTTAAAAATAATTGCAAGGCTTCTTTATTGGATAAATGTCCAACTCCTCCACGAATTCGGTTTTTTAAATGCTGTGGGTATCCACCCTTCTCCAACATCTCTTCATCATAATTCGATTCAAGAAAGGCGGCATGGCATAGCTGAAAACCTTTTGTCAAATGTTCGCATACTCTCCCGGAATCTGTAAATACTCCGACATTTACCCCACCATGAGAAACAATAAAACTATGTGGATCGTTGGCATCATGTAATTTCGGAAGCGCCACAACTGCCAAATCACCTACATACACTGGCTCGTAGGCCGTAAAATGAACAGCCAAACTTTCAGTCCACTCTAATGACTGATTTTTTCGCGTAGCTGATGTAATGTAGATCGGAATCTTGAACTTCTTTACAATCTTGTGCAGTCCGTTAATATGGTCAGAATGCTCATGCGTGATAAATATCGCTTTCACTTTCTGCATCGAAAGCTCGAGCTGCTTCATCCGTTGTTCCGTCTCTCTACACGAAATACCAGCATCTATCAGCACCGCTTCGTGTTTATTGCCAATGTAATAGCAATTACCGTTACTGCCTGAATTTAGTGAAGCTACCTGGAGTGACATTCTTCGAAGGTACAGTTTTCGTAGAAACTTACTTTTTAAATTTATTCATGAGGGCTGCCATCTTCTCTTCCATGCTTACCTCGCGCACGGGTTCTTTTGGTTTTGGCTTAGTCAATCCTTCGGACTTCATTGGTTGATGACTACCCTCTTTTTTCGGAGACGCGTTAAACGGATCACTCTTCAACGATAATGCTATTCGCTTTCGCTGAACATCCACCTCCATCACCGTTACTTTTACTTTTTGTTGTACCGCCACCACTTGGTTTGGATCTTTCACAAAGCGATCTGCTAAATGACTCACATGTACGAGCCCATCCTGATGAACGCCAATATCAACGAATGCCCCAAAGTTAGTGACATTAGTGACGATACCCGGCAGCACCATTCCTACTTTAAGGTCTTTCACTTCGTTTACACCTTCTTGAAAAGCAAACGCCTCGAATTTCTCGCGCGGGTCACGGCCAGGCTTTTCCAATTCATCAAGAATATCATTGAGCGTTGGGAGACCAACAGAATCACTCACGTACTTTTTCAAATCCAACTTCTTTCGCAACTCACTGCTTGTCATTAAGTCACTGACTGTACAACCCAGGTCTGTTGCAAATCTTTCCACCAACTCATACCTCTCGGGGTGAACAGCACTTTTGTCCAATGGATTTTTTGCATCGCGGATACGCAAAAAACCAGCACACTGTTCAAATGCTTTCTCACCCAGGCGGGGAATCTTATGCAATTCTTTCCTTTCTTTAAACGGGCCATGCTGATTACGATACTCAACAATACTTTTCGCCAATTGCGGGCCAAGCCCGGATACGTAAGAAAGTAATTCCTTACTGGCTGTGTTCACCTCCACTCCTACCGAGTTTACGCAACTCATCACCACATCGTCCAAACCAGCTTTTAATTTTCCCTGATCTACATCATGCTGATATTGGCCAACACCAATAGACTTAGGATCAATCTTTACCAACTCGGCAAGCGGATCGGTTAGCCTACGCCCAATCGAAACCGCTCCTCGTACCGTGAGATCGTGATTGGGAAATTCTTCGCGCGCCACCTCGGAAGCGGAATAAACCGAAGCCCCACTTTCATTTACCATCACTACCATGATCTCGCTCGGTAAGCCTATTGATTTCACGAAACTTTCTGTCTCCCGACTAGCTGTTCCATTTCCAATGGCGATGGCCTCTATCTTAAATCGATCGCAAAGGCCCAATACTATTGTAGCCGCCTGCGTGGTTTGGCGCTGTGGTTCCAGCGGATAAATAACGGTATCAAAAAGCAATTCGCCTTGAGCACCCAGACAAACCAGTTTAATTCCACTTCTAAAACCCGGATCCAAAGCAAGCACTCGTTTTTGACCTAGCGGTGAAGCGAGCAACAATTTTTTTAGATTGGCTGAAAATACTTTAATAGCTTCTGCATCTGCCTGCATTTTCGTTTCCAGTCGCAGCTCACTTTCCAACGTTGGCTTTAACAGTCTTTTGTAGCTGTCTTTAATTGCCAGTTTAACTTGTTCGCCTGGAGAAGAACTCGTTTTTACAAATTGATTTTCTAAATGTTGGATGACCAATTCTTCGGTGGGCGCTATGTCTAACATTACAAAACCTTCTTTCTCAGCTCTGCGCATGGCTAACAACCGATGAGAGGGTGTTTTTTTGATCGGTTCCTTCCAATCAAAATAGTCTTTGAATTTCTGCGCCTCTTCGCTTTCGGCTTTTGATTTTATCACAGTAGCGTGTATGCTTCCATCTTGCCAAAAAAGATCCCGCACGTTTTTTCTGGCCTCTGGATTTTCGCTGATCCATTCAGCCATAATATCCCGCGCTCCATCAAGCGCTTCCTGTTGGTTGCCTACACCCAGTTCTAGGTTGATAAACTGCGAAGCCAATTCCTCTATGTTGATTACTTTTTGCTCAAAGATCTGATTGGCCAACGGCTCTAGTCCTCTTTCCTTTGCTGCAGTAGCCTTTGTCTTTCGTTTTGGCTTGTAGGGTAAATAGATGTCTTCTACCTCAGCGAGTGTTTGTGCCTGCTCAATGGCCTTGATAAGTGCGGGCGTGAGTTTCTCTTGTTTTTCGATGGATTTTAAAACAGCCTCTTTCCGTTTATCTAACTCAGTAAGCTGTTCGTGCCGATCGCGAATCGCAGCCAACTGCACTTCATCCAGGCTACCCGTTTGCTCTTTTCTGTAGCGTGCCATAAATGGAATGGTAGCACCTTCTGCGAGCAGCGCTATCACTACCTCTACTTGGTTGGGAGAAATACTTAACTCTGTTGCAATTTGTAGGCTGTTTTTTTCCATTGAATGCTACTATCCTTTTTTAAATAAACGGGGCTGCAAAAATAAGGAAGGAAAGGAAAGAGCAAAGTCCTGTTAAAGGGAAAGGCAAAATAGTTGAACAAAATTCCAAAAAAGAAAGAGGTTTACTGAAAATACGTGGTTTTCCACGTTGACTTATGTTTGGAAATAAGACGACTTTTGATAAGTATTGAAAAGGGAGGGCGGCTAGCAAAAAACAACCCCGACAAGTCGGGGCTATTTTAAATGTTGTATAATAAAAAAGCCCCACGAAACGCAGGGCTAAGATTTTCTTCGGCTTATAGCCTTATTGTGATTTGTCTTTCAAGTACAATGATAGTTTAAAAATTGATAAAATGGAAAAAACTTTAGCGCTAGATTTAGGAACCAACTCTATTGGGTGGACAATTCGGGACACCTCTTACTCAAATGAACAATTTAGAAAATCAGGTGTACTCATCTTCAATCAGGGCGTTGGAGAGGAAAAGAATGTGGAGTACTCCTTTGCCGCGCAAAGAACAGCTAAGAGAAGCATTCGCAGATTGTACCAGGCACGCAAATACAAACTTTGGGAAACGCTCGAAGTGTTAAGAAAACATGGATACTGCCCTTTATCGGAAGAGGGGCTTAAGCAATGGCGATCTTATAAGAAGGAGGAAGGATATTTCAGAAAATACCCGGTTGATGACGATGAATTTAATCAATGGGTAAAACTGGACTTTAATGGAGATGGCAAACCCGACTATACCAGCCCTTATCAACTTCGGCAAGAATTAATAAACCAGAAACTCGACTTCACACAAGAAATTAATAAACAAAAGCTTGGGAGAGCTCTATATCACATTGCACAGCATCGTGCATTTAAAAGCAGTAAAAAAGTAAACTTTGCGGAAGATATTGATGCCGACAAAGAAAAAATTGGAGCTGAGAGGAAACGTGAAAGTGAACTTGCCAAAAAACTAAATGAAATCGGAATAACTGAATGGAAAACTATTGGAGACGCCTTTGCTCAGGCTGAGGTTAATTTTAGAGACCGAAAAGAAGGACGAATTAGAAACAACCTGCACATTTCGGTAGTAAGAAAAGACCTTCAAAAGGAAGTCAACGAAATTTTCGTTTTTCAAGGGTTGCACTTTGGTGATATTTTCAAGAATAAAAAAGGGGAAGAACTCAAAGTAAGCCAATCACCTATTTTTTGGCAGCGCCCTTTGCGCTCACAAAAAGGTACAATTGGCAAATGTACTCTTGAGCCCTCTAAATACCGATGCCCGATAAGCCATCCAGCCTTCGAAGAATTTAGAGCGTGGAGTTTTTTGAACAATATTAAATACAAAACCAAAGGAGGTAAAGAAGCTTTATGGAAGCCCCTTGAACTAGAAACAAAGAAGGAACTTTATCAGGAAAAATTCATTGGAAGGTTAAAACCCAATTTTGATTTCCACGAGATTTATCAATGGTTAAAGAAAAGAAATCAGCATGATGATTGGGACTTGAATTACAACTTCAAAACTAATGTGGCGGCATGCCCCGTATCTGCTCAGTTGAGAGCCATTTTTGGTGAAGATTGGCAAAATATAAAAGTAGCCCATGCACCCAATGAAAACCGCCATGACAAAAAAGACCATTACGAACTTGCAGATATTTGGCACATACCATTTTCCAGCGATGATGAAGATTTTGTAACGGAATTTGCAGAGAACAAACTTAGTCTAAATGAAGCTCAAACGAAGAAATACGTTGCCTTATGGAAATCAATGCCTGTCGATTACGGACAGCTCAGCTTAAAGGCGATTAATAATATCTTGCGATTTTTAAGGAAAGGCTTAATCTATACGGAGGCAACATTATTGGCCAAAATTCCTGAAATATTAGGAGAGAAACTATGGGTTAAAAATGAAGATTTGCTCATCACAAGCATAAACGATGTAATAGAAGACAATCGCAACACTAAAAAACAACTGGGTATTGTCAACAACTTGATTGCTAAATACAAGGTTGACCAACACTTTGCGCACAACGATTTTAAGTATGCCCTGCAAAAGTCTGATCTTACTGATATTCTAAATGCGTGTGAAGATGCGTACGGAACAATTACTTGGAGAGCAATGCCAGACCAAGAAAAACAAGTCATCGTAAAATTCATTACTTCCCACTATCAAAGTTTCTTTAATGATGCAAAAAGGCAATTTAAAAAAATGCCTCATTTGCTGGATTCGATGAAAGAATTTTTAGACAATAACTTTGAGTTAACTGCCGCACAAGTCAAAAAGTTGTACCATCCCTCACAGATTGAAATCTATACACCTGCAAAACGTAAGCTTATTGATGATCGGGAATTATTGCTCTTGGGTAGTCCAAAAACTGGTGCCTTTAAAAACCCCATGGCGATGCGCGCACTCCATGAGTTGCGAAAGTTAGTTAACTACCTTATCAAGACAGATCAAATAGATGAACAAACTCGCATAGTAGTGGAGTTGGCTCGTGAACTGAATGATGCCAACAAACGGTGGGCCTATGAAAAATATCAACAAATGCGCAAAGATGAGAATGCTGAGTTTGCAGCGGCAATCCGCGAATTGATCAAAGACTCTGATGCGGATGGTATCGCTGTAAACCCTGAAAATGCAGAGGACATTGACAAATTCCGGCTTTGGTATGACATGATACAGGGAGAAGATGCGAAAATAGGTGTTGAAAAAAGTGGTGTTTTTACGGAAAACACGATCGTCTCCAAAACCAAAAAGAAAAAAGGAAATGATGAGGAATATGAAGAGTTTACCGACAATAATTTTGAGAAACTGAACAAGGCACTTTACTTCAAACTAAAGCGTGCTGGCGAAGATGTAGTCAAAAAATATAAACTATGGAAACAACAGAATTGCCTGTGCATATACACAGGGAAGCCCATCAGCATCACACAATTGTTTCAAGAAAACCTCATTGATTTTGAACATACAATCCCAAGAAGTCAATCCTTTGACAACAGCTTAGAGAATCTAACTGTTTGTTATGCCGACTTCAACAGGAAAATAAAGAAAAATCAAATCCCGTTTAACCTTGCTAATTATAAAGAAGAGTCAAATGATCACTCTGCCATTAAACCTAGGCTAGAAAAGTGGGCACAAAAAGTAGAAGACCTTGAAAAGCACATCGAGTTCTGGAAGGCTAAATCGAAGCAGGCTACCATAAAAGATGACAAGGATAAAGCAATCCGCCAAAGGCACCTTTGGCAATTTGAATTAGACTATTGGCGAGGCAAACTATATCGCTTTACCATGGAAGAAGTAAAAAGCGGTTTTAGGAACAGCCAACTAGTGGATACCCAAATCATTTCCAAGTATGCTTCACATTATCTCAAAACTGTATTCAGCAAAGTGGAAGTACAAAAAGGAACTGTCACATCTGATTTCAGAAAGATTTTTGGAATACAATTACTTGACGAGCGAAAAGATAGAGGAATGCATAGCCATCACGCTAAAGATGCAATCGTACTTTCGGTAATACCAACATCAGCATTAAGAGAACAAATACTTAAGGTATGGAACGAACTGGAAGAGCAACTTGACTTTTTGAAAGGAAGTGAACCCTTAGAACGAAATGAGATAACGAAAAGAATAGATTTTTTGAAGCAGGAATTAAGTAAACTGCTAACCGAATGTCGCTTGCCCAATGTAAATGCCGCACTCGAAAAACTAGATGAGGAAATCATCATTATCAACCAAACTACTGACCAAACACTTTCACCCGCCAAAAGAAAGCTAAGGAGCAGGGGAAAAATAGTGGCAGTAAAAGATAAATTGGGGAATGCTGTTTACCAAACGGATGAAGATGGGGAACCTAAACAGCTTCATATAAAAGGTAAACCTATATTTAAAAATGACCAATTCGGCATGCCTCTACTTGATGAACATGCCAATCCAATTCCAGTATTGATACCAAAAGCAAAATGGGCAAAAGGCGATGTTATTAGAGGGCAATTACATCTGGATACTTTTTATGGAAAGATCAAACCAGCCAAATGGGATCAGGATGGTAGACCGCTACGAGATGAAAACGGAAATTTCATCTACAACGAAAAGAATAATGGATTTAGATTTGTGATAAGAAAAGAGGTTAATAAAGACTTTGATGTTGAAGGTATAGTTGACCCTCATCTAAAAAAGACGATAGCCAATCAACTTAATGGGCGTTCAATGGATAAAACACTCAAAGAAGATGGCGGCCTTTGGATGCTTGATAAAAATGGCAATCGTGCCAATAAAATTAGGCATATCCGTTGCTTTGCTGATGATGTGACAAACCCTCTCGCAATAAAAAAACAAACCAATTTGTCCAATAAAGAATACAAAAATGATTACTGGGCGAAATCGGGTGAAAATTATATTTGCGCTCTTTATCAGAATGTCAAGATGGACAAACATGGTAATCCCGTAAAAAAAGACGGTAAAGAAGTATTTGAACGCGAGGTAGAAATCCTTAATCTAATGAATGTTGTGTTAAGCCGAAAAGAAAATGGAAGCAACGAGCTTGGCATTTACAAAAAGGATAAAAAGGGAGTAGAAATAGTAAATGAGGACGGAAGCAGAACAACTCCCTATGCGACCTTTAAAAAGGGTACTAAAGTTATCTTCTATAAAGAAAGCATTGATGAGCTAAAAGACTTGTCACATAGTGAGCTTAGCAAGAGAATTTATAAAGTAAAAAAATTTGCTGGAAGCCGAATCACATTCGATTTTCATTTGGAAGCGCGTGAAGATACCGAATTGACCAAGGCCTTTCTTACCGATGGAAAAAAAGGCAAGAATGGCTTTACAGAAGACTTTTTTGATTTTGAAAAAATGAACGGAGGAAAGCCCTGGCATCGACTACTGTATACAAAAGACTATTTCAATTTCGCTATAGAAGGCAAGCATTTCGAAATAAAGCCAGACGGTAGTATGAAATGGTTGTTTTAGTGCTCTCGCTGCGAGAAAAGAACTAGTAGAATTTCAAATATGATATGCCCACTCTCTATACAAATTGGCCATCAAGACCTGTCAGGTCTAGCCAGAATCCAGCAACTTTTTCTCGACTCTAAATCCGTTAATGAATAAAGCACCATGTTGCCCGGCAGAACCTACCATTTGTACACCCACGCTAACGGATCGGAAAACCTCTTCCGAAGAGATAAGAACTTTCGATATTTTTTAAAGCGATATAAAGAGTTTACAACACGAGGCAAAGGCCTGGCAGGTCTTCTCCGCGATGGCCATCAAGACCTGTCAGGTCTAGCCAGAATCCAACAACTTGTTCTCAACTCTAAATCCGTTAATGAATAAAGCACCATGTTGCCCGGCAGAACCTACCATTTATACACCCACGCCAACGGATCTGAAAACCTCTTCCGAAGCGATGAGAACTTTCGATATTTTTTAAAGCGATATAAAGAGTTTACAACGCGAGGCAAAGGCCTGACAGGTCTTTTCCGCGATGGCCATCAAGACCTGTCAGGTCTAGCCAGGATCCAGCAACGTGTTCTCAACTCTAAATCCGTTAATGAATAAAGCACCATGTTGCCCGGCAGAACCTACCTTTTGTACACCCATGCTAACGGATCGGAAAACCTTTTCCGAAGCGATGAGAATTTTCGGTATTTTTTAAAACGATATAAAGAGTTTACAAACCGAGGCAAAGGCCTGACAGGTCTTTTCCGCGATGGCCATCAAGACCTGTCAGGTCTAGCCAGGATCCAGCAATTTTTTCTCGACTCTAAATCCGTTAATGAATAAAGCACCATGTTGCCCGGCAGAACCTACCATTTGTACACCCACGCTAACGGATCGGAAAACATCTTCCGCAGCGATGAGAATTTTCGATATTTTTTAAAGCGATATGAGGTGTTTGTAACGGATGTGGCCGATACGTTGGCCTGGTGCCTGATGCCCAACCACCTGCACCTGTTGGTAAGGATAAAAAACGAAGCGGAGTTGGTGGTTTTTTTTAAAGATAAGAATTTAGTAAAAGACCTGACAGGTCTTCTTCGCGATGGCAATCAAGACCTGTCAGGTCTAGCCAGAACCCAGCAACTTGTTCTCAACTCTAAATCCGTTAATGAATAAAGTACCATGTCGCCTGGCAGAACCTACCATTTGTACACCCACGCCAACGGATCTGAAAACCTCTTCCGAAGCGATGAGAACTTTCGATATTTTTTAAAGCGATATGGGGAGTTTGTAACCGATGTGGCCGATACGTTGGCCTGGTGCCTGATGCCCAACCACCTGCACCTGTTGGTAAGGATAAAAAACGAAGCGGAGTTGGTGGTTTTTTTTAAAAATAAAAATTTAGTCAAAGACCTGACAGGTCTTCTTCGCGATCGTCATCAAGACCTGTCAGGTCTAGAACTGGAACTAGAGCTGGAACGACTTGTTATTTTACAATTTAGTCATCTCTTTAACGCCTACACCAAAGCATTCAACAAGTTCTACCAACGCAGAGGTTCGCTATTTGTCCGTGCGTTTAGGCGCAAAGAAATAACTACTGACAGCTACTACACCTCCATCATCCAATACATCCATCGCAACCCCGTCCACCACGGCTTTACCAAACAACTCACCGATTGGCCTTGGACTTCGTACCACAGCTATCTTCATCCCCACTTAACTCCCTTTCAACAAGAGGTGATAAATTGGTTTGGCAATCGAGAGCAATTCATTTTACTCCATCAGAGTGCGGGCGAAACCTTAACTGATTTAGCCGATGATTAAACGCACCCTTTATTTTGGCAACCCGGCCTACCTTAGCACCAAACTCGATCAATTGGTGGTGCGCTTGCCGGCTATTGAGAAGAATAGCACCCTACCCGATGGTTTCAAAAAAGAAGCAGCTGCCACGATACCCATTGAAGACATTGGTGTGGTGATGCTTGATCATCAGCAAATCATTATCACCCAGGCACTGATCGCCAAGTTGCTGGACAACAACGCTGCCATTATTACGTGCAACTCCACCCATCATCCTACGGGACTACTATTGAATCTAGAAGGGCACTCCCTCCAAAGTCAGCGTTTTCAGGCACAACTAGATGCCACCGAGCCGCTGAGAAAACAATTATGGCAACAAACCATCCGAGCGAAAATCTTAAATCAAGCAGCCGTACTACGCTGGCGCGGATACGAAACGCAAAATATGCAACACTGGGCCGACAACGTAAAATCGGGTGACCCCGAAAACTTGGAAGGACGCGCAGCCGCCTGGTATTGGTCGCATCTTTTTAAAGAATTAAAAACTAGTCTACCTTTTGATGATGTCAGTCTCACCGACAGTCTGGCGGCCTTTATCCGCGAGCCTGCGGGCTTACCGCCTAACCAATTGCTAAACTATGCATACGCCCTTTTGCGCGCTACAATGGCGCGATCGTTGGTAGGCTCAGGGCTGTTGCCCATCATGGGTATTTTTCACCGCAACCAATACAATGCCTACTGCCTGGCCGATGATATGATGGAACCGTATCGGCCTTTTGCTGACAAGTTGATAGTACAGTTGATTCAAGAAGAAGGATTAACGCACGAGATTAGCACTGCGACTAAGAAGAAGCTATTAACATTGCCCGCGCTCGACATCATTATGCAGGGGGAAACCAGCCCACTAATGATTGCTATGCAGCGAACGAGCGCATCGTTGGCTAAATGCTTTTTGGGAGAAACCAGAAAAGTAATGTTTCCTTCATTGGATATTGGGAACTAGACGCTAGACGGGAGACGTAAGACTTGAGATGGGAGACACCAGACGTGAGGCTTCAGAACCACAGATTAAGAGCCTTGCGAATTGGCAATTGCTACGATTTTGAAAACAGAGCGGCTAAATGCGTATCGAATTATGTGGATCATGGTGCTTTTTGATTTGCCCACCGAAACCAAGCAAGACAAAAAGAACTATACCGACTTTCGCAAAAAGATGCAGAAAGACGGCTTTACCATGTTTCAATTCAGCGCCTATTTGCGCCACTGCTCTAGCCGCGAGAATGCCGAAGTACACGTGAAGCGCGTGCAGAAAAACCTGCCGCCCAGAGGGCATGTGGGCATTTTAACCGTTACGGACAAGCAATTTGGGATGATGGAAGTATTTTTTGGGCGACAGAAGAAAGAAAAAGCCCCAATACCAGAACAGTTAGAACTGTTTTAATTAGGGGCTTTTACCGATAGATCGCCACATTTTTTATACTTGTAATTTTCGCTGTAACTATCTGTGATAGAAACAATTGAATAAGGGGACTCTGTATGCAATCTATCAAAGAACACAATTTGAAAGCAAATCACAACTATGCCAACGCCTTTTTAATTGCCGAATACTCTGTATGCAATCTATCAAAGAACACAATTTGAAAGCAAATCACAACCACCCCCAGCCACGTTGATAGCTGATAGCATCTGTATGCAATCTATCAAAGAACACAATTTGAAAGCAAATCACAACAGTGATTGAATTACTGAACTGATTCCTGTGTCTGTATGCAATCTATCAAAGAACACAATTTGAAAGCAAATCACAACTCTGGTAGGCTCTTAGTTTTGCGGCCCCTTTCTGTATGCAATCTATCAAAGAACACAATTTGAAAGCAAATCACAACCATAGACCTACGCGTGTATGAGTACGATCCTCTGTATGCAATCTATCAAAGAACACAATTTGAAAGCAAATCACAACCGTAGAGATCTATTAGGACATGACTCAATCTCTGTATGCAATCTATCAAAGAACACAATTTGAAAGCAAATCACAACTAATGAGCAACACGAAATGCCTCGTCTGCTTCTGTATGCAATCTATCAAAGAACACAATTTGAAAGCAAATCACAACAGGTGCAAGAGTGATCGTGCGCGCATTGAGTCTGTATGCAATCTATCAAAGAACACAATTTGAAAGCAAATCACAACAAAAAGCCACTTCCTTTTGCTCGAGTAAAATCTGTATGCAATCTATCAAAGAACACAATTTGAAAGCAAATCACAACACTGTAAACATACCATTTACAGGCGTTGTATCTGTATGCAATCTATCAAAGAACACAATTTGAAAGCAAATCACAACATGCAATGATGATGATTATTCTCATTTTTTTCTGTATGCAATCTATCAAAGAACACAATTTGAAAGCAAATCACAACTGGCAGCCGTAGCAGGTTTAATCAGTTCTATCTGTATGCAATCTATCAAAGAACACAATTTGAAAGCAAATCACAACATACAGGCAGCGCGGTAGATTGGACTTTAATCTGTATGCAATCTATCAAAGAACACAATTTGAAAGCAAATCACAACAGAAATGATTTGTTTTGTTGTGTTGTTCATCTGTATGCAATCTATCAAAGAACACAATTTGAAAGCAAATCACAACCAAATCAAGTTCATCAATAGCCAAAACTGATCTGTATGCAATCTATCAAAGAACACAATTTGAAAGCAAATCACAACTGTCGGCCTCATTTGGGGCGCAGATATTCTTCTGTATGCAATCTATCAAAGAACACAATTTGAAAGCAAATCACAACCGAGTGTAACCGCTTGCTCTTTCGTTTTTATCTGTATGCAATCTATCAAAGAACACAATTTGAAAGCAAATCACAACGGGTGTTAAGCTCTTCCGCTACTGGCTTTCTCTGTATGCAATCTATCAAAGAACACAATTTGAAAGCAAATCACAACTAGTTGCAATGGCCACTTTCTCATAAACATTCTGTATGCAATCTATCAAAGAACACAATTTGAAAGCAAATCACAACGGCATTTGTAGCGACTAGGAATATCGTTTATCTGTATGCAATCTATCAAAGAACACAATTTGAAAGCAAATCACAACTTTTTTAATGATCCAATGGGACTTGTTAGTCTGTATGCAATCTATCAAAGAACACAATTTGAAAGCAAATCACAACCACGGGAGTCGCGCTCTCAATTAAGCCATGTCTGTATGCAATCTATCAAAGAACACAATTTGAAAGCAAATCACAACTTGCCTCGATGTGGTTGTAATCATCTCGGTTCTGTATGCAATCTATCAAAGAACACAATTTGAAAGCAAATCACAACCCATCTGCACACCTATTTATTTGAATCTTGTCTGTATGCAATCTATCAAAGAACACAATTTGAAAGCAAATCACAACTCGTTAGACCCTTCAAAAATAAATGTTCCGTCTGTATGCAATCTATCAAAGAACACAATTTGAAAGCAAATCACAACCTAAACTTTCTACAACTCCACAGGGTGACGTCTGTATGCAATCTATCAAAGAACACAATTTGAAAGCAAATCACAACTGCCGCATTGCCCCGCCTCAAGCCGTTCTATCTGTATGCAATCTATCAAAGAACACAATTTGAAAGCAAATCACAACTCATTTGTTCACCAGTTTTCTTCACTTGAGTCTGTATGCAATCTATCAAAGAACACAATTTGAAAGCAAATCACAACAGTCTGGCCGTGTCTATTGCGCTGGCAGCCTCTGTATGCAATCTATCAAAGAACACAATTTGAAAGCAAATCACAACTGTCAATCTTTGACTTTACCGAATCTTTAATCTGTATGCAATCTATCAAAGAACACAATTTGAAAGCAAATCACAACTCTCACGTATCGCTTCAATCTTTGCCCAATTCTGTATGCAATCTATCAAAGAACACAATTTGAAAGCAAATCACAACAGTCTCTTTTAGCTGTATTGCTACCCTTTATCTGTATGCAATCTATCAAAGAACACAATTTGAAAGCAAATCACAACTTGGTCACAGGTCTAGATCAAACTTAGCAATCTGTATGCAATCTATCAAAGAACACAATTTGAAAGCAAATCACAACACCGAACCAACGATAGTTCCCCAGTCTGAATCTGTATGCAATCTATCAAAGAACACAATTTGAAAGCAAATCACAACACCAGTTAATAAGTTAAAAACAACCATTTCTCTGTATGCAATCTATCAAAGAACACAATTTGAAAGCAAATCACAACAGACATTTCCTTACAGGGATGAAGCGGACGTCTGTATGCAATCTATCAAAGAACACAATTTGAAAGCAAATCACAACTAGTGATACTCATGGGTGTTACCTTTTGAATCTGTATGCAATCTATCAAAGAACACAATTTGAAAGCAAATCACAACATGTGCTTGCCATCATGGTAAGCAGTTCGCTCTGTATGCAATCTATCAAAGAACACAATTTGAAAGCAAATCACAACCTTCTCTTTGCGATTGAATAGTTTTAACCTCTGTATGCAATCTATCAAAGAACACAATTTGAAAGCAAATCACAACCAGTGGCGCGGTGGACAAAACCGTGAGCGATCTGTATGCAATCTATCAAAGAACACAATTTGAAAGCAAATCACAACAGTAGGCGCGTGCTTCTACTTTCACAAACCTCTGTATGCAATCTATCAAAGAACACTCCCGCTAGGGCGGGATGAAACAAATTTGAAAGCAAATCATCCCGATTGTAAACATCGGGACAATCTATCCTTGCCCAGCGTAGATTTAGCAAAGTGGGAAAGAACACTCCCGCTAGGGCGGGATGAAACAAATCTGAAAGCAAATAATCCCGATTGTAAACATCGGAACAATCTATCTAAGTACACAACATAATACGGTTTCAACCCGTCTTTTTCGTTGTTCAATAGCATTTTTTTGAAAGCCCGCATTGGCGTCTATTCTTTTGCTGCCACGTGTAATGAAGCACACAAATTGAAGTAAGAAATCAAAAAAAATAATGCAATGAAAAACGTAGTATGCTTTCTGCTTTTCCTGATGCTGGAAACCGTATACCATCCGCTCGCGCAGGCGCAAGGCAGTGTCACCATCAGTGGCTATGTGCGCGATCGCGCCTCGGGCGAAGCACTTATCGGTGCCACAGTGCAAGTAACCGGAACCTCTGTGGGCGTGGCCACCAATGCGTATGGCTTTTACGCCCTGTCGCTAACACCTGGTCGCTATTCGCTTTCGGTTATGTATGTGGGGTACAAGCCATTGTCGATTACCAAAGAGGTTGCTGCCAACGAAACCCTTCAGGTTGAGTTGGAAGAAAACTCAGAACAACTTGATGAAATTGTCATTTCAGCCGAAGGCGGAAACACCAATGTGGTGAGTACTCAAATGAGTATCGCCAAACTAGATCCCAAGTTGGTGAAACAAATTCCAGCTGTGTTAGGCGAACCTGATTTGATCCGTGCCTTTCAGCTTTTACCCGGTGTGACCGCAGTGGCCGATGGCGCTGCAGGTTTCAACGTGCGGGGCGGCAGCGCAGATCAAAATCTAATTTTGCTTGACGAAGCCACAGTGTACAATTCATCGCACTTACTTGGATTGTTTTCCGTTGCCAATCCAGATGCTATAAAAAGTGTGACGCTCTATAAAGGAGGCATCCCGGCTCGCTACGGTGGCCGACTAAGCAGTGTGATGGACATTCGCCAACGCGAGGGTAACGCAAAGGAGTTCAATGGTGAAGCTGGCATCGGTCTTATTTCCGCACGCCTGTTGGCGGAAGGCCCTATTGTAAAAGACAAAAGCTCGTTTATGGTGGCGGGGAGAAGATCGTATGGTGATTTGTTTTTGCCTTTGATTGATAACAAAAGCACGGCTTATTTCTATGACCTGAACGCCAAAGTAAACTACAATATCAACGAGCGCAATCAACTGTTTCTATCAGGTTATTTTGGGCGCGACCGGTTTTCACTCGGTAGCATCTTTAACAGCACATGGGGCAATACAGCTGCCACACTTCGTTGGAATCACCTCTTCTCTCAAAAACTATTTGCCAATTTCTCCGCTGTGTATTCAAACTACGACTATTCGCTCGACCAGCTTACCACCGGAGCCCAATACAACTGGATCTCGCGCATCATCAGCGTTGACGCTAAAGCCGATTTTTCCTACAACCTCGGAACAAAAACTCAATTGGCGTTTGGTGGGGAATGGAAGAACTATGAGTTCAGGCCGGGTGACATCACCCCGATTAAGGGTTCTCCCGTAAAACCGCGAACATTGGATAACAAGTATGCTATCGAAACAGGTGCCTATCTTTCCATTGAGCATGTCATGGGGCCCGTTACCATCAACGCGGGCATTCGACATTCTTCATTTGCACGCAAAGGCCCACAGACGTTACCCGTGTACGAAAATAATCAACCGGTGGTGTACAATGGCCAAATCGGCCGTTATGAAAATGGTGTAGTGGTAGGGTCAACGTCTCGTACTTCTTCACAGCGAATCAACACCTACAGTAACTGGGAGCCACGGCTTGCCTTAACGGCTATTACATCTTCATCGAGTTCCATCAAGGCCAGCTACAACCGTATGTATCAATACCTGCATTTAATTTCGAATACCACCGCGCCCCAACCCACCGACCTGTGGGTGCCCAGTGGTAATTTTATTGAACCGCAAATGGTAGACCAGTACGCCATTGGCTTTTTTAAGAACCTGAATGGCAACAAATATGAAGCCTCTATAGAAGGTTTCTATAAAGACATGAACAACCTGGTAGACTATGTGGATGGTGCTGATTTGATTACGAACAACACCATCGAAACGGAATTGCTTCGCGGAATTGGCCGTGGCTATGGATTAGAGTTTTTGATTAGAAAGAAAAACGGACCGCTGACGGGCTGGGTTAGCTACACACTATCAAAAGCAGAACGCAGGGTGAAGGGGATTACCGAATCTGATCCCGGTATCAACGGTGGACAGTGGTACAACGCCAATTTTGATAAGCCGCATAACCTTTCGGTGGTGGGTAGTTATCAAATCAATAAGCGTTGGAGTCTGTCGTCTAATTTTGTCATTACGTCAGGCATTCCAGGCACTTTCCCCGTTGGGCGGTATGAGTATGCAGGGCTGGTGGTGCCTCAGTTTGGTTTTCGTAATCAGGAACGTCTGCCTACCTACCACCGCCTGGACGTCTCCGCCACAGTAAAAGGGAAGAAGAAGCGCTGGAAAAATGGCGGCCATGAATGGGTGTTTGGTGTTTACAACCTGTATAATCGTGCCAATGCTACTAGCATTTATTTTACAGAAGATGCCGAGAACCCCGGCAACGTCAAAGCATTCAAGAGTTATCTTTTCGGAATTCTGCCGAGCGTTACCTACAATTTCAAGTTCTAACTCAAAATCAGAAAAACATGAAAACGAAAATATCATTTCTCCTGCTATTGTCGATACTATTACTGACAGCCTGCGAAAAGGAAGTATCGTTAACACTTTCCACCCCAGAAAATCAACTGGTGGTGGAGGGCCGCGTGGAGCGGGTGCATGGTCAATCAACCCAACGACACACGGTAGTGTTAAGCAGGGTAAACAACTACTTCAACAATGAGCAAACGCCCCGCGTAACGAATGCCAATGTTACTGTGAGTGAACCATCAGGAGTCAATCACGTTTTTTTTCATAGCGCGGCCAAGCCCGGCACCTACACCAACACCACGTTGACTCCAACGAACGGATCGAGTTATACGCTTCGAATTGTTTGGAACAACGAAGTATATGAGGCTACCGAAATATTTACTACCGTAGCGGAGATAGAAAATATTTATCAGCAGTTTGAAGAAGAAAATCAATTTGAGGATGGTGGCATTAAAGTGGCGATTGACTTTACTGACCCTAGTGGAACAGGTAACAACTACTTGTGGGAATTGTTTTTAGACGGAAAAAATGTATTGGTGCCAGACCCTGGAAACAGCGGGAACATTGTGGCCACCGATAAATTCTTCGATGGCGAAACCGTAGAGGGCTACTTTCCCAACGAAGAGAAGGTTTTTACCCCGGGGCAACAGGTTTTGGTGCGGCAGATTGGTATATCGCGCAACCAATACGATTACTTGTTTATTTTGCTGGAGCAAACCGGGCAAACCGGGCAGTTGATTGATGTGCCGGCCGCTCCCATCCGCGGAAACGTGCGCAACCTCACCAACCCGGACAAACCAGCGTTGGGATACTTTGGGGTAAATGAGATTTCCGAAAAATTGATTATCATTCAATAAAAATTGCTGGTATGCTTCGCGATCCTCGTTATTGGACGTTCCATAGTTTTATTGTGTTGCTCATAGCCGGGCTGCTGGAATTAGAGGATCAGTTAGAACAAGGCCAACAACCTTCCGTTAGCGAGTTTCTTGTGGATGTTGCCGTCTTCTCAGTTGTGATTTTTTTTATCAGTTGGCTTTCCTTACAGGTCGTGCGGCTGCTTAATGCCCTCATGCCCTGGGAGAGTTCGTTGTTCAAGCGGTTTGCAGCGGAGACGGTGATCATTCTATCGATGGTGTCGGTACTTACGTTAGTGGCATCGGGCATAAAAAATATGTTTTTCTTTGACGATCCGGAATTTAACGACCCTGACTTTGGGTTCGAAATTATGGCATTGATCATGCTCATCATTACCACCTTTCTTGTATTTGCTTACCATGAGTTTATTTCCTTGAGCAGCGCCAAAGAATCGCTTGAACTAAAAAACGAGTTATTGCAAAAACAGCACTACCTCGCCAAGTACGAGGCGCTGAAGAACCAATTGAATCCGCATTTTCTTTTCAATTCGCTGAATGCTTTATCGAGCCTCATTTATCGCGATACTGAAAAGGCCGATATGTTTATCAAAAAGTTTTCGGAAGTGTTTCGGTATGTTTTAGAATTAAACAAAGAGCGCCTGGTTCCGTTGAAGCAGGAACTTGGCTTTTTGGAATCGTATCTCTTCCTTCAAAAAATCCGGTACGATCATCAGCTAATCATTTACCAGCAGGTCGAGGCCGGTGCCTTTCAAAAACTTTTACCTCCACTGTCGTTGCAACTGGCCGTTGAAAATGCCATAAAACACAACATCATCAGCAATCATCAGCAACTTCATATCTGGATTGAGGGAACCGCCAATGAGCTGGTGATTCGAAATAACTACCAGCCCAACAAGAGTCTTAACGAATCATTGGGCATTGGCCAAAATAATTTGTGTGAGAAGTATGTGTTGCTAGGTAAACGCCCGCCACAGTTTTTTTTAAAAGACAATTTTTATCAGGTACATTTACCCCTACTGGACACAGCAGCATGGAACGTGTACTCATAGTTGAAGACGAATCGCTGGCCGCTGAAAAGCTCAAGCTCTTGCTTGGCCGAATTGACTCGCGCTTTTGCGTGATGGATGTTCTTACTTCTGTACACGAGGCGGTTCGTTGGTTTACTGCCAACGAGGCAGATCTGATTTTTCTTGACATCAATCTTTCAGATGGCATCAGCTTCGAAATATTTCAACAGGTACAGGTGGAAACGCCCATTATTTTCACCACGGCATTTGATCAATATGCCATCCGCGCTTTCAAACATAACGCCATTGACTATTTGCTGAAGCCTGCCACCGAGGAAGATCTGCGATTAAGCCTGGAGAAATATCGGAGGCGGCAGTTGCTGCCCGCTCATTTGCGGGTGAATTTGCAAAAAGTGTTTTCCGAATATCAAGCAACTCAAGCCTATCGCAATCGAGTGTTGGTCAGCTACGGCAGCAAGAGCAAAAGCATAACCGTTACCGATATTGCATATTTTCTTGTTCAGCAAAAGGGTATATACTTAACTACGTTTACCAATTCCGTTCACTTAGTCGAAACCACGCTCGATGAACTCGATCGTGAGCTTGATCCAAAGTTGTTCTTCCGGCTAAACCGGCAAGTCATCGTAAACATTCACGCCATCAAAGAGGTGTCGAAATATTCTCTTCGCAAATACAAAGTCGATCTTGTGCCTAAGCCTGCAATGGAGGTATTCGTACCCGAAGAAAAAGTAACAACTTTTAAAAAGTGGTTGAACAAGTAGCCGATTTCTATTTTAGTTTTATTCATTTTTCTCGTTCTTCTCCCATGTCTTAAGCGCCTGGGGAAACACCCTTGGGTTCAGTTGTGTCAAAAGATTGCCGTTGTATATAGCCATGGCACAATCGCCTGCACGGAAGCAGGCTTCGCCCAGTGTATCGATGTAGCCTTTGTGGCCTGCGGAATACAAATTAGTATTCGAGACCATTCTTGAGCATTCTGAAATTGCTTTTCGCAGATGCAATCTATCAAAGAACACTCCCGCTAGGACGGGATGAAACAAATATGAAAGCAAATCATCCCGATTGTAAACATCGGGACAATCTATCAAAGAACACTCCCGCTAGGGCGGGATTAAACCCAGATTATGCAATGCTGACGGTACTGTCAGCATTGCATAATTGACGAATGAAAATCAACGATTTAGCCCCAAGTAAGAAAACCAAGTTGGTGATTTTCATGGTCAGGTCAGACGATAAATGTCTGACTCTGACCGCAAGCGTCACGAGGTTTAACCTTGAAAATACTGACGGTACCGTCAGTATTCGTCAACCCCCTGGGCAAACTAT
>JADBYK010000076.1 GCA_020403045.1 Cytophagales bacterium
AAAATCAACGATTTAGCCCCAAGTAAGAAAACCAAGTTGGTGATTTTCATTGTCAGGGTTTAACCTTGACAATACTGACGGTACCGTCAGTATTCGTCAACCCCCTGGGCAAACTATGCATTCCTAATGCATAGTTTGGGATAAATCAAATTAAGGCTACAGATGAATCACCTCTCCATACGCAGCCGCTGCGGCTTCCATAATTGCTTCGCTCATAGTAGGGTGTGGATGCACCGTCTTGATGACATCATGGCCAGTCGTTTCCAACTTACGAGCTGATACCACTTCTGCAATCATCTCTGTTACATTCGCGCCAATCATGTGCGCGCCTAACCACTCACCATACTTTGCATCAAAGATCACCTTTACAAAACCATCACTGGCCCCAGCTGCTTTTGCTTTACCGGAAGCTGTAAACGGAAACTTACCCACTTTAATTTGGTAGCCTGCTTTCTTCGCAGCCTCTTCAGTATAACCCACGGATGCAATCTCGGGAGAACAATAAGTACAGCCAGGTATATTATTATAATTAAGTGGTTCAGGTTTTTTGCCTGCAATATTCTCTACGCAAATAATTCCCTCCGCTGAAGCAACGTGTGCCAATGCTGGGCCGCTGGTAATGTCACCAATCGCATAAACGCCCGCTACATTTGTTTTATAAAAGGCATCTACTATTACTTTTCCTTTTTCGTTCTTTACACCAACATCTTCCAAACCAAGATTTTCTAAATTGGTGGAAACACCTACTGCAGAGAGCACCACATCCGCTTCTATTTTAATTTCTCCGGTCGGAGTTTTTACAGTCGCTACACAACCCTTACCACTGGTATCTACTTTCGTTACTTCGGAGTTGGTATAAATAGTCATCCCAGATTTCTTGAACGATTTTTCCAATTGCTTAGAAACCTCTTCATCTTCTACTGGTACAATGCGAGGCAAAAATTCTACAATGGTAACTTCAACACCGATGGTGTTGTAGAAATAAGCGAACTCCACCCCTATAGCACCTGATCCTACAACCAGCATTTTCTGTGGCTTGAAGGGAAGCACCATCGCATCGCGATAGCCAATAATTTTCTTGTTATCTATTTTTAGCGCAGGTAGTTCACGTGAGCGTGCACCGGTAGCTAAAATAATATGCTTTGCATCGTAGTCCGTTTTCTTTCCTGTAGCATCGGTCACTTCTACTTTGCCACCTTTCTTCAACTTGCCATGCCCTTCGATCTGATCGATCTTATTTTTCTTAAACAGGAATTGTACACCCTTGCTCATACCTGCGGCCACGTCACGACTGCGCTTTACCATGGCTGCCATATCTGGCGAAGCCTCTTTCACATCAATTCCATAATCTTTAGCATGCTTAATGTATTCAAAAACATTTGCGCTCTTTAAAAGTGCTTTCGTGGGTATACACCCCCAATTCAGGCAAATTCCGCCCAATTCAGCCTTTTCAACCACACCCACTTTCATGCCTAACTGAGAAGCACGAATAGCAGCTACATAGCCTCCCGGGCCAGAGCCAATAACAATTAGATCATAACTCGCCATAGAATTTGCTTTTTTAGAACGGCCAAAATTAAACCAAAATCTGATGTGGAAAAAAGATTAGTTTAGTACTAATATTGCCTGTCAAAATCATGAGTTTAAAACAAACGCTATTGTTATTCGTGGGATCCGTTCTTGGGATAGCAGGAAGTTTCATGAAAGTAGTTGGTGTGGCAGGCAGCGAGTTTGTAAAAGGTATTGGTGCCGGATTCGTGATTGTTTTAGCTATTGACTTAATTCCTAAACTGATAAAAAAAGAAAAATGAAACTACTGCAAAATAAAACTGCGCTCATCACGGGAGCCTCCAAAGGAATAGGCAAAGCCATCGCGATCAAATTTGCCGAACAAGGCGCCAATGTAGCCTTTACTTATTTGTCAAGTGTAGAACAAGGTCAAGCGCTGGAAGCAGAACTGGCTGCCAAAGGTGTGAAAGCAAAAGGTTATCGCTCCGATGCTTCAGATTTCGCACAAGCTGATAAACTAATCAATGATGTGGTGACTGAATTTGGCTCTCTTGATATTCTAGTGAACAATGCCGGCATCACGATGGACAATTTGCTGCTTCGAATGACAGAAGAGGCGTGGGACAAAATCATCAACGTAAATTTGAAATCGTGCTTCAATACAGTGAAGGCTGCCTGCAAACCCATGATGAAACAAAAAGGAGGCTCCATTATTAACATGACCTCCGTTGTAGGGTTGAAAGGAAATGCTGGTCAAGCAAATTATGCGGCATCCAAAGCAGGTATTATTGGATTCACAAAATCAATCGCGTTAGAGTTAGGTTCACGCGGCATCCGATCTAACGCCATCGCTCCTGGTTTTATCGAAACCGAAATGACAGGCAAGCTGGATGAAAAAACAGTGCAGAGCTGGCGCGATGCGATTCCATTAAAGAGAGGTGGTAAACCCGAAGACGTGGCCGATGCGTGTGTGTTTTTAGCATCTGATATGTCGACTTACATTTCGGGGCAGGTGATACAGGTAGACGGAGGAATGTTGACATAAAAAGCAATTTGTCAATCTACTTTTTCAATCTAAAAGTATTACCAAACGCTTGTGAGCAAATTTATTTTAACAAATTTTTAACCGGGTACTTGGAAACTCTACTAAACTAGTATACGTTTGTGTCATCATAATCGGTGAAGCCAAAAGCCAACCGATTTATATAGAAGCGTGGAGAGAACAGGCTCTTTGAAACGCTAGCAACCCCGAAAAGGGTGCTAATTCCTGCCTCAAAGAAGGTCTTTGAGGAAATATAAACCGGTATGAAAATGAAACGTTTTATCACTCAGTCAATCACCGTAGGAAATCACCTCCTCCAAAATTTCTTTTACTCTATCCAATGCCAGCAGAGCAGCATGTGTTGTTGCCCTGCACGTTGTTGGTAATGATCGGTTGATCTTACAACAACACACTAGCGAACGGCCTACCGAGTGACGGGTATGGTTATGGCTAAGTTTTCTTCTACGTCAATTCTTCTTTGAACTAAATCTTAATTCAATAATCTTAAATCTTAAAAGTATGTCAAACTTACGATTCGAAACATTACAACTTCACGCTGGTCAAGAGGTAGATCCAACTACTGGTTCGCGTGCGGTGCCCATTTACCAAACCACCTCTTTTGTATTCAAAAATTCTGAACATGGTGCCAATCTTTTCGCCTTAAAGGAATTTGGAAACATCTACACACGTATCATGAACCCAACTACGGATGTGTTTGAAAAACGTGTGGCTGCATTGGAAGGCGGGGTTGCTGCGCTGGCGGTTGGCTCCGGACAGGCCGCACAATTCATTGCATTGAATAACATTTTGCAAGCTGGTGATAATTTCGTGTCAACCTCATTTTTGTATGGGGGCACCTACAATCAATTTAAAGTTGCGTTCAAACGCCTGGGTATTGATGCGCGTTTTGCTGAAGGTGACACCGTGGAGGCTTTCGAAAAACTAATCGACAATAAAACAAAGGCCATCTATCTGGAAACAATTGGAAATCCCGGCTTTAACATTCCGGATTTTGAAGCCATCGCTGCGTTGGCGAAAAAGCACGACTTACCAGTGATTGTAGATAATACCTTTGGAGCTGCCGGCTACTTGTTTCGTCCACTTGAACATGGTGCAAATGTAGTAGTGGAATCTGCGACAAAATGGATTGGTGGCCACGGCACATCGATTGGTGGTGTAATTGTTGATGGAGGAAACTATAATTGGGGAAATGGCAAGTTTCCCGCTTTTACCGAGCCAAGTGAAGGATATCATGGGTTGAAATTCTGGGACGTATTTGGCGAGGGCAATCCCCTTGGTCTGCCCAACATCGCGTTTATCATTCGTGCGCGAGTGGAAGGTCTACGCGACTTTGGTCCCGCCATCAGCCCGTTCAACTCCTTTTTATTGATTCAAGGATTAGAAACACTTTCTCTTCGTGTGCAACGTTCTGTTGACAATGCGTTGGCATTGGCACAGTGGTTAGAGCAGCAACCGAATATAGAGACTGTAAATTATCCGGGCTTACAAACAAGCACCTACCATAAATTGGCCAAGAAATATTTAAAGAACGGTTTTGGTGCTGTGTTGTCTTTCACTGTAAAGGGAACGAAAGAACACACTGCAAAAGTAGTCGACAACCTGAAATTGGTTAGTCACCTGGCAAATGTGGGAGACGGAAAGACTTTGATCATCCAACCTTCAGCCACGACACATCAACAATTGTCAGATGAAGAACAAATTGCATCAGGTGTTTTGCCTACGTTGCTCCGTCTGTCTGTCGGTTTTGAACACATTGACGATATTAAGGCGGACTTGCAGCAGGCGTTTGAAAAGGTGTTTGCTAAAGAGTTAGTTGCTTAATTGGCTACATGCCGCAAGCTTCAGGCTACAAGCAGCTTGAAAAATGTGGTCTTTATCTTGAAACCAAAAAAGGAATGATAAAATCAGAATCCATCTTTCATTTTGAAGAAGCGTTTGAGTTAGAGTCGGGGGCAAAGCTCCCCGGCTTTCAACTTAAATACACCACGCTCGGACAGTTGAACAAAGAGCGAAGTAACGTGGTATGGGTTTGTCATGCACTTACGGGCAGCTCTGACTTTACAGACTGGTGGAAGGATTTCTTCGTAGAAGGAAGCCCCTTTGATCCACGTAATTATTTTATCATCTGTGCAAATACACTGGGTGGTTGCTATGGTTCAACTGGGCCATTGTCAATTAATCCAACTACAGGCAAAAGCTATTTTCATGACTTCCCTCTTGTCACCAATAGAGATATCATACAAGCGTTTGATCTGCTTCGACAAGATTTGGGAATTAATAAAGTACACACTTTAATCGGTGGGTCGCTGGGGGGTCAGCAGACATTGGAGTGGGCGATCACACAACCCTCGGTGTTTGATCACCTAATTGCCATTGCATGCAACGCACAACATTCACCATGGGGAATTGCCTTCAATGAAGCGCAACGGATGGCTATCGAAGCGGATCCCTCTTGGAAAGAGAGCGATGCACGAGCAGGGATTGAAGGCATGAAAGCAGCCCGAGCTATGGGAATGATTTCGTACCGAACATATGACACCTATCAATCAACTCAATCCGAGCGAGGAATTGAAAAAATTGATAACTACAGAGCAGCATCCTATCAAAAATACCAAGGCCAGAAACTAGCTAGTCGTTTTAACGCATTTACTTATTGGGTACTTTCAAAAGCAATGGACAGTCACCATGTAGGTAGAGGGAGGGGTAGCGTGTCAAATGCGTTGAAACAAATAAGAGCCAAAACATTGGTAGTAGGGATAGAGAACGATTTACTATACCCGGTTCAAGAGCAAAAGTCTCTGGCAGACGCAATCCCAGGCGCTGTGTTCATAGGACTCACTTCGCTCTATGGACATGATGGGTTCTTGGTAGAGTTTGATCAGTTTAAGAAAATAGTAAGGAGATTCTTACATGCAGAAACAAAAAATAATGAAAGTGTATTGCAGGAGACACCTTACGATTTCAAATCATTAGAAGATTATAATCAGTAGAATATGAAGAAAAAATTAAAAATCGGTTTGTTTGGTTTTGGGGTAGTCGGCCACGGTCTCTATCATGTACTCAATGAAACACATGGCGTAAAAGCCGAGATTAAAAGGATCTGCGTGAAAAATAAAAATAAACAACGCGACCTGGACAGCGCCATTTTCACGTACGATAAAAATGACATTCTTTTCGATAGTGATATCGATATTGTAGTTGAATTGATTGATGATGCTGCCGCTGCTTTTGCCATCGTAAAATCCGCTTTAGAAAACGGAAAACATGTGGTGACCGCCAATAAACGCATGTTGGCGGAGAATCTAGGGGAGATTTATGAGCTGCAAAAGAAACATGATCGGTCTGTACTATATGAAGGCTCTGTCTGCGGTAGTATACCGATTTTAAGAAATTTAGAAGAATACTACGACAACGATTTGATCACTAGCATCGAAGGTATTTTCAACGGCTCTACCAATTATATTCTCACGAAAGTTTTTGAAGAAAGGAAAAGCTATGCCGATGCATTGAAGGCCGCTCAAGAACTTGGTTTTGCTGAAAGCGATCCTTCACTAGATGTGAAGGGATTTGATCCAAAATTCAAATTGACGATTGCTATCGCACATACCTTTGGTGTTTTTGTCAAACCGGAAAATGTTATCAATGTGGGAATTGACAGAATTTCTGCAGTAGACTTGAAGTATGCCAAGGAAAACAACCTGACGATCAAATTGGTGGCCCGTGCTTACAAACTCGAGGGTCAGATTGTCGGTTTTGTTGCGCCCCAATTCATTCCTGCCGATCATATGCTCGCTTCCGTTCGCAATGAGTACAATGCGGTGTTAGTGGAGGGGGCGTTTGCCGAGAAGCAAGTATTTATTGGAAAAGGGGCCGGAGGTTATCCTACCGGCTCGGCTGTGCTTTCTGATATTTCAGCCCTAACGTTTGACTACCGCTACGAATACAAAAAATTCACACAAGGGGAGGGCTTTTCCTTCACTAATAACGCCAAGGTAGACGTGGTAATCAGCTTTCAAGAAAAGTCAGCGATTTCCCCCGCTGATTTTGAAATATTTAAAGGGGGCTATCAAGGAAACGGTCACCAGTACATGACAGGATCTATTACCCTTGAAACGCTTCAATCATTCTCTAAAAGGGACGATATAAGCGTAATTTTGGCACCTCAATTGAATTTAGTGGCCACTGACCATAAAGTTGCGAGCTTTGCATTAAATGTTTAGCAAGCCAGGGCATTCATATTCAAAAAGTTATACAAATTGATTAACAGGGCAGCCACCAGCTGCCTTTTCCCTTTCTGTCAGGTATTTTAAAGCGAGGAATTGATAGTTTTTACCCCCGATTCCTATATTTGTAGTCTTTAATTCCAATCTATGTTAGCGATTACTTCCATTGTTGCATTTACGGCCATTATTCTTCTACTGGTAGCCCTTTTGATATTTGCTCAAAAGCATTTAGTGCAGTCAGGACCAGTCAAAATCTCGATTAACGGAGAGAAAACGATAACCGTTTCGGCAGGCAGCTCACTTTTGACTACGCTGGCGAACGAAAAGATATTCTTGCCTTCTGCATGTGGTGGCGGTGGTACTTGCGCCATGTGCAAATGTGTGGTGGAAACCGGTGGTGGCGATGTATTGCCGACCGAAGTAGGCCATCTGACACGCGCTGAGCAGAAAGATCATGTACGGCTGGGTTGCCAGGTTAAGGTGAAGCAAGACCTAAATATTCGCATTCCGGATGAAATTTTTGGAATCAAGAAGTGGGAGTGCGAAGTGGTATCAAATTATAACGTTTCCACATTTATTAAAGAGTTCGTGGTGAAACTTCCTCCTGGGGAAACATTGAAATTTGAAGCAGGCGGTTATATCCAAATTGATGTGCCTTCGATTAAAGTAGATTTCAAAACAATGGATATCAAGCCTCATCCCGAATTAGGCCATAGCAATCCCGATGTGTTTAAAGGCGATTGGGACAAGTTTAAGTTGTGGGATCTGAAAATGAAAAACGAAGAGCCCATTTTCCGTGCTTATTCGATGGCCAACCATCCGGCAGAAGGCAATATTGTAATGTTGAATATCCGCATCGCTACTCCACCTTGGGATAGGGCGAACAACAAGTGGATGGATGTAAATCCGGGCATTTGTTCCTCTTATGTGTTCTCTCGCAAGCCCGGAGATAAAGTTACCATTTCTGGCCCTTACGGAGAGTTCCATATTAATAAGACGCAAAGGGAAATGGTATACATCGGTGGCGGTGCTGGTATGGCACCACTTCGGGCTCAGATTTTCCACCTCTTTCATACGGAGAAAACGAACCGCAAAGTTTCCTATTGGTATGGTGGCCGGTCAAAGAAAGAATTGTTCTATACCGAGCACTTCCGTGAGATTGAAAAGAAGTTCCCTAATTTCCGTTTTCACATTGCACTTTCTGAGCCCCTTCCCGAAGACAACTGGAAAGTAAGTAAAAGCTTGGAGGATCGTGAGAGCGATGGTTATACTGGTTTCATTCACAAATCATTGTTTGATAACTATTTGGCCAATCACCCAGCGCCAGAGGATGTCGAGTACTATTTATGTGGCCCTCCACTCATGAACGCAGCTGTGCTAAAGATGCTGGATGATATGGGAATCCCAAAAGAGAACGTGAGATTTGATGATTTTGGAGGATAGTAGACTCTATAGCGACTTCAAAAAAACCTCTTCGCAGAGGTTTTTTTGTTTATCTGCATCCGCTCTGTAAAAACTGTGCTTAAGTGCCTTGGGCATTCCGATTCCTCCATCTCCGAGAAAAAAGAAACCCTCGGGGTTCGAGGGTTTCTTACTAGCTGCATTGATTGAGGTTCCGGCATGTATTCATCGAGAATATCTGCGAAGGATTTATCCCGAAGTGGGTCTTCATATTTCTTTTTTTGTACATCCCATCTCCAACGAACAGATCCGTCCAGTAATTTCCAAAGCCTTTGTCTACTATCAGCAGTAAAATACTTATTGATTTCGGCTTGTCTCTTTTCCAAGTCCAAATCTTTTATACGCACTTGTGTAATCATGTTAGGCTCCACTCGAAGTACAAAACGCCAAGATTCTATAAAACGATAAACTTTAATAGGTGTTCTGCTCCATTTAGGCTGTGTTAACGTTTCATTAAAGCAAAGTCGCTCTAATTCATTAAATTTCTTGCCGTAGAATTCAGTTTCTCCAATATCGCGCAAGCTTTGTTCACGAACTACATATACTTTCTTGCCAAACCTCCTCCGCTTTCGTTTAAAATCACGCCTGTAACTCCACTGAGACGTATTTATCTTTTTTAGAATCTCTTCAAAAAAGGATGCTTGCCTAGTTCGCTTGACATCTTCGCGCAAAACAAAGAAACGGACATAGCCTCTTTGAACAGGAGGTTTTAATTGAGTCCAGCCAAGATTGCGCCTAGCTTTGCTGATTACCATCTCCTCTTTATGCAAACGAAGCAACGTTTTGTCAAAGGACGCACGCTGCATTCGCTTCTTGTTTCGCAAAGATCTGATCCTACTACTCTTCAAATAATACTTCAATTCTTCCATTTCCATAGCTTTAATCTTTTGCCATCCTCACAATGCGAGGATGAAATTTCCCTTCCACTTTGACCAGATTGCTCTTCAATGCCAAGCTCTTGGATACCTCCGATGAAAAGCTAATGACTGCTAAGTCTTTTGCAGTTAATTTTTGTTTGCCCACAATGGTAGCACACTTCGCCCGTCCTCGTTTACTTATGAGGCAGCGAAAGTTTAGAGAATGAATTTCTTGCTATGCTTTTCCGAGCATAGAAAAAACATCTCAAAGCCTGTGCGTGACTTTGTTTTTTAAAATTTGAAACTTGCTTTTCTAAATAGCAACAGCCGATCTGTTCCAGTAACTATGCTTACTGTAGCTGCTAATGGGGGATATGTAAATTTTGTACCAACATAATTTCCTCTGTTTAACGGTTGAACAATACGAGGTTTCTGTTTTGCGGTGGCAAAGGTAAATAAGTTTTTGAAAGGGCAATGGCGAGTTTCTAAAAAAAGTTGACTGGCTACTTTCGCAGAGCTAGAATCAAAAAATGCTTCTCTGAAAGTGATCATGCTTCTCGGTAGTCATACTTCGCTAGTCTTAAGAGAGCTGCAATTAAAAGGAGCATCGTAGAAATGTTATAATCGCTAGGGCCGTAAAAGGTATGAGCAATATTATTTCTTAAGTTTAGTCCGCTTGTGCCAAATAGATAATTGAAAAAAAACATGTCATCTTCATTGAAATATTTTTTCAGTCTTTCATCTTCAAGTAGCACATTAATATAAGCTTCTTGCATTCCTTTCTTCTTCAAAACAGATACAGGAACTTTGACTCTCTCGGCAAAACCCCTGAATACTCCCTCAATCTTAATGGTTAGGCTATCTATGCAAAGAATTAGATTGGGTTTGTAATAACTGGTAGAAGTGTATGAAAGCATCTGTTCAAAAAATTCAATTATAGACGGGGCTATAAGTCGCATCCAATCCGTAAGTTGATCGGTTCCACCTAAGTCTGTGATCTGGTAAGGTTTACCAATCCAAGATTTATCTATTAGAAATTGAAGAAAATTCCTCGAATTTAGTTTTCCTGTTTTTACTCCACTTTTGAAAAGTTCATATAGAAAAGGTATTACGTATAGGTTTATATGATAGGATAAAGTCATGTTTAATTGTCCAATATCCTCATCCTCTTTTGTCGTGTTAACAATGTTCTTGTTTCTATCAAAATGTATTGTGGAAACTAAGTTTAGAAAATTATTTTCACCGTTCTTAGTCGATTTTACTATGTCGGTGTATTTTGGAAAATTTATGCCTATAGAAATACCTCTATAAATTTCCTGCGCTGAAAGCTTTAATAGGCCATTAACCTGAAGTTTTGTATACTCTTGAAGTTTTTTAATCTCATCAGTTGCCTCTTTATCAAAGGGTATTTCAATATTATGGAGTTTTACTTTTGGCTTTAATGCAGAATATAGTCCGGTAGCTTCTCTTACCTTCACATTATTCTTGGCCTTTTCAAAAGCTTCGATTGCGCTTACGTAGTAATCTTGTTTAAGCCATTGAGCGTCATGTCGATTTTCGCTTTCAGCAAGACGCATATAGAATAATCCTAGTTCATTAACCCATTTCTTTTCATCTACCCTAGTCTTTCTTGCAATTTTAATGGCGGTAGGTATGTAACTTATCATTAAGTGATCACTAACTTCTTCCTTACTTAAGGTAAGTTGATATTCAAATACTTCAAATAGCACAGATTCAAAATCCTGAACTTTAAATATTTTTGGATAATTGAGCATATCCTTTAGTATTCCATTTTTGGCCCAAAAGGTTAGACCTTTGCTTGACAGCAGATTGCTTGTAAGCAACTTTAGTCTTTCATAACCATAGTTAACTTGGTTTACGAGAGGACAAATGATTTCATAATTGCTCGTTAAGTGAAGGGCTTTCTCACTATCCCGATCCAAAAGAAACAATTCAAAATATCTTTCAATTGTAGAAAGGTAATTGTCAATAGCGGCTATGCCGTACTTCCTGTTTTTAATTCCTTTAGGAGCAATCCACAGCAAATGATTAAATCGTGCCCTAAGTGGTTGAGCTCTACAATTTTCGGCTCGTTCGATCAAATAGGTGAATGAATTGCTTTCATATTTATCAAGATTCGGAAATTTGACTACGTCCGATTTTTCTTGGTGTGAACGTGAATAATTAAAGACATTTCTTCCTCTAAATTCAAAAAAGAAATTTGCTGCCTCTAAATCCGCGCGCTGCTTTTCAATTTCGATATCTGTTGAACCGCTAAAGCGATTCCAGAAAATACCTATCTCCCAGTTCCCATCAAATTCGAAAAAGTTATTGTCAACAAATTCATAAGCATCATTAATACTTCTAAATTCGGTTAAGTCAATTTCATCAACATTCATAGAACAATTTTTAGTTTAATCCACCTCCTGAAACCTCTCATCTCCACACATCCTTACAATCTTCGGCATAAAAGAACCAAGCACTTCGACCAAGTCTTTTTGTGAGGCCATCACTTGGTGGATGTCTTTGTAGGCCATGGGTGCTTCGTCCAAGCCAGAGCCGATCAGTTCTACACCTGCTTGCTTTAAAAATTTGTTCACGTGGCCGGGCAAAATAGTTTCTTTCGCCTTCGTGCGAGACATCAATCGGCCTGCACCGTGTGAAGCAGAATTGATGGAAGCTGCCAATCCTTTACCACGCACAATAAAACCGGGCGTGGCCATTGAGCCGGGAATAATCCCAAGCACACCCGCACCCGCAGGGGTTGCTCCTTTGCGGTGAACGATCAGCTCATTGCCTTGTGTATCTTTTTCTTTCCAAGCAAAGTTGTGGTGGTTTTCAATCATGGCCAATGGAGTCTCGCGCAAGCCAATAGCCATGCGTTCGTGAATTTGGTGATGACAAGCCGAGGCATAGTCACCTGCCAAGTTCATAGCAAGCCAATATTCTTGTCCTACCTCAGTAGCGAGATCGAGCCAAGCCAAATGCTTTGCTTCTTGTGGAAGTTTGCAAACGTCCATGGCAATGTGCGTGTAGTGCCGCGCAATGTTCGCGCCTAACCCGCGTGAACCGGAATGTGAAAGCACAGCCACATACATGCCTGGAGCAAGATTGTATTCATTGATCACGCTTTGAATTTCCACCATTCCGAACTCTACAAAATGATTTCCTCCGCCAGAAGAACCTATTTGTTTCCACGCGCGGTCTTTCATCTCACGCACAATGCTCAATTCTTTAAACTCATTGCGCTCAAATATTTCGTGGTCTTTCGGTTTCTTAAAAGTGGCTTGACCAAATTGTGTGTTGTTCAACAACATTTTTTTTAAATCTTCCTTTTTGTCTTCCAAAAGAACAGTTGGCAGATCATAAATGGTCATGCACATACGGCAACCGATGTCCACGCCTACACCATAAGGAATCACGGCATTGCGGGTAGCCAACACACCACCAATGGGTAAACCATACCCTTGGTGTGCATCGGGCATCAACGCACCCGCCACAGTTATGGGCAACTTCATGGCAATCTGCATTTGCTTTAGTGCACCTTCTTCAATGGCTTCCGCGCCATAGATAGCGTAAGGAAGCGATTGGCCATTTAACTCAATCACATCGCTCGCGGGTTTGTTCAACTCTTGCACGAGCGGCAAAAGAATTGGGTCGTTTTCAAACACAGCAGGTTGTTTTACCACTTCTGCCAACAAAGTCAGTTGTTCTTCTTTTGAAAGATGGTTTAATTTATTCTCTACTATTAATAGCGCAATGCCAAGGGCTTTGCTTTCGGTGAAGCCGATGTTGATAAGATCGTTGCCTGTGATTGTGTTCATATAAATTTTACTTCTATAAATATACGTAGCCTACCTCAATGCGTAAGTACCGGTGCCTAAAAAAGAGGAGACAGAAGGATTCGAACCGTCACTCTTCGGTTCATAGCCAAATGATTCTCCACTTGATCGATGTCTTCAATAAGTCAGGATAGCTGGACCCGAACAAACGGCCTTCCTGATTTTGATCTACCAACTGATATACATCCTGATGCTTACGTGACCTTACTTGGATTCGAACCAAGATTCCCTCACGGGCAGTATGGCTCCAAATGCGCTTCCCTACTTTGCTTCTTTAGAGTGGTATTTCGGTGCATCTGCAAATTCTATCCAATTGTGCGCGTAGCTCAATCGTCATCATCCATACACGCTGCGGAACGATCAAAACTTTTACCGCAGTTTTTTCCTTTTAAACTATAAGATCATTTATAAAATCCCGCTTCTTTAGAAGCGAGATTCACTTACTTCCTTGGAACAAAAATGTCCTTCAACTGATCGATGATCTGGTTTCCACCAGACAAGGAGATGTTGTTGATCTTGTCAGCAATTTTCTCCACATACTCCATCTCTTTCAACTTGAACAACATTTCGTTTTCTTCCATCAACTTGGCCGTGTTCAACAAGCTTCTGGTAGAAGCCGTTTCTTCACGCCTCATGATCACGTTGGCTTCGGCCTTTTTCTGCGCCACCAATACTTGGTTCATGATTTCCTTCATCTCGCCAGGTAAAATGATGTCCCTCACACCGCAGTCGCGGATTTCTACACCCAAGTTAGCAGCCTTGTCTTTCAGCGCAGCCAACATGTACACAGCGATGGATTCTTTTTTCTCCAACAATTCATCGAACGTAAATGTGCCGATGAACTCACGCAATGCCAACTGCATCAAGATGTACAATTGCTTTTCGTACTCCTTGCTTTCAATCAACGCTTTGACAATGTCGGTGATCTTGTAGTGTGTGTAGAAGTTCACCCTCAAAGCAGCTTTGTCTTTGGTCAAGATTTCTTGACCAGAAATTTCTAACTGCAATTGACGTGTATCTGCCTTCAACACAGTGATCGCTACCGGGTTTTTCCAGAAGTAGTACACTCCCGTGTTCACTACTCTCTCGAATTTTCCATCGATGAATAACAAACCCTTTTCATAAGCTTCCACTACGTACACACGCACGTAAGGCAATACTTCTTTTCTAACCAACGTGTTTAAGCCAATCTCCTCTGTGATTTCGATCTTGTTCAAATCGGCTTTTACAAAGGCAAACTCCGTAGCGCCTTTCCAGTACGCATACCTTCCAGGAGCTAACACGTTTTTAAAGTTGCCGTTCTCATATTGCAAGGCAATTTCATTGTCTTTCACTTCCGCTACCACCAACCTGCCAGCTAACCGTTCATCTTTCAACAAGATGTTCAACTCGATGGAAGGATGGAATGGTTTGGACATATCGTACACGAATACTTCCTCGAAAGGCAATACCCAATACACGCCCTCAGTCACTACACTTTTGTAGTTTCCATTGCGGAATACTAATCCAATTTTTCCGCTGTTGATTCTGATCCTTTTCATCTTCTATCTATTTAATTGTTATTAAAAATTCCTTTAAAGAAAGCAGCCCGTGGCGTATCATCTTTAGCAAACGAAAGTATCGTTGAGAGAGGCTTCACCAAATTAGTTTTCTGAAAGAACCTCCGCGATTTCTCCCTTGCGGGAGCTTTTGGCGGAAACATTCTTACAAAAAAGTAAGTAGCTTTGCTTCTCGGTATCCTGACGCTTCAGGTTTTCACAAGACTGGCTTTCATTCTTCCATTCGTTCCCTTACGAACGAAGTTTGAAGGCCTGACACACCCCGAACTACTTTCAGAGGGATCGATTTTTTGAGAAGGCGATCAGACTTCCGTGACATGGATTTACAGCCCATTACTCAACCAACCGAGTCTCAATAAGAATTGAGAGCGGGATTCGAACCCGCGTTTTCTGTTGCTCTACCATTGAGCTATCACGCTTTACGTGAGAAGGACTTGAACCTTCAACCCACAGGTGGAAAACAACTACGAGCTAAGCAGCATATTGTAACACATCATATCACAATACTATGGGGCCTTTTGAAACCCTCATCCGGTCTTTGGCCTTTCGTTTTCTCCGCGCTTCCATCCCAGCATTACTTTGAGAAGAAGATTTTTATCCCGACATGTCGGGAAATATTTTCAAGGAACTATTTTCATCCAAACCACCCCGACATCCTCGGGGTGGGCAGCTCTTAACCGCTATCATCTATGCTTCAATGATGACTCAAAATTGAACCCCTACTACGCAGTCTTTTTGCGCAGTAAAAATATTTTCACGATTTTTCAGAAATATTTTTTCTATGCCTCTCAATCGCAATGCCCTCGTCCGCTTTCGCACTATTGATAACTGCTTGAGGAACAGGCAGCGTAGATGGACATTGGAGGCACTGATCGAAGCTTGCTCGGAAGCTCTATATGAATATGAGGGAATTGACAAAGGGGTGAGCAGACGATCGGTACAGATGGATTTACAACTAATGCGTAGTGACAAATTGGGCTATAATGCCCCGATCATTGTGCTGGAGAAAAAATATTACACCTACGAAGACCCAGATTACTCAATCACTAACATACCGCTAACCAATCAAGATTTAGGGAAGCTTACAGAGGTAGTTGAAATACTCCGCCAGTTTAAGGGCTTCAGCCATTTTCAGGAATTGAGCGGAATGGTGCAGCGATTAGAAAACAAAATTTATAGTGCCAAAACAAAACAAGAGCCTGTTATTGATTTTGAAAAGAATGAAAACCTGAAAGGACTTGAGTACATCGAAACGTTGTATCAATCTATTATACAAAAGAAAGCGATTGAGATGTGCTATCAATCGTTCAAAGCGAAAAGTGCCAATGAGTTCACTTTTCATCCTTACTACCTCAAAGAATATCGCAATCGCTGGTTTGTGTTGGGTGTTAAAAACAGAAATTCATCCGTGCTAACACTCGCCCTTGATCGAATCGCATCTATCAAAGAATCAATTGTCAAATATATTGCAACAAAAGATTTTAATGTGAATGAATACTTTCAACAGGTGATAGGCGTAACCGTTGAAGCGAACGGGCGAGCCGAAGAAGTAGTGCTATTTGCTGATCGAGAAACGGCCCCGTATATATTAACAAAACCAATTCACCAAAGTCAAATAATTCTTGACACGCAACCCAATGGAGTAACCTTCTCCATTCGAGTTCAACTTAATTTTGAATTAGAACGAGAGATACTTGGGTTTGGTGATCGCGTAAAGGTATTGGCTCCAGAAAAACTAAAGCGGAGAATCAAAGAAAAATTTGAACAAGCACTCGATCTCTATCAATACGAGTTTAACAATAGCGCATTTCCGCAAGTATTGAAAAAATTAGAGCATAAAGGTTTCGCCATTTTACATCATGTGTATAGTCGGAAAGAAGTAAATCAGTTGAAGGAACTGATTTACCATCACTTTAAGCAATTTCCCGATAAAGAAACTTACGCCATTCGCGATCTATTCGGTGAGATCTCTGCCGTAAAAGACGTTGTCTTGAATAATAATTTACGAACTATTCTGAAAAAGATAACCCCTCAACTATTTCTAACCAAAGCAATCTACTTTGATAAATCGCCTGAAAATAATTGGTACGTATCGTGGCATCAAGACATTACTATTAATGTAAAAGACAAAATTGAAACAACTGGTTTCATTGGCTGGACAAAAAAGGAAGATTATTATGGTGTATGTCCGCCAGATGCATTTCTAAAGAAAACACTTACTGTTCGCATTCACTTAGATGATACAGACGAAGAGAATGGCGCTTTAAAAGTATTGGCTGGTTCTCAGAATAAAAAACTCACCAATGAGGAAATTCAACTCATCACTCAAAACAGTGTTCCGTATGTTTGCGATATAGAAGCTTGCGGGGTTCAGCTCATGAGGCCGCTGCTAATCCACGCTTCCTCTAAGGCTACCAGTCAAAAACATCGTAGGGTAATACACTTGGAGTTTAATTCGGAGGAATTGCCAAATCGATTGGAGTGGGCAGAAAAATATCGAATACAATAAATAGTTGTTGGTGAATCGTTTTTAAAAAGATAGTTTTGTTATTCTCCAACAAAGCCTATGGATCTCACCATTCTCTTCTCCCCCGTTCCCGAAGCCATTTACAACGAGAACTACCCAAACAACTCGTTTTACAAAAACATAAAAGCCTATACGGAAAAGATGCCCGACTTTAAAGGCATGCAACTGGCGATCTTTGGCGTGAAGGAAGAGCGAGGTACAGCGAGCAATATGGGTGCAGCAAAAGGCCCAGATGAAATAAGGCAGAAACTATACCAGCTAAAAAAAGGCACAGGCAATTATCGTATCGTTGATTTGGGAAATCTAAATACGGGAATTGATTTAGACGAAACCTATACTCGGATCAGCGAAGTATGTAGAATACTTTTGGAAAATAATGTGCTTCCTGTTATTCTGGGAGGCACACATGATCTGGACTACGGCCAGTATAAGGGGTACGAGGATATGCAAAAACTCGTCAGCCTGGTGAACATCGATGCATTCTTAGACGTAGAAGACGGCAAAGAAATAACACCTTCACGCCAACACATTCATAAAATTCTTTTACACGAGCCCAACTACTTGTTGAGCTACACGCATCTGGCTCATCAAACCTATTTGGTTGACCCCATGTCTACGGCCATTTTAGAGAAATTATACTTTGAAGCCTTTCGAATTGGGCAAATGCGCACCAACCTCACCGAAATGGAGCCGGCCATCCGCAATGCCGACCTCCTTTCATTTGATATCACTGCTATTAAATCTTCTGATGCTCCGGGCAATGCCAACGCACAGCCGTTCGGGCTGACAGGAGAAGAAGCATGCCAGCTCTGTTGGTATGCAGGTATGAATGAAAAGTTAAGCTCTGTAGGTTTTTATGAATATAATCCGGATGCAGATGATGCGCAGAAAAAAACAGCCTCGGTAGTTGCTACCATGATCTGGTATTTTATTGAAGGTTTTTATCACCGCAAAGGCGAACATAGTTTTAAGAGTAATGATTTTTTGAAGTATGTGGTCTCCATGCAGACAGATCCTGAAACCATTACGTTTTATAAAAGCAAGGTAACTGAAAAGTGGTGGATGGAAATTTCACAACACAAACCAGGTGCCCGTTACTTACGCAGCACCATGGTGCCATGCAGCTACAACGATTATCAAACCGCTACAAAAGGTGAATTGCCAGAAAGGTATATCGGTGCGCTGGCCAAAATAATCTGATCTACATGAGTTATAGGAAAGTTACATGCAATCGCCCTTTGCACATTTGCTATTCTTCAAAGTTGCACTGACAAGTGGTAAAAACAATGTTTGTGGGGACTCGAACCACCAACATCACAGACGGCAACATCACCGATGCAAAGATCAGCAGCAGCGGTATAACCACAGCAGGGAAAGTTTCGGGCTCGACCATCACTTCGGGTACCATCAACCCAAACTATGCATTAGGAATGCATAGTTTGCCCAGGGGGTTGACGATCCGCCTGAGGCGGATGTCAAGGTTAAACCTCGTGACGCTTGCGGTCAGAGTCAGACATTTATCGTCTGACCTGACAATGAAAATCACCAACTTGGTTTTCTTACT
>JADBYK010000077.1 GCA_020403045.1 Cytophagales bacterium
GACGGTACTGTCAGCATTGCATAATTGACGAATGAAAATCAACGATTTAGCCCCAAGTAAGAAAACCAAGTTGGTGATTTTCATTGTCAGGTCAGACGATAAATGTCTGACTCTGACCGCAAGCGTCACGAGGTTTAACCTTGACATCCGCCCTAGGCGGATCGTCAACCCCCTGGGCAAACCATGCATTCCTAATGCATAGTTTGGGTTAAAAGTTCAACCCTATCATCGGCTGGTAGGGTTGTAAAGACCCGTGTTTCGAGAAATTTCAGCTCTTCACATGACAAAAATCATTTTGTCTAGTTGATCAATCCTTCAAATTTGATATAGTTAGTTTGACCAATATTTTTTGGGTCAGAGGCTAACTGATACTTTAAAAGATCATAGCAATGACAACAATCAGCTTCTTCATCGACAAATGTTAGTGCTGTACGATATGGGAATAACATAATTTTGAATATGAATTTGATGATCTATGGTTACGAGTAGTAAGCTTGAATCGGATGGAAAAATGGAGGTCTTAATTGAAAATGGAATAAGGATTGGAGAAATACGAAAGAACTTTAGTCGGTTTTATCCCTACTTGAAAATTGAGCTCTTCAAGACTATGGTTACCAACGGGAATATTCATAAAGATAGGTTGGGCGATGACTTCCAGTTGGTTCAGAAAAATCCGTTCACGATTAGTGTAAGTAAAAATAGATCCATCGCCAGCATCAAAAAGGATTTTTTGCAATACGCTAACTTAATTGTGAAGGTGTTACGAAAATCCGGAAACGTGTGGGTAGAAATTTCACACACTGATCATTGGCCGTTAGAACAACAAAACTCAGAAGGCGAGCAGATGAATCAATAGAAAAAGAATTTTACCCCAGCAGGTTCCTCAGTTTGGATTCTTCCAGAATTCTTATTTTCCCTTCTTTAATATCAATTAATTTATCACCCTTAAACTCACTCAATGTGCGGATCAATGATTCGGTGGCCGTGCCAACCACTTGTGCCAGGTCTTCTCGGGAAATCTCCAGCGAAGGGTTGCTGTTGGGTGCAGTCTTGAATTTTGAGTGTACTTCTAATAAGCCAATTGCTACACGCTTGCGCACGGAATTGTAAGCAAGGTTGATCAGCCTTTCCTCATTTTCGACAATGTTGTGGCTTAGAAGTTTTATAAACTGCCTTGCCAATTGGTTGTCGTGGCTAATTAAAGAAAGAAAATCTTCTCGGGGGATCAGCATTAACTGAGCTTCTTCCAATACTTCTGCGTTGTCTTTGTAGGCCGAGTCTTCCAGGATGGGCGTGTAGCCGATAAAATCTCCCTGGGTATGAATGTTAGTGATGAATTCTTTCCCGTCTTCGTTCGTCTTATAGGTCTTAATCTTGCCAGCAACTACAAGATACAGATACTGGGGTCGGTGTCCCTCCTGGTAAAGAATAAACTTCTTTTTGTAAGATTGGGTCTGACGCGCCTTGTCGGTAAGCTTGAGCTTTGTGTGCTGTTGTGCAGACTCCATAAATGCGCTCATTCCTTCAGCATCTGCCGAGAACGACTTTTTGAGCTGTGCCGATTTTTTAAGCCTGATTTCGATTGCGTTGAGTAACTGTGTGTCGTCAAAAGGTTTGGTAATATAGTCATCCGCACCTAGCTCCATCCCTTTTCGATAATCTGATTTTTCAGACTTTGCCGTCAAGAATATGAAGGGAATTGCGGCTGTCTCCGGGTTTTTGCTGAGCATATGCAACACGCCATATCCGTCTAAAACGGGCATCATAATATCGCAAATGATTAGATCTGGCTTCCCTTTTATGGCTAGTTCTACCCCCGTTTTTCCGTTCTCGGCTGTAATCACTTTGTATTGTGCCAATTCGAGAATCTCGGCCGTGTTTTCACGCACTTCCAGGTTATCTTCAATGATCAATATTTTACTCATAGAATGAAGCTTTTTCAAAGATAGTGACAAAAACAATTGATCGAGTGCACTAGCCTACTGCTTTTTTTTGAAGGCTATTGCGGAATGTGCACGATGAACGTGCTGCCTTTATTCAATTTGCTGGCAAGTTCAATGTGTCCATTAACAAGATCCAAATACCTACTAATGATGTGGAGGCCAAGACCTGTACCCTGGATATTCGATGCATTTTCAGCCCTAAAAAACCGCTCAAATAAGTGCTTCTGATCTGCCTCCGATATGCCGATTCCCGTATCTTGAATAGTGAAGGCCAATTCGTTTTTTTTGTTTTCACAACTGACGTCAACGGAACTGCCTTCCGGAGAAAATTTGATAGCATTTGAAATCAAATTCGTCATGATATGCCGCAGCATTTTACGATCAACATTACAATCTTCAGTAACTGCAAATGTATGGGTGATCTGTTGGGAAGGTTTCGTCAGTCGCTGCATTTCTTGTATCACGGCCTCCAGCTCATCGCGCAGCTCGGCAGGGGTTAGTAGTTCAGGATTGAGTTGTATTTTCCCCTCTTCCATTTTACCCAGAGATAAAAAGTCCTCCAGGATATCTTTCATATTTCCCACGGCACTTTTGATGCGCTTAACATGCTTCTCTCTTTTTTCCAGATCTTCGACACTTGTGTACTTGTCGATGAGCGATACAGAGGAAAGAATGGTACTTAATGGCGTTCGGAATTCATGCGAAGCCATGGTGACAAACCGAGATTTTAAATCCCCCAGTTGCTTTTCCTTTTCCAACGCAACCTGGAGACTATTTTGATAATTTTTTATTTCAGAAATATCAACCGCCACCCCCAGAAACCCGGAAATGGTATTTTGTGCATCCCGTAAGGTTGTTACATTGAGCGAAACGGTAAATGTAGTGCCGTCCTTTCGGACATATGTCCATTCATGCTCATTGGGTAAATCATCCATTGATTTAGCGGATAGAACATTGAAGTCCGGGGTTACGATTTTACCTAGCTCTCTCGAAAAGGCAGCTGCCTTTGACTGAATCTCAGAAGCCAGGTGGAATTGAACAACGTTTATTTGGTCAATAACTTCGCTCTTAGAGTAACCCAGGTATTCTTCCGCAGTGCTGTTGAACAACTGGACAACGCCATGAACATCGGTAGCGATAATACATGCTCCGGCATGGTTGAGTATGGCCTTTTGAAAATTGAGCGCTTTGGTTGTTTCTTGTTGTGTGGTTTCTAACGCCTCTAGCGTCTCCTTTAACATCTTTGTGCGGTCTTCTATTTTTTTCTCCAATTCTGCGTTGAGGCGTTTAGTTTGCTCAGCAAATTGCAACACTTGATTTTTTTGCTCTTTTAGTAAATCTTCATTCTGCTTACGCACAGTAATGTCAATAATGAATGCGATTACAAATAGTTGGCTGTTATTGTTAAAATGGCTTAAACTGATTTCAACAGGAAAAACAGAATCGTCTTTTCGTTTGGCAAAAAGATTGCTGGAGGCACCCATCATTCGATTGGCGGGGTGTTTGCTAAAATTCCTCAGGTGATCTTCATGGGCTGTTCTTTTTTCGATTGGAATGAGTAGCTCAACTGGCTTGCCGATCACTTCGTCTCTTTTGTAACGGAAAAGGTACTCCGCGTGGCGATTGAAATTAGTTATTAATCCGTTTGAGTCTGTGATGAGCATCCCAATTGTGGCATAATCAAAAAGACTTTCAAATTCGTTGTTCGCTAACGGGGGTAGTTGTTTGGTTTTTTTTTTGTTGAGGTCAATCCGCATGCTCGTTCATCGCAATAAGAACGCAAGATATTACAAAATGATCACGTCTTTCAAAAAAAGAAGCCAGATTTGAAACACTCGTTTCGGAATGAATCAATCTGGCCAATTCTGGCACTTACCCGATTTCACGAAGGTAGCAGTGCTCCTTTAAACTATGAAACTGGTATTTCTTTTCTTGGTTTTTGAGGAGTCAGCTCCTTTTTTGGAACATTGATTGTGAGAATACCATTTTCATATTTCGCATCGATCTTTTCTGATTTGGCGTTTTCTGGAAGAGTAAATGAACGACTAAATGTGTTGAAAGAATACTCTTTCTTTGTAAACCCATTTTCCTTTTCATTTTTCTCTTCTTCTTTTTCAGCGCTAATAGTTAGCAGGTCATTCTCCATCTCTATGGTGAAATCTTTTTTACTTAAGCCGGGAGCAGCTAATTCAATCGTATACTCTTTTTCGTTTTCTGTGAAATTAGCTGAAGGCACTGTCACGCCAAGTCTTGCAGGAAGCAAGTCCATGTCAACATCAAACAATCCAGTCATAAATGGGCTGGTTCTGAAAAAATCAGAAACGAGTGATGGAAATACATCTACGTTTCTTTTGGCTAACGTTTTCATATATTCTCGGATTTCTTGTTTGGTTAGTTGAGAAATCCGGTACAAAAATACTATCGCAAACAGAGGTAGTACGATGATTTTCGATTGATCTGATGATGATACCTGTCATCCTGCTTCTGTTCATTCCTCATAGAATCATTCAATACGATTGGATAGCTTTGTTGGAAAGAAAATCAAGATGTATTGGGCTCGTTGGGTTGCAATTTTTATACTAGTGGGCACAGGCTTGTGTGCTTGCGTGGGAGGTATCATGCTGTTGATTGATCCTTCCGGTAGTTCGCTGGGATTGGGTGATCCGAGTCAAATGACTATTCCGTTCCCAGATTATAGATTGCCAGGACTACTACTTCTTGTACTTGTAGGGGTGCTCAGTTTGGTAGCCGCAGGCTTCTCTATTGCTAAAGCAGAAGCCTATCCAACTATTATTTTGCTTCAAGGAGCTATTCTTACGGGCTGGACTTTGATACAAGTTTATTTGTTACCGGATACGCACCTATTTCAACTGGTGTTTGTTGTACTGGGTATTATGCTCATGTTGTATGGTAGTTTTCTGCGTAGTAGGCGGCTTGTGTAGTATGGAAGTCAAGGCTTTAAATTTTGAAAAATGAAAATGACACGATTAGCTCCCTTTTGGCTTGCCCTATTGCTGGTGGCGGCAAGTTGCGCGGTGAAAGTTCGTACCCTGCAACTCCCAAATCATGATTTTAGTAAATATCAAAGTTTTTGTTGGTTGGAAAGTTGTGAATTCACTTTTCGAGGCCCTGACTACCTGAATGATTCGCTGATCAGAAGTTATATGCAAAAAGCGATAAAGTCCGAGATGAAGAAAAAGGGTATTGCCTTTAATTCTGACAACCCGGATTTATTGATGGATGTTCAAGTGGTGATGAAAACGGATACCGGTTATGCCTACCACCGCCCAGATGAGGTCTATCAGTTTATTCCGTTTACGAGCAGAGAAGAAGTACTTCTTTTAAAAGGCACTTTTATCATTGATTTGATTGACAAGCAACAAGGTAAAATGGTATGGCGTTCAGTAGCTGTATCCTATTTCGATTTATATCCATCTCTTACAGAAGCTAATGTCAACCGAGCGGTTGAAGCGTCTCTGCGACAATTTCCAAAAAAGAATTATCCTCACCAGTAAAGCCAGACTTCAAAGGATGTCATGACCTACGGGGTGTGCGCCCATTTAAGAAAGGAGGCTTTCATGTCCTCAGGTAAAACCGCAATAACCTGATGCAGTTCTCCAGCTGTAACATAGTCAGCGATTGTCTTGACAACAGCTTCGCAGGCTTGTAGCGCATCTTCTACCGTGGAGAAATCCCGCCACGCCAATAACCCATCTTCTTTTATCACCTGTTCGGCAAATTCATGCATGGTTTTTATTCTGGCATGATGCCGTTGCGGCATCCACCCATCAACATAGATAGCCTTAATGGCCATTGGCAGTTGTGCCATCAGTTGGAATGACTCTTCGGGGGTAATGCGGTCGCGAAGGACCTTTAGCACGCAGCGTAGCACACGCCCCGCCCGATCGCGATTGTCTTCGTCCTTCAGGTGTGCTGCCAGACGGTTTACAAATTCGTTTCCTTTTGCTGCATGTTTTTCAAAGTGGAGTGCCATAAAAAAAGAATTAAATAATTTCCAATTGTATACTTTCTACGAAGCGGAAGCTACGTCATTGCTTTTCCAACAAAATCAAATAAATCTTCTTTTGTCAGCAAAATTTGAGTGTTGGCGCCTTCTAAGGCGCCCATTAGTTCATCGTGCTCCTCAAAGTACTTTTTGGCCAGTTCATTTTTTTGTTCAAGCATTTCCGCTAAATTTTTTTCGTGTAGCCTTAACTTAGCGCGAAGACTGTCAATCAATTCCGCATTATAGTAAGTGATAAAGTGCTGAAAATGATCAAGCCTTTGTTTGTCTGGTATTGCCGATAGCTTGGGAGCGATGTTATCCAGCAACTTTTGAAAAAAGGACATTTCCTTTTTCCAGAAAAGCGAAGTCGATAACCAATCCAGTGTTTTTTTATGTTTGGCTATCAAAGAAGGTTGCAAAATGTACTTGTCGGTAATGGAGTTTACAGAAATCATAAGTGTTATTTGTTAAGCTTGGTTTATTTCTTTTTTCTTTAAAGATGCGCTCTGTAGATTCAATAGGTTATGATAAGAGTCGCATTCAGGAGTGACAGTTCTCATTAGAATATCCTGATTTCTTCTGCTATTTGTGGTATAAGCCAAAGGTTATGTCTGCAATCAAGGAACAAATAAAATCAATCAACAAATGGGCAGGTGCTGCACTAATCCTTCTTTCTATTTTGGTGGCAATACCATTGACGATCAAAACGATTAGCACGAATGGTGGCACGTGGGGTTTTGGTATTATCGGGTTGGCTATACTGCTGCCATTAGATGCGTATGTCCTATTTGGAGTGGCTGGATTGTTGAATAGCCAGGACAAACAACAACTTCTTTTTCGGATGGGTCATTTACTTTCGGTTAGCATCGGAGTTATTGGGCTTGTCATCTTTCCCTTGTTTCCTTTTGCTGTTGCAATTGTGCCTGTTGCTTTATCTTTGTTCTCTTTTCTAGATAAGAAACACTTTCGCTTCTATCTTCTTTTGATGATTGTGTTGGCGTTAATTGCCAATGGATTGTTGCTGAAATGGGAGTTGGATTTTGGCCGAGCAATTCCATTTTTACAACTGTTTCAAAAGAGTGGGGCAATGCCGTAAAAGCGTTAAAATAGTCGGTGGGAAATTTTCTTCGAAGTTTTACAGTGGTTTGAGCGAGTCTGTGATCGCTAAATAAGTTCGAAAGTTTCCTGTTATTTGGTTATTTTTGCGCAATTCTGAGATGGCCGAAAATACCTACAAGTCCAATACATTTAAGAAACCCGAAAAGGAAAAGAAGCCTAAGGCTACTAAGCCGAAAAGTAAATTCAGTTTTTCCTTTTTTCAAGATCCACGCCTGGGGTTAGCCCTTGGTTTCTTCCTGATCATATCAGCGGTTTATTTGTTCACCGCATTTTTGTCTTATTTATTCACCGGAAAGTCCGATCAAAGTGTTGTTGAAGCTCTTTGGTCCACTACTCTGCTAGACTCTGGCAAAGAGGCTGAAAATTGGTTGGGTTTATACGGTGCGGTGACAAGCCATTATTTGGTTTTCAAGTGGATGGGTATTTCTGCCTTCTTTATTCCGCCCATTCTTTTTCTTCTTGGCTTCAAAATGGTTTTCAAGAGAGAACTTGTGTCTGTGTTTTCAGTTTTTGTATTCTCCACATTTTCCGGCTTGTGGCTCAGCCTGCTTTTGGGCTATCTCACACATAGTCTTGCGGGCGTCAATGAAATTAGTTTTTTGAGTGGTGGGTTGGGCTATGAGTTGTCTAAAATAGCAGACAGCCTTTTTGGGTGGGGAACGTTTCTACTATTGGTGTTAAGCTTGTTTGTTTTCATTATTTATTATTTCAACGTAACAGCCATCAATGCTTTTCACGTAAAAGATCCAAAGCCTATGGGCAATGCGGCACTGGCATCAACCGATGATGATCGGGTTGAGCCAACCTATACAGATGATCGGGACCATTGGCCTACGCTTGCAGACGAAGAACCTGAACCTGTTTTATTTGAAAGCAAGCCTGAAGTTGCGAAGCCAATTCAGGATATTCTATTGGAAGTAGAACCCCCGAGAATCGAAAAAGAAGAACCACTTTTTACTATTGAAGAGCCAGTCTTGGAAACGGATGCCTTAGCTGAGAAATTGGTGGAGGCACAAGGTTTGTATGATCCCACACTTGAGCTGAGTAACTACAAGTTCCCACCCATCGATTTATTAAATGAGTACGAAGTTGGGAAAGTCCAGGTAAGTCAAGAGGAGCTAAATCAAAATAAAGACAAAATATTGGCAACGCTTACCAATTTCAAAATTGGTATACAAAGCATCAAGGCAACCATCGGGCCTACCGTTACTTTGTATGAGATTGTCCCTGAGGCGGGAATAAAAATTTCACGAATTAAAAACCTGGAGGATGACATTGCGCTGAGTTTATCTGCGCTCGGTATCCGCATCATTGCACCCATTCCGGGCAAGGGTACAATTGGTATAGAGGTGCCGAACAAAAACCGTGAAATGGTTAGTATTCGATCAGTGTTAGCTTCAGAGCGGTTTCAAAAATCAGACAAAGACTTGCCCATTGCAATAGGGAAGACAATCTCAAACGAATTGCTGGTCATTGATTTGGCGAAAATGCCTCACTTGCTGGTAGCAGGGGCGACAGGCCAGGGAAAATCAGTAGGACTTAATGTTATTCTTACCTCGCTTCTTTACAAAATGCACCCCAGCCAACTGAAGTTTGTGTTGGTCGATCCAAAAAAAGTGGAGATGTCATTGTTTAGTAAGATTGAGCGACACTATCTGGCCAAGCTTCCCAATAGCGAAGAGGCAATTATCACAGACACAAAGAAAGTGGTGTATACGCTTAACTCCCTGTGTATCGAAATGGAGAACCGGTATGAAATTTTGAAAGATGCCGGAGCCAGAAATCTGAAAGAATACAACGCGAAGTTTATTTCCCGAAAACTCAACCCGAAAGAAGGTCATCGTTTTTTGCCTTATATCGTTTTGATAATTGATGAATTGGCCGATTTAATGATGACGGCCGGCAAGGAAGTTGAAACGCCCATCGCTAGGTTAGCTCAACTGGCACGCGCTATCGGTATTCATTTGGTAGTCGCTACTCAGCGCCCATCCGTCAACGTTATCACCGGGGTAATAAAAGCGAATTTTCCGGCACGATTGTCTTTCCGTGTGACTTCAAAAGTAGATTCGCGTACCATTCTAGACTCGGGTGGTGCCGACCAACTCGTTGGGATGGGCGATATGCTGTTTTCCAATGGATCAGACGTCATACGTTTACAAAGTCCGTTTGTTGACACACCGGAAATAGAAAAAGTGTGTGAGTTCATTGGCTCACAGCGGGGCTACGATTCTGCCTATATGCTACCTGAATTTGAAGGGGAAGATGATGGAGGCGCAAGTTCAGTGGATTTATCAGAACGGGATGCCCTATTTGAAGAGGCAGCCAGGTTGATCGTCATGCATCAACAAGGAAGTACGTCATTGATTCAGCGAAAATTGAAATTGGGCTACAACCGTGCAGGTCGCCTGATAGATCAGCTGGAAGCCGCAAAAATAGTGGGGCCTTTTGAGGGGTCAAAGGCGCGTGAAGTTCTTATTAAAGATGAAATGAGTTTGGAACAATTATTGACTGATTTGAAAGAAAGACATAGTTAATTTGAATTTTATTGCAATGAAAAAGTTTGTTTTACTGGCTGCCTTCCTGGTTTTTGGAAAATTACTGATGGCTCAATATGATCCGAAAGCATTGGAGATTCTGGAAGCGATGAGCAAAAAATACAAGGCGATTGCCAACTTTGAAGCCAGCCTCGCCACCTTAATGACCAACGAAACGGAAGGTGTAAAAGAAGAAGTGAAAGGCAAGATCACAGTCAAGGGTGAGAAATTCAGATTGTTGTTGGACGATCAGGAGATTATCAATAACGGTACTACCGTGTGGACTTATCTCCCTTCGGCTAAGGAAGTCAACATCGACAACTTTGACCCAAATTCAGATGATATAAATCCGGTAAAGATTTTTGATATTTATAAAAAGGGTTTCCGGTATCTTTTTTTGGGAGAAAAGACAGAAGGCGGTCAGGTGTATGAGGAAATCGACCTCGTGCCCGAAAAGAAAAATGCTCAATACTTCAAGATAAAAATGATGATTGCCAAGAAAGACAAGAGTATTCATAGCTGGACGATGTTCGACAAGGCAGGCAACAGGTACAAGTACCTGATCACTAAGTTTACCCCCAATCTGAAAATAGATGATTCCTTTTTTAATTTCGATGCTAAAAAGTATCCGGGGGTAGAAATCATTGATGTTCGATAGGTCGACAATTACGTGTTAGCATGACCCGCGATCAGCTTTTTGAGCAAATCAAAAAAAAACAGTCTTACCTGTGTGTTGGGTTGGATACCGATTTAGAAAAAATACCTAAGCATTTTCTTCGGCTCTCTGATCCTGTATTTGAGTTTAACAAACGGATCATTGATGCCACAAAAGACTATTGCGTGGCTTATAAACCAAACATTGCTTTTTATGAGGCGTTGGGTCATAAGGGCTGGGAAAGCCTACAACGTACTTTAGAATATATTCCTAAGGAATGTTTTACCATTGCAGATGCCAAGCGGGGAGACATTGGCAATACCTCAACGCTTTACGCGCGGGCTTTTTTCGAGCAAATGGATTTTGACGCGCTCACAGTGGCGCCTTATATGGGCGAAGATTCGGTGAGGCCATTTTTGGAATTTGAAGGCAAGTGGACGATTTTATTGGTACATACCTCTAATCCAGGTAGTACAGACTTTCAGCTCATTGAAACGCAAGACGGAAAATACCTTTTTCAGGAAGTGATCTTTGCCTCGCAGCGGTGGGCAACCCCCGACAAGATGATGTACGTGGTGGGGGCAACGCATGCCGATAAAATTGGAGCCATTCGGGCACTCGCCCCAGATTACTTTTTTTTGGTTCCGGGAGTAGGCGCTCAAGGCGGAGATTTAGAGGCTGTGTCAAAGGCCGGGTTGAATGCGCAGTGTGGTCTTTTGGTGAATTCGTCCCGTTCAATTATCTACGCATCTGCCGGTGAAGATTTCGCTGAAGCGGCAACGGCAGCGGCTAAAAAAGTTCAGGACGAAATGAGCCATTATCTCCATAAATACGTGAGATAGGTATCTACAAGCCATCTCAAAAATAGCGGATTATCAAGTTGAGTATGTCGAAACCAGCTTTGTGAAATCGAAGTAGCCTTCGACAAGCTCAGGCTGCCATAGAAATTGATTTTTGAGATGGCTTCTACATTGATTCGTATTATTTTATCCCAAACTATGCATTAGGAATGCATAGTTTGCCCAGGGAGTTGACGATCCGCCTAAGGCGGATGTCAAGGTTAAACCCTGACAATGAAAATCACCAACTTGGTTTTCTTACTTGGGGCTAAATCGTTGATTTTCATTCGTCAATTATGCAATAGAATTTCTATTGCATAATCTGGGTTCAATTACTAAAGATTACCTTCCTTACTTGGCCAATGCAGGCGTCAGACGGCTGTAAGCTTTCGCAAAAAGCCGTCAGACGCCTTACCAAAAGCCGCCAGGTCTTCCGATCGGGCGGTTTTTTTTATTACTGTCATGCAAACCAAATTCTGAGCGTCTTGCCCCACCAACTTATTAGCAGCATCAAAACCAAGAGAAACCGCGTACTTCATAGACAAAGATGAACAAGCGAAGAATCCCCCATCACGAAGCACGACCCAGACAAAAGGCAACGCCTAACGATTGCAGGCTTGCAAGTGGGGATCCTTCGCTCGTTTTGGTAACACTGGTAAGTGCGTGTGCCAAACGAAGGCAACGCAACTTGAGCCTGTTGCGCCACTAATCCGTTCAGGATTGCAAACCAAATTCTGAGCGTTTAGCCCCACCACCTTTTTAGCAGCATCAAAACCAAGAGAACCCGCGCACTTCATAGACAAAGATGAACAAGCGAAGAATCCCCCATCACGAAGCACGACCCAGACAGAAGACAACGCCTAACGATTGCAGGTTCGCAAGAGGGGATGCTTCGCTGGCTTGGTTGAGCTACTGAGCGTGTGTTTTCGAGAAGGCCAATGCACATCCAAAGGTTGTGCCTCCTACCGCTCAGGACGCTCAGGATTTCGCCTATTTTTGCACATCGAGCATGAACGAATTCTCGATCCAAATGACTACCCCTCGTCCAATAGCCTTCGTTTACATCCTGACCAATCAACACCATACGGTGTTGTACGTTGGCATGACTACTGATTTACCAACTCGACTTTGGGAGCACAAAAGAAAAATCAACCCAAAGAGCTTCACGGCTCGCTACAACGTTGAGAAACCCATTTATTTCGAAGGGTTTCAAAGCGTAGAAGAAGCGCTTGAAAGGGAACGGTACATCAAAGGCAAAACACGGAAGTGGAAGGAGGAGCTTATCAAGTTGCGCAATGTGGATTGGATAGACTTAACCAATGAAATTTTTGCGATGAGAAAATAGTACCTACTTTTTGCAACGAACAAGAATAGCTAATGCAACCACTCATCTTCCTTATTCTGCAAAATGGCTGAAAAATCAGCACGCGGAGGAACGTCTAAAAATGGATACGTAACTTTTGAAAGATAAAGCCCTTGCGGATGTGCCGGCTCATAGATCGATGGGGTTTCTTTGGTGATCAGGTAACTTTCAAATTCATCTACACTCAACTTACCTTGCCCAATCACCAGCAACTTGCCCACAATAATGCGAATCATCTTTCCCAAAAAACGATCGGCCGAAATTTGAAAACGAAAACGATCTCCTGAGGAATCAGAAACAAGTGATGCCGCGGTAACTTTGCATACCGTGGTGCGGTAGTCATTGGGCCGCTTGCAAAATGCCCGGTAGTCATCGTAGCGCGTCAGCAGCGCTACGGCTTGTTTCATCTTGTCAACGTTGAGATTTCTTTCCAGGTAGAGAGAGCTGAGCTGACTCAAAAATGGATCTTTATAGGTGTGAATAAAATAATCGTACCTCCGAAGTGTAGCATCAAACCGCGCATGTTGATTCTCTTCCACCGGAATGATTTCAAACACAGCAATATCAGGCGGCAATAATTTATTGATACGAAACACCAGATCATAGTCCCAGCGAGTACTGATGTCCGCGTGAAAAAAAAACTGGCTGGCGTGTACTTGTGCATCCGTGCGGCCGCAGCCCATCACGGTGATTGGCTCTTTGAATATTTGGCTAAGGGTGGTTTCAAAAACCTGCTGCACATTCAGTTCATCAGGTTGCCGTTGCCAGCCCCGGTAGAGAAACCCATTGAAACCGATATGAAAAAAATACCTCACTTGGTCATCTTACCAACTCCTTTAATGCAATCTCAAAAGAAGCCTGTGCGATTTTTGTTTTGGCAAAGTTCACCTTCTTCGTCTTTTCTAGTGCTTGCTTGATCACTTTCGAGATATCGCCAAAAACAGCGGCATCATCCATCACCACTTCGCTCTCCATGAAGTAGGCAAACACACGTGCCATTCCACAGTTGGCGATGAAATCTGGAATGATTGAAAATTTCTCATCGGCATAAAGCCCTGTTGGCCCAAAGAAAATTTCAGGATCTGCAAATGGCACATTGGCGCCACACGAAAACACTTCTACTCCGGAGGTGATCATTCGATCGACTTGTTCCTTCGTGACCAACCGCGAAGCCGCTGCAGGTATAAACACCTCAAACTCTAAATCCCAGATCATTTTATTCACCGTTTGAAAGCTGAGCAATTGATCGGTGACCAGTTGATTTCCTTTCCGGTCTATCACCAACTGACAAATCTCTTCATGTGTAAATCCTTTTTGATTGATCAGCCCACCTTCACGCGTAAGGATGCCCACAATTTTTGCCCCTTGCTGAGATAAATAAAATCCTGCTGCCGCGCCTACGTTGCCCCATCCCTGCACCACTACACGCTTGCCCTCCGCAACATTTGTGGAGGAGGGTTTGCCCTTTCTATTTTCGCCCCAGAGTTCATAATAATGCTTTACCGCTTCAGCAACACCATAGCCTGTGCACATGTCAGCCACGGTGTATTTTTTCGCCAGCGAGGGCGTAAATTTCTCATCTTCAATCACCTTTACCACGCCTTGTCTTAACTGCCCAATGCGATTTACCTTCTGTGGCTCACTGGGTTTATAATGCCCTGTAAAAACGCCTTCTTGCGGATGCCAAATGCCTACATCTTCTGTGTGGGGAATTACTTCATGAATCTCGTCCACGTTCATATCGCCACCGGTTCCATAGTAATACTTTAGCAAAGGCATTACAGCCGTGTACCACCGATGCAACACTCCTGCTTTGCGCGGATCGTTGGGGTTGAAGTTGATTCCCGATTTCGCACCTCCAATGGGTGGGCCGCTTACCGTGAACTTTACTTCCATCGTTTTAGCCAGCGATTCTACTTCCCGCTTGTCAAGACCGGCACGCATCCTGGTGCCTCCACCTGCAGCGCCACCCCGCAACGAGTTGATGACTACCCACCCTTCGGCTTCGGTTTCTGAATCTTTCCATTCAAATACAATCTCGGGGCGTTTGTTTTCAAACTTTTGGAGCAGCTCTTTCATCGTAGGGTAACTAGTTGTAGCGCAAATATAAGGTATCCCATTGCACGTGGCATAAACCCTATGCTAAAGGCAGCTTCGCGCGAACATCAAATGGGGATTGGCTAGCTTTGTAAAAACGAAAAGCATCTTGAATTTAGTTATCGACTTTGGCAACTCGCGGATAAAAACAGCCTGCTTTGAGCAAGAAAGCTTGTTGAAAAAGAACATTTTTAACAATGCAGAAGAGCTCCAGGCAGCATTTGCCAATACTGTATTTGAGAATATTCTAATAAGCTCGGTGAACCAAACGGGCGAAGAAGCCACGGCAAAACTGCAAACGTCCGGCAAGAAGTCGGTTCTCCATCATCAGCTTCCCCTGCCCATCCAACTTTTATATGCAACTCCGGAGACACTCGGTGTCGATCGCATAGCGGCAGCCTGTGGCGCGTTAGCCATTTTTCCAGGTAAAAATTGCCTGATCATAGATGCGGGCACCTGTATTAACTTTGAGTTCGTTGATGCGAATGCCAACTATCACGGAGGAGCCATCTCGCCCGGTATCGAAATGAGATTTAAAGCCATGCATACGTTTACCGCGCGTCTGCCGTTAGTGAAATGGAATGATCAAGTGGGCTTGATGGGAAACAGTACTGAAAGCTGCCTTCAAAGTGGGGTATTGAATGGAATAGTGGGTGAAATAAACGGGGTGGCTGAACAGTATGCCAGCAAATTCCCGGAATTGAAGATCATTCTTTGTGGAGGTGACGCTCCTTTTTTTGAAAACCAACTGAAACCCACCATATTTGCAGCCCCCGATTTGGTTTTGATGGGCTTGAACAGGATTTTACGCTACAATGCTTCATAAAAAAGGAATTTTCCTTATCGTTTTATTACTAAGTCTCTTCCAATTGGCCTCTGCTCAGGTTGCGAATAGCCCTTTTTCTTCTTTCGGAATAGGTGATCTGTACGGCAACTCTTTAGCTCAAAATCAGGGCATGGGCGGAATTGGAATCAGTAATCCTAGTTCGTGGTATGTCAATAATCAAAATCCGGCTCTATTGATCAATAACTATGTCACTACTTTTCACGGAGGCATGATGATAGAAAACAGGACCATCAAAGACGGTACCTCTTCACTACAAAACACGAATGGCAATCTTAACTATTTGGTGATGGCATTCCCTATTAAACCGGGACGTTGGACAACCTCAATAGGGTTAACTCCTTATTCGGGTGTGAATTACAAATTAACTGTGATCGAGCCGGTGGACGGAAGCTTAACAAGTACCGTCCAAACAAGTAGAACCGGCACCGGGGGGATCAACCAGCTCTCCTGGGCAAATGGAGTAAAAATTAACAAATATGCAGCGGTGGGTGTGCGTGCCAATTATCTGTTTAGTTCCATCAATAACCAAGAGGAAGCTAAATTGCCCCAAACAATTTACACCCCCTTTTTAGAAGAGCGCAATTATGTGAGTGATATCAGTTTTTCTACTGGGTTATATCTACACAAAGACTCAATAACGAAAAAAAATTACCAGGTCAATATTGGAGTAATCTATGATTTACAAACCACGGTTGGAACGCGAAGGACAATTCGCTTAGACACTCGCTCGGCCATAAATGGAAGTATCGTAGACTCTACAACTCTCGTAAACAATCAAGCCAGCTCCATTGTATTGCCCCAAACGCTTGGGGTTGGCCTCTCTTTTGGACGCCCTACTCACTGGATGATTGGCGCGGATGTCTCCTATCTTGATTATCAACAATTCAGGGGATTCACGGGGCAAGCAACGGACACAAGAACCGGCATAAGGAGTGCGTTTGGCATTGAAATAATGCCAGACCAAACAGGTGTTAGCAGCTACTTGAGAAGAATGACCTATCGGGCTGGATTAAGCTACGATCAGTATCCTTATTTGGTGGCCGGTAACCAAGTAAACGATTTTGGTGTTAATTTTGGCGTCTCTTTGCCAGTAGCTCGAATCTCGACTATTGATTTTTCGGTCAAAATTGGCAGCAGAGGCAGTATTGTAAAGAACACGATTGAAGAGAACTATTTTAAAATTTATCTTGGCATGACTTTTAATGATAATTGGTTCATTAAGAGAAAATTTGATTAACTCTAAAAACGATGACGAACATGAATTGGAATTTCAAAAAAGCAGGTTTAGCGTTGACTCTGTTGGCAATTACCTCACTAACCGCTTGGTCACAGTGCAAGGAATTGAAATGGCCTGAAGACAAACAAAAAGCGGAGGAGTGTGTCGCTATTTTTGGTGACGCAGTGAAGCAGCAAAATTTTCGTGGTGCAACCTCTTCTATTCAATGGATGCTTACCAATGCCCCAAACTGGAATACTAAATTGTATGTAGACGCTGCAACAGCTTATGATGGCTTAGCTGGTAAAGAAGCAGATGCTGCCAAAAAGAAAGTATTGGTAGACTCCTTGATGTTGATTTACGACATGCGTATCCAGAATTGCGGTGACGAAGTGAACGTATTGAATCGTAAAGCCGCGTCAAGCGCGAAATACAATATCAATAACAAAGAAAAATCAGCTGAGTTGTTGACCATGTTTGACCGCGTGTATGAGATCAGCGGCAATAATGTTAATGACAACAATCTGGAGGCCTATATGTCTGTGATCTTCGCCAACTTTATCACGCAAAAGCCACTACCTCCTGCTCAAAAAACGCTGACCGAAGATTTGATCTTGGGGCGCTATGACAAATTGATTGGTGTAATCGAAGCTAAAATCAAAAAAGCTGAATCTGAGAATAAGGTGGGCGATGTGGAGAAATACAAAAAAATAAAGATCAACGTAGACGACAAACTGTCGAAGATGGTTACGATCAACTGCGCCTTTGTCAAGAAAAACTACGAGCCTCGCTTTAAACAAAACCCGACTGATATCGGCATGGCAAAAAAGATTTTCCAGTACATGTTAAATGACAAGTGCACGGACGATCCTCTTTGGTTAGAAGCTACTGAAGTGGTACACAAAGCCACTCCTGATTTCGCGCTTGCTAAAGTATTGGGCTCAAAATATCTGCAGTTAAAAAACTTTGACAAAGCACTTCCTTTGTTGAACGAAGCCTTAACACTAGCTGCTACCCCGGCAGACAAAGCCGAGATCAATATTTTGCTAGGCGACAACGCAAACATCAACAAAGACAAAAATGCGGCTCGCGACTACTACAGAAAGGCCATAGCAGCGGATCCTACCAACAAAGAAGGGTATGAGAAAATCGGAGATTTGTATTATTTCTCTTTCTCAGAGTGTTCTAAGAAATCAAGCTTGGCTGAGGATCGGTTAGTATACATTGCAGCATTTGACATGTATCTCAAAGCTGGCAATCAGCAAAAGATGAACTCAACCCGTGCGCAATTCCCTTCGGTTACCGAGCTTTTTGAATTGAACTGGAAAGAAGGTGAGAGCAAAAAAATTACCTGTTGGGTGGGCGAAACAGTAACGCTTCGCACCCGCGGAAAAGAATAAAAGACGGCACAAAAAATGTACGAAGGCTGACTGTAAAGTCAGCCTTCTTCTTTTTGCTTCAGCATGACAATCTTGCACAAACTTATTCTTCAAAAATTTTTCGGATCGCCCGCAAAAGCACTTCTGGTCTGTCTGCTTTTAATTACAATGCTGAGCAGTTGTAAGAGTAAGGAAACGGCAAAACCTGTCATTTATGAGGGTCCCCTTCGCGAGGCCGAAAACATTCTGATGAACTACACCGAGAATGATCGGATGAAGGCGATCTTAAAAGCAAAAAAAATATTTGACTATCAAAATGGTGACCAGGAATTTCCCGAGGGAATCTACCTCGAATTCTTTGACAAAACAGGTAAGCTAACCTCCACTCTTCGCGCCAATACGGCTTTCTATTTTAAAGGTGAAAACCGCTGGCGGGGACGAGGTAAAGTTGTTGTAAAGAATATTGAAAAAGGGCAACAATTAAATACAGAAGAGTTGTTTTGGAAGCCGGACACAAAGAAAATCTTCACCGAAAAATTTGTGACCATTACCGATGAACATGATGTGCTCTACGGCACCGGGCTTGATGCTTTTGAAGACATGTCGAGTTATACGATCAAGAACCCTACGGGCACTATCGAAGTGAAAGACAATTAGTGAGTTGTCGATGGTAATTTGTTAATGCCAGCCTCCTTCTGAGCCAATTCCACAAAAGTACGAGAGCCAAACAATTGACCATGGACTATCGACTATTGACTATTTTGTATCTTTGCGCGGCATGAAGTTAATGGATATAGTGCTGCTTTCGTTGGCAGCCGGATTTGTAATTATTGGCATTTATGAAGTAATGACGCTTGGCGTAGGTCACGCTTATTGGGCAATCATGCTCGCCTTTGGCTTTTTTTTCATCTACACCTATCGCAAAAAGAAGTAACGGATGGACAATTCCTACATACTCATTGCGATCACGTTAGCTTTTTCGTTTTTCTTTTCCGGAATAGAAATTGCCTTTCTTTCAGCTAATAAACTGCAAATTGAATTGCAGGGAAAACAAGGCGTATTGTGGGGTAGGATCATGTCCTACTTTCTAAAGAGACAATCTTGGTTTATCGGCACCACATTGATTGGCAACACACTAGCGTTGGTCTTGTTTGGCATTTACATGGCTCAACTGATCGAGCCGTGGTTGGCTTCTAACTTACCGCAAAGCATAAATGACGAGGTTTTCATTTTGATCTTTCAAACGCTTATCTCGACACTGTTAATTTTGTTTACCGCAGAGTTTTTACCAAAAAGTCTCTTCTTGATTAATCCTAATCTGATGTTAGCCGCTTTGGCTGTTCCATTTAGGATTATTTATTTTATTCTGGCGCCACTTACATTTTCTATAGTCTACCTCTCTAAAATTGTGATTATCCATGTGCTGCGCATTGAATATTCAGAAGAAAAACCCGTGTTCGCACTCACCGACTTGAATAACTATTTGAAGAGCATGCTTAAGGTTCGGCATGACGATGAAGACGTGGGTCTTGATAAAAAGATTTTTCACAATGCGCTCGAGTTCAAAACGGTGCGTATCCGCGATTGCATGATCCCCCGCACAGAAGTGACCGCTATCGATGTGGAAGAAGGCATCGACAAGCTTAGAGATTCATTTATTCAGAGCGGTCATTCAAAAGTTTTGATTTACAAAGAAACAATTGATAACGTCATCGGTTATTGTCACTCCTCTGCATTGTTCAAAAAACCACAACGCATCGAAGAGATTCTTACACCCATTAATATTGTACAAGAGACAATGATGGCTAATAACCTCATGGTTCAACTGATCAAGGAACAGAAAAGCATGGCACTCGTAGTCGATGAGTTTGGCGGCACCTCCGGCATTGTAAGTATGGAAGACGTCATTGAAGAAATTTTTGGCGAGATCGAGGACGAGCATGACGATGACGACCTTGTGGAGGAAAAAATTGATGATACCACCTACCTGCTGAGCGCACGCTTGGAAATAGACTATCTAAATGATCATTACAAATGGCAATTGCCAAAAGGAGATTATGAAACACTGGCAGGACTAATTCTCTCCTACACAGAAGATTTTCCTGCCGAAGGCGAGACGGTGGCTATTCCGCCCTACTCGTTTACCATCCAAAAAACGGAAAACAAGCTGATCAATACTGTCAAGTTAACGGTTGATTTGGAAAGCCTCGAGGGATAAGCAATCGCCCCCGGCTTTGGTGTTATTTTGCTCTAAAAACCACCAGCCTTCGGCACTGGCAGGTCACATCCCAAAAAACGTTAGCAATTCGTTGTAAAGACCTGAAAATCAGTATGATTATTTCATGTCGCACCTTTGTCGAATAAAGATAACAGGCTAAATTTGCCGTTCTTTAAAATGGGCTGGTCGGCCTTAACGACCTTACACTTTAATTCATTTTTACTATGGCATTGATTGGAACATTAAGAGAAAAGATGACCAAATGGGTGGTTGGTTTTGTAGCCATCGCTATTCTTTCTTTTATTTTAAATGATTTGTTTGGGAATGGCCCCCGCTCCGTTTTTGGCGGCAGCGATGAAGAAGTGGCAGAAATTGCCGGAACATCTATTTCCAGAGAGCAATACCAGGCTTTTATACAAGAGCGCGAAAACAATTACATCATGAGCTTCGGCCGCCAGCCGGGAGAAAAGGAAAGGCCAACATTGCAAAATCAGGCGTGGGAGTTGATGATCGTAGAACATGCGATTAAGCCCCAGTTTGAAAAAGCTGGTGTAAAGGTTACGGCCGATGAGGTGTGGGACATGGTTCAAGGAAAAAATGTAGATGAGAACGTCAAGCAATCATTTACGGACTCTGCGGGAAATTTCGACCGTAAGAAAGTAGTGCAATACATCAACAATTTTAATTCTCCGGCTCCTGTCGGTAATCAACAGATGCTTGCCCAGTGGCAAGAGGGAAAATACCGCTGGACATTGTTTCAAAAAGAACTGGGGTTAGGACGCGAGCGCATTAAGTATGAGAACTTGCTCATCAAAACAAACTACGTCACTGAGGCCGAAGCCGAAAGAGATTATCATTTGCAAAATGACGTAGCCGAAGTGAAGTACCTCTATGTTCCATTTTATGCGATCAGCGATTCTCTTGTCAAACCAACTGATAGCCAACTTCGCGACTACTACAATGAGAATAAGGAAAAATACAAAGCCAAAGAGGCGCGAAACCTAAGTTACGTCACTTTTCCTGTTGTTGCATCGCCAGCAGACTCTTCGCTACTAAAAGAAGAAGCCGCAAAAATTGCCTCCGATTTTAAAACGGTCACCGAAGATTCTGTCTTTGCTGTTTCGAATACAGAAGGTAGCAATGCCTACACAAAATATACCATTGCCACTCTTCCAACTACGCTAAGTGCAGATAAATCAGCACTGCAACCTGGAAATGTAATAGGTCCATTTTTGGATGGAGGAAACTATAAGATCATTAAAGTGGTAAAAATTGGTAGCGACACGACCTACGCAGCAAAAGCCAGCCACATCCTGATCCGTTGGGAGAACGAAACGCCTGAAGGAAAGAAAGCGGCAAAAGAAAAAGCGAAAAAAATCTTATCAGATATCAGAGGTGGTGCCTCGTTTGCAGACAAAGCACGTGAATTTGGAACCGATGGAACCTCTTCAAAAGGTGGCGACTTAGGGTGGTTTACATCAGGTCAAATGGTGAAGCCTTTCCAAAAAGCAGTTTTCGATGCAACAAGAACTGGTTTGTTGAATGATGTGGTAGAAACCCAATACGGGTATCACATCATTGAGGTAACAAATGTGAAGGACAACACGAACTATACAGTGGCTACTGTGGAACTAGCTATTACCCCAAGTGACGACACTCAAAATGCTGCGTTCTTAAGAGCTCAAACTTTTGCAGCCGATCTTTCTGGCGTAGATGCCTTTAAAGAAAAAGCAGCGAAAGAAGGGGTAACTGTTCAAGAGGCAAATGAACTAGGAACGGCTGAAAGACGAATCGGTTCACTAGGCGAAGCTCGTCAACTAGTGACATGGCTTTACAGAGACGGAAAAATTGGAAAAGTTTCAGATGTATTTGATTTGGAAGATGACTATGTAGTAGCAATTATGACTGGGGAGACCAAAGAGGGATATAAATCTTTCGATAAAGTGAAAGAAGAGATTACTCCGATTGTCAAGAATACCATGAAGGGAGAGAAGATCATCGAAAAATTAAACGCTCAAAAAGGCACATTGGAAGAAATCGCAAAAGCCTTTGGCAATGATGCCTCTGTTAACTCGTCTAGCGACTTAAAATTGAATTCCAACACGCTACCTTCAGTAGGACTGGATGCACGCGCGGTGGGTGTTGCTTTTTCACTGGAAAATGGCAAAAGATCAAAAGCATTTGCTGGAGAAAATGGGGTGTTAATTGTCGAGTCACAAAACAAAACAACAGCTGCATCAATTGGCGATTACACCATGTTTAAAAATCAATTATTGCAAGGGCTAAATGGCAAATCGAACACCGGCATTACGCAAGCCATCAAAGAAGTTTCTAAGATTGAAGATAAACGCTATAAATTCTTTTAGCTCAGAACTACGGAGCTTGACTGAAAGGGTTATCTGATCCAGAAAAGCAATGAGCGTAGTAGTATAACTTTTTAGTAAGAGTCGGCTTTCTTTTTGGGAAGGCCGACTTTCTTTTTTTCTGGATACTACCTAGCTTGTTTTAACTATTGTAAAGGCAGTAGGACAATGACGAATGATATTGAAAGTAAACAATTGTAAGCCTCTGGCGAATTCGTATGGAAGCAAACTGGACAACGTCTCTCAAAGAAAAATTAGACCAACACTACGCCTGGCCCGCGCTCTATACTTTTAAGTTCATTGTACCGAAAGGGAAAGAAAACGAAGTGACTTCCTTGTTTCCCAATCATGTTGCTACAGAAAAAACTTCAAAAAATGGCAACTACACCAGCATTACCCTTCAAATGATGATGCCGTCCAGCGAATCGGTAATTGATGTCTATGTAGCTACCTATACCATCGAAGGGATCATTGCGCTGTAGTTGGTAGCATTGGCGTCACAATCGATTTAAACTACGATTGGGCTTGTGTGTTTTATTTGAGATATTTAACGTCTAAATAACTCAGACATGTGGACAGAAGGAAACAACCGCCTAACAAAGACTTTTAAATTTGTCAATTTTGTGGAAGCCTTCGGGTTTATGACTAAAGTTGCGTTGCTGGCCGAAAAGCATAACCACCATCCTTTTTGGACAAATGTCTACAATACGGTGACCATCGAGTTGAACACTCACGATGCCGGAGATATTGTTACGGACAAAGACCATGCACTAGCCAAAGCCATCGATCAAATTAGAATATAGGCTAAGCTCATTTTCAAATTTTCAAATCGATCTATCCTCCATATCAACGCTGTGTCAAAACCCTCTCTCTTTCTCGTCCCTACGCCCATCGGCAATCTCGGTGATATTACTATTCGTGGACTAGAGGTGTTGAAACAAGTGGATACGATTCTCGCAGAAGATACGCGCACCTCCGGCATGCTGCTTCGGCACTATGAAATTTCAAAACCGCTGCTGAGCTTTCATATTTTCAATGAACACAAAACTCTAACGGGTTTAATCCAACGGATGAAGGGCGGAGAAACCATGGCATTGATTTCAGATGCAGGAACTCCAGGTATTTCCGATCCCGGCTTTCTATTAGTCAGAGAATGTCTGAAAGCAGGATTGAAAATTGAAACTTTGCCAGGCGCGACCGCGCTAATTCCTGGCCTTGTTAACTCCGGGTTTCCTACTGATCGGTTTATCTTTGAGGGATTTCTGCCACACAAAAAAGGGAAACAGACTACCTTAAAAAGACTGGCGGAAGAAGAGCGGACCATAGTTGTCTATGAATCTCCACACCGTTTGGTGAAAACCCTTGAGCAGATGATTGAATTTTTTGGGGAAAACAGACTGGTCTCTGTATCGCGTGAGCTGACCAAACTGTATGAAGAAACTTTTACAGGAAGACTAATTGAAGTTCTTACTCATTTCAAAAGTAAAGAAGTGAAGGGTGAAATTGTATTGGTGATCGATGGCAAAAAAGAAGAATAACGTTTGGCAGCCATGGCTGCTTTTTCTCATCAGCGCGGCACTTTTTGTGGCAGGCTGGTTAATGAAATCGTTTCCTATTTTTATTTTTTTTGCTTTTGCTCCGCTTTTTGCCATTGCTGATCAGGCAAAAGAGAGTGACGATTTATGGGTTCATATGGAGTTTATATTGCTAGCGCTATTCACAGCGTTCTTTGCGTCAAGTGCATTTAACTCGAGTCATTTGATCGCTGCCATCGTTCAGGCCATTGCTTTTACTGTTGCGTTTCTGGGCTATTCGTTTGCTTACGCTAGTCTAGGTTCGCGCCTTGGCAAGTTTACCATTATCTTCTTTTGGCTGGGACTCGAATACATCCTGCTAAAACTTCCCTGGCGAAATGAGTCAATCTTTCTGGCAGACGCGGTTGCTCTAAAACCAAGTTGGTTGAGTTGGACTGCACACACAGGCTATCTGGGCGCTAGCCTGTGGATCCTTTGTACTGGTCTACTTCTCTATTTGGCATTATTCAAAGGCTCGATTCATTTCACCTGGCTTGGTCTCACACTTGCTCTACTAATTGCCCCGATTGCATTCTCTTATTTTATGTCGGAATCAGGTATCAACCGAAATGACATGATTTCGTTGTATACACAAAATAGCTCTATCGCTAGTCGTTATTCTAAACAGGGGGAGCTGGTTCCCCGAACGGCAGCCTGGATTTCTGTCGCGATATTATTATTGGCTTTTGTAAAAGTGCAAACGAGAAAAAAATGAATCTATTATTAATCGAAAAGCAAGTAATACAACTTTGCGAAGAAGTAGGTAATTTCATTCGCACTGAAAATGAAAATTTCGATCGATCCAGAATCGAGCAGAAAGGTAGTTTCAGCAATTTGGTGTCCTATGTAGACAAAGAAGCTGAGTTAAGACTTGTTAAACGATTGACAGAGATCATTCCGGGTGCAGGCTTTATTGCTGAGGAGGGAACTGACTCCGAAGGTACAAACGAATACAAATGGATCATCGATCCGCTAGATGGCACTACAAATTTTCTTCACGGCCTTCCTATTTTCGCCATTAGCATCGGGCTGACCCGTAAAGAACAAACCATATTGGGCGTTGTCTACGAGGTAAGCCATAAGGAATGCTTTCATGCCGTTGAGGGTGGTAAAGCGTATTGCAACGAAAAAGAAATCCATGTTTCGAGGGTCCAGTCTTTAAATGAAAGTCTTTTAGCAACCGGTTTTCCCTATTATCACACCGAAAAAAAGGAAAACTATTTAGAGATCATTCGCATATTTTTAGAGCAGACACATGGAATCCGAAGACTTGGTAGCGCAGCTATTGACTTGGCTTATGTCGCCTGCGGACGAATGGAGGGGTTCTTTGAATACAATCTTAAACCTTGGGACGTAGCAGGTGGAGCTTTCATACTTCAACAAGCAGGGGGAAAAGTCACTGATTTTTCCGGGGGAAATAATTTTCTGTTTGGAGGAGAGCTATGTGCGGCAGGTGGCGTGCATGAGGAGATGTTGAAGGTGATTCAAGATAAGTGGTAAGTCAGAAAAAACTTCTCAGCTTTAAATGCTAAGGAGTCATTCGAAATTGCGTTTCAAAATTATTCCAATCGTAGGGAAATAGACGGGTTTGCCAAGGCCGCTCGTAATGAACGATAGCCGACAGTTGAAATGGCACTAAGAAGTATAATTGCCAATGAAAGGAAATATCTATAAACAATAGCCCTCCTTTTGAAAATAGGCGCTAATAAAATCAGCGGCTATTTTTTATATTTGTGTGATGTTTCAAACTATTCTTCTTGCCATTGTCTTTATTGGGGCTTCTTTTTATCTAGGCAGAATGGTATATCGCTCATTCCAAGCAAAACATGCATGTTCGTCAGGCTGCGGCAAATGCGGAACAATTGTTTTAGAGAATGGCAAGAAAGCTTCTCACTAAGCCCAAACTTTTGTTCCCTCAGTACAATTACGACACATCTCAATTTCGTTCCTTGATTTAAGCAAGGAAGCCCGAAAATCATTGTACTTCTCGCCTGTCCAGATCTCTTCAAAAGATTGCTGGTTCAAATCACCCAACACATAATGGGCATCTTTGTCAAAGCAGCAAGGAACTACTTTACCATCCCAGGTGATTACGCAACTGTGCCACATCTTCCAGCAATGATCCAGTAAGTCATTTTTGATTTCATATGTGCCAGCATTGTTTTTTTTGTAGCGAGAGTAGCGATCAATGGTTGGCATCAAGTCTGATCCATTTTTATAATCGTAGATCTGAGCGGTCTTCAACGCTACCTCATCGACTCCCAATTGTTTGGCTAGGCGATTTACTTCTCCAATTTGATGCTCATTAGGCTTGACTACCAAAAATTGAAATATGACATGTGGCGTTTTTAATTTTAATTCGCGCTTCCATTTGACAATATTTTTGGTTCCCTCAATCACCTTGTCCAACTTTCCCCCGACTCGATACGATTCGTACGTTTCTTGAGACGTACCATCAATAGAAATGATCAATCGATCCAATCCGGATTGCACAGTCTTCTTGGCTGCTTCATCATTTAAATAATGAGCATTGGTAGAAGTGGCCGTATAAATTCCTTTATGAGAAGCGTAACTGACCATTTCTAATAAAGCCGGGTGCAAATATGGCTCACCTTGAAAATAAAAAATCAAATAAGAAAGTGTTGGCGCAAGCTGATCGATCGCAGATTGAAACAATTCTTGCTTCAGCATTCCTGTTGGTCGTGTAAAAGTGCGCAAACCGCTTGGGCATTCCGGGCAACGAAGATTACAAGACGTAGTTGGTTCAATGGAAATGCTGATGGGCAATCCGCTATGATTAGGTTTACCCGAAATACGTGAGGCATAAAAACTAGAAAGCACCTTGCTTGAATTCCAGACACGGCCAGGCGTAAGCTTGGAAACAAAGTTCAGGGCATCTTTCAGATTTCGATTCATTCGTACCAAAATTACCTTTTCATTTGCGATTGTTTTACCTTTCGGGGGAAATAAAGTGAATTGGATATCCGCGATTCGGTCCCGGTAACTATACGTTTAAGAAATGAGAAATCAACTTCTACTTGTCTTTTGTCTCTTGTTTTCAGTCAGTCGGGCACAAACAATTCTTTCTCCCCAAGCTGAAATCTCCATCATCACCTGCGGCCCCTACCAAGGTGAGCTGTACTCTGCATTCGGTCATAGTGCCATTCGTGTCATAGATCCAGTACGCGGTTTTGATATCGCATTTAATTACGGTGTATTTGATTTCAACCAACCTAACTTCTACCTCAATTTTACAAGAGGCTATTTGTACTACAAACTAGGCGTTTATTCGTACCCGGATTTTCGTGATCACTACATTTCCTACAATCGTTATGTTCACGAACAGGTTTTGGCTTTAGATTCGGCACAAAAGCAAAAGGTGTTTAGCTATTTGGAGAACAACTCGCTACCAGAAAATCAGACCTATCGCTATGACTATTTTTATAACAATTGTGCGAGTAAAGTGCGTGATGTCTTTGTTGAGGTTTTTAAAGAGGAAATCAAGTTTGATAGTACATTTATTAAAACCGATTACACTATTCGCGACCTTACAGAAATCTATTTGAAGCAACAGCCTTGGGGTGATTTGGGTATAGATATCTGCTTGGGACTACCTATGGATAAAAAGGCATCTTCGTATGATTATATGTTTCTGCCTGACTACATCGAATCCTCCTTCGACCGTGTTGCGTTAAATGGATCGCCCATAGTTGGAGAAAAGATTTCGGTTTATGAAAGCTCGCCCGAAACAATTCCGTTTCATTGGTATCACCCTTGGATTGTCTTTGGATTGCTTTTGCTGGTTGCTGGCATTCTTTCGTACAGAGATTGGCAACGACAAAAACTGAGCAAGTGGTTTGACGTAACACTGTTCGGGGCAGTCGGTATCGTTGGGCTATTGCTTTTTATTCTTTGGCTAGCCACCGATCATAAGGCGGCAGCGAATAACTTCAATATTGCGTGGGCTTTCCCGCTTCACCTGGTTGGTGCAATTGGTTTGCTAAAAAGAACTTCTCCAAAATGGATTTCTGGATACTTCATATTTGCTGCAATCATTTCTGCAATTCTTCTTGGGTTTTGGACGCTATTGCCACAAACACTCAATCCATTTCTACTTCCCGTGATTTTTATTATGCTAATGAGGTCTCTGGTGATTATCAAGGTCCAAAAGGGATAAACTAAAAAAGCTCTGATTTCCCAGAGCTTTTTATATAATGGAAGGGTTATCTATTTCGGATTTTTCAATTTGTTCCTCAGCAGAAACTCTTCGTAAGCCTCTCGATAAGTCGGAACATCCGGGGCTAATTTAATCGCCTGCTCATAAGCTGTGATGGCGTCAATGAATAATTTGTTCTCTTCATAAAAGCCTGCCAAAATAAACTTGTTCAGGGCGGTCTCTTCCTTCATATCGCTGCCCATCTCATCAATCATTTTTTTAACTGACTCTTGACGAGCAATTGACAGTTTTTTGACTAAGTGTTGTTCAGATTTACTTTTTGCATCTGCTTTTGATTTTACTTCAATGAGCAATGCTTCGTCATTGGCAAGCTTGGGATCGGTACGATCAATAACCACAAAATTCTCGGGGGTCTCTAGTTTCACCAATTCCTCATCGAACATATTCTTAACGATAACCACATAGGGCCCAACCCCTTTCACAGACTCCCAATTAACAATCAAGCTCTTATTAAAAATATCTGAATACTGATTTTCTGGAAGGAAGACCTTAATGTCAGAAAGTCCGCGATGAACAGCTCCCGTAGCACTTAGTCTGTTTTTCTTGGCTTCTGCTGAGTTGCTACTCAAAATAAAATCAGTGTATTTGTTGAGCACGCTGGCACCTGCTCCCACCTTTGAAGCCAGATCATTGATCTTATAATTACCAGACTGCCTGAGTTCTACCGGCTTACCAGTAGCATGAACCAAGGCAACATATGAATTCTCTGAAATCTTAAGTTCATCGCCTGATTTTAAGCGATCACCTGTTTTCACCGATTGCCATGCATCACCTGACTTCACTTCGTTTGTGCCCTTATTCGCCATTACCTTAAAGGTATAATCTTGGGCAAAGGCCAAATTCAGCGCAAAAACGCCAATTAGGACTAAAATTCTACTCTTTTTCATTTTTGTATGTATTGATTGATAGTGTAAGGTACTAAAATTATGCCAACTCAGATTCCCGATTTAATACACGCTGCCGCCTTTTGGTAAGCTGCTTATTTATCTCATTTTGAACGGATTTGAAGATATCATAACAGGGACCTACCAATGCGATGATCGCTATTGTTAAATCCAGCTCTAGCTTGATGCTGTAGAGAGCAAATATTTGGACAATTACCAGCATTAAAATGCCAATCAAAAAGAGCTGAATGATTACCGATAACGCATCGTACCAAATGGGAAGCTTTTCATCAATAGTCATGAACAAAGCTACGGTGAGAAAACAGACTAGAATGGCAATAAGGTATTTCTGCCATTCCGTAAGAACATCCACATAGTCTTCATTTAAAATCATGGCTACAACATTAGAGTGAACCACGGGGCCAAACATATCTGGGTTTGCCCGGCCACCTAATTTCTTATTTAAAGGTGTAAAGAATTTATCCTCCCAGGCATCATCGCCTAAGTAGTCGCCCAGATAACCCATGACAACAATTTTATCTTTGAACAACTCGGGAGACACATTCCCGGTTAGTACATCTTCTGCGTCTACCACAAAAAACATCGTTCCAAAATTAGTAGTCGAAGTCTCTTCATTTTTTAAGCTATTAATACGCAACTGGCGCACTTCTATGTTTCCCCGGAAGTTGATGATTTCTTCGTCCTTGTTTCGCGCCAAAAATTTCTTGGTTTTTAATGAATCGTACATCATGGCCATCCGAACAGAGAATGCGAGTTCTGTTCGTCCATTTATTTCCAATTTCGGAATGATTGTTCGACTAATCTTAACATCTTCTTGGTAGGTAGCATCGGTGGGAATCGTAACGAAACCTTCTTGGGAATAGTCACTAAAAATAGGGTCTGAAATCTCTAATGAATCAATTAAGTTAGAGTCAAATTGGCTCAACGAATCTGTTTGCATCAATTTGGAACCCAGTACAACATTCCCCGCGTCTTGTATAGCGCTGCTAAGCATCATATTACCCAGCGTATCCAACAGCTGAGGGCAGTTGATGGAGTCTCGCAATCCGCCTTCACAATTATACAATGCATCCATTCCAATAACACGAGGTTTAAACTGGCTGATATTTTGCAGTAGCTGTGCCACCTCCCGCCTTGAAAGAGCACCAAAATTTACCAATACAATCCGTTCGTCCACGGTCGGGTCGGGGCGCAATTTGTTAAAAGCGTAGTCGGTCAACTCCGTGTCCTTAAGTGCTTGACCGATGGTATCAAAAGCACTAAAAATATTCAAATCAGAAATAAGCGAAACAGCCCATAACATACCAAAAACGAAAATGGTCACTTGGGTGCTTTGGATTAAAACCTTTTTCATAAGCGCTAGGGATATCAAAGTAAATTTAGAAATTTAGAGTTACTAATCCAGAGTTGACTGAAAAAGACCGTGCGCCATAGACACTCACTAGAAGATTACCATTCCGGCATTTTGCTGGGAGACAAGGTGCTATTGGCACAGGCCATTACTTTGGCGGAAAGTGAATTAGAAAGCGACCGAGATCTAATCGAGAATCTCATTGAAAAGTTAGTCACCGACAAGAAAAACTCTATTCGAATCGGCATCACGGGCTCACCGGGTGTGGGGAAAAGTACCTTTATTGAAACCTTCGGCAAACATCTGACAGCCCAAAATAAAAAGGTTGCAGTATTGGCTATTGACCCGAGTAGCTACAAAACAAAAGGCAGCATTTTGGGAGATAAGACCCGCATGGAAGAGCTAGCAAAAGATCCGCTGGCATTTATTCGTCCAAGTGCCACCCGAAATACGCTAGGAGGAGTTACCGCTGGAACAAGGGAATCCATTTTACTTTGTGAAGCGGCAGGCTTCGATTTTATCATTATCGAAACGGTCGGTGTGGGGCAATCGGAAGTTGCTGTCAGAAACTTGGTCGATTTTTTTCTGCTTCTCATGTTAGCCGGATCAGGAGATGAATTGCAAGGCATTAAAAAAGGAATCATGGAGATGGCTGATGGTATAGTGATCACTAAGGCTGACGGAGAGAATCTAAAAAAAGCGACACAGGCGCAGGCCGACTTCACTCATGCCCTCCATCTTTTTCAGTTGCCCGATTCGGGCTGGAATCCAAAGGTATTGACTACTTCTGCGCTAGCGAAAAAAGGTATTGAAGAAACAATCAACATGATTTCCGAATATGTTCAATTTACAAGGGCAAATGGTTTTTTTGATAAAAATAGGCATCAACAGGACGTTGCTTGTTTTCACGACTACTTCAATGCTTCATTGTTACATCTTCTAGCGCAACGGATCTCCATAGAGAAAAGTAAAAAGAATCTGGAGAACGAAATTATGGCCGGTCAGATCACACCCTGGAAAGCAAGTCGCCAACTTTCAAACCTCATACTCGATGCTCTTAAAAAAATCTAGATGTCGACCTGTAACTAAGCATTAAACCGAATTCATTAGAGAAAGGTCTATTGCCTATTTTGACTAATGAAAATCAACTACTGCCCTCAAACTAAAACAAGGCCCGTTTTGTAATTTTTGCTTCGCAATCTCGTCAAAAGCGAATTTACCCCAGATTATGCAATAGAAATTCTATTGCATAATTGACGAATGAAAATCAACGATTTAGCCCCAAGTAAGAAAACCAAGTTGGTGATTTTCATTGTCA
>JADBYK010000078.1 GCA_020403045.1 Cytophagales bacterium
ATGATCAACAAGTGGAAAATAAATCCAAGCGTCTTTTTGACCCAACTTTTTGAAACACTTTTCTTAGCCTTCAAAAATCAACCTCTACTCAAAATGAGTTTTTAAGGGACGACTAAGTAAGCTTTTATTCCTGGTTCCAGTGAAGTAAAGTCCTGAGTAAACCCAATCCCTTTCAACTTCCCCATCTTCGCTTCCGTAAAATACTGGTAGGTTTCTCGTATATCTTCTGGGGTGTCAATGTATTCAATGTCGACAGGCTTGTTTAGTGCTGCAAAAACCGCTTTTACTAAATCATTGAACGTTCTCGCTTTGCCTGAACCCAGGTTATAGATCCCGGAATTTTTGCGATGGTGCATAAGGAACACGCAAACATCCACCACATCTTTTACATACACAAAATCGCGCATCTGTTCCCCGTCTTTGTAGTCAGGCTTGTGCGAACGGAACAGCTTCATTTTTCCGGTTTTCTGAATCTGATTATAGGCGTGCCACACCACTGAAGCCATACGCCCTTTGTGGTATTCATTTGGACCATACACATTAAAGAATTTCAATCCTGCCCAAAAGAAGGGTTTTTCGTGTTGTTGTAATGCCCACACGTCAAATACTTGCTTAGAATCTCCGTAGAGGTTCAATGGTTTCAGCTGAGGAATTAAATCTTCATTGTCGTCATAACCTAGTTCACCAAGCCCGTAAGTTGCTGCGGACGAGGCGTAGACAAGAGGGATCTGGTATTGGCAACATTTTTTCCAAACCGATTTCGTGTATTCGGTATTAAGTTTATTGAGTAGCTCTACATCCATCTCAGTGGTATCTGTCCGGGCACCGATATGAAAAATGAACTCAACGGTTTCGTAATTTTTGTCGAGCCACGCAAAAAACTCATCGCGGTCTACTTTTCCCTGAATTTCTAGGCCAACAAGATTTTTGTTTTTTTCAGGATCATTGAAATGATCAACCGCAATTATGGCATTGAAATTATCTTGGTTAAGTCGTTGAATAAGGTTGCTTCCAATAAAGCCAGCCGCACCGGTAACAATGATCATAATTGGGTTTCGTTGGGGTCAATGATAATTAGGCCTTCAGCCTTACCACTTGTTTTTAACTTTACATCTGAAACAATAAAGTATTGAAGTTGATAAACGCTTAAGGCTGATGCGAGTTGCATCGCATCCAACGTTCTTAGTTGATATTTTTTGATCATATCAATCGCTACTTTTTCAAGGGAATCACTGAAGGGTACTACTTCAAACAGAAAAAAATCATCACCAACTTGATTTTGTAAATCTGCGGCCTCATATGCAGTAATCTCAAGATTTTCAAGCATTCGATTGATCACTGAGAAGCACTCTATTTTAGTAGTGCTGCTAACTGCAATGGTGGTCGATTGAGTGAAATGATGTTTAACTAGTTCACTTCCTTTTTCTGTAATATATTTCTTGATTAAAGCCGAAGTATCAAAAAAACAAATCATCTCTCGTCCCTTTCTGCTCGAATATATTCTGAAGAGTCCGCACCACTTCGTAAAGTCACTGTTTTAACCTCTCTTTTCCAACCCTGAATTGCTTTTTTTGATTGAATCGGTTCTTTAAATGGAATGACTTTGGCGATTGGTTTACCTCCCCTTATAATCACATAACTCTTTCCTTTTTCCACCTCTTCCAAGTATTCTTTAGTAGAACTGCTCAATTGAGAGAATTGAAGGTAATCCATAAAAATGTTGGCTTTGCAGAATAAAGGTAATGGGTTTTACATCCTCCAACAAGTTATCTTTGCACTTTAGTTCACCCAAGAATGATCTACGTAAGCCGAAAGGAGCATTTCAACGCAGCCCACAAGCTCTATAACTCCTCCTGGAGCAAAGAGAAAAATCAGGAAGTATTTGGTCCTTGCGCCAACGAAAATTGGCATGGCCACAACTACGATCTCATCGTTACAGTGGGAGGGACTCCTGATCCAGAAACAGGCTTCGTAATCGATTTGAAAAAGTTAAGCGATTTGATCCGGCATGAGGTGATTGAAAAACTTGACCATAAAAACCTAAATCTCGATGTCGACTTTATGACTGGAAAAATGGCAAGTACAGAAAATTTGGCCATCGAGCTTTGGAATATTTTAATGCCAAAGGTGTCAAGTATCAGCAAATTTGGAAGGCTTCACTCTATTCGACTTTATGAAACTCCTCGCAATTACGTGGATTACCTTGGTGAGTAGATTAAGCCTTAATTGGTTGTATCCACTTAGTATGAAAATCCAGACTCGGTCACCACACCCGAACAGCTTGCAGCATGAGGCTTGCGGCTTGCAGCCAATTCACCCAACCCAATGAAATACTACATTATTGCTGGCGAGCGTTCTGGCGATTTGCATGGGAGTAATCTGGTGAAGGCCATTTCTCGCTTAGACTCCCAAAGTGAGTTTCGTGGATTCGGTGGGGATGAGATGAGCAAAGCCGGAGTGCAATTGATCAAGCACTACGATCAATTAGCGTTCATGGGCTTTGAAGCAGTAATCAATTTTTACAAGATCGCCCGATACATGCGAGAGTGTAAGGCTGATATTCTTGCCTATCAACCCGATGTGTTGATTTTGATCGACTATGGCGGCTTCAATAGAAGGATGGCTACATTCGGTAGAAAGAACGACATCAAGGTGTTTTACTACATTCCTCCGAAAGTTTGGGCGTGGCGGCAAAACAGAGCATGGCAGCTGAAGAAAGACGTAGATCGCCTCTTTGTAATTCTGCCCTTTGAAAAGGAATTTTTTAAGAAATATGGAATCAATTCGGACTATGTTGGCAATCCGGTGCTAGATGCGATCAAGGCATTTGTACCCAATGACAAATTTGTGCAAGCGAATAACTTAGACCCCAAGCGCAAAATTGTGGCTTTGCTACCCGGAAGCAGGAAGATGGAATTACACCGAATCGTTCCGTTGATGGCGGAATTAGCCATCTCAAATCCTTTGCTGCATTTTGTAGTAGCTGCCGTTCAAAATTTGCCTTCGGAGCTGTACAAACCGCTGAAAGACTTACAAAACGTAACACTCGTATTTGAGGCCACCTATGATCTCTTGTCGCACGCTACGGCAGCCATTGTAACCTCAGGTACGGCAACATTGGAAACAGCACTCTTTAAAGTGCCACAGGTAGTCGTGTACAAAGCCGGCAATCTGGAATATGCGGTTGCCTCTAAGGTGGTCAAGGTAGATTACATCTCGCTGGTGAATCTAATCGCTGGCAAGGAAGTGGTAAAGGAATTGATTCAGCAAGACGCAACAGTTGAGGCGCTACGGGGCGAACTTCTTCGATTGATTGAGGCTGGTGAATACAGGGAAAATATGTTAAAGGAATACGATAAACTCTATCGTTCGTTAGATATTGGATCCGCGTCCGAAAACACAGCTAGCTTAATGTTGAAATATCTGAAAGCTGATCAAAAATCGGGCGCTTGAACTAGGCTACTTTCAATTTGCTGTAATGTGATTTATTAAATTTCTCCTCAGCATAGGCTCGGTTGATGACAAGTCGATCTGTTGTTTTGTCAGACGGCAACTCGAACATCGCATCATTGATGATTGCTTCACAGATGGAACGTAACCCACGGGCGCCTAATTTAAAATCAACTGCTTTTTCAACGATGAAATCCAGCGCACCCTCTTTGAATTCCAATTCAATGGTCTCCATTTCAAAAAGCTTCTTGTATTGTTTAACCAACGCGTTTTTCGGTTCGGTCAAAATCTTTCGAAGAGTCTCGTGATCAAGTGGATTGAGGAACGACAAAACAGGTAAGCGACCGATTAATTCAGGGATTAGCCCAAACGTTTTTAGATCTTGTGCGGAGACGAATTTTAGCAAATTGTCTTTATCCAAATCTCCACCGGGGTTGACGCTATCTGATGAAGTAGCAAAACCCAGCGGCCTTGTATTTAGCCTACGGCCAATCAGCCTTGAGATTCCCTCGAAGGCGCCACCGCAAATGAATAAAATATTCTCGGTGTTTACCGTAATCATTTTTTGATCGGGATGTTTACGACCTCCTTGCGGAGGAACGTTTACCGCAGTACCTTCCAATAACTTCAGCAATGCTTGCTGTACACCTTCTCCACTTACGTCTCTGGTGATAGAAGGATTGTCAGATTTTCTGGCGATTTTATCAATCTCATCAATGTACACAATTCCACGTTCGGCTGCTTCCGTATTGTAATCGGCCGCCTGTAGCAATCGGGTCAGAATACTTTCAACGTCTTCACCCACGTACCCTGCTTCGGTCAATACGGTTGCGTCTGCTATACAAAACGGAACCTGTAAAATCTTAGCAAGAGTTCTTGCCAAGTAAGTCTTCCCGGTTCCGGTTTCGCCCACCATAATGATGTTTGATTTTTCAATCATCACATCATTGTCCATTTTTCGTTGGGTGAGTCTTTTATAATGATTGTAGACAGCCACGGACATTACTCGTTTGGCTTCATCCTGTCCGATCACATATTCATCCAGGAATTTCTTTATTTCTCGTGGTTTGATCAGTTTGAAGTTGGGCAAGGTGCCCGCCTCCACTTTGTTTTTCTTTTCTTCTTGCAGGATTTGACTCGCCTGTGTGACACACTTGTCGCAGATGTGAGCATGAATACCCGAGATCATCAGATCAACATCTTTTTTGTTTCTACCACAAAAAGAACAGGTAACTTCAGCGGCCATAACAGGATCAGTTTAAGATAAACTACGAAATACCAAAGGTATTAATAATTTGAACAAAGACATACCGGTGCAAGAAAAGTAACCCTGGAACAAAAGCGATGAATACCTATTACTACTGCATTTGCGTATTACCACACTTAACTGCGATCAATCACTCGTCACATGACAACCGCCAAACGGCTTCCTGCCAACTTTTAGAGATTACTTCCACTTCTTCTCCAGCACCTCGTCTATTAATCCATATGCTTTCGCTTCGGAAGAGCGCATCCAGAAGTCGCGATCAGAATCTTTTTCGATCTTCTCATACGTCTGTCCGCTATGGTTAGCAAGAATGGTGTACAAATCCTTTTTCAACTCCAGGGTTTGCTTCATAGAAATTTCCATATCGGAAGAAGTTCCTTGCATCCCTGCAGAAGGCTGATGAATCATCACTCTCGAATGAGGCAGGGCAGATCTCTTTTTAGAGGCTCCTGCGGCCAGTAATACTGCGCCCATTGAAGCAGCCATGCCCGTACATATCGTGGCCACATCTGGGTTTATGATTTGCATGGTATCATAGATGCCAAGCCCTGCATATACAGAGCCGCCCGGGCTGTTGATATACATAATAACATCTTTCTTTGCGTCAGAAGATTCTAAGAAAAGGAGCTGTGCCGTGATTACGTTTGCTACGTAGTCATCTACTGCCGTTCCAAAAAAGATAATGCGATCCGCCATCAAACGCGAAAATACGTCAATCACCGTAGCGCGCATCTGTCGCTCCTCCACTACGTTGGGTGTCATCCCAGAAACCGTGTATGGGTTTTGGTTGACAAATTTCATATAACTATCCAGGGCATTGCCGCTCATGCCCAAATGATGTACGGCATAATTTCTAAATTCGTTGGTTGACATATTTTATTTTTTCTAAGTTTAATAATAGACGCCTAACTCTTTTTTTTATTGTTTTAGGTGCTCAATGATAAGTATTGTTGAGTCAATTTACGAACGATCCATTAAAAAAAGCTCTACCAGTCGGTGGAGCTTTCTTTGGAACTTAGAATGCAGTTAAAAGGTTCACCGCTTAATGATTGTGACTGGCGGCTAACTTTTTGAACTCCTCCAAACTCACTTTCTTTTCATTTATGGTAATATTTTCTTTGATCGCTCTCATTACCTTTTCCTGCCTTAATTGATTGTAGATGCGCATAAAATTCTCACCTTTTCCATCCTGACCAGAAAGATAATTATTGGCGATTTCGTCCAACTTATCCCCCAGTTGAGCTGCGATGGCTGGTCCCCCAAATTGATCTACAATCAACTGCTTTGCTTTTTCTCTCACTTCATCTCCCTCTACTTTGATCTCTCTTTCCTCGATAATTCTGTTTTTGATCAAATCCCATTTCAAGGAATCTTTGTATGCATGGAATTCCTTTTCTAGGATTTCTTCTGTCACTTGCCCATTGCTGGTTGCTTTTAGCCACATTTTCAAAAAGTTATCCGGCATCTGGATGGCAGTGTGATCAACATAATAATGTTGAATTTCGTGATCTAACAAATGATCTGTTTCGCGTTGATAGTTCTGTGCGATGGTTTCTTTGATCTTCGCAATAAACTCCTCTTCGCTTTTTACAACATCTTTGCCAAAAACTTTGTCAAAAAGTTCTTGATTCATGGTGGGCGGTTCAACCCGACTCACAGACGTAACGGTGAAGAGATAAGTACCGGTTGCGTTATTTGCCTCTTCTTCCGAAATGTTTAGCGCACGGCTTTTTTCTGCGTTGGTAGTGAACGTTTTCTCAGCATCAAATTCAACAATGTCACCGTTCTTCAACCCAATGAATTTTTTCTGAGCCTTCTTGTCGATTTTGTTTACAGCAATGAAAGAACCTTTTTTTGTTTCTTCTGTTGATTCCTGACCCTTTAGTACGATATCGCCATGTAAATTGTCGCTCTCTTCACTTGCTTCCGGATAAGAAACATTGCCAAACCGATTTTTGATATCAGCCAATGTATCGTCCATGACTTCTCGATCTATTTCAATAGAATGTGAGGTGACTTTCACATTATTGGACAAGTCAACCGCGAAATCTTCCACCATTCCAATTTGAAACTCAAATTCAAAGTCCTTTTGCGTTTCCCAGTCGATAGCACGCGCCTTTTCTACATTTGGCAAAGGATCACCTAAAACCCTCAGCTTTTTTTCTTTGATATAATTGGAAACAGAATGGGAGATGAGATGATTTACCTCCTCTACCAAGATGGATTTGCCATACATTTTTTTGATAACTCCTGTCGGCACTTTGCCTTGCCGGAAGCCCTTAATGTTTGCCTTACGCGAAAAATCCTTCAGTTTGTCGTCTACTTTTGGCAAATAGTCGCTTTCGCTCAACGAAATCTTTATCAGCCCCTCGGTTTTGCTTTGTTTGTCTAGTGTAATGTTCAATGGAATAAAAGTTAAAAGTTTCTTGTTCCCAGTTTCCAGTTTCCGGTGATTGGTTCTAGCCAACCGACCAGGAACTGGTAACCCGAAACCATTTGAAGTGCGGATGAAGGGACTCGAACCCCCACGCCTTACGGCACCAGATCCTAAGTCTGGCGCGGCTGCCAATTACGCCACATCCGCATTTGTTTCGCCTTTTTAGGGTAAAGGGATCGCAAATTTAGGGATTATTCGCTATTATTAAAGTTCTGATTGGAAAATGAGAAAATAACCTGAAAAATGTTTCGAGTTGTTTAAATTTCCAGTTGGGTCGGAAGGGTTTGTAAATGACTAAGTAGCCAAATGGTTATTGACGAGGTAGAGGAAAAGAGAGAAATCATTGCTCGCTATCGCAGGCTGTTGCGACTGGCCAAGCCCATTCTAAAGGAGGGAGATGCGCGGCTCATTAAGCGTGCATTTACCATTAGCATGGACGCGCACAAAAACATGCGCAGAAAATCAGGTGAGCCCTATATTTTTCATCCACTATCAGTAGCAGAAATCTGTGTCGAAGAGATCGGGCTGGGTACCACTTCCATCATCGCAGCATTGTTGCACGATGTCGTGGAGGATACAGACATTCAGCTCTCTGACTTACAAGAAATTTTCGGAAAAAAGATTGCGAAAATTATAGACGGTCTTACCAAAATTCGAGGCGTTTTTGAATATGGCACTTCTGCACAAGCCGAGAATTTTCGAAAAATGCTTTTTACTCTTTCGGAAGACGTTAGGGTAATCTTGATTAAGCTAGCGGATCGCTTGCATAACATGCGCACCCTGGAGAGCATGCCTCGCAACAAGCAGCTACGTGTGTCTTCTGAGACCATTTACCTCTATGCGCCATTGGCTCATCGACTGGGGTTGAATGCCATAAAAACTGAACTGGAAGACTTGTATTTACGATTTACGGATCCGCCTGTTTTTGAAGAGCTCACAAATAAGATTGCAGAGACCAAAGCCTCTAGAAATAGATTTATCAAACAATTTGTTTTGCCCATCAAAGAAGAACTCGACAAGTTGGGTGTGAACTATGAAATCAAGAGTAGGCCAAAGTCGGTATTCTCTATCTACAATAAAATGCGAAAGCAAAATATACCTTTCGAAGAGGTATATGATTTGTTTGCGATCCGAGTGATTATTGATACCCCACTAGAGCAAGAGAAATCATATTGTTGGCAAGTGTATTCGGTAGTTACCGATTATTATACACCCAATCCTGATCGATTAAGAGATTGGATCAGTACACCCAAGGGTAACGGATACGAGTCGCTGCACACCACCGTAATGGCAAAAAATGGCCAGTGGGTAGAGGTTCAAATCAGAACGTTGCGTATGGATGAGATTGCCGAAAAAGGCTATGCCGCGCACTGGAAATACAAGGACAATGCGGCCAAGTACGAGTCCAATTTGGAAAAATGGCTCGTACGAGTGCGTGAGACGCTAGAAAAGCAAGATCTGACCGCGCTTGAGTTTGTGGATGATTTCCGTGGCAATCTTTTTAGTGAAGAGGTTTTTGTATTTACCCCAAAAGGCGAATTGAAAACACTTCCCACGGGTGCCACAGCGCTGGATTTTGCCTTTGATATTCATACGGATATTGGCGCAAAGTGTATAGGGGCTAAAGTAAACCAAAAACTGGTGCCTATTAACCATGTTTTGAAAAATGGTGATCAAATCGAGATTCTGACTTCGGCCAAACAAAAACCGAATGAAGACTGGCTGAGATTTGTTATTAGTCCAAAGGCGAAATCAAAGATTAAAGAACTCCTAAAGGAAAACAAACGCAAAGTATCTGATGATGGTAAAGAAGTGCTGTTTCGAAAGTTAAAACAGCTTAAAATAGAAACCAATGGGCAGGTGTTTGAGCAGATGCGTGATTTTTTTAAAGTCCCTTCGCAGTTTGAGCTCTTTTACAGATTTGGCTTTGGCTCAATTACCGTCAATGATTTAAAACGATTCAAAGAATATAAACCGTCTTCACCGCTCAAAAGTAGAGAGCACATTGAGGTACGAGATGTAAAGACGATTGAGCAAGAGATCAACAAGGCCAAAGGGCGCTATGAAGATATCCTGCTAATCGGTGAAGACATGGATGTGGTGGAATACAAGCTCGCAAAATGCTGCACACCGATTCCAGGTGATGAGGTGTTTGGTTTTGTAACCGTCAACGAAGGGATAAAGATTCACCGTATCTCGTGCCCTAACGCAACCGAACTCCTGGCAAATCACGGAAATCGGGTGATCAAGGCAAAATGGACATCACAGTATGAAGTTGCGTTCCTCACTGGATTAAAAGTGGTGGGCACCGATCGGGTGGGGTTGATCAATGACGTATCAAAAGTCATTTCAGAAGAGCTTAAAGTAAATATGAGTTCCCTGTCGTTCAAAACAGATCAAGGCATTTTCAGTGGCGAGATAATGCTCTATGTAAATGACACTCGCCATTTGGAAGTATTGATCAGCAAGCTGGAAAAAGTAGAAGGAGTTGTGAAGGTGAGCAGGTTTGATTCGCGAGTTAATTGATTGCGTATATTTGCTCCGAAATAAGAATGCCGCTCAACCAAAAGCTATACGAAGAAGTCAAGCAGATATTTATTGCTTACCTGGAAAATAAGGAGTTACGCAAAACGCCAGAGCGATATGCCATCTTGGAAGAAATATATTCTGTAGATGGCCACTTTGATGTGGAATCCCTTTACATCAAAATGAAAAACAAGAGTTATCGGGTAAGTCGTGCTACCGTTTACAATACACTGGATTTATTGGTAGAATGTGACCTGGTAAGCAAACATCAGTTCGGAAAAAACCTGGCTCAATACGAAAAATCCTATGGGTACAAACAGCACGATCACCTGATTTGCACGCAATGCCACAAGGTCACCGAATTTTGTGACCCGCGAATACAGAATATTCAGAATACAGTTGGCGAGTTGCTGCATTTTAATGTCATTCATCATTCCTTAATTTTGTACGCGTCTTGCACAAAAACCAATTGTGAAAATAGAAAAATATGAAATTTACTCAAGAGATTAAAGGAGATACGCTAACGCTCCGGATTTCCGGTGACCTGATAGGTGAGGATAGCGGTACCCAATTAGTGGGCGTAGTCAATGACGCGATGAGTCAAAAAGCATTGACATGTATAATAGATATTTCTGAATTGCGCTACATCAATAGTAGTGGAATCGGGGTGTTGATTACGATTCTCACAAAGTTCCGCAACAAAGGGGGCGAAGTGTACCTGATGAATCCATCAGAGAGCGTTAAGAAGTTGCTTGTGATTACTAAACTCAACGCCATTTTTCAAGTGGTGAAGTCAGAGCAAGAAGTCATTTCTCATTCAAAAAAATAATTTTTAAAAGGACGATTTTTCGGGTGGACGATCGTCAATGCACCATTGACTAAATTAAGTTATGAAAGTAGATGTGTTGTTAGGCCTCCAATGGGGCGATGAGGGAAAAGGAAAAATCGTGGATGTATTGGCGCCTGGCTACGATGTAGTAGCGCGGTTTCAGGGTGGCCCAAACGCAGGGCACACACTCGAGTTTGATGGAATAAAGCACGTGCTTCATCAAATCCCGTCTGGTATTTTTAGAGAAAAGACGCGGAATATCATTGGCAATGGCGTGGTATTGGATCCCATCATTTTTAAAGCCGAAATAGAAAAACTGGAGAAATACAATCTAAACGTAAAGGCTAATTTATTTATTTCAAAAAAGGCAACCCTAATCCTCCCCACTCATCGTTTACTCGACCAAGCGTATGAGAAAGCAAAAGGAGTAAACAAAATTGGATCTACACTCAAAGGCATCGGCCCCTCTTATCAGGACAAGATTGGTCGTCAGGGATTGCGTGTGGGAGATGTACTGGCTAGTTCATTTAAGGAAAAACTAAAGAAACTTACTGATATCCATTTTGAAATTTTAAAAACCCACGATATACCCTTTGATTGGAATGCCCTGGAAAGTCAATTCTTGGATGCGGTGAGTTTTTTGAAGCAATTCAAACTCATCGACAGCGAATATTTTATTAACAACGAGCTAAAATCAGGTTCGACCATTTTAGCGGAAGGCGCTCAAGGCTCTTTGTTGGATATTGACTTTGGAAGCTATCCGTTTGTTACAAGTTCAAGTACGGTTACGGCAGGTGCGTGTACGGGTCTGGGTGTAGCTCCAAAGCATATTGGAGAAGTCTATGGCATCTTTAAGGCGTACAGCACGCGAGTTGGCAGTGGTCCCTTTCCAACAGAGTTATTGGATGAAGAAGGCGAGAAAATGCGCAAAGAGGGGAATGAGTTTGGCTCCACTACTGGTCGACCACGTAGATGTGGTTGGATCGATCTTCCCTCATTGAAGTACTCTATTATGATCAATGGAGTCACGCAGTTATTGATGATGAAGGCGGATGTGCTTAATATTTTCCCGACCATTAAAATTTGCACGAAGTACAAACTAGGTGATGGTAGTATTACCGAGACTGTCCCTTACGAACTAGTCAACGAGAACGTCCAGCCAATCTATACCGAGGTGAAAGGCTGGCATACCTCACTCGAGGGAATTACTCAAAATAAAATGCCGGCAGAACTGACCCAATATATTGAACTCTTGGAGAAAGCATTAGAAGTTCCAATAACGTTGATTTCAACCGGCCCCGATCGAAAACAAACGGTTCATAGAAAAAAGTAACAGCTAGTGCCAAGTTAGCAAGTAATATTTTCTTTTTAGGGCGTGCCCCTGACTGCTTCACGTCAGGGTCGGGCTTTTCGTTTCAAGTCCTCCCCCGATGCACACATTCCAGCGCCCAATCTATCGGGGTGTGGGCTTTTCACTTCAATCCCTCACGCGTGCATGATGGATAGTTATGATTGCCCTTGTATGGGCAGCCTCGCTGGTCATGGTGTATCGATGGCTATGGATTTTGGTTGTTTTAGATTTATTTTTTCTGAGGCCTTAAAAGAGTTTTTGGTCGTTTATTTGGTTGGATTTGATGGAAAGCTTAGCGTGTAAAAAATCTTATTTTTTTAACTACCTGATATTCAGTGATTGATTGGATTTGGCTAAAAACTTTTGGGTTAAGGTTTGCAAAAGGGTAATTAGGTATTACCTTTGCACTCCCTTTTAGCGAAAAGGGTCAAATTAGGCGAAAAAGCCAGATCAGTTGA